>NZ_JBMULZ010000016.1:0-229537 GCF_049534875.1 Uniformispora flossi
CTTCTTCTATCCCCCCCGCCGGGGGGGTTGGCGCGCGGGGGGGGGTTTGTGGGGGGCGCCCCCCCCCCCCCCCCCCCCCCCCGGGGGGGGGGGGGGGGGGGGGGGGCGCCCCCCCCCCCCCCCCGCCGCCGTCTCCGCAGGCACCCCGCCGACCGGTACCGCGCCGACCTGTACCGCGCTGAACCTGTACCGCGCTGAACCGAAGGAACCCCCGTGTACGCCGACGCCATCGTGCTCGCCCACCACGTCGAACACCCTGCGGACACCGTCCCCGGCCCGGCCGCCGACGCCGTCGCGATCGCCGACGGGCGGATCGTCGCCGTCGGCACCCGCGACTCCGTCGCGGCGCTGCGCGGCCCGGACACCGCCGTCCACGAATTCCCCGGCGCCACCGTCCTGCCGGGCCTCGTCGACGTGCACGCGCACCCGGTGTGGGGGTCCATCTCGATCGGCAGCGGCGTCGACCTGTCCCGCGCCGCGACCCTCGGCCAGGTCCTCGACCGCCTGGCCGAGGCCGCCGCCGGACTGCCCGACGGGGCCTGGATCACCGGGTACGACCTGGACGTGAACGTCTTCGACGGCGACCCGACCGGGGACGCCTTCGGCGCGCGCTTCCCGGGCCGCCCCATCTCCCTCATGACCCGCGACGCGCACGCCCTCGTCGTCAGCCCCGCCGTCGTCGACCAGCTCGGCCTCACCGGCGCGGAGACCTTCACCGACGCGTCGTCGATCGAGGTCGGCGTGGACGGCCGACCCACCGGCTACGTCGTCGAACTCCAGGCCATGGACCTGGTGTTCCCGCACTACCCGGAGATACCCGTGCCGACCGCCGCCGGGTACGTCCGCGACCAGCTCGACATCCTCGCCGACAGCGGCCTCACCGGACTGCACGCCCTCGACTTCGGAGACCCGTCCGAAGACGTCTACCGGCACCTCGAAGAACACGGCGACCTGCCGCTGCGGATCCGCTGCTCTCCGCTGGTGCCCGCCGACTCCGGCCCCGACGTGTGGCAGGAAGTCGCCGACCTGCAAGGCCGCGGCGGCCGCCGCTGGCACGTCGAAGGCGCCAAGTTCATGCTCGACGGCACCGCCGACAACGGCACCGCCTGGTTCGACCACCCCGACATCCACGGCGAGAACCGCGAACCGCTGTGGCGCGACATCGACGCGTACCGTGCCGCCATGCGGTTCTTCACCGAACGCGGCATCCCGACCGCCACCCACGCCATCGGCGACCAAGCCGTCCGGCACGCGCTCGACGTCATCGCCGAGATCGGCCCCGTCGCCGCCGCCCCGCACCGCATCGAGCACATCGAGTCGATCCCCGACGACCTCCTGCCCCGCTTCGCCGAACTCGACGTCGTCGCCAGCCTCCAGCCCGTGCACGGCACCCGCCACACACGCGCCGACGGCACCGACAACTGGTCCCGCCGCATCGGCCCCGAACGCGTCGCGCACGGCTGGCGCACCCGCGACCTCCTCGACCACGGTGCCACCGTCGTCCTCGGCTCCGACTGGCCCATCGGCCCGGGCGACCCCCGCGTCGGCCTCGCCGACTGCCAGCTCCGGCGCCCCGTCGAAGAACCCGACACCAAGCCCGTCCAACCGGGACAAGCCCTCACCGCCCGTGAGGCCTACGCCGGCATGACCGCCGCCGCGGCCCACGCCGCCGGCGCCGCCGACACCCTCGGCCGCGTCGCCCCCGGCTACCTCGCCGACCTCACCGTGTTCGCCGCCAACCCCCTCGACCTGGCGCCCGACGCGCAGCCCGGCAACGCCGTCCTCGCCACCGTCGTCGGCGGCGAGATCCGGCTGACCGCACACTCCCGGAAGGACGCCCGCCCGTGACCACCCTCCCCGACGGTGCCGCCGCGGGTATCGCCGCCGACCATGCCGCGTTCCTCGCCGGCCGGCGCCCCGCCGAACGCACCCACGTCCGCGTCGACGCCGCCGACCCGCACGCCCGCGGCCGCGCCCGCGGCGCCCGACTCCGCGACGCGATCCCCGCCGCGTTCGCCGTCTACGAACGCTTCTTCACCCTCGGCGGCCTCACCCCCGACCGCATCCGCACCGACGCGGAACGCGCCCTCGACGCCGTCGGCGCGTTCCGCCCCGCCGCCCGCGCGGAAATCGAAGGCATCGCGGCCGGCGCGGGCCTCGACGTGTGGCAGATCGCCGCGCTCAACGCCCGCACCGAAATCCTCGCGGGCAGCACCACGATCGCCCCCGGCGAATGCACCACCATCGTGCGCACCGGCGGAGACGGGCCCTTCGGCGTCCAGACGTGGGACTGGCACGTCGAACTCGCCGCCCACTGGCACACCCTCGAATCGCACGGCGGCCCCCGCACCTTCGTCGGCCTCACCGAGGACGGCATCCT
Organism: Uniformispora flossi; assembly: GCF_049534875.1. NCBI lineage: Bacteria > Bacillati > Actinomycetota > Actinomycetes > Kitasatosporales > Streptomycetaceae > Uniformispora > Uniformispora flossi. Next base: position 2,381 of record NZ_JBMULZ010000016.1, read on the forward strand.
CGGCAAGATCGGCATCAACGACGCCGGACTCGCCCTCCACTTCAACATCCTCGGCCACGAACGCGACGGCATCGGCGGCATCCCCATGCACGTCCTCGCCGCGATCGTCCTCGGCGAAGCGGGCAGCGTCGCCGAAGCGGTCGACATCGTCCGGACGGCTCCGGTGGCTTCCTCCGGCTCCTTCGCCCTCTTCGACACGGCGGACGCGGCGCTGCTCGACCTCAGCCCGGTCGGCGTCTTCCCCGTCCCGGCGAACGGCTACCTGCTGCGCACCAACCACTTCCTCACCCCGGAACCGGCCGCCGGCGAGAAGACCTGGCTCTACCAGCCGGACTCCGGCGACCGCCGCGACTTCGTCGCCGCGCGCCTCGCGGCCGCCGAACCGCCCGCCTCTGCCGCCGACTTGCCGGTCCTGCTGCGGACCGGCCCCGGTGAACCCCCGGTGACCTGCCTCCCGGACCCGACCCAGCCGACCGGCCAGCGCTGGGCCAGTCTGGCCACGGTGACCCTGTCCCCGGCCACCCGCACCGCGGCAATCCTCGACGGGACGCCGGCGGAGGCGGACAGCCGTCCGTGGCGGGTGCTGCGGGCGGGGTGAGTGCGGGCGAGTGTGGGCTGAGCGGGTGGTGCGGGGCGCGGCTCGTTGTCCGGGAGGCCGACTGCCGCTCGGCGACGCCGGAACGCCGAACGGCCGGGCGGCCGATCGGGCGGTTGGGAGTCGGGCGGGTGGTCGGGTGGGCGAGCCCAGCAGCAGCAGCGGAAGCGCACGGCCTCCGGACGGCGCGCGTCAACGGTGACGGGGGACGGCTGCGGACGCGAGGGGCGGCTGACGGGACTGCGACCTGGTCCCGCACTGGTCCCGTACTGGTCCCGCACCGCCGCGGCCTTCGCGGTCGTCTTTCCGCGCCCCCAGGCCGTGTCCGGTGGATCCTCGGACCCCTCACGGCGCCGCGCCCCGGCACCGCATCCGGGCCGGGCGGCTCTCCCAAGGCGGCGTTCCAGGCTCTGGCACGTACGGCCGAGTACGAGCTGCGGGCCTGCGCCTTGGGATGCACGGCACCGGACACCGTGAGGGGTCCGAAGATCCACCGGACACGACCCAGCCCTGCGTCACGTCGGCTCGCGGACATCCGCGTCGTGCGCAGCCGTGCGCGGACTTCGGCCGCCGAGCCGTCGCCGTGTCTGCGCGGGCGGCTCGGCAGCGGCGCGAGAACGGTGACGGCCGTCGGGGCGGGTGACGGCCGTCGGGGCCGCGTCGGCGACCTCCGGGCCGGGCCGGGCGGTGCCCCCTTCGTCTCCGCGATCGTGCGCCTCGACGAAGGCCGGACCGTGCAGAGCACGTCGCCTACACCTTCGCCCCGCGCTCCTGAGCCACCGCCACCCGCAGAAACGACTCCCCACATAGCGCCCAGGCGGCCGGGTGGTTCGTCGTCCGCATGGGCGCCGGACGACGAACCCCGCCGGTTCTCGGACGTGTCGAAGGCGCGGGCCGCCGGGCCCGTGAAGTCGGGCGACCGCCATTGCGGTCACGCGGACCTCATCCCTCCGGCTCAGCTTGTCGACCCGAAGTTCTGCGTCCACCACGGCCCGCCGCTGCCCGTGGTGACGCCGACGCCGATCTCCGTGTAGCGGCACTGGAGGATGTTGGCACGGTGGCCCGGGCTGTCCATCCAGGCCTTGACGACGTCCTCGGGAGTCTGCTGGCCGCGGGCGATGTTCTCGGCCCAGGACATCGCCGCATAGCCCGCCGCGTCGATACGGTCCCCGGGGTCGGAGCCGTCCGGCGCGGTGTGGTCGAAGTAGCCGCGCTTGGCCATGTCGTCCGAGTGGCCTTGCGCCGCGGCGGTGAGCTTCGTGTTGACGGTCAGCGGGCCGCACCCGTTCTTCGAGCGCTCGACGTTGACCAACTCGACGACACGCTGCGCGTAAGCCGAGGCGGTCGACGTGGTGCCCGGAGCCTTCGCCGCGGTGGTTTTCGGGGTGGCGGCGGGGCTGAGCTTGGGAGTCGCGGCCGGCTTCGTGGCGGGGGGAGCGGCCGCCGGGAGAGTGGCGGGAGCCGCGGGTGGCTTCTCCGGGGTGGAGGGCGCCGCGGTCGCCGCGTCGGCGGGCTGCGTCGACGGCTGCCCGGCCGGCTGCCCCGGGGTCTGCGAACCGCCCGGCGCGGGCGCGGTGTTCGGTGCCGCGGTGTCCGGCTTGGTGGTGAGCCGGGTGTCCGGGGCGCTCGGGGTGTTCGGGGCGCTCGGGGTATTCGGGCGGGACTGCGGGACGCGGGACCCGCCGCCGACCGGTATCGCCCGGGACTGCGTGTCCGCCGCGTCCGCACCCGGGAACGGGAGTCCGGCCGCCGCGTTCGCCTGCGCCGTGTCACCCGTGGTCCGTCCGTCCGGACCGCCGACCCCGAGACCCGCAACCAGCCCCAGCCCGGCAACCAGCCCGACACCGACCGCCAGCGGCCCCGCCTTCCCTTGGTACGGCGGCGGTTCCTTGCGGTGCCGGTGCGGCGGCCCGTCGACACCACTCGAACCGGCGACGCCGATCCGTTGCCCGCGCTCGGCCCGATGCCGCCCGCGCGAGCTGCGCGCCGTGGGGCGGCGGTGGCGACCGGGAGGGGCCGCCTCGTCCGACCGCCCGCTGTCGTCCGGCGCGGTCGGCCATCGATACGTGTCCATGCGTCCTTCCGACGGAAACGGCACGTGTCACCTCGCCGCGCCCGCACCTGCGGGCCGGCGAACGTCGGCAACACGGCCCGGCATTCGTCCCGACGCGACCGGGGGGAACGGGCCGCGACCGAGCTGGTGCCTCCGACGCTACGACCCGCCGACCCCGTTCCCCCGCTCCCCAAGGAACCCCTAACCACGTCTTCGGACGCTGTTAAGCCAAGCCGTCAATCCGCCGCCCCACGAGCGGACACCCCGTACCCCGTCACCCCTGCCTCCCGCGCCCGATACGCACGGCACAGCCGGTCGTACCCGGCCGGGCCCTGCAAGGCCGCCGCTTCGCCGAGTGTCGCCCAACGCCACGACAAGGACTCCGCGTCCAGCCGAATCGGCGTGTCCGCGGGCACCGTCCCCCCGTCGAACACGAACTGGAGGACGGGCGCGGCCATCGCCCCGTCCTCGCGCGGATCGGCCGGCCGCCAGTCGACATCGAGCAACGCCCCGACGGGCAGCCGCAGTCCGGTCTCCTCGAACAGCTCCCGCACCGCACACGCGGCCGGATCCTCCCCGTGATCCGTACAGCCGCCCGGCAGCAAGTACCCCGCCCGGTAGCTCGCTTCGAGCAGCAGCACCCGTCCCGCGGGATCCGTCACCAACACCGCCGCCCCGACGTAATGCCGAGGCAAGGTCGCCAACCAGTCCTCACGAGGGAGAAACCCGTCGGGTGTGCCGGTCGAAGTCATCGCGTCTCCTACGTCGTGCGAACGCCGCGGTCAGTCGGGCCACGGCGACGGATCCCACGCGGCGTGCGGCGCAAGCATGTCGTGCACGCAGAGCCGCAATCCGCTGGTGGGGTCGACGGGCCGAAACCACGGCACCCACTGGAATAGACACCCGTGCCGGGCGGTGTCCGGATCGGTGAGGAAGGCCCGGAGCTCGTCGGGTGCGGGCTCGTCGACCAGGCACAGCCAGGCAATCCCCGCGGCGATGCGGACATGCCGCTGCCGCTCGGGATCCGACCACCACTCCCGCGCCCACGCGACCGTCCGCTCGTCGCGCCGCTCCCGGCCCAGTTGGGCGAGTGCCAGGACCAGGCTTGCCTGCGCGGCCGGGTCGTCCTCCATCCCGAGACGGCGGTGCAGCGCCGACTCGATCGCGGATGTCTCACCGATCGCGAGCGCCAGGACGAACACAGCCGCGGCGCGGACTTCCGGGTCGGCGTCGGCGAGAAGCGGAAGCAGCAGGTGCCGGTCGTCGGTGATGACGGTGCGGGCGGCCTGGAGCGTCCAGTCCACGGGGCAGCCGACGGCGCCGATCATCATGCGGTCTTCGGCGACGCGCAGGAGTCCGTCGCGGGTCGAGTCGCCAAGGTGCTGACACCGGGCACTCACCGCGACCAGCGTCAGCACGTCCGCGCGCAGACCCGGCACCCCCGACGCCGCCGCCCGGAGCAGAAACGGCAGCGCCAGAGCCGCTGCTTCGGTCGTGCTGCCCTGATGATGCAGCGCGTCCACAGCCCCGACAGCGCACGCGCGGCGGCGTCGGGGTGGTCGGAGACCAGAGTGGCCAGCAGGCCGGGGACTTCGTCGCCGGGGCCGTAGAAGTGCGGGAACCGCGCCCACGGGAGCGCGTCGTAGCGCAACTCGTCGATGGCCTTCCGCGGAACGGCCTTCATGGCGGCACGAACGTCGCCGGGACCGTCCACCCACCGCTCCGGCCAATCCGCCCACGGGTCGTCCTCCACGACCTCGGACATCCCCGTCCTCCTCCCCGATACGACCGTAACGAGCGGCAGCCAACCAAAGGGGCCGGATGCCGGGAACTCCGCCGCCCCGGCATCCGACTACCAGGGGGCACGAGCGCGGACCAGCGCGCCGGCGACGACGAGGAGTGCGGATGTTCCGGAAGCGGATGCTCACCGCGGCAATACTCGCGGTGGCTTGCCTGGGGGTGTCGGCGTGCGGCAGCGACAGCGGAGGTACGAAGCCCGCCGCGGCGAACACCGATACGGGACCGGTGGGGCGTACCGCGTATCCGCTCACGATCGAGAACTGCGGCAAGACGTACACCTACGCCAAGGCTCCGTCGCGGGTCGTGGTGATGAGCGGCGGTTCCGTCGCCGAAGTGTCGTCGATGCTGGCGCTCGGGCTCGGTGACCGGATCGTCGCGAACGCGCAGGCGTACGGCGTGTCCGACGAGCCCGGGCGGGCCGAGGCGATCGCCGCGCTGCCGACCGGCGGGGTGAAGAAGAACGAGATGATGGACATTCCGCGCGAAGCCATGCTCGCCCAGCGCCCGGACTTCGTCATGTCGACGTACGGCGGCGGCTTCGCGGCCGACAGCGGCTTCGCGACGCGCGACGACCTCGCCGCGGTCGGCGCCAACACGTACGTTCCCCGCGCGACCTGCGGCGGTCCGGGCTCGATCGACGGCACCCAGACCATCGAGGACAGCTACGCCCTGCTGCGCGACCTCGGCCGCATCTTCGACGTCGGCGACCGCGCCGAACAGCTCATCGCCGCCTCGCGGAAGCAGATCGGCGACGTGACCGCCAAGGTGGCCGGGCAGCAGTCCAAGCCGAAGGTCATGCTCATCATCCCCGGCATGAACATGGGCTCCGCCGAGTTCAGTTCGATCGGTGCCAACGGCATCTGGAACGACATCATCGGCAAGGCGGGCGGCGTCAACGCCTTCGACGGCACGACGAAGGAACTCTTCGCGAACCTCAGCAAGGAGCAGGTCGCCGCCGCGCAGGTCGACGCGGTGATCATCGTCGACTACCTGAACCCGGACCCGGCCGCCGACGCCGCCAAACTCTTCGCCCGGTTCCCGCAGTGGGAGGCCGCCAGGAACAACACGTTCGTGGTGCTGTCCGACTCGGTCTACCTCGGTCCGAACAACGCCACCGGGGTGGATCGGCTCGCCCGGCTGCTGCATCCGCAGGCCTTCTGAACTCCGGGAAACAACAGATGACTTCGGATACCCAAGTGGCGCCGCGCCGCGGCTTGCGTACGGTGTCGCGGAAGGCGGACGTGCGCCCGCCCCGTCCCGCGCCGCTGCACGGTGTGCCGCTGCTGCCGTGTGTGCTCGTCCTGGCCGCCGTGCTCATCGCCGTCATGCTGGCGGCGGTCGGGGTCGGATCGGTCCGCATTCCGCTCGGCGACAGTTGGCGGATCGTCACCGGCCACCTCACCGGGTCGACCGGCGGACTCGACCCCGTCCAGGACCAGATCGTGTGGCGTTTCCGCGTCCCCCGCGTCCTGCTCGCCGCGCTCGCGGGCGCCGGACTGGCCGTCGCGGGCGTCGTGCTGCAGGCGCTGGTCGGCAACCCGCTCGCCGACCCGTACGTGCTGGGCATCTCGTCGGGCGCCTCCACCGGCGCGGTCCTGGTGATGACCGGCGCGGGAGCCGCCGCGGGCGGCATCGGCGTGTCGGCGGCCGCCTTCGCGGGGGCCGCCGCGGCCACCGTGCTGGTCTTCGTCCTCGGACAGCGCCGCGGGCGGCTCTCGCCGCTGCGCCTGGTGCTGTCCGGAGTCGCCGTCGGCTACCTGTTCACCGCCGCCACCGGCTACTTCCAGCTCAAAGCGTCCCCGAACGAACTGCGGCAGGTCATGTTCTGGATGCTCGGCTCCGTCGCCGGCGCCCGCTGGGAACAACTGCGGGTCGTCTCGGTGGTCGTGGCCGCCGTCACCGGCATCCTCATGCTGTTCGGCCGCCGCCTCAACGCGCTCGTCACCGGCGAGGAACAAGCCACCGCCCTCGGTCTGGACGTCAACCGGCTCCGCATCGGGCTGCTCGCCGCATCCGCCCTGCTGACCGGCGTCGTCATCGCCGTCACCGGCGGCGTCGGGTTCGTCGGACTGCTCGTCCCGCACATCGTCCGGCTCGCCTTCGGCGCCGACCACCGGCGCGTCCTGCCGCTGTCCGCGCTCCTCGGCGCCATCTACCTCGTCGGCGTCGACCTCATGTCGCGCACCGTCGACACGCCCAACGAAATCCCCCTCGGCGTGTTCACCGCCGCCGTCGGCGCACCCGTGCTGCTCTGGCTGCTCCGCCGCGACCGACCGGGACAGGACGCATGAACCTCACCCTGACCGCCGTCCGCGCCGACCTCGGCGGCATTCCTGTCCTCGACACCGTCGGCCTCGAGGTCGCCGACGGCGACGTCGTCGGCCTGGTCGGGCCCAACGGCAGCGGCAAATCCACCCTGCTGCGCACGGTCTATCGAGCCCTGCGGCCGAGTTCGGGGACCGTGCTGCTCGGCGGCGACGACGTGTGGACCCTGCCGGTCCGCACCGCGGCGCGCCGCACAGCCGCCGTCCTCCAGGACACCGCACCGCCGGAAGGCCTGACCGTCACCGAAACCGTCGCGCTCGGACGGACACCGCACCACGGCCTCTTCGACCGCGACACCGCCCACGACCGCACCGTCGTCGAGGCGGCCCTGCGCCGCACCGGCGCCGACGTCCACGCCGACCGGCTGGTCACCTCCCTCTCCGGCGGCGAACGCCAACGGGTCATGCTCGCCCGCGCCCTCGCTCAGGAACCCCGCCTGCTGCTCCTCGACGAACCGACCAACCATCTCGACATCCGGGCCCGCTTCGAACTCCTCGCCCTGATCCGTGAACTCGGCCTGACCACCCTGGCGGTCCTGCACGACCTCGACCTGGCCGCCCGCACGTGCGACCGGCTCGTGGTCCTGGACCACGGCCGCGTCGCCGCGGCCGGACCGGTGCCGGACGCACTCACCCCGGAGATCCTGCGCGAGGTCTTCGGCGTGTGCGCCACGGTCGCCGTGCACGCGGACGGCGTCACGCGGATCACTTATGCGGCCGAACCACTTGCGGAACGTGTACGCGCGGAGGGGTAGGCGGGCTGGGCGGGATAGGCGGGATAGGCGGGGGAGACGGTCAGGACGCGATGCCGGGGCCGGCGACGGTGCCTTCAGGACTCCGATCGCGAATCACGCGCGCGGCCGCCACCCGCTCCGCCCCTTCCTCCCGCCGGTTCGGCCCTCAGGCCCCGGCGCCCCGGCGACGCCTTCCGTGGCGGCAGGGGAGCCTGGCACAGCGAGCGGCCCTGACCAAGCCGATGGGCGGCCCTTCGCTCTCAGGCCTCCCCCTGCCTCGTCCCCGTGGCCACGATCGTGCCCTGGGCCACCGCGACAAGGTGTTCCGTCCCGTCGCGGACCACGAAGACCGAGCACTGGCACACCGCTTGGCGGCGGGTCGTGGCGACGGCGCGGGCCCGGGCGATCACCGTCTCGCCCACCGCAGGCTTCACGTAGTTGATCTTGTATTCGGCGGTCAACGCATCCCCGCCGAGCGCCAACCCGCCCGCGAACGTCAGCGCATTGTCGGCGAGATAGCTCAGCACCCCGCCGTGCACGAAGCCGTGCTGCTGGTGCAGTTCCGGGCGATTGGCCACCCGGATCTCGGCGGAATCCGGGCCCACGGCGGTCAGCTCCGCACCCAGGAAACGGGTGAACGGCTGGGCGTCGAAGATGCCGTGGGCGAAGGTGGCGAGATCGGTGGTCATGCCGCCCATCATCGCCGATCACCACCGCCGATCACCTCCGCCGTTCGGCCGGCCGCCGACCCCACCCCCGCTGGGCCGGCCGCCTATCCCGCCGCCGCTCGGCCGGCCGCCAACCCGGCCGCCGCCCGCAACTCCGCCCACTTCGCCTCCGCCGCCGGGCGGCGGCTGGGCACGTGCTCCGTCGGCCACCCCTCGACCGGCGTGTGCCGGGCCAGCAGCGTGCGGGCCAGCACCGACTTGTGGAGTTCGTCCGGACCGTCGCCGATCGACCCGAAACGCGTCGTGCGGTACCACGACTCGATCGGCAGATCCGCCGAGTAACCCAGCGCCCCGCACACCTGGATCGCCCGGTCGAGGACGGCCAGCACCACCTTCGACACGTGGGCCTTCACCATGCCCAACTCGGCACGCACCTCCCGCGCACCCAGCCGGTCCATCCGCCACGCGGTCTGGAACGTCAGCAGCCGCGCCGCCTGAATGTCCGTGTGGGACACGGCGATGTAGTCCTGCACCATCTGGTGCTGCCCCAGCGTCCGCCCGTGCGACGTCCGCGACACCGCCCGCTCGCACATGATGTCGAGCGCCCGCTGCGCCTGGCCGAGCCAGCGCATCGCGTGGTGGATCCGACCGCCGCCGAGCCGCTGCTGGGCGAGGACGAAACCGTCCCCGGGTCCACCGATCAGGTGATCTCCCGAGACCCGGCAGTCGCGGAACACGATCTCCGCGTGGTTCCCGGGACGGCCGAACGACCGCTCCGGATGCCCCATCGTCGGAATGTCCCGCACGATCTCCATACCGGGCGTCCCGGCCGGGACGACGAACACCGACGCATGCCGGTGCGGACGCCCCTCCGGGTCGGTCTCCGCGAACACCAGCACGAAGTCGGCGACGCTGGCGTTGGTGATGAACCACTTGTGGCCGTTGATCACCCAGTCGTCGCCGTCGCGCACCGCCGTCGTGCCGATCACCGTCGGGTCGGCGCCCGCGTGGAACGGCTCGGTGAGGGCGAACGCGCTGGAGATCTCGCCGCGCAGGTTGGGCCACAACCAGCGTTCCTTCTGCGCCTCGGTCGCGCCGTGGGCCAGCAGTTCCATGTTGCCGCTGTCCGGCGCCTGGACGCCGAAGATCGTCATGGACATCATGCAGCGCCCGATGACCTCGGACATGAGCGCCAGCTTGAGCTGCCCGAAGCCCCGGCCGCCGAGCTTCGGGTCGAGGAACGCGCCCCACAAGCCCTGCGCCTTGACCTGGTCCTGGAGGTGCTTCTTGACGGTCTTCCACTCGTCGGGCGGGAGTTCGTCGAAGACGGGTTCGAGCGGGATCAGATGGTCGTCGACGAAGCCGCGCATCCAGGCGAGCTGTGCGGCGAACTCGGGGTCGGTCTCGAAATCCCATGCCATGGACGGGGATTACAGCGTAATCACGATGTGATGTCGAGAGGTTCCGGGCTCGCGGCCGCCTTGATAGAACGGCGCTGCCCGTGGTCCGGTGGCCGGTCGAGGAGGTTCGCGGTGAGCGAAGCAGCAGGGGATCCAGGTCGCATCGCGGGGCAGACGCCCCGTCTGGACGGACGTACCGCGCTGGTGACCGGCGGCGGCACCGGGATCGGCAAAGCGATTGCGTTCGCCTTGGCCGAGGCCGGGGCAGTGGTGACGATCTGCGGGCCGGACGCCGACATGCTCGCGGACGCGTGCGCCGAGTCGGTCGCCGCGGGCTGGGGCGAACTGCGGGCGGCGACCGCGGATGTGACGGACGAGGAGCAGATCACCGCGGCCGTCGACGTGGCCTCGCGTGACGGCGCGTTGGACATTGCCGTGGCCAATGCGGGTGTGGCCAGGCCGGGTTCGCTGCTGCACCTGACTGCCGACGACTGGATGGGGCCGATCGGGGTCAACGTGCTGGGGACCGCGCTCACCATCAAGAGCGCGGCGCGGGCGATGCGGGCCAAGGGCGGGTCGATCGTCACGATCTCGTCGATCGCGGCCGTGCGGCCGGTCGCGTTCATGGTGGCCTACTCGGTGTCGAAGGCCGCGCTCGACGAGCTGACGCGGTGCGCGGCCGCGGAACTCGGGCGGTTCGGGATCCGGGTCAACGGCGTGCGGCCGGGCTGGATGCGCACCGAGGCGGGTGCCGCGGCCGCGGCCAGTGACGCGAATCAGGCCCTGATCCGGGCGTCGACGCCGCTGGCCGGGTCCGGGGCCGCGGACGATCCGCTCGGCGACCCGGCCTACGTCGCGCGGGCGGTCGTGTATCTGGCATCGGACCAGGCGGCGTGGACCACGGGGCAGTTGCTGGGCGTGTGCGGCGGATCGTCGCTGCCGCCGCCGGCGGGCGACTTCGGGTATGTGGCGCGGATGCTGTACCCGGGAGAGATGGCGCGGGATTTCGCCGGGCCGGAGTAGCGGCGACCGGTGGTCTCGAACCGGGTGGACAGCCGGTGGACAGCCAGGCGGACGGGCTGTCGCGGAGGCCGTGGCGATTGTGGTGGCCGTGGGTGGAAGGAGAGGGTCGCATGCGTGCGTGGCGGGTGAGTGGGCCGGGTGAACCCGGCGACGTGCTGGGCTTGGCCGAGGTCGAGCTGCCGGAGCCCGGGCCCGGGCAGATTCGGATGCGGGTGGCGGCGGCCGGCATCGGGCTGCCGGACGTGCTGATGTGCCGAGGGTCGTACCCGCTGACGCCCGCGGTGCCGTTCACCCCCGGGCAGGAAGCCGTCGGCGTGGTGACGGCGGTGGGGGAGGGCGTGGATATCGCGGTCGGCGCCGAGGTCATGGCCGTGACGGCGTTTCCGACCGGGCACGGGGCGTTTGCGGAGGAGTGTCTGGCGTACGCCGGTTCGACCTTCGCACGGCCGCCCGGTCTCGACGACGCGGCCGCCGCCGGATTCTGGATCCCGCATCTCACCGGGTGGCTGGGATTGGTGACCCGCGGGCAGGTCGCACCGGGGGAATGGCTGGTCGTCCTGGGGGCGGCCGGAGGCACGGGAATGGCCGCGGTGCAGCTCGGGCGGGCACTCGGGGCGCGCGTGATCGCGGTGGCCGGCGGCTCCGAGCGGACGCGGTTCTGCCGGGAGCTGGGCGCGGACGCGGTCGTCGACCATCGCGAGGGGCCGTTGGCTCCTGCGCTGCGGGAACTCACCGGCGGACGGGGCGTCGACGCGATCTACGACCCGGTGGGCGGCACCGCTGCCGAGGACGCCGCCGGGGCGCTGGCGCGGGGTGGCCGGTTGCTGGCCGTCGGCTTTGCGAGCGGGGCGTGGGCGGAGGTCCCCACGGCGCGGTTGGTGATGGCCAATACGTCGGTGGTGGGGGTGTATGCGGGGGGCATTCCGCGTCACGAGTTGGACTTTGTCCACGAGCAGTTGTGCGGCCTTGTGACGGAGGGAAAGCTGGGCGGGGCGGTCGGGTCGGTTCGTCGTTTCGAGGAACTTCCCGATGCGCTGGAACAGTTGGGGGACCGTCGGGTCGTGGGGAAGCATGTGCTTCGGGGGGTGTGACGGGTGAGCAGAACCGACGCGTTCGCGTTGGATGCGGAGCGGATCGTCGATGCGGCGATGGCGATCCTGCTCGAGGACGGGCTTGGCGCGGTCAGCATGCGGAGTGTCTCCGCCAGGCTCGGCGTATCGCCGGTGCCGCTCTACAGCAGGGTCGGCAACAAGGAAGCGCTGCTGGAGGCCGTCGCCGACCGGCTGCTCGCGGATGTGTCGCCCGTGTGCGGCGACGAGGAGACATGGGACGTCTACGCCCGCCGCTGGGCCGAGCAACTGCGGCTGCGCCTGCGGTGCGTGCGGGACAGCCGACTGATCGCGGCGCCGGGCCGCCGGGCATACGTCGAGGCGTCCCGGCCGCTCATCGCGGCGATGCGGCGCGACGGCTTGGCCGCCGACGAGGCGGTGCGCGCCTGTCGGCTGATCACGTGGGCGACGGTGGGGTTCGTGGCCTTGGAAGCGGGCGCCGAACCGCCGCCCGTCGGACGGCACCGGGGCGCCGGACCGGGAGGCGATGCGGAAGGTGTGACAGCGCAGGACGCGGATGCACTGTTCGCGTCGCAGGTGCGGTACGTGGTGGAGGGGGTCGTGCGGGACCGAGCCCTGTGACGGTCAGGCGCGTTCGAGGGATTTGGTGCGGGTCTGTCCCGGGCTCCGGGTGACGGCCCCGCTGTTCGGTGTTGCCGGGGTGGGCGACGTCGAGATTCCCGGGTGCATCGGCGAGGGTAGGGGAGTGGCCATGCCCCGCCCGGCGGTAACGGCTATGGCCGATGCCAGGTGCCGGGGTGGGAGCGGTCCGGCGAATCCGCCCTGGACGGCTTCCACATGGGCGATCTGACCGGCGAACGCTTCGGCGCCGCCGTGGGGCCCCGCCCACTGCATGAAGTGGCCGCCGGGGAACTCCATGAGGCGGACGTCCGCGCCGGCGCGGGCCGCGACGCGCGCGTACGGGAAGGTCTGGTCCTGCGCGTACGTGCGCGTGTCCTGCATCCCGAAGCTCAACAGTATGACGGGCGATGGTGCCCCGGAGTGCCGCACAATGCCGTGGTCCCGCATGTGCCCGTAGGCACAGGCCGCGGACAGTTCCGGGCCGAACGAGTTGGCGCCGGCGTTGCAGAACCCGATCCCCTGCGAGAGTCCCTGGGCGTCGAAGCGCAGGAACACCGAGCGCAGTGCGGCACCCCGGAACAAGTCCGAACGCAGCCGGACGGCTTCGGCGGCCGGGCCCGCCTGGGACGAGCCGCCCATGAGGAACATGCGTCCGGGCTCCGCCGCGCCGCGTTCGGTCAGGGCTTCGGCAGCGCCGATCAGGAGACCGGGCAGCTCGGCGACGCCGTTGCCGCCCTGGCGCGGGTGGTCGTGGTACACGACGGCGGTCGCGCCGCCCGCGGCGTGGACGGCATCGTCCACCATGTGCTGGTCGGGCGACCGGCCGCTCTGGATGTATCCGTAGAACGGATAGGCGTCGCGCATGACGACGGTGGGGGGCCGGCCGCTGCCACGGGCCTTCGCGGGGGCGGTCAAGCGCACGACTCCGGTTTGGCCGGGCTTGCTGCCGAAGCGGAACGGGATGTCACGGGTGACGGTCGGGGTGGGCCCCGGGCCGCGTGTGCGCAGGTCCTGGGACAAGCGCGGCTCGTGAGGGCCGGATGCGGCGTTCGGGTAAGCGGTGAGCCGCTGGCCCCCGATGTCGTTCCAGACGATGACGAGTTGCCGGGTATTCGTGCGGCTGTCCGTCACTTCGGAGGCGGCGGCGATGGAGGCGAACGGGGTGCCGGGGGAGGTGAACTCCCGGACCTGGGTGAGGCGCGGGCCGCGAGAGGTTTCGTTGACCTGGTGCAGAACGAGGGAGTCCCGGCCGTGGTGCGTCTTGGTCAGCGTGACGCGGCCGTCATCGTGGACGGCGAAGGCACGGAGGTGGATGCCGCGTGCCTTGTCGCCGGTGGCGAGGGTTTGGCGGCTGCCCGGGTTGCCGAGCTTGTGCAGCGGGGCCCGGACCAGGGCGCCGTAAGGGCGGCGGCCATGGTCGGTGGTGAGGAAGTAGGCGTAGCCCTGGTGGATTTTGAGGGACTTGGATCCGGCGCTGGTGGTGTCGACGAACGCGACCCGCGTCGGGCGGCGTGGGTCGGTGGTGAGGTCGTAGACCGAGGCGCGGTGCTGCTGTCCGGTGCCGGAGGTTTCCGACACCACCAGCCAGCGGTTCTCGCCGTCCTTCTGCACCGACATTTCCGGGATGAACGTCTCCGAGCCCCAGCGGGGCGGCGCCAGTTCGACCGGGACGTCGGGTGCGGGGGTGTCGGCGAGGGGATTCTCGCGCAGCATGACCCGGACGGCACTGAGCTGCGGCTTGTCCGTGTGGACGACGTGGTAGAGGCGGCCCGGGCGGTCGCCTTCGGGCACGTCGTATGCGGTACCGCTGTCCCGGCCGAGGCCGAAGGGGCCGCCGCCCACCGCGCGGCGGGTCTCCGGATCGACGACGACCCAGGGGCCGAACTCGGACCCGTCGGCTATGCCGGCCAGGACTTTCGAACCGACCATTGTCCAGTGGGCGATGTTGCCGCCGTGAACGAAGTGGGCCGGGTCCACGACGGTTTCGACCGTGTCGAGGCCCGCTTCGGGGCGGACGCGGACGATTCGGGTCTTCGGCCACTCCGGCAGGCGAAGACCGAGGTACCACCAGCCGTCGGCGGCGACGGGAACCCCCGTCACGACCGCCGACCTGGCTGCCATGGCGCGAGTCCACCGCTGGAGGGCCGCGGGGGGTAGCGGAGTGTCGGGCATCGCCGGTTCCTTCGCGCCGCGTGGTGACTGTTGTCGACGGGTGCAGTGTGATGGGCGCGGTCGCGCGGTGACGAACCGGAGTGCGGTTGCCGCGAAAGTCCTGCGCACCGGGGATGGGACAAGACGGGGCGGGCACAGCCGAGAGGAGGAAATCGGACTGCGGAGTGCCCCTGCCGAATGCCGTGCGAGGCTGTGCGGCATGGCACCTTCCCTGGTCCGCGGACTCGCGCTGCCCGACCGGCTGATCGCCCTCATCGACTCCGGACGTTGGCGGCACCCGGGAGATGACGTGCTCGCGGACGTCATCCCGTGGTTCGCGTCCCCGCTCGACTTCCTGTCGACCCCGGAGGCTATGGAGTGGGAATCCGGATCGATGGACGTGCTCGCCGACCGCACCTTCTTCCACGAGGCACGCGGCAGCACAGCACCCGTTCCGCTCGAACTGCCGTGGCTCGACGTCGAACAAGCCGTGCTGATCGCCGTCAACCGCATCCCCGGCGACGACGTTGCGCTGGCGCTCGACTACCGCTCCGATCCCACGGACCCGCGTGTTGTCGGCAGCGACTTCTGGACGGATCCGCCCGCGTGCCAATGGCGTTTGGTAGCACCCGCGTTCTCGTCATTCGCGGCGAGCTTGGGCCTGTAGGCCCTCGGGTGCTACCGGCGGAGGACGTCGTCGCCGTATCCTTCCGCTGCTTGCCGCGTGCAGTGTCCCGGGGATGGGGGAGAGGGGAACGCTCGGTGGTGCAGGACAGACAGGTCGGGCGGGTTCGGCAGAGCAAACCGGCGGAGCGGGCCCAGCAGGCCAAAGACCCCGATGCGCCCGCGCCCCGGGAACCGCTGCCCCCGTTGGCCGTCCTCCCCCTCGCCACCACAACCCTCACCCTCACCGCACTCCTCACCGCCCTCGCCCCCCGTTACGGCTTCCACCGCGACGAGCTGTACTTCCTCGCCGCCGGCCACCACCCCGCGTGGGGCTACGACGACCAGCCGCCCCTCACCCCGCTGCTCGCCCGTTTCTCCACCGCGGTCTTCGGCGAGACGCCCGCCGGGCTCCGCGTCGTCGCCACCCTCGCCGCGGTCGTCATCGTCGTCCTCGCGGCCCTGATCGCCCGCGAACTCGGCGCCGGGGCAAAGGCGCAGACCCTCGCCGCCGTCTGCACCGCGTCCTCCGGCCTCGTCCTCGCCGTCGGCCACATGGTCTCGACCGCGACCTTCGACCTGCTCATGTGGCTGCTCGTCACCTGGATCGCGCTGCGGCTCCTCCGCACCCGCGACCCCCGCTGCTGGCCCGCCCTCGGCCTCGCGGTCGGGGTCGCCGGACAGAACAAAGACCTCATCGTCCTGCTCGTCGCCGCACTCCTCGCCGGCATCCTCACCGTCGGCCCGCGCGACGTCCTCCGCGGATGGC
The DNA here is from genome assembly GCF_049534875.1 of Uniformispora flossi. Classification (NCBI taxonomy): domain Bacteria; kingdom Bacillati; phylum Actinomycetota; class Actinomycetes; order Kitasatosporales; family Streptomycetaceae; genus Uniformispora; species Uniformispora flossi. The sequence continues at coordinate 18,252 of NZ_JBMULZ010000016.1, forward strand.
GGCCGTGGCTCGGCGCTCTCATCGCCCTGGCGATCGTGCTGCCCGACGTCGTGTGGCAAGCCCGCCACGGCTGGCCCCAGCTCACCGTCGCCCGCGGCATCAGCGAAGCCGACGGCACGCTCAACCGGACGATGTTCGTCCCTCAGCAGATCCTCTTCCTCTCCCCCCTCCTCGTCCCCGTCTGGGTGCTCGGCTTCCGCCGCCTCCTCCGCGACCCCGCCGTCCGCTGGGCCCGCGCCGTCGCCGTCGCGTACGCGGTCACCTGCGCCGCGATGCTCGCCATCGGCGGCAAGGCCTATTACGCCCTGGCCCTGCTCATCGTCGTCATGGCCGCCGGCTGCGAACCCCTGCTCGCCTGGATGGGCGGCCACTGGCGAACCCGCCGCGCCCGCCTCGTCCTCACCGTCGGCGTGCTCCTGGCCTCCGTCAACGCCGTGCTGGTGCTGCCCCTCCTACCGCCACGCCACCTCGGCATCCCGAACGCGGTCGACCAGGAGCAGGGCGAACAAGTCGGCTGGCCCGCCTTGGTCCGCACCGTCGCCGACGGCTGGGCGCAGATCCCTACCGACCAGCGCGCCAACGCCGTCCTCTACGCGGTGAACTACGGCGAAGCCGGCGCCCTCGCGCACTACGGTCCCGACCGCGGCCTCCCGTACCCCTACTCCGGCCACGTCGCCTTCTACGGCTGGGCCCGCCCCCCGGACTCCGCCACCGGCCCGGTCCTGCTCGTCGCCAAGGAGTCCAAAGTCGACCGGCAGCGCCCCTACTTCACCGGCTGCCGCCAGGTAGGCCGTGTCGACAACGGCCACGGCGTCGACAACGAGGAACAACACGCCGTCGTCCTCTTGTGCGCGGGCACTGCGGAACCGTGGTCCCAACTGTGGCCCCACCTGCGCAAGTACTACTGATCTCGACCGGCGCCGGACAACTCCCGGGGGCGCAATACGCCCCCGCATTCACCTCCGCGGCGGCGGCGTCCCCGCCACCAGATCCACGTACTCCCGCATCCCCGTCACCACGACCTCCACGGGCACGCACCCCTGACCTTCGTCCAGCGCCCCCGCCGCCGCGTTCAGGAGTTTCACGACCGTCCCCTGCAGATGCCCCAACTGCCACGCGACGCCCGGCTGTTCCAGTGTCGGGACCGCCGCGACGGCGGCCGCCAAGCCACGGATCTCGTTGCCCTGCATCAGCGGATCTCCCTCCGAAGGCGAAGCGGCCGACCACCGCTGCACCGACCACCCCCCGAAGCTCAACGACCGGGACCCCGCCGGGGATACGGACTCGCAAGGTGAACGCATGTTTGCCAACAGGCCCGTTCGCGCCCGCACGGCCGCCGCGTTCACCATCCGTGCGAGCCGCTACCCTTTCCTCCCCGCCTCCTCTTTTCCCGCATCCGCCGCCCACAGCGCGTCCTGCCTTTCCTCCAGCCGCTTCCCCTCGATGTCCGGGTCGGGGACATAGCGGGCGAACCACTGCGGGTGGTACCAGAGCTTGGCCTTCGCCATCGCCATCACCGCGGGCACCAGCGTCAGCCGCACCACGAAGGCGTCGAGGAACACCCCGACCGCGAAGCTGAAGCCGATGGCCTTGATCGTGGGGTCGTCGGTGAACATGAATGCCACGAAGATGAAGAACATGATGAGCGCGGCCGCCGTCACCACGCGGGCGGACTGCGCCGTGCCGCGTTCCACCGCGCCGCGGGCGTCCCCGGTCTTCGTGAAGTCCTCTTTGATCCGGGAGACGACGAAGACCTCGTAGTCGCTCGACAGGCCGAAGATGATCGCCAGCATGATGATCGGCAGGAAGCTGATCGTCTCCGTCGGCGTGATGCCGAAGATGTGCCGGCCCCAGCCCCACTGGAACATCGCCACCTCGGCGCCGAATGCCGCGGCCACCGAAAGCAGGAAGCCGAGGATCGACTTGATCGGCACCAGGATCGTCCGGAACGCCAGCGTCAGCAGCACGAACGCCAGCCCGACCACCACCACGAGGAACACCGGCAGGGCGTCGGCGAGCTTCTGCGACACGTCGATGTTGGACGCGGTCGTGCCGCCGACCAGGATCGGTGCGCCGACCGACGCCTCGATCGTCGCCCGGTTGTTGCGGATCTCGTGCACGAGGTCCGCGGTCGCGGTGTCGTTCGGCCCGCTCTGCGGGATCACCCGGACGACGCCGACCTGCCCGTTGTTCGCCAGCGGCGCCGCCACGGCGACGTCGGGCTGCTGCGCGAGCACCCCGGCGAGCTGCACCAGAGACGACTGCTGGACCGCGCCGTCGGCGACCACCAGCAGCGGCCCGTTGTAGCCGGCGCCGAAGTGCTCCGCGGTCAGGTCGTACGCCCGGCGCTGTGTCTTCGACGTCGGCTGCGACGCCCCGCTCGGGAGGCCGAGCTGCATGTCCAGCGCGGGCACCGCAAGAAGAAGGAGGAACGCCACGCCCGCCACCGTGACCACGATCCGGTTGTGCACGACGAACCGGGCCCACCGGGCCCCGAACGTGCGGGCCGGTTCCAGCGCCGACGTCTTGGCGACGTCCTCGTGGTGGTGAGGGCGCAGCCGCGTGCTGATGAACGAGGTGACCTTGGTGCCGGCGAACCCGAAGAGCGCCGGAATCAGGGTGAGCGCGATGAGCAGCGCGATGGCGACCGCCCCTGCCGCGCACAGTCCCATGACGGTGAGGAAGGGGATGCCGACGACGGACAGCCCGCACAGCGCGATGATCACGGTGAGGGCGGCGAACACGACGGAGCTGCCCGCGGTGCCGGCGGCGAGTGCGGCGGAGTGTTCGACGTCCATGCCGCGCAGCACTTGGTTGCGGTGCCGGAAGAGGATGAAGAGGCCGTAGTCGATGCCGCAGGACAGACCGAGCATGATCGCGACGGTCGTGGAGGCCGACGCGATGTTGACCACCGAGGCCAGTGCGGTCACGCCCATGAGGGCGATGGCGACGCCGATGATGGCGGTGAGGATCGGCATGCCGGCGGCGACGAGAGCGCCGAGGGCGATCACGAGGATGACGAAGGCGACGCACAGGCCGATGATCTCCGGCACCTCGGAGACCACGATGCGCCAGCCGGGGAAGACGCTGCCGGAGTATTCGACCTGGACGCCCGCGGCCTTGGCCGGTGCGTTGGCGTCTTGGAGGGCGTCGAGGGACGCGTCCTTCACGTCCGCGGGCTGCCCGTTGTACTGCACATAGGCGAGGGCGACGCGCTGGTCGGGGGAGATGCCCTGGTCGGTGAAGGGGTCGGAGACGGAGACGACCTGCGGCACTGTCTTCATCCGCCCGACGGCGGATTCGATGCCGTTGCGGTACGCGGCGTCGCCGACCTTCGCGCCCTCGGGTACCGCGAACACCACCTGCGTCTGCCCGCCCGCGAGCGCGGGGAGCTTCTTCTGGAGCAGATCGGTGGTCTGCTGCGACTCGGTGCCCGGGATGGTGAAGGTGTCGTTGGTCTTCCCGCCGCTCGCAATCGCGGTCACGATGGTGCCGACGGCGATGAGCAGCCAGATGCCGAGCACGAGGCGGCGGCGCCGGAACGCCCAGCGTCCGAGCCGAAAGAGATACGTGGACAAGCGTTCGCCTCCGCGATCGACCGCACGATGTCATAATCTGTCCGGATTATCCGGTTTTGGCGGTGATCTCTCCGGAGGGCGCGCCGTCAGGTGGCGATCCTCACAATTCTGTGACGCGTGGTAGCGCTGAGGTGGGTGTGGGGCGATTTCCGGCCTCCCCGCACTTGCGTTCGAGCGGTGCCGTCGTTCGGGGGAAAGCCGAGAATCTCCGCCGCTACGTCAACGCGGCGAAAAGATCTGCGGAATCGTGCCGCGGATAAGAGAGAAAAGCCGGAAAACCGGGCGTTCGACACGCCGGTATTCAGTCGTGATGTTTGCCGTCCGGGTGGCTGGGCTACGCGCGGGCGGGGGCACGCGGAACGTAGCCGATCACGGGCCGACACGGAACCCCAGGGCGAATCGGCCCGGACGCGGGACCTCGGTAAGTTGCCTAGGCATGGCTCAGAACCCCTTTGCCGAAGACCTGGTGCTCGAAGCTCCCGGCATCGACGACGGTGCGGATCTGTGGCGGCTGACGCGCGATGCCGGTTCGCTCGATCTGAACTCGGCGTACCACTACTTGCTGTGGTGCCGGGATTTCGCGGCGACGTCGGTGGTCGCCCGACACGACGGAAGGATTTGCGGATTCGTCACCGGATACGTCCGGCCCGATGTGCCCGACACCCTCATGGTGTGGCAGGTCGCGGTTGCTCCGGACGCCCGCAAGCGCGGCCTCGCGGCCCGCATGATCGACGAACTCCTGGAGCGTCGAGGCCGGTTCGGCCAGAAGTACGTGGAAGCCACGGTCACCCCCGGGAACACCGCCTCGATGGCGCTGTTCCGCGGCTTCGGCCGCGACCGCGGCGCACCCGTGCGCGAGTGCGACCTGTTCGCGGCCGCGCAGTTCCCCGGAGGCGGGCACGAACCCGAAGTCCTGTTCCGCATAGGACCGGTCGACCCGATCGGCGGCTAGCCCTCGGCCGCCGGCACCAAGCCCCCTCACCATCACAACGTCAGGAATGCTTTTGAGCGTGACGGACCTGCCCCCCGTCTTCACGACCCTCGAATCCGAAGTGCGCGGCTACTGCCGCACTTGGCCGACGGTCTTCGACCAGGCCCGCGGATCCCGCGTCTACGACGCGGACGGCCGCAGCTGGGTCGACTTCTTCGCCGGCGCCGGCGCGCTGAACTACGGGCACAACAACCCGCGGATGAAGCGCCCCCTTCTCGAGTACCTGGAACGCGACGGACTCACCCACGCGCTGGACATGGCCACGCACGCCAAACAGGCGTTCCTGGAGACGTTCGACGAGGTGGTCCTCAAACCCCGCGCGCTCGACTACAAAGTCCAGTTCCCCGGCCCCACCGGCACGAACGCCGTCGAGGCGGCCCTCAAACTGGCCCGTAAGGTCACCGGACGCGAAGCGGTCGTGGGCTTCACGAACGCGTTCCACGGTATGACGCTCGGCGCGCTCGCCGTCACCGGCAACTCGATGAAGCGCGCCGGCGCGGGCATCCCGCTCGTGCACGCCACGCCGATGCCGTACGACAACTACCTCGGCGGCCGCACCCCCGACTTCCTGTGGTTCGAGAGCCTCCTCGAGGACAGCGGCAGCGGGCTCAACAAGCCGGCCGCGGTCATCGTCGAGACCGTGCAGGGCGAAGGCGGCATCAACGTCGCGCGCGCCGAATGGCTGCGCGGGCTGGCCGAGTTGTGCAAGCGGCACGACATCCTGCTGATCGTCGACGATGTGCAGATGGGCTGCGGCCGCACCGGCCCGTTCTTCAGCTTCGAAGCCGCCGGGATCACCCCCGACATCGTGTGCCTGTCGAAGTCCATCAGCGGCTACGGCCTGCCGATGGCGGTCACCTTGTTCCGCCGCGAGCTGGACGTCTGGTCGCCCGGCGAGCACAACGGCACGTTCCGCGGCTACAACCCGGCCTTCGTCACGGCGACCGCCGCGCTGGACTACTGGCGCGACGACGCTCTGGAGAAGGAGGTGTTCGCGTCCGGCGAGCAGATCGGGCGCGTCCTCGGCGACCTCGTCGACGAGTTCGCCGGGCTCGGCGCCGAGCAGCGCGGCATCGGCCTCGTCCGCGGCCTCACCTTCGAGGACCCGGACACCGCCGACCGCATCAGCGCCGAGGCGTTCCGCCGCGGTCTGCTCGTCGAGACGTCCGGCCCCCGCGGCGAAGTGGTCAAACTGATGCCCCCGTTGACCATCGCCCAGGACGAACTCGACGAAGGCCTCGACCTGTTCACCTCCGCCGTCCGCGCCGCCGCGCGCGGCTGACCCGCCGGACCGGGAAGGAACCCGCATGATCGTTTTGTCCATCGACGACCTGGACGGCACCGACCGGGACGTCAAAGCCGCCACGTGGCGCAGCCGCCGCATGATCCTGGCCCGTGAACGCGTCGGCTTCTCGCTGCACGAGACCGTGATGTACGCCGGCACCGAGACGTCGATGTGGTACGCCAACCACATCGAGGCCGTGTACTGCGTGCAGGGCCACGGCGAGCTGACCGACGAGGAGACCGGGCAGCGCTACCGCATCGGGCCGGGCGACCTGTACGTCCTGAACGGACACGAGCGCCACACCATGCGCCCGGCCTCCGACATGCGCTTCGTGTGCGTGTTCAACCCGCCGGTCACCGGCCGGGAAGTGCACGACGAGGACGGCGTCTACCCGCTCGTCAAGGAGATCGACGAGATCGGGGAAACCGCCGGAATCGAGGGGGTCGAGGCGTGATCGCACACGTGGAGGAGGCCACGGACATGTACCCCACCCGGGCATCCGCCGGTGTGCACGTCGAACTCCCGCGCCGGGAGCCGGCCGTCTGGGGCGGCGACGTCCCCGGGCCGTGGAGCGACGCCGAGCTGGAGGCCTACGAGCAGCGCGGCTACGCGACCGTCGAGGGTCTCCTGTCGCCCGCCGAAGTCGCCGCGGACCTCGCCGAACTGCACCGGCTGCGCAGCGAACCGATGCTGGCCGACGACGAGCGGGCGATCCGGGAACGCGACTCCGACCAGGTCCGCTCGGTCTTCGAGGTGCACCGGATCAGCGACCGGCTGCGCGCGCTGGCGCACGACCCTCGGCTGGTCGACCGGGCCCGGCAGATCCTCGGTACGGACGTCTACATCCACCAGAGCCGGGTCAACTACAAGCCGGGCTACGGCGGCAACGGCTTCTACTGGCACTCGGACTTCGAGACGTGGCACAGCGAGGACGGCATGCCGGCCATGCGCGCGCTGAGCGTGTCCATCGCGCTGACCGACAACCACGCCACCAACGGGCCGCTGATGATCATGCCCGGGTCGCACCACGGGTTCGTCCCCTGTCCGGGCCAGACCCCCGACGACCACCACCGCGTGTCGCTGCGCGCCCAGCAGGTCGGCACCCCGGGGCCGGCGCTGGTCCGCCGCCTCGCGGACCGGCACGGAATCGACGCGATCACCGGGCCGGCCGGCTCGGCGACGTTCTTCGACTCCAACTGCATGCACGGTTCCGGCGACAACATCACGCCGTACGACCGCGCCAACGTGTTCATCGTCTACAACAGCGTCAAGAACACCTTGGTCGCCCCGTACGGCGCGCCCAAGCCCCGCCCCGCGCACATCGCGTCGCGGGACTTCACGCCGGTGCCCTGACCCGGCAGCGGTAGCGGCGCCCCGAAACGGGCTCCCGGCGAGCACACGGAGCCGCCCGCCGGGAGCCTTTCGGCGTACCCGGAGCCGCACCCGGAGCCGTGCCCCGAGCCGTACCCGGAGGCCGCCGGGAAATCCGGTGGCCTCCGCACCGGCGCCGTGGTTAGCCTGGCCGCACGCCAGTTGTGACCACGTACCGGGGCCGTCCGCGCGCCCGGTGACCGGGCCGCCGTGCCCACGGAGAGGGTGTCTTGATGTCCCGGCACGCGCCGAGCGCGCTTCGCCGCACCGTCTGACGGTTCGCCATGCCGACGCCGCTCGGCCTGCTCTTGCTGCCCCGAATTCGTTTCCCGGCAAGGAGCACACCCGGGTGTCCACCCCTCATCATCGACCGACCACCGACACGTTCTCGTGCGTGCGCTGCGGCCTGACCGTGTCCGCCGCCGCGCCCGACGGGAACCCGCGCCACCACTGTCCGTCCTGCCTGCACGCGCGGCACATCGCCGACCCCGCGGACCCCGCCGGGGGCGGCCGCGGCGACTGCCGCGGACGGATGGCGCCGATCGCCGTCGCCGTGCTGCGCACGGGCGACTGGATGCTCGTCCACCGCTGCGTGCGGTGCGACGGACTCGCCTCGTCCCCGGTGCACGCGGACGACAACCAGCTCGTCCTCATGCGGATCGCGGTCCGGCCGCTGGCCGAGCCCCCGTTCCCGCTCGAAGCGTTCGGAGCGCTGTGAAGCGGCGGGCGGCACGTCGGCCGCAACGTGCCAAGGACGTCCTGCACGGGCAGGGCAGCAAATCCACCGGAGAGTTCCGGTGCGCCGGCTGCCGGCTCGCGGTGCCGCTGCGGGCGCCCGGCACCGGGCACCGCAACCACTGCCCGAACTGCCTGGCCAGTCGGCACGTCGACCGGCGTATACCCGGCGACCGCGCGGCGGACTGCGGCGGCCGCATGGACGCCGTCGGCCTGACCGCACGGGCCGACGGCGAATGGCTGCTCGTCCACCAATGCCGCTCCTGCGGCGCACTCGGCACCAACCGCATCGCGGGCGACGACAACGCCTTGGCGCTCGTACGCCTCGCGATGCGGCCGTTGGCCGATGCCGCGGTGGCCCGTCGGGTGCTCCTCACCTTGTGAGGCGTCCCCCGGCGGTGCGTCGGCGGCGGACGGGGTGACCGGGGCGCCGCCGACGTGTCACCAGTGCGCGGCGGTGGCGTAGAAGGTCGTGCCCGGCCACGCCTCCACGGGCGTGGCCGACGGCACGACCTTTCCGGCGCACAGTCCGCGGGCGGCGAGGCCGTCGACGATCCGCGGGATGGCGGAGAGCGTGGTGGCGTAGCCCTCGTGCAGCAGGATGATGCCGCCCGGCTGGACCTGGAGGGCGTTGTCGACGATGGCGTCGGTGGTGATGCCGTTGTAGTCGAACGAGTCCGTGGTCCACAGCACTTCGGTCATGCCGAGGACGGCGGCGTCCTGCCGGATGTCCGCGTTGGTGCGGCCGTAGGGCGGGCGGAACAGCGTCGGGGCGGTGCCGGTCTGCGCGAGCAGGATCTGGTTGGTGCCGAGCAGCTCGTTGAAGGCGGCGGGCTCGCCCTGTTCGTCGAGGAACGGGTGGGAGTAGCTGTGGTTGCCGATCCACTGCCCGTTCTGCGCCAGCAGGTCGACGTTCTCCGGGTAGTCCAGGGCGTGCGCGCCGGTGAGGAAGAAGGTGGCGCGCACCCAGCCGGCGTCCTGCAGCGCACGGACGTAGTCGGGGGTCATCGCCGTGGGGCCGTCGTCGAAGGTGATGGCGACATAGCCGTTGGCGCACGGCGTGGCCGCGCGGGCCGCGGGTGCCTGCGGGCCGACGGCCAGGAGGCAGACGGCGGCGGTGGCCGCGGCCAGGCGGGCGACGCCCCGGCGGGCCCGGGTGCGGCGCCGGGAAGCAGGGGCAACAGGGGATGCGGGGGATGCCTTGGGCATCTGGTCCTCCGAGTCGGGGTCCGCGGGCAAGGCACAACAAGCGTCGGCCCACGCGGTCTGCGGGGGCCGACGCCTGTCGTCAGCGGGTGCGCGCCGGGAATATCCGCTTCAGCGCCAGTCCGGCGCTGAACAGCGTGAACGCCGCGACGAGCGCCCACATCAGGTTCACCGCGCCGGTGGCCGCGAGGACCCCGCCGGTGCCCGCGGCGGCGGCACCCGTACTTGCGTTGTACAACCTCACCACTTCCTTTCCTTGTTGCGAAGGGCATCCCAGAACGCTTTCGCCTGGGCGGCTTGGAGGAACAGGTCGAAGGCCATCTCCACGACCACGAGACCCCCGAGGAACATCTGCAGGGGGCCGCGGCTGCGGACGGTGACCGCCCGTTCGAGGGCGAAGATCGCGGTGACGATCATCCAGACCGGTTGGACGTTGACGCGCCCGGTGGTCGCGAACGCGAAGACCAGCGACGACAGGTAGATGAAGATGACCAAAAGGCCGATCAGGGAAAGAAATTGCCGACCCCAGTAGCCGCGGGTGACGCGGGTCCATCCGTAGTCGGTCAGGTTTTCCAGTGCGCCTCTCTTCCAGCGCAGGCGCTGATTGAACAGATCGCGCCAGGTGAGCATCACTTCGGTTTCCAGCGTGCATTTCGGCGGGCAGATGATGCGCAGCCCCAAATGCAGGATGGCCAACGTGAGTTCGTTGTCCTCGGTGAGCACGCGGGTGTCGTAGACCTGCGGGCTGCCCGGCAGCTCCTTGGCGCGGCGGGCCTCGACAACCTCCTGCAGGGCCACGGCGCGGAAGAGCGTCGCGGTGCCGGTGAGGACGAGTGCGCGGCCTTGGAGGCGCTGCACGTCCCGCACGTAGCGGGCGTACTCGTTGCGTTGCAGCATGCCGACGAATCCGCCGCCCGGCTTGCCGGTGAAGGTCCCGCCGACGCCGGCCCACTGGCCGGTGGCGAGGCGTTCGAGGCCGTGGCCGAGGAACTCCGGGCCGAGGGTGGAGTCGGCGTCCATGACGAGGACGGCGTCGAGCGGCCCCAGGTCGGGCAGCAGCCGGTCGAGGACCTGGTTGAGGCCGCCGGCCTTCTTGTGCTGGTTTTCGACGGTTTCGTAGACGTCGACGCCCTTGGCATGGGCGATCTCGATCGTGCGGTCGCGGCAATTGTCCGCGATGACGATGATGCGCTCCGGCGGCCGCTGCTGGGCCAGCAGCGAATCGATCGTGTCGCCGATCTGGTCCTCTTCGTTGTGTGCCGGGACCAGGGCGGTGATGCGCATGTCGGCGACATCGACCTCGGGCAGCGAGCGGCGCCGCCGCCGCTTGGTGCGGAGGCGGAACGGCGCGGCCTTGCGCGGCGCGTGCTTGGCGCGGCGCCCGGCGGCGGCCTGCGGGGTCGGCGCGGCGGGTGCGGCGGGCGCGGGCGCGGCGGGTTCGAACGCGGGCACCGGCCGGGTCAGGACGGCGGTGGAGGTGTCCGCGGAGAGGTGGGTGACACGTATCGGCGAGGCGGCTCCGGGACGGAACCAGTCGTCGGGAACTGCCGTGTCCGGTATGCCGGGCACGCTCGAGGGCTGTTCGTCCATGTCTCCGCCGCTGCTTGCCGCCTGCCCCTGCGGGCAGGCGTGCCGAATTGCATCAATTCGGAGAGCGGAACGACATCCCCCACCCGGCGTCCCCCCGGACGCCGCGTTCGGCTAACAGCAGCGATGGCACCGCATTGAATGCGCTCCCCAGGCGTCACCGCGCACAGGAATTGTGTGGCACCGGGGGGCGAAAGTAAACGTGAGGGCCATCACGCCCATTCGGCCAAATGGTTGATCGAAATGCCGTTTCCGGGAGTGGGATCTGTCATTTACCGATGACCAGGTCGGGCGGGCTCGCCGCCGACGACCGGCAGTGCGGCCAATCCGCGTACCCGCAGCGACTGGTGCCAGACGGCGGGGTCCTCGTCCGACAGGCGCAGGTCCGGCAGCCGGTCGAGGAGCGCGGTCAGCGCGACCTCGGCTTCGAGGCGGGCCAGGGGAGCACCGATGCAGTAGTGGACGCCTTGGCCGAAGCTCAGGTGGCGGTGCAGGTCGTCGCGGCCGAGGTCGACCGTGTCCGGGGCGGTGAAGCGCCGCGGGTCGCGGTTGGCGGTGGCGAGCGCGAGCATGACGGTCTCGCCGGCCGGGACCACCGCGCCGCCGATCTCGACGTCCTCGACCGGGAAGCGGCGGATGGCGAGCAGCGCGGGGGACTCGTGCCGGGCGACTTCCTCGACCAGGGCGGCGATGCCGTCGCCGCGGGCCGCGGCCCGGACGCGTTCGTCGGCGAGCGCGGCGTAGGCGGCACCGGCGATCAGGTTGGCCGAGTTCTCGTAGCCCGCGAACAGCAGCAGGAACGCCAGCGAGGTGAGTTCGTCCTCGCCGAGCCGGTCGTCCGCGTCGCGTGCCGCGACGAGGTCCGACAGCAGGTCGCCGGACGGCTGCGCCCGCTTGTCCGCGACCAGGGTGGTGAAGAAGGCGTACATCTCCCGGACGATCGCCGCCATGCCCTCGCGGGTCGCCTCCGCGCCCAGCAGCCCGGCCGTCCACTCCCGGAACCGGCCGCGCGACGCCGCGGGCACGCCGAGCAGTTCGGAGATCGCCAGGACGGCGTACGGCGTCGCGAAATCGGCGACCAAGTCCGCCGACCCCTCGGCCGCCAGCCGCGCCGCCACGGCGTCGGCCAGCCCCCGCGCCGCATCCGTCAACGCCGGGCGCAGCTCCGCCACCCGCCGCGCGGTGAACGCGGGCCCGGCGAGGCGGCGCAGCCGGGTGTGGTCCGGCGCGTCCATGTTGAGCAAGTTGGCGTCGAGCGCGGGCGGCAGCGAAAAGCCTTGGTAGCCGCCGGGTTTGGCGTTCCGCTTGGACAGCGAGAGTCGCGGGTCGGCGAGTGCCCGGTGGACGTCCGCGTAGCGGGTGACCAGCCACACCGACGTCCCGTCCGGCATCGTCACCTGGTGCACGGGCCCGGCCTCCCGCAGCCGCGCGCCGATGCCGTGCGGATCCGCCGCGTATGCCGCCGCCATGTCGCTCATGGCGGCGATCATCCCATCGCGGCGGACCCGCGGCGGACCTCGAACACGCGTCACACAGGCGTGGCTCAGGCCCGCTCAGGCCCGCTCAGGCCTCGGGCGGCCGTCGAACGGCCTTCGGCCGGACCGGAATCAGGCCCCGATCTCGTCCAGGAGCTGCCGCAGCGCCGTGGCCGGCGGGTTGTCGCGCCAGATGGTCTGGGCGGCCGGGATCTCGCCGCGGGCGACACGGCGGTTCATGGCGCGGACCACGATGGCGGCGTAGCGGAAGCCGGCGAGGACCTCGAAGGGGGTGGTGTCGCCGGGGTCGCGCCCGGCCGCCGCGGCGTAGCGGGCGCGCTGCTCGGCGCGGTCCGGTTCGCCGTCGAGACGGGCGATGCCGAGGGCCTCGTGCATCGTGCGGTCGAAGAACAGCCACCAGCCGAGGTCGAGTTCCGGAGGTGCGATGGCGACGGCCTCGAAGTCGGTCACGCACACCGGCTCGATGCCGCGCCAGATGATGTTGCCGGGGCGCGCGTCGCCCCACGCGATCCCGGGCTCGCCGCCCTCGGGGAGGTTGGCGTGCAGCCAGGTGCGGGCCCGGTCGAGGACCGGGTGGTCGCGGCCATCGAGTTCCCGGTCGGCGTATGCCGACCAGATGGCGAACTGACGGGCGGCCGTCGGCTTCTCACCGGGCGGCACGAGCCAGTCGAGGCCGGCGGCGTGCCGGTCGGCCCGGTGCAGCCGGGCGAGCACGTCGAGGCCGTTCGCGATCATCGTGCGCCGGTCGGCGGGAGCGGCGTCGAGGAACGGGCCCGCGGCGGTGTACGGCGGGTTCTCGACCGGCACCCAGCCGTCCACGAAGCCCATGACGAAGAACGCCGACCCCAGCACGGCCGGGTCGTCCTCGTAGCCGATCAGCGGCGCGACGGGGATGTCCGCGGCGACGGCCAGGCCGCGCATCGTGCGGTACTGGATGGCGATCTCGGGGCCGTCGTTGGCCGCCTGCGCGGGGTACATCGCCGGGTCGGCGGTCTCCCGGCGCAGCACGAGCCGGTGCTCGGTGTCGGCGGTGGTCGCGCGCAGGAGGACCGTTTCGGCGGAGAATCCGCTGCCGGGGCGGCCGTCCAGGGCGACCCGGACATCGCCGCCGCCGAGGTGCGGGGACAGCCAGCGGGCGAGCGCGTCGACGCCGTCGCCGGTGAGGTCGCGGGTCACGATGCCGCCTTTCCCGCCGCGCCGTTCGCGGCCGCCGGAGCGGACACCGCGGTCATGTCGCGCAGCCACACCGGGGACGTCAGGACGCCGAGGATCGCCGCGGCGGCCTGGTCGAGGGTCATCGGGCCGCCCGGGCCGTTGTCGTGGACGTAGCCCAAGGCCTGCCACTGCGGGGACAGTTCGAGGAGCAGGTCGCGGTCCCACGACGCCATGATGTCGCTGCCGAGCGCCGAGCCGATCCGGACGTTCGCGACGCAGACGTCGGGGTGCTCGGCCTGCCACGCGCGGGCCATCGCTTCCAGGGCGGCCTTGCTGGCCGCGTATACGCCCATGCCCGGCAGCGGCCGGTCGACCGACGACGCGGACACCAGCACCGCCCGGCCGCCCGACGCCCGCAGGTGGGGGAGCGCGGCGGCGGTGACACGTGCCGCGCCGAAGACGTTGGTGGCGAAGGTATCCGCCCACGTGTCCATGTCGGCGTCCGCGATGCGGCACAGCACGTCGACGGCCGCCGCGTACACCACCGCGTCCAGGCCGCCGAGCGCCGCGGCGGCGTCCGCGACCACCGCCGCACAGGAATCCTCGTCGCGGACGTCGCACCGCAATGCCACCGCGCCGCCGCCCGCCTCCGCCGCGGCCGCCTCCACCCGGTCGGCCCGCCGCGCCGCGAACGCCACCGCGGCGCCCGCTTCCGCGGCCTGCGCGCCGAGCGCGCGGCCGATTCCCGAGGACGCACCGATGATCAGGATCCGCGAGCCGTCGAGTGCGCCCGTGCCCTTGCCGTCCCTGCCCATACGACCGCCTTCCGTTCTGCCGTGCCGATCAGGCGGTTTGTATCTTGACCAAGTCAAATAGACAAGCGGGCTCCGTGTGACGTCCGCAGCCCCGCGCCGACCCCGTGCATGTGGGACAGCGCCTGCCGGTACGACTCCACCGCCCCGGTCTCCAGGTACGGCACCCCCAGCCGCGCGCAGTGCGCCCGCACGATCGGCTGCGCCCGCCGCAGGCTGAACCGCGGCATGTTCGGCACCAGGTGGTGCTCGATCTGGTAATTGAGCCCGCCCATCAGCCAGTCGGTGACGCGGCCGCCGCGCACGTTGCGGGACGTCAGCACCTGGCGGCGCAGGTGGTCCCACTTCTCGCCCGGACCCGGCATCGGCATGCCCTTGTGGTTCGGCGCGAACACCAGGCCCAGGTGCACGCCCATCAGCGCGTGCTGGAGCAGGAAGAACGCGATCGCCTTGCCGGGCGACATCGCCGAGAACAGCACCCCGAAGTAGAGGCCGACGTTCGCCGTGATCAGCGCGCCTTCGACGCGCCGCTCCGCACGCGACCGGTTCCGCAGGTCGACGATGCTGCCGATCTTCAGGTTGAGGCCTTCGAGGAGCAGCAGCGGGAGGAACAGCCGCGCCTGGTGCCGGGTCAGCCACCCGGCGAAGCCGCGCCGGGAGGCCGCCTGCCCGGCGTCCCACACCAGGACGCCGGCCCGCACGTCCGGGTCCTTGTCGAGGTGGTTCGGGTTGGCGTGGTGCCGGTTGTGCTTGGCGATCCACCAGCCGCTGCTCATGCCCATGAGGAGGTTGCCGTGCAGCAGCGCCATCGCCCGGTCGGTGCGGTGGCTCCGGCCGATCTGGCGGTGTCCGGCGTCGTGGCCGACGAACATCGCCCGCACCCCGAACAGCGCGGCCGGAACGGCCAGCGCGAGCTGCCACCAGGTGTCGCCGAGCAGCACGACACCGGCGAACGTGCCGACGAGCAGTGCGATGCCGGTGCCGATCGACAGCGCGTAGCGGAGCGGCCGGCGGTCCAGCAGCCCGGCGGTCTTGAGGTCGGCGAGGAGCGGGGCGAAGTCGCTGCCGCGCCGCCGTTCCTCCGCGGTCTTCGCTGGGGCAGGGGCGGCCAGTGCGGTCGGTGCCATGGGAACTCCCGGGAGCGGATTACGGGTTCCCTGGTGACGCTAGGTGCGCGGATGGTGCTGCTTCGATCCGGCGAGCCCCCGGGCTGCGGCGGACCGGCCCCCGGGGAAAGGTGGGGCCAGACCCCCCGTGCCGGGGGCCTGGCCTCCTGGACGCCGTCAGCGCGCCCCGCAGAATTTCGCCTCGGCGGCGAACGGGTCGCGGGGGATGCGCAGTGCCGTGCGGTGGTAGGCCCCGGTCAGGTTGCGGAGGAAGCGGGATGCGGTGAGGGGTTCGCGGACGGACGCGAGGAGTTCGCGCAGGTCCCCGCACCCGAGCGCGTGCCGGGCGGCGGCCAGCGATGCCGGGGTCACGGCGGCGATCCCGGGGACGTCGGCGACCGACGGGTCCAGTTCCAGGGCGAGCAGCCACACGTCGCCGAGGGGCTTGCGGTGCCCGGGCCAGTTGCGGTGCGCGCCGGGGGCGTACTCCAGGTGGGCGCCGACGGTGTTGGCGAGGCCCCAGGTCTCCACGATGTACTGGTCGAGCGGCACCAACGCGCCCGTGACGCCGAGGAATCCGCCGGGGAACGACACCCGGCTCGACCCGTGCCCGGGGCCGAGCGGCAGCAGTTGCCCGACGCTCATGTCGGGGGCGAGGCGGACGAACACGGGGCGGTCGGCGGCCATGCCCTCGGCGACGGCGTCGCGCAGCTTCGGGAACGCGGCCGTCCACGCGGCGACGTGGTCGGCGTTCGGCGAACCGGTCAGCGCGATGTCGCTGTCCCGGACCCGGATCGAGATCGCGGTGTCCCGGGCGTGGTACGCCGCCGGATGCCACGGCCCGACCACCGCCACGGCCCATACGGACGTTGCCGCCGCGACCGCGATCGTCCCGGCGCGCACGGGCACCAGCAGGACCGGGAGCAGCGCGAGGAACAGGGCGGGGAGCAGCATGCGTCCGTGCATGTAGTCGCCGCCGATCCGCACGACGTACCCGGCGTGCAGCGCGGCGGCCGCGACCGGGACGAGCGGAACGACCCACCGGGCGGGCGCCGGACGGGAGCGGAGCAAGTGCGCCACGGCCAGGGCGCCGAGGAGGGCGAGGGGCACGTACAGCCACAACGGCCCGGCGAAGTCCGCCGCGTAGCGGAGCCCGCGGACGGGGTCGCTGTCGCCGGGCTCCTTGGTGAGGCCGGGCATCGGGACGAGCAGGCCGTAGTAGCCCGCCCGGAAGATCTCGTACGCGACGGGCAGTGCGAGCGCCGCGGCGAGTTGCCCGGCGGCCTGGCGCAGGCCGGGCCGCTGCACCCACCACAGCCCGGTGAGGAACACCGCGGTCACGATCGCGAAGTCGGGGCGGACGAGGAACCCGAGCCCCGCCCACACCGCGTACGCCGCCCGGCTGCGTGCCTCGGGGAAGCGGTGCGCGCGGACCAGCAGCCACCAGCACCCGGCGAGCCAGAACGTGCCCAGCCCGCTGTCCAGTCCGGACCCGGCGAAGTCCCAGAACACCGGCACGGCGAGCAGCACGAGCGCCCCGGCGGGCAGCAGATGCCGCGGGCCAGCCGTGGTGTGCAGGCGGCGGGTGGCGTCGAGCGCGACCGCGAACCCCGCGGCGGTGAGGAGGATGCCGGCGAGGACCGCGGTGAAGCCGAGGTCGCCGGGGGTCACCGCACCGAACACGACGAGCAGCCACTGCCACAGCGTGCTGGTGTCTGCTTCGACGCGCTCGCTCAGGTTCACGGTGGGCCCGTGCCCGGCGAGGATCTGCCGGACGGTCCGCAGGAAGATCGTGCCGTCGTCGGTGAGTGCACGATGCCGCCACCCGAGTACCGCCAGGGCGAGGACGGGCAGCGCGACGGCGAGCGCGTTCCCCCACCGGGCGCGGGGGACACGCGGGGACTCCGGAACGGTGGATTCCGCGGGTGCGGCGGAGATCGCCGTGGCGGTGGTCACGAAGGCTCCTGGGGTGGGTGCGGCGCGCCGACGGGCGTCGTGAGCAGGCGCTCCAGTGCCCGTTTCCCCACCCCCCGAACCGCCCCACCCGAGACACGCCCCAATTCCGCCGAATCACCACGCCGTCTGCTCGTCCGCTCGTGTGCTCGTCTGCCTGGTCGCCCGCTCGGGCTGCTTGCCTGCTCGCGTGCCCGCTCTCCTGCTTGCCTGCCCGTCTGCCCGTCTGCCCGCTCTCCTGCTTGGCTGTTTGCCCGTTGCCCGTTGCCCGTTGCCCGTTGCCTGTTTGCCTGCGTGCCCGTTTGCCCGCTCGGCCGCCTCCCGCGAGGAAACGCGAAACGCCGGGCTTCGCAAGGGCGGTGCCCTGCGGAGCCCGGCGTCGTGTGCGCGGGGTGCCGTCCGGTTCGCGGTACGTGCCGGTGCGGCGTGTCCGGCTTAGTCCACGCCGAATTCCATCGCGGCGCGGTCCAGCAGCTGGTCCTCAAGCTGCTCTTCCTCGTCGACCTCGCCGCGGGCGGCGATGGCCTCGGCGCCGCCCTCGGGCAGGTTGCCGATCAGGCCGGTCGCGGCCGCCTGGGCGGCGCCCATCGCCGGGTGCGCGGTGCCGATCAGGCCGATGCCGGTGTACAGCTCCAGCTTGGCGCGCGAGTCGGCGATGTCGAGGTTGCGCATGGTCAGCTGGCCGATCCGGTCGACCGGGCCGAACGCGGCGTCCTCGGTGCGCTCCATCGACAGCTTGTCCGGGTGGTAGCTGAACGCCGGGCCGGTGGTGTTGAGGATCGAGTAGTCCTCGCCGCGGCGCAGCCGCAGGGTGACCTCGCCGGTGACGGCCGCGCCGACCCACCGCTGGAGCGACTCGCGGACCATCAGCGCCTGCGGGTCCAGCCAGCGGCCCTCGTACATCAGGCGGCCGAGGCGGCGGCCCTCGATGTGGTACTGCGCGAGGGTGTCCTCGTTGTGGATGGCGTTGACCAGCCGCTCGTAGGCGGCGTGCAGCAGCGCCATGCCCGGCGCCTCGTAGATGCCGCGGCTCTTGGCCTCGATGATCCGGTTCTCGATCTGGTCCGACATCCCCAGGCCGTGCCGGCCGCCGATGGCGTTGGCTTCCATGACCAGGTCGACGGCGGAGGGGAACTCCTTGCCGTTGATGCTGACCGGGCGGCCCTGCACGAAGCCGATCGTGACGTCCTCGGTGGGGATCTCCACGGAGGGGTCCCAGAACCGCACGCCCATGATCGGGTCGACGGTCTCGACGCCGGTGTCCAGGTGCTCGAGAGTCTTGGCCTCGTGGGTGGCGCCCCAGATGTTGGCGTCCGTCGAGTAGGCCTTCTCGGTGCTGTCCCGGTAGGGGAGGTCGTGCGTGACCAGCCACTCGGACATTTCCTTGCGGCCGCCCAGCTCGGTCACGAAGTCCGCGTCGAGCCAGGGCTTGTAGATCCGCAGGTTCGGGTTGGCGAGCAGGCCGTAGCGGTAGAACCGCTCGATGTCGTTGCCCTTGAACGTCGACCCGTCGCCCCAGATCTGCACGTCGTCCTCGAGCATGGCCTGCACCAGCAGGGTGCCCGTGACGGCGCGGCCGAGCGGCGTCGTGTTGAAGTAGGCGCGGCCGCCGGAGCGGATGTGGAACGCGCCGCAGGCGAGCGCGGCCAGGCCCTCCTCGACCAGCGCCGCGCGGCAGTCGACCAGGCGCGCGATCTCGGCGCCGTACGTCTTGGCACGGCCGGGCACCGACGCGATGTCGGGCTCGTCGTACTGGCCGATGTCGGCGGTGTAGGTGCACGGGACGGCACCCTTGTCGCGCATCCACGCGACCGCGACCGACGTGTCGAGCCCGCCGGAGAAGGCAATGCCGACCCGCTCGCCCGCGGGAAGAGAGGTGAGGACCTTGGACATGGGAAGAGTATGCAGGGTTTCGCATGAACATGCAAAGCCGGTTTCTCCGGCGCGTCGGCGAGATCCCCGCCGCAGAGCCGCCGAGCGCTGGGCCTAGGCCCCGGCGTCCTCGTCGCGTCGTACGGACAATACGCCCTGCACGTCGGACAACCGGCACAGCAGAGCATGCGGGTCCCCCGGCCCCTCCAGCGCGAGGTTGAGTGCGGTGGTCCGCCGCCGCGCGGCCGCGCTCCGGAAGCGCGGGATGCGGCAGGTCCGCGTCGGGGAGGCCGCCGAGCCGCTCGGTCCGTGTTGGGCGTGAACGCCTTGGCGAGGTACGGGTGCACGCCGCCGGCCGTGTCGTTCACCATCAGCGGGTCGAACAGCGCGTTGGCGAGCAGCAGCATCGGCTGGCTGACCAGCGTCGAATCGGCCGGGTCGACCTTGGCGAACGGCCGGTCGAGGCCGACCCGCAGCGTGCCGCCCTCCTTGGCCGGTCCCGCGGCGGGCGCCGCGGGCTTGCCGGACACCGCGTCGTCGGAGGTGGAACAGGCGCTCGCGGTCGCGAGCAGGCCCGCGACGGCGGCGGCCGCGACGGCGATCCGCGCGGCGCCGGAGGGAGCGGATCATGCGTAGTCCTCGCTTTCTGAAGAAGCGTCGGGCTGTGCGTGGGGCCCTGTGTGAGCCGATGTGTCGGCCGATGTGCGGGGCGGTGCGTCGGGTGCGGTGCGCGGCGCGGACGGGTGCCCGAACCGGAACAGCGGGTCGGCGGTGTCGAACGGCACGTCCTCGCGCGATTCCTCGACGGCGCGCATCGACGACGGCAGGTCGAACGGCAGCCGCCCGACGGCCTGCGCGCGGCCGAACACGACGTCCAGCACCAGGTCGTCCGCCGCGCCGAAGTCGCCGAGCAGCAGGGCCGTGCCGTCCGCCAACCCGGTGAGTACCGCGGGCCGGTCGAGGCAGATGCTCACCGCAAGCGGCACCGCGGCGCCGAGCTTGCGGAGCCGGTCGAGTTCCTCGGCCCGGAACGCCAGGGAGCCGGCGTGGAAGCCGCCCTCCAGGAAGCCGTCGCGTTCCTCGTAAGGGGCCGCGAGGCGGACGACCGCGGCGTCGGCGTCCTCGGGACGGGCGACGACGGTGCCGTACGCGGCGGCGGCCTCCGGGTCGACGTTCTCCACGTAGATCCGGCTGCCCGCGGGCAACGGATCCCCGGCCAGCCGCACGAGGGCCCGCTGTTGGACGGTCCGCCCGAGCGTGCGCGTTTCCGCGGCGCCGACCAGCTCCTCGGCGGCGTCCGCGTCGACGTACGGGTCGTCGAACAGCCCGAGCCGGAACTTGTCGCGCAGGATCCGCCGCACCGACGCGTCGATCCGCGCCTCGGTCACCGCGCCGGACCGCACCGCGTCCACGATCAGTTCCGGCCGCGTCTCGCCGCCGAACTGGTCCACATCCGCGTCGAGCAGCATCCGCACCTGCTCCGCCAGCGGCAGGTGCTCGACGCCCCAGTTGCGGGCGGGCAGCGTGCCGCGGCCGGGGATCGTCATCCCGGCGAGCAGGTTGAAGTCGGTGCAGATGACGCCGTCGAAGCCGAAGCGCTCACGCAGCAGCCCGACGAGGACGTCGCGGTTGAAGCACGCGCCGACCTCCGCCATGCCGGTGCCGGCCGGGATGCCGTAGCCGGGCATGACCTGTGCGCAGCCGGCCTCCAGTGCGGCCCGGAACGGCCGCAGGTGGTAGTCGAGGTTGCCGCCCGGATAGGCGCCGAAGCGGCCGTACGAGAAGTGCGGGTCCTCGCCGTCCGCGGTCGCCCCGCCGCCGGGGAAGTGCTTGACCATGCACGCGACGCTGTCCGGCCCCAGTTCCGCGCCGCCCTGGAAGCCGCGGATGTACGCGACGAGCATCCGCGACGCCAGGTCGGCGTCCTCGCCGAACGTGCCGTGGATCCGTGCCCACCGAGGCTCGGTCGCCAGGTCCGCCATCGGGTGCACCGCGACCCGGATGCCGACCGCGCGCAGCTCGCGCGCCGCCGCGGCGGCGAACTCCTCGACGAGTGCGTCGTCGGCTGTCGCGGCCAGCCCGATCGGCTCCGGACCGCGGCTGAACCCGCCGGTCAGATGCGCGACCAGGGGATTCGCCGCGAAGCCGTGCCGTGGGTCGGACGCCAGCGTGACCGGGATGCCGAGCCGCCGCGCCGCCGCCAGATCCTGCAGGTGGTTGTTCCAGCGGGCCATCACCCCCGGCCCGGGCATGGTCATCAGCAGGAAGTTGGTGATGCCCAGGTTGCTCAGCTCGGCGGATTCCTCTGGGAACACGCCGGGGTTGAGGGTAAAAATGCGCCCGTGGCACATCTGCGCGGCCTTTTCGGCCAACGTCATGCGGGCGAGCAGGTCCGCGACCCGGTCCTCCACGGGCAGGCGCGGGTCCTCGTACGGCTCCATCGTGCCGTTGTGGTTGAGATCGCGGAACAACGTCCCGTCGTGATGGCGCAGCAGTTTCACCGTTCGTCCTTGCGGGTGTCGTCGGCGGTACACGGACCGGCCGGGGATCACCGCCAGAGTTGCCGGTGCACGCCGCACGTCCCCGCGGATGGCCGAAGTCGTCCTGAGAGGCCCTACCGATGCACGATTTGAACGCCGCACCCGGCCCCGATGCTCTGGATGAACTCGACCTGGCGCTGGTGAACGCCCTCCAGCTCGCGCCGCGCGCGTCCTGGTCCGACCTGGCCCCCGTCCTCGGCGCCGCTCCCGCCACGCTGGCGCGGCGGTGGCGCCGGCTGGCCGGGACGGGGGCGGCCTGGATGACCGGCTTCATGGGCGTGCCGCAAGGGATTCCCTCGCAGGTCGGCAAGGCGGTGCTGGTCGAGATCACGGTCGCGCCCGGCCGCATCCCGCACGTGGTCGCCGAGCTGTCGCGGCAGCCGAACATCATCAACATCGAGCACCTGACCGGCGGACGCGACCTCTTCGCCTGCGTGTACGCGCCGGACGCGGGGCGCCTCGCGCTCTACCTCCAGGTGCGGCTGCCCGCGGTGCCGGGCATCACCGGGATCCGTGTGCAGATGCCGCTGCGCCTCTACAAGGACTCGGCCGCGTGGCGGCTGCGGGCGCTGGACCGCGACCAGCGGCGGCAGCTCGCCGAGCTGGGCCGGGTGACCGCGCCGGCGCCGTTCGCCCTGGACGCCGACGACCTGGCGATCGTCGAGCAGCTCGGGCCCGACGGCCGGATCAGCACCGCCGAACTCTCCCGGCGGTTGGGACTGAGCGGCGTGACGGTGGCGCGGCGGCTTTCCCGGCTGATGGGGGCCGGATACGCGCGTTTCCGGTGCGAGGTCGCCCGGTCGTTGACCGGCTGGCCGTGCACGGCGACCTGGTGGCTGCGAGTGCCGCCGGACGAGCTGGACGCCACCGCCGCCGAGCTGTCCGGGGGCGGGGACGTGCGGATGTGTGCGACGGTCACGGGCCCCGCGAACGTGATTCTGGTGATGTACCTGCGGTCCGCGGCCGATGCCAGTCTGCTGGAAGCGGACTGGGCGCGCCGCTTTCCGCGGATGGCCGTGCAGGACTCGGCGATGACGCTGCAGGTCGTGAAGTGTCTGGGCTGGCTCGTCGACACGAACGGTTTCGGCACCGGGTTCGTGCCGTTGGGGATGCCCGACGAGGGCGGCGCGGAGCGGGGGATGGCGTCGGTGCCGGCGTGACCGCGACGGCACCGCACGGCCTCAGCCCAGGAACTGCCGCGACGGGTCGGCGCCGTCTCGGGACGATCCGCCTTCGTGCTTCTCGATCGCGGTCATCGCCGCGTCGTGGAGCGTCACCGACTGCAAGTCCGGGACGTGGCGGCGCTCGTCGATGGCCCAGCGGCCGTCCCGCAGCGACCAGCGGTCGAGGTAGCGGCCGCGGACGACCGTCTCCGCCGTGCGGTCGGGGCCCGCGGCGGACTGCAGGGTGACCGTCACGTACGACTCGCTGACCGCGGTGTCACCGTCGACCTCGACCAGGACGTTGGCGATCTGGTGCGAGTGCCCGGTCATCGCCGCATGCTGGACCCACACCCAGTCGACGAACTCCGCACCGGTGCCCTGGAAGAACGGCCGGTAGTCGGCGGTCCCGCCGGGATGCCAGACGGCCAGGGCCGCGTCGCGGTCCATCCGGTCCAGGGCGCGGCAGTAGCGGTACAGGACCTCGGTGATGGCCTGCTTGGCGAGCAGGACGGACAGGGCATTGCCGGACACGGCGTCGTCGGTCATGGCGCCCGAGTATTACCTGACGACCTATCAGAAACAAGGTGATCGAACAGCCCGCGGCGGCCTTCGTCGGGCCGCCGTTCGCGCGACGGCGTCTAGATTGCTAGCATCCTAGGCATGGCGGCCGAGCGACAGGTCAAGCAGTTCAACGTCTATCTACCGGTCGACCTCGTCCGCGAGGTCAAGCATCACGCCGTCGACACGGAGCAGTCACTCTCCGCAATAGTCGCAGCGGCACTCACGCAATACCTCCAACGCGCGGCGGACGCCGGAAAGGAGCACACCGATGGCGACTGAAGGCATCGAAGGATTCCTCGTCGAGACCCGCAACTACGGTGCGACGGCGGCGTTCTGGAAGTCCCTGGGCTTCCGGAGCGTGCTGGAGACCGAGCACGGCTCCGGGCACTGGGCTCACCCATCCGGCGGGCCGTACGTGTTCATCGTCGAGCAGCAGGACCGCGAGCTGACCACGCACCCGGTCCTCAAGGTCGCCGACTCCGCGGCGTTCGCCCCCGAACGGGAGCCCGACTTCGCGCAGCCGTTCACGCCCACCCACTGGGGCGTCGACCAGGCACTCGTCCGCGACCCGGACGGGCGGATCGTCGCCCTCGAAGCCCCGCTGCCGGAAGGCAGGCACGCGGAGGGACACCACCATGGCTGAGCCCGTGCGCCCGGACGGCGAGCAGGAGCCCGACCACACCGCGGTGCGCGTCGCCTTGTGGCGTGCTCTGCACGTGCAGGCCGACGCGCCGCCGCACGTCCTCGACGACGAGGTCGGCCTGAAGCTCGCCGACCCGGGCGACGACTGGCGGGCGCGCGGCGACATGACGATGCCCGGCGTCGAAGGCGTCCGTGCGTCGATCGCCGCCCGCGCCCGGTTCGTCGAGGACCTGGTCGCGGAGCAGGCCGACGCGGGCGCGACGCAGTACGTCGTCCTCGGTGCGGGCCTGGACACGTTCGCCCAGCGGCGCCCCGAACTCGGCTCCCGCATCCGGGTGTTCGAGGTCGACCAGCCCGGCACCCAGGCGTGGAAGCGGCGCCGGCTCGCCGAACTCGGCTATGCCGTCCCGCCGTGGCTGACCTTCGTCCCCGTCGACTTCGAAGCGGGCGACTCGTGGTGGGACCGCCTCAAGGACGCCGGCTTCGACCCGGCACAGCGGACGGTCGTCGCGTCGACCGGAGTCAGCATGTACCTGACGCGCGAAGCCAACATGGCGACGCTGCGGCAGGTCGCCGAGCTGGCACCCGGGTCGGTGTTCGCGGGCACGTTCCTGCTGCCGCTGGACATGCTCGAGCCGGACCAGCGGGCGGTGCAGGACTTCTCGATGCGGAACGCCGCCGCGTCGGGCACGCCGTTCCTGAGTCTCTACGCGCCGGACGACATGAAGTGGGCGGCGTGGGACGCCGGGTTCTCGAAGGCCCGGCACGTGTCCCCGGACGAGCTCGCGGAGCGCTACTTCGCGGACCGCCCGGACGGGCTCCGGCCGCCGCGCGCGGAGCAGTTCCTGGTCGCCGAGGTGTGACCCGGCGGGGGCCCGGCACCGGGCCCCCGCCTGCGCGTTGTCCGCTGCGCGCGGGCCGGCTGCGTTTCCCGCCGCGGGAGCGATCACCGGCGAATATCGTGGCGCACGCGGCTCGGTGGGGCCGCGTCCGCTACGGGGAGAGGCAGCGACCGGAATGAACGTCGTCGGGCAGGACGTGGAGATCGATGTCGACGGCTCGGCCATGGCCGCCTACACCGCCCGGCCGGCCGACGCCCGGCTGCGGCCCGCGGTGCTGGTGTGCTCGGAACTGTGGGGGCTGACCGACGACGTCCGGGCGCTCGTCCGGGACGTCGCCGCGCTCGGCTACGTCGCCGTGGCACCGGACCTGTACCACCGCCTCGACGCCGACACCGCGCGCGGATTCACCGAGACCGACGCCAACCGCACGCGCGCCTTCGAACTGGTCGCGCAACTGACCCGCGAAGGCGTCGAGCAGGACCTGCGCGCGTCGCTCGACCACGCGCACGCCCGGGCCGATGCTGCGGGAAAGCCGGGCATCCTCGGCATGAGCCTCGGCGGCCACCTGGCGTTCTACGCCGCGAGCCGCCTCGACCTCGCCGCGGCGGCGATCTACTACCCGGGCTGGCTGCCGGTCGCCGGGACCGCGCTCAGCCGTCCCGAACCGCTGCTCACCGTGGCCCCCGCGATCGCGCAACGCGAGGTGCGGCTGGAGCTGTTCTTCGCCGAACTCGACCACGTCATCGACGCCGAGCAGCGCGACGCGATCGCCGCCGGGCTCACCGCGGCGGGCGTGCGCCACGAGATCACCGTGTACGAAGGCGCGGCCCACGCCTTCTTCTTCCCGGGGCGGGAGCCGTACCACAAGGCTTCGGCGGACGACTCGTGGCAGCGCGTGGCGGGACTGTTCACGTCCGAACTGGGCTGACGCGCGGCACCTCGCCGGTCGTCCCGGGGCGTGTCCTAGGGGCACCGCAGCGGCGGCCCGAACCGGGTCCGGACCCCCGGCGAGAACAGCACGCTGACCGGGGGACCGGACACCGGCGGGAGGCCCGCGCCGACCAGCAGATCGTCCTCCCACGCCAGCAGCTCGGCGTGCCGGAGCGGCCACGGCGGGTGCTCGTTCGGGAGGTACAGCGTGCGGCCGTGCCAGGCCACGTGCAGGCCCCAGCGGGCGGTGAGGAAATCCGCCAGGTCGTCGGCCTCGTACGGCGGGCCGACGCGGATGTGGACGCTACCGCCCGCGCCGCGCGGTCCGGGGACGCGGCGGGCCGTCGTGTAGCGGAATTCCGGGTGCTCCGCCGTCCCGAGCCGCTCGACGCGCATCCGCGCCCACATGTACGGCAGCGCGAACGCCGCCCGCGCCACGGCCACCGGCAGCAGCCGCGCGGCTTCCAGGGAGCGGAAGACGACGCCGCGCCGCCCGGCCCGGTCGACCGAGTACAGCCGCACATTGGTCTCGGCGAAGCTGCCGAAGTAGGGGATCGCCGGGCGCGGGCCGAGCGAGATGCGGTCCATGCGGAAGGGAACCAGGCCGACGTAGGTAGCGCCGTCGATCGTGTCCGGCACCGTGCCGGGCGGCAACAGCGGTGCGACGAGGGCGGGTTCGACCGGCCAGTGGAGGAACGTGAGGTCCAGCCAGCCCTGCGCGAGCAGGGCGGGACGCACGGGGCGCGGTGCGGTGCGGGTGACCGGCTCGGGCTCGGGGGACAGCGGGGACGAGGGGGCCGACGGGTGCGGCGCCTCCGGGTGCTCGGGCTGCCGCGGCGGGGAGGTGGCCATGCCCCAGTGTGCCTCGGCCGGCCGCCCCCGCGCGCCAAGCGGGGCGGCCGGGGGCGGCCGATCAGCAGGGCGCCCAGGGCGCTGCCGGTACCGGCGCGCCGTGGCCGGCCCCAGGCCGGCGGCTTTGCCGAGCCGATCACGGTGGAGAGGCGCCCCGGCCGGGTAGCCCGACAGTATGCGACTCGGTAAGAAAACCCCGCCGCCGATGCACGTGGCGATGATCGTCCACGAGCCCGAGTCCGGCCCCGCCCCGACGCGCGGCACCCGGCGCCCCGGCAAGCGCGTGCGCGTCGCCGTCGCGGGCTCCGTCGCGGCACTCCTGGCGTGGCCGGCCGTGCGGGCCGCCCGCGCCCACTGGAACCCGCCGCCGCCGGAACTCGACGCCCCCATCCCCCCGACCCGCGCCGACCCCGAGCGTCCGCCGCCGCAATTCCACCTCGCGCCGGGACCGCTCGCCGGCCACTTCGAGCCCCGCGAACCGATGGAGATGCCGCACAGGCACATGCGCGACCGGACGCTGCCGCAGGAGCTGACCGGATACGGCAACCTCGGGACGCGGCCGCGGCACCCGCCGGAGGAGTGAAGCAGGCCGCCGACGGCGGTGGCCGCGTCACTCGCCGCCCATGCCGAACCAGTCGTGGACGGCGCGCACCTCCACGGCCACCACATGGAAGTCCAAGAGCCGCCGGGCGATCTCCACTGCCCGCTCCCGCGACGCGCACTCGACCACGTAGTACGCCGTCGCCTGCTCGGTCGCGGACGTCAGCGGCCCGCCCGCCGCGGATGCCGGCTTGGCGCCGCGCCACCGCAGCGTGGTCGTGTCGGCCGGATAACCCAGTCCCGCGCCGTTGAGCATCTCGCCCGTCTCCGCCAGATCGCGGTGCAGCGCTTCGTGGCGGGCGAACACGTCGGCGCGCTCCGCCTCCGTCATCGCGGCGGTGGCGGCCGGGTCGGCGTACATCAGCACCAGGAACTTCATGCCGTGGTCCTCACCGCGAACTCCATGCCGGGCTCCTCACCGGGGACATCCATCCCGCGATCCTCGCACCTGGCCGCGAACTTCCCTGGCATTCCAGACCAGTTCGCGCGATATGCAACCGGTGCGCGGCGGCTGCCGGGCTGATTGACTGGCAATATGACCGACCCGATCGACGACCGCGACGAAGCCGCCGCCGCGCTGGAGCGGGTGTTCCGGGCCGCGGGCCCCTACCTCGACGGGCTGACCGACCGGCCCGTGCGCGACGCCAAGGCCGAAGACCTGCTGCTCGGCCACCTCGGCGGGCCGCTCCCGGAAACCGGCGACGGCACTCTGGCCGGCGTCGAGGAGCTGCTCCGGATCGCCACCGAAGCCGCCACCGGAACCTCCGGCCCGCGCTTCTTCCACCTGGTCGTCGGCGGGGCGACCCCCGCCGCGATGGCCGGCGACTGGATCACCTCGCTGGTCGACCAGGCCGCCGGGCTGCACGTGGCGTCACCGCTCGCCGCGCGCGCCGAGACGACCGTCCTCGCCTGGCTCAAGGACCTCTTCGGCATCCCCGCGTCCTACGGCGGCGTGCTCACCCCCAGCGCCACCCTTGCCCACGTCACCGGCCTCGCCTGCGCCCGCACCTGGTGGGCCGGGCAGCACGGCGTCGACGTCGCCGCCGACGGGCTCTCCGGCCTGCCCGCGATGCCCGTCCTCACCAGCGGCCTCGTCCACCCGAGCACGCGCAAGGCCCTGCAGATCCTCGGCTGCGGACGCGACACCCTCCGCACGTTCTCCCGCGACGACACCGGACGCCTGGACCTCCCCGTGCTGGCCGAGGCCCTCGCCGAACTCGGCGGCGCCCCCGCGGTGCTCGTCGGCAACCTCGGCGACGTCTACTCCGGCGACTCCGACCCGCTCGACGCGCTGGCCGACCTCGCGGAACGCCACAACGCCTGGCTGCACGTGGACGGCGCGTTCGGCCTGTTCGCCGCCCTGTCGCCGCGCACCGCGCACTTCGCCCGCGGCGTCGAACGCGCCCACTCCATCACCGCGGACGGCCACAAGTGGCTGAACGTCCCCTACGAGAGCGGCTTTTCCTTCGTCCGCGACCGCGAGTTCCTCGCCCGTGCCTTCGGCGGCTGGGGCGTCTCCTACCTGCCGGAGGCCGACGGCGCGGAAGTCGACTACAACACGCTCGGCCCGGAATCCTCGCGCCGCGCCCGCGCCCTGCCGATCTGGGCGACCCTGCGCGCGTACGGCCGCGACGGCTACCGCGCGATGGTGGAACGCCACCTCGACGCCGCCGCCCACCTCGGGCGCCTCCTCGACGCGTCCGACGACTTCGAACTCCTCGCCCCCGTACGGCTCTCCATCGTCTGCTTCCGCTACCGCCCGCCCGGCGTCCCGGACGACCGCCTCGACGACCTCAACACCCGGCTCGGCGAAGCCGTCCTGCGCGACGGCCGCTTCTTCGTCGGCACGGCCGCCTACCGCGGGGCGAAAGTCCTGCGCTGCGCGCTGGTCAACTGGCGGACCACGGACGCCGACGTGGAGGCCCTGCTGCCGGTACTGCGCGAGGTGGGGCGGCAACTGACGGAATGACCGCGCGCCGGCTTGCGCGGGGCCGCCGGATCCCGGCCGCCCCGCAAAGCCGGCGCCAGGGCGCTCGTCAGTCTTCCGCGGCGATCTGCCGGGCGCCGCCCGGCTGGTCGCTGTCCTTGAGCCCGCCCCAGCCGTGCCAGCGGTCGATCTCGATCCAGGCGCTGACCCGGGCCCGGTCGCGGATCGCATACGCCTCGCCGCCGTAGTGCCGGGAGAGCCGGTCGATGTCCGCCAGGTCCTTGTCGTCGCGGAACTCCACGACCCGGCCGATGAGGGACAGGTGGGTGTACCAATTGCCCTCGTCGAGGATGGTCAGCGTCACGCGCGGGTCGTTGCGCACGTGGTCGAGGCGGCGGCGCCCTTCGTCCATGTTGACCAGGACGCGGCCGTCGTCCTCCCACAGGTACCAGGTGGCGGTGGAGACGGGCTGGCCGTCCTTGCGCAGCGTCGTGATGACGGCCGGGTTCGCCTTGCGCGCCATGGCGATCGCCTGCTCGGGCAGCGGCGGCTTGCTCACAGGGGTGTCCTTTCGGTCGCGCCGCGGCACCGGGGACCCGTGGTCGACGAACACGCCCGGCGGGTGCCCGCGGCTTCGGTCATGCCCCAGCCTTGCACCTGCCCGGGGCCAAGGCCGGGCGTGTCGCACCATGATCGGCAAAAAGAATGCGCGCCTGCCCTGCCCCGGCCCGGTCGGCCCCTCCGCGATGACGAGGATCATGAAGTACGACGTGGGGTGGGGTGTCCGGGAGCGTGGTTGCCGCAGGCCGAGCCACGTGGAGCCGTGTGCGTTCAGCCCGCGCAGCGCGGCGGATTCCGGCGAAGGGGTGCCGGTGTCCCCGGGCCCGCGCCGCGCGGGCCGGCAGCCTGTCGCATCGGGTGCGGTCCCGCCTCGTTCACCTTCCGCAGTGCGACACTCAGCAGGCACGCCGCGAGGCATTTCGCCACGGGGTGGCGCAACGCCCGGCGCAAGGTCTCCGGTTGCGGCGGGGTCACCGGTCTTCGCCCGCCGGCCGTTCGCCGGACCGGTGAGGTGCCCGGCCGGCGGGCCGGCCCTCCGGCGGCCGCGCCGCCTGCTCCCCAGGCCGATCGTGGTCGGGCCGACCACCGACTTGGCCGCCGGACAGCCCCGCGGGGCCTCGCTCGCCGGGCAGTCCCCCCGCCTCCCCGGCTCCCGAACCGCCCCACCCGGCAATCATCCGCTCCACCTTGGTCACGTCCGGCTCCACCACCAGTGTCCCGTCCGGCAGGGTGAGCGTGGGGACGCGCCGGCCGCCCTGTTGCAAGCGGTAGACGGCCTTGCGGGCCTTCTTGTCCTCGTCGATGTCGAAGTACTGGTAGGGGATGCCGCGTTCGTCGAGCAGGGCGCGGACTTCGGCGACGCTCGGGCACCAGGACGTTCCGTACATGCGGATCTCCTCCATGGCGCGGGCTCCTTCCGGAAGTGGCCTGTGCCACCGACCGTGAAGCGCAGGTCGGTGGCACAGGGCGTGAGAGACGTCAGGCGACGTCGGCCGTCTCCCGCTCCGCGCCCTCGGCGTCGGCCGGCGCGGACGAGCCGCGCAGGGTGACGATCGCCAGCAGCGCACCCGCGGCGGCGATGCCCGCGGCGCCGAGGAAGGCCGCGGAGAAGCCGTCGGTCAGGGCGGACGCGTTGCCGATCTGCCGCGAACCGTGCGCGGCGGCGACCGCCGTCATCGCGGCCAGGCCGAGCGCCGAGCCGATCTGGTACGAGGTGTTGACGATGCCGGACGCCAGGCCGCCCTCTTCCGGCCGCGCGCTGGAGATCGCGGTGCCGAGCGACGGGATGAAGGCCAGGGACATGCCGGTCGCGGCCACCAGCGACGCGGGCAGCACGTCGACCCAGAAGGTGCCGTCGGCCCGGACGAACGACAGCCACAGCATGCCGCCCGCGAGCAGCGCCATGCCGGCGACGATCAGGTTCTTCGGCCCGAACTTGGCGATCAGGCGCGGCGCGACGGTGATCATCATGACCATGATCGCGACGGTCATCGGCAACAGCGCAGAGCCGCTCGCGAACGCCCCCAGACCCAGCACCTGCTGCAGGTAGAGGTTGAGGAAGAACCACATCGGCACCCACGCGCCCGCCATCAGCAGCTGGGCGAGGTTCGCGCCGCCGAGGTTCGGGGTGCGCAGGATCCGCAGCGGCATCAAGGGCTCGGCCTTCTTCGCTTGGACGAGCAGGAACAGCAGCACCAGGGCGAGGCCGCCGGCCAGCACCAGCAGGGTCTCCGCCGAGCCCCAGCCGACCTCGGGCGCGCGGACCACCGAGTACACGACGACGGCCAGGCCGCCGGTGGCCAGGATCGCGCCCAGCCAGTCGATCGAGCCGCGGCGCGCCGGGGCGGACGGCATCAGCGACGGGGTGAGGACCAGGGTGAGAGCGACGACCGGCAGGTTGATGTAGAACACCCACGGCCAGCTCGCGTACTCGGTGATCAGGCCGCCGAGGAACACGCCCGCAGTACCGCCCGCGGGGGCCGCCGCGCCGTACAGCGCGAACGCCTTGGTCAGTTCCTTCGGGTTGCCGCCGAACAGCATCATCAGCAGGGTCAGCGCGGACGGGGCGATCAGCGCCGCACCCGCGCCCTGGACGGCGCGGCCGGCCAGCTCGACCCACACGTCGCCGGCCAGTCCGGCGACCAGCGACCCGACGCCGAGCACCACCCATCCGGCGGTGAACATCCGCTTGGCGCCGAACAGGTCGGACAGCCGGCCGCCGAGCAGCAGCAGTCCGCCGAAGGCGATCACGTAGGCGTTGAAGACCCAGGACAGGTTCTCCTGCGAGAAGCCCAGGTCGGTCTGCATGTCGGGCAGCGCCACGCCGATGATCGACGTGTCCATGATGACCATGAACTGGGCGAGCGCGATGAGCGCAAGTGCGGCCCAGCGGCGCGGGTTGGGTACATCGGGCGCGGACATCTCCACCACTTCCGATACGGGGTACGGGTACCTCTGGATTTCCGAACGCCGCCGAACATACCCTAGGGGGGTACCGTATGTGAAGGCGAAAGTTCGAGGAGGAGCTCCGATGGCCGGATATGCGGCGGACAAGAAGGCCTGCATGGCGCGGTTGAAGCGGGCGGAAGGCCAGGTCAGGGGCCTACAGCGGATGGTGGAAGAGGATGCCTACTGCCTGGATGTGCTGACTCAGGTCTCCGCGATCACCAAGGCCTTGCAGGCTGTCGCGCTCGGATTGATGGACGACCACCTGGGTCATTGCGTGGCTGCGGAGGCGGTCGAGGGTCGCGGCGCGATCGAGGTGAAAGTGCGCGAAGCGGCCGAGGCGATTGCCCAATTGGTGCACGCCTGAAGGGTGTTCGTCGATCCTGCGGACCCTTCGCCGGGGGTCGAGTCAGGGGGAGTCGGCTTGACAAGATACCCAAGGGGGGTATGTTGTGAGTCGTGAAGCCGCCCGGACCGGCCGGCGGCGCCCCCACGATCCCCGCCCAGGAGGCATCCCATGAGCACCACCACCGCGACCACCGCCGAGTACTCCGTCTCGGGCATGACCTGCGGGCACTGCGTCTCGTCGGTCACGGCCGAGGTGCGCAAGCTCGACGGCGTCACGGCCGTGAACGTCGACCTGGCCGCGGGCCGGGTGACGGTGTCCGCAGCCGGGGCGATCGACGACGCCGCGGTCGCTGCCGCGGTCGCCGAGGCCGGCTACCAGGTCGTCGAGGCCCCGAAGGACGAGAACCCGGGCGCGTCCTGCTGCGGCAGCTGCCACTGAGCACCGCCGATACCCGGCCGGGGTGTCGGCGAGCCGAGCCGGCACCCCGGCCGGGACTGCTGCCCGCACACACCGCGCCCGAGCGCCACCCCACGACCCGAATCCCGAGCACCACCCCACGAAAAGGAGAACGGCCATGAACACGGCCACTCGCGTCGGCGCGTTCGCGGCCGGCCTCGCCCTGGCATTCGGCGCCGCGTACGGCGTCGGCAACGCGGTCGGCCCGGTCGGCGGCGGTTCGTCGCCGCACGGTCACGACTCGGCCGCGTCCCCGAGCGCCGCGGGCGACGGCCACTCCGGGCACACCACCCCGACGGTCGCCGCAAATGCGGCAGCCGCCAATGCCGCGGTCGCGGGCGGCCTCCAGGTCTCCGAACGCGGCTACACGCTGGTGCCCCAGCGGGAACCCCTGCCGGTAGGCGTCCCGACCGAGTTCCGCTTCCAGGTCCTCGGCCCCGACGGCCGCCCGTGGACCCGCTACGACCGCGCCCACGACAAGGACCTGCACCTCATCGTCGTCCGCCGCGACCTCTCCGGCTTCCGGCACGTCCACCCGACGCTCGGTGCCGATGGCACGTGGCGTATCCCGCTCACCTTCGCGGCCGCGGGCGACTACCGGGTGTTCGCCGACTTCACGCCGTCCGGCGACCCGGCCGGCGGGCTGACCCTCGGCGCCGACGTGGCGGTGCCCGGCGACTACCGCACCGTGCCGCTGCCGGCGCCGTCGCGGACCGCCGAAGTCGACGGCTACACCGTCACGCTGAACGGCGACCTGGCGACCTCGGCGAGCATGCTGACGCTGTCGGTGAGCAAGAACGGCGTGCCGGTCACCGACCTCCAGCCCTACCTCGGCGCGTTCGGCCACCTCGTCGCGCTGCGCCAAGGCGACCTCGCCTACCTGCACGTGCACCCCGAGGGCGCGCCCGGCGACGGCAAGACGCCCGCGGGCCCCGGTATCTCGTTCCACGCCGAAGCGCCCAGCGTGGGCACCTACCGGCTGTACCTCGACTTCCAGCACGAAGGCATCGTGCGAACCGCCGAGTTCACCGTGACGGTCGACCCGGGCGCGGCCCCCGCCGCCTCGCCGACCCCGTCGGCTCCGAGCGGCACGAGCGGCACGAGCAGCCCGAGCAGCCCGAGCGGCACGAGCGACGAAGGCGCCGGACACGAGCACTGACCGCACCTCGTACCACCACCCCCGGCCGGCCTCGCGCGCCGCGGAGCCAAGGCCGACGGTTGTTGACTACATACCCCCCTAGGGTATGCTGAGCACGTGATCGCGGGACGGCGTGGGCCGCCACCGCCGGAGTACCACCCGTACCCCGCACCACCGGGACATGACGAAGGAGCAGGCGATGAGTCCGGACACCGGGACCTCGGCGCCGCGGGACGCCGCGCAGATCGAATTGGCGATCGGCGGCATGACCTGCGCGTCGTGCGCCAACCGGATCGAGCGCAAGCTCAACAAGCTCGACGGCGTCACCGCGACCGTCAACTACGCCACCGAGAAGGCCAAGGTCACCTACGAGGGAGACGTCACCCCCGAAGCCCTGGTCGCCCAGGTCGAGGCGGCCGGCTACACCGCGGAACTCCCGCCCCCGCCCAAGGCGTCCGGCGCCGCGGCGGACCCGGTGCCGGAGACCGACGCCGAGGGCGGCCGGATCCGCGCGCTGCGCGACCGGCTGATCGCGTCCGCGGTGCTCACCGTCCCGGTGATCGCGATGGCGATGGTCCCGGCCTGGCAGTTCACCAACTGGCAGTGGCTGTCGCTGGCGCTCGCGTGGCCGGTCGTGCTGTGGGGGGCCTGGCCGTTCCACAAGGCGGCGTGGACCAACCTCAAGCACGGCACCTCGACGATGGACACGCTGGTGTCGATGGGCACCCTGGCCGCGCTCGCCTGGTCGGTGTACGCGCTGTTCTGGGG
Organism: Uniformispora flossi; assembly: GCF_049534875.1. Lineage (NCBI taxonomy): Bacteria > Bacillati > Actinomycetota > Actinomycetes > Kitasatosporales > Streptomycetaceae > Uniformispora > Uniformispora flossi. The sequence goes on from NZ_JBMULZ010000016.1 coordinate 53,173, forward strand.
CACCGCGGGCGAGGCCGGCATGACCCACCCGTTCTCGTTCGCCATCGAACGCAGCGACGGCGCCGGGAACATCTACCTCGAAGCCGCCGCGGGCGTCACCACGTTCATCCTGGCCGGCCGCTACTTCGAGGCCCGTGCCAAGCGCCGCTCCGGCGCCGCGCTGAAGGCGCTGCTCGAACTCGGCGCCCGCGACGTGGCAGTGCTCCGGGACGGCCGCGAGACCCGTATCCCGGTCGAACAGCTCGCCGTCGGCGACCTGTTCGTGGTCCGTCCGGGCGAGAAGATCGCCACCGACGGCACCGTCGAACAGGGCACGTCCGCTGTCGACGCGTCCATGCTCACCGGCGAATCGGTGCCCGTCGAGGTCGGCCCCGGCGACACCGTCACCGGCGCGACCGTCAACGCCGGCGGCCGCCTGGTGGTCCGCGCCACCCGGATCGGCGCCGACACCCAGCTCGCCCAGATGGCCAAGCTCGTCGAGGACGCGCAGAACGGCAAGGCGCAGGTCCAGCGGCTCGCCGACCGGATCTCCGGGGTGTTCGTGCCGATCGTCATCGCCCTCGCCATCGCCACGCTCGGGTTCTGGCTGGGCACCGGCGAAGGCATCGCGGCGGCGTTCACCGCCACGGTCGCCGTGCTGATCATCGCCTGCCCGTGCGCCCTCGGCCTGGCCACCCCGACCGCGCTCATGGTCGGCACCGGCCGCGGCGCCCAGCTCGGCATCCTCATCAAGGGCCCCGAAGTCCTGGAGTCCACCCGCCGCGTCGACACCGTCGTCCTGGACAAGACCGGCACCGTCACCACCGGCCGCATGACCCTCGTCGACACCCGTCTCGCGGAAGGAGAGGCCGAGGCCGACGTGCTGCGCCTCGCGGGCGCCCTGGAGAACGCCTCCGAGCACCCCATCGCGCAGGCGATCGCCAAGGCCGCCGCCGAACGCACCGGCGACCTGCCCGAGCCGGAGGACTTCGCCAACGTCGAAGGCCTGGGCGTGCAGGGCATCGTGGACGGGCACGCGGTCCTGGTCGGCCGCACCCGGCTGCTCACCGAATGGGCCCTGGACCTGCCCGCCGACCTCGAACGCGCCAAGGCCGACGCGGAAGCCCTCGGCCGCACCGCGGTCGCGGTCGCCTGGGACGGCAAGGCCCGCGCGATCCTCGTGGTCGCCGACGCCGTCAAGCCGACGTCGGCGGAAGCCATCCGCCGGTTCAAGGAACTCGGCCTCACTCCGATCCTGCTCACCGGCGACAACACCACGGTTGCGCAGGCCGTCGCCGCGCAGGTCGGCATCGACCCCGACAACGTGTTCGCCGAGGTCATGCCGAAGGACAAGGTCGACGTGGTGACCCGGCTGCAGGGCCAGGGCCAGGTCGTCGCGATGGTCGGCGACGGCGTCAACGACGCCGCGGCGCTCGCCAAGGCCGACCTCGGCCTGGCGATGGGCACCGGCACCGACGTCGCGATCGAAGCCTCGGACCTGACCCTGGTCCGCGGCGACCTCCGCGCCGCCGCGGACGCCATCCGGCTGTCCCGCAAGACGCTCCAGACCATCAAGTCCAACCTGTTCTGGGCGTTCGCCTACAACATCGCGGCCCTGCCGCTGGCCGCCTCCGGCATGCTCAACCCGATGCTCGCCGGCGGCGCGATGGCCTTCAGCTCGGTCTTCGTCGTCTCCAACAGCCTCCGCCTGACCCGCTTCAAGGCACTGGCCGACAAGACGCCGGTCCTCGACGGCCCCGTGGCCCTCGCGGAGAACCCGCGGGTGGGTGCCGCGGTCTGACCACGGCACCCGAGGAGTGGCCCCGTCGCACCACGCGGCGGGGCCGCTCGGCATTGTGGTCCAGGTCATATCGGGCCCGGCGATGACTCCGCGGCCCCGCCCCGGTCTAACCCCTCGACGACAGCAGCCGCGCAACGCGGCGCCGAACACGAGAGGTTCCGACATGAGCGAGAACACCACCACCGGCTTCCCCTACACCGTCACCCGCGTCATGAACGCCTCCGTCGCCCGCGCGTGGGCCGCGTACACCACCGCCGCCGAGTGGCCGGCCTGGTTCGGCGCCGCCGAAGGCAGCGTCGAGATCGACGTCCGCCCCGGCGGCGCCTGGAAGTCCACGCTGCTCACCCCCGACGGCGGGCAGTTCCCGCTCACCGGCACGTTCCTCGAGGTCGAGGACGGGCACCGGATCGTCCTGTCGATGGACGTGCCGGGCGCCCCCGCGGAGGTCATGGCGATCACGTTCGCCGAGCACCCGGACGGCGTCGAGGTCGTCATCGACCAGACCAACGCCACCGAGGAAGCCCGCGACATGGCCCGCGAGGGCAGCACGATGATCCTGGCGGGCCTCGCCGCGCACATCGAAGCCTGACCGGGCGCCGACGGAATCGGTTCCCTCCGGGCCTCGGAGGGCCGTCCGGAACGGCCCGCTAGCGTGGGCCCATGCACGCCTGGCACCTGCGCCCCGCCTCGGCGGCCGACGTCGAGCCGGCCGCCGAACTGCGCGCCGTCGTGATGCGGCCCGACCTCGAACGGCTCGGCCGCTACGACGACCACCGCGTCCGGCAGCGCCTCCGCGACGCCTTCGAGCCCGCGCACACGTGGGTCGTCGAAACGGGCGGAGCGTTCGCCGGATGCGTGGCGCTGCGCCCCGCCGACGGCGGCTATTGGCTGGAGCACTTCTACCTGGCGCCCGACGCGCAGGGCGCCGGCATCGGCTCGGGTGTGCTGCGCCGCCTGCTCGACCGGTGCGACCGCGAACGGGCGCCGGTCCGGCTGAACGTCCTGCAAGGGAGTCCGGCGCGGCGCCTCTACGAGCGGCACGGGTTCGTCCCGGAGTCCGAGGACGCCGTGGACGTGTTCATGGTGCGGCCGCTCAGCCCTGCGCCGTGACGGCCGGGCGCACCGGGTGCTTGCTGAGGATCGACACCCGGTTGAACGTATTCATCGTGATGGCGACCCACAGGACGGCGGCGATCTCGTCGTCGGTCAGGACCGGCCGGGCCGCGGCGTAGGCGGTGTCCTGCGCGGCGGCGTCCGCGATGGCGGTGGCGGCTTCGGCGAGCGCCAGCGCGGCGCGCTCCCGGGCGGTGAACAGCTCGGTGTCCCGCCACGCGCTCAGCGTGCCGAGGCGCTGCGTCGTCTCGCCCGCGCGCAGCGCCTTGCGGGTGTGCAGGCTCAGGCAGTACGCGCAGCCGTTGATCTGCGAGACCCGCAGGTTGACCAGCTCGATCAGCAGCGGCTCCAGGCCGGTGTCCGCGGCGCCTTGGCGGACCGTCTCCCGGGCGGCGACGAACGCCTTGAACGCCTCGGGCGTCTGCTTGTCCAGGTAGATCCGGGCGGGCGGCGTCGGGACGGCCATGGGGACTCCTCGCTGAACAGGCGGAACACGCGTCGATGCGGCGCCCTCGGGGGCGCCGCATCGCCTAGTGGATCACGCTCGGTGCCGCAGCGGGCACCGGCCCTCAGCCGTTCAGAATGCGCTGCTTCTGCGCCTCGAACTCGGCGTCGGACAGGACGCCCTGCTCCTTCAGGTCGCCGAGCTGCTTGAGCTGGGCGAGCTTGTCGTTCATCGGGTCGGACGGCGCCTCGGCGGGCGGCTGCTGCGCGTACACGACCTGCTGCGGCTGCTGGGGGGCTTCCTGCTGCGCCCAGCGGCCGGCCTGGCGCCGCGAGACCCGGTTGGACACGGCGGTGGCGGTGCCGGCGACGACGGCGGTCCGGGCGACGCCGCGGAGAAGACCTGGCATGGTTTCTGCCTCCTGCTTTCGGTGCGGGCGAACGGGTGCGGCGGCTCAGCCGCCGGCTTCGGCGGCCTCGAGCGCTTCGAGCGCGTCGACGACGGCTTCCACCGGGATGCGGCCGCTCGCGACGACCCGCGCCCCGTTGCGGCGCAGAGCGGTCGCGAAGGGGGCGGCCCACAGGTTCTCGTAGACGATGATGCCCGCGGCGGTGCCGGTCTCCAGGGCGGCGCCGGCCTCGGCGAGGTCGTCGTCGCCGAGCAGGCCGGAGGACGCGCCTTCGAAGACGGCCAGGTCGAGTTGCCCGTCCGCGTCGAAGTCGGCGATGTCGATGCCGACGATGGAGCCGTCCGGCTGCTTCGTGACGAACAGCAGGTCGAGAATGCGGATGATGCCGCGGTCGACCAGGTCGACGAGCAGGGGCAGCCCCTCGCCCTTCATGCCCTCGCTGGGGAACTCGACGACCAGATAGTCGATCGGGCCCGTTTCGATGAGATCCTCGCTCACCTTGACTCCTCGGGTGGGTGGCCGCCTGCGGCGGGAGAGCGTCGACGGCCGTGGTGCAGTCGCGGCACAGCCGAACGAGGCAGTCGTCGGTTTTTGAAACCGGCGCGGCCTTATCTCTCCACCATGCGCACCACGGCTCCGGCCTCGCCACCGGAGCCGCGGTGCGGAACCCGCCCGCCGGGCCGTCTCCCGTCGAACGGCCGAGACACGGCCTACGCGTCGACCTCCTCGGGCACCGGAGTTTCGGTGTCGGTCGTGTCGTCGGTCGGCGCGGCGGGCCGCATCGTGGTGACCAGGACCGCCGCCAGGACGAAGATGCCCGCCGCGACCAGGCCGGTGACGTGCAGGCTCGCGGTGAAGGCGTCCCGGGCGTCGTGCAGCAGCGACGTGCTCCGGTCGGCCGGGAGGGTGCGGCCGGCGGCGACGGCGTCGGCGATGGTCTCGGACGTGCCGCCCATGCGGTCGCGGTAGACGGCCGCGGCGAGCACGCCGAGGAAGGCGAAGCCGAGGGACCCGCCGAAGTAGTTGCCGGTCTCCGACATCGACGCCGCCGATCCGGCGCGCTCGGGCGGCACGGACCCGACGACCAGCCCGGTGCCCAGCGCGAACAGCGGCCCGGTGCCGAGCGCCAGGACGGTGATCCCGGTGATGACCAGCGGCAGCGCGACCGCGCTGCCGGGTTCGACGGCGACCAGAAGGAGTCCGCCGAGCGCCGACACGACCAGGCTGCCCGCGATGGCGGTGGTCTGCGGGATGCGGCGGGCCAGGGCCGGGGCGGCCATCGTGCCGCCGGCCACGCCGAGGCCCATCGGCGCGAACAGCAGCGCCGACACCGCGGGGGAGTAGCCGAGGACGCTTTGCAGATACTGGGTCACCAGGAGCCCGGTGCCCGCCATGGCGATCCCGGCCAGCACCAGGCCGACGAGGACGGCGGTGAAGGGGCGGTTGCGCAGCAGCCGCAGGTCGAGCAGCGGCGTGGCCAGGCGCAGCTGGCGGCGGACGAAGACCACGCCGATCGCGGCGCCCGCGATCAGCGCGACGGCGGGACCCGCGGACGCGTTCTCCACGGCGAGCTGCTTGATCCCGTAGATCATCGGGAGGACGGAGGCGAGCGACAGGGCGACGCTCGCCGGGTCGAGGCGCCCGGCGTGGTCGCTGCGGAACTCCGGGAGCAGGATCGGTGCGGCGACGAGCAGCAGCAGCATCGCGGGCACGGCGACCAGGAAGACCGAGCCCCACCAGAAGTGCTGGAGCAGCAGCCCGGCGAGCACCGGGCCGAGCGCGCCGCCCGCGAACTGCCCGGTCGCCCAGATCGCGATCGCCTTCCCGCGCTGCCGGTCGTCGCGGAACATGTTGGTGATCAAGGCCAGCGTCGACGGCGCCAAGGTCGCCCCGGCGACCCCCAGCAGCGCCCGGACGACGATGAGCATCTCGGGACTGGTGGAGAACGCGGCCACCACCGACAGCACCGCGAACGCTGCCGCGCCGATCATCAGCAGCCGCCGCCGGCCGATCCGGTCGCCGAGCGTGCCCATGGTGATGACGAGGCCCGCCACCATCAGTCCGTAACTGTCGCTGATCCACAGTTGCTGCACGCTGTCCGCGCCCAGGTCGGCGCTGAGCTGGGGGAGCGCGAGCAGCAGCGCCGTCATGTCCATGGCCACGAGGAACGTCGGTAGGACGAGGAGGCCCAGTCCCAGCCATGCCCGGTCGACTCGCATGTCGGAAGCTCTCTTCTGTCGTGGTGTCACAGTCGTGATGCCGTGATGCCGTGATGCCGTGATGGGGTGGTGCCGTGTGCGTGTGTCGACCGGTGGTCGGAGCGGCGCCGGGCTTCTTGACGTCGGGCGGCGGAAAATCGGTGGCGGAAAATGCGTGCGGAAAACCGGGCGGGGGATGTCAAGACGACGGCGTCGGCTCCGACCACCACGCGAAGGCCCCGCCGGGGCCCGCGCACCAGGAGGAGAACGAGATGCAGTTCCTGATCAGCATGCACGTCAACCCGGCCGTGCTGGACGCGCTGACCGACGCGGAGAAGGCGGCGATCGGCGAGGGCCACGGCAAGTTCATCGCCGGCCTCAAGCAGTCCGGGGAGCTGATCACCACGCAGGCGCTGGTCGACCCGTCGCAGGCCGTGGTCGTGAAGGTCCGCAACGGGCAGCCGGTGGTGACCGACGGGCCGTTCCTGGAGTCGAAGGAATACCTGGGCGGCTTCTACCTGGTCGACTGCGAGAACAAGGAGCGGGCGATCGAGCTGGCCGCGCAGATTCCGGACACGGCCGTCGAAGGCCTGGGTGTCGAGGTGCGTCAGGTGATGTTCGCCGACGGACAATTGGAGGCATGACGGCGCCACCCTTCGAGGACCTGCTGCGTGAACTCACGCCGCAGGTCCTCGGCATGTTGATCCGCAGGTACGGGCAGTTCGAGGGCTGCGAGGACGCCGTCCAGGAAGCCGTCCTCGCGGCCGCCGTGCAGTGGCCCGCCGAGGGGGTGCCCGACAACCCGCGCGGCTGGCTGGTCACGGTGGCCTCGCGACGGCTGATCGACGCGATGCGCAGCGACCACGCCCGCCGCGAACGGGAGACCGCGGTGGCGGCCGAGGTGGTGCCGGAGGACGTCCCGGACACCGACGACACGCTCGTGCTGCTGTTCCTGTGCTGCCACCCGACGTTGACCGCGGCGTCGCAGACCGCGCTGACGCTGCGCGCGGTCGGCGGCCTGACCACCGCGGAGATCGCCCGCGCGTTCCTGGTGCCGGAAGCGACGATGGCCGCCCGGATCAGCCGGGCGAAGCAGCGCATCAAGGCCGCGGGCAGCTCCTTCCGGCTGCCGGAGCCCGCCGACCGCGAAGACCGGCTGCGGGTCGTGCTGCACGTGCTCTACCTGATCTTCAACGAGGGCTACACCGCGTCCTCCGGCACCGAACTCCACCGCGCCGACCTCGCCCGCGAGGCGATCCGGCTGACCCGCATGGTCCACGCGCAGTTGCCCGACGACCCCGAAGTCACCGGCCTGCTGGCCCTCATGCTCCTCACCCACGCGCGCCGGGCGGCCCGCACCACGCCGTCCGGCGACCTGATCCCGCTGGACGAGCAGGACCGGACGCTGTGGGACGCGGAGTTGACGGGGGAGGGGATAACGCTGGCGAAGACCGCGCTGGCCGGCGCCGCCCTCGGTCCGTACCAACTCCAGGCCGCCATCGCCGCCACCCACGCCGACGCGGCCGCCGCCGAGGACACCAACTGGCAGCAGGTGCACGCCCTCTACATGATCCTGGAGCGCATCGCCCCGAACCCGATGGTGACCCTGAACCGCGCCATCGCCCTGGCGGAGGTGGAAGGCCCCGCGGCCGGGCTGGAGTTGCTCGCGACGCTGGACGACGACGACCGCATGTCCGGCCACCACCGCCTGCTGTCGGTCCGCGCGCACCTTCTGGAAGAGACCGGCGACCGGGCCGCCGCCTACGACCACTACCGGCGCGCGGCCAAGGCGACGGCGAGTCTGGCGGAGCGGCGGTACTTGGAGATGCGCGCGGGACGGGTGCGGCCGGATGCGGAGAGCGCGGATCGGCCCATGTCCGACCCGGCCTAGGCCGTCCAGGGGTTGACGCCGCCGAGGGCTTTCGTGGCCGCTGTGGTGGTGGCGACGAGGGTGTCGGCGATGCGGCGCCGGGTGTCGGGGTCCGGAGTGCCGTCGACGACGACGGTGAAGACGTACGGCTGGCGGCCGTGGTGGTCGAAGATCGGCGCGGTCATGTGCCGGACGACCGCGTTCGGGACTTCCTCGCCGGGCAGTTCGTACTCGGTGAAGGTCAGCGGCGGCAGGTGGCGGAAGAGCTTGCGGAGGACCGCCTGCGGGAGGTGCGAGGAGACGAGCTGGGCGATGACGGCGTGGCCGATGTCGTCCGGACCCGCTTCGCACTCGACGACGTAGCCGCGCTGCCGGGCGTCCGCGGCGAGGGCGAAGACCCGGTCGGGGCTGCCCGCGAGCGGGACCAGCGGGGTGCGGGCGAGCCACGCGTGGAGGTCGGCGTCCGGGTTCCAGAGATTGTTGACCAGGCCCAACGGCGCTGCGGCGGGGAAGCGTTCGCCGACGAAGTCGCGGGTGTCGCCGGTGGCGAGGACGCCGCGGCGGTCGAGCACGACCACGTGGGCGTCGATGTTGGCGACCAGCATGCAGCTGCCGGCCTCCCGGTGCAGGGCCTCCAGGTGCGGGCGGATCAGGTCGAGCGGCGCCACGCTGCTCTCCGCCGCGGTGCCCATGCGCAGCAGGGCCGGGCCGGGGCCGTACGTCTTGGCGTCGTCGCGGGTGAGCAGTCCCGCCGAGCTGAGGCTGGCCAGCACGCCGAGGCAGGTCGGCTTGCTCATCTCCAGCCGCTCGGCGATCTGCGTGAGCGTCAGGCGTTCGCCCGGGTGGTCGGTGAGCAGCGTGAGAATCCGCACCACGCGGTCGGCGGAGGGGGATTGCCGGTCGGTCATCGCGCGCACGCCTCCCGCGGCCGGTCGATGGTTGACGGTGTGTCAGATCCGAGCCTAGCATCGAATTCTCATATGCGAATCCCGAATTCAGCATATGGAATTTCTGGCTGAGCAGGCAAGCGGACGTCGACCCGACAGGAGCGCACATGGCCGGCTGGTTGTCCCGTATCGAGGCGGAAGCGACGGACTTCCCGGGGACGTTGGGGTTGTTCCCGGAATTGCGGACGAGCTACGCCGACTACTTCACCCGGCTGTGGAACCCCGGGGTGCTCGACCCGCGGACCACCGAACTCGTGCGGCTGCGCATCGCCCAACTCCACGAGTGCGAGACGGAACTCGCGGTTCGGACGCGTCCCGCGGTCGACGCCGGTCTCGACGACGCCAAGGTCGCGGCGCTGGCGAAGGGCGGGGGCGACCCGGCGTTCGACGCCGTGGAGTCGGCCTGCCTGGACTTCGCCGAGCAGTTCGTCATGGCGCCGGGCGGCGTCTCCGACGAGGACCGCACGCGCCTGACCGAACTGCTCGGGATGCCGCGCGTCGTGGGCCTGGCGATGGCCTGCGCGGTGTTCGACGGCTTCGCCCGGTTCAACGTCGTGCTCGGCACCCACACGATCACACCGGGCACCGGTGTCACCGTCGCCGAACTGCCCGGACTCGACCCGGCGGCGCCGGCCACGCCGCCGCCCACCGACCCGGCGGACCCGATCGCGTCCAGCCCGTTCGCCCTGCAGCCGGATCTGCTGGCGTCGTTCCTGCGCCTGTACGGGACGCTGTGGTCGAACGGCGTCGTGGACCACGCCTCGAAGGAGGTCGCCCGGCTCCGCAACGCGCGTGTCACCGACTGCCGTTTCTGTCGTGCGGTCCGGTACGACCAGGCCACGGCGGCCGGGCTCACCGAGGACTTCGTCGAACTCATCGACGACGGATTCGAAGCCAGCGCGCTCCAGGAGCGCCACAAGACGGTGATCCGGCTCGCCGACGTCTTCCTCGGCAACCCGCACGGCGTCACGGACGAACTGCGGAACGAACTGGTGGCCGCCTACGGCGCCGCCGGGACGGTGGAACTGACCGCCGGGTTGGCCTTGTTCATGGGCTTCTCGAAGATCGCCGTGAGCCTGGGAACGATCCCGGAGGGCCTCCCGACCCGGATCCCCTTGCCGACGCCGCGACGCTAGAGGGAGGATGCGCCCCGCCGCGGCTGCCGCTGCGTCAGCGTGTCGGGGCGTTCTCGATGATCCGGGTGGCGTTTTCCGACATGACCGCATCGATTTGACTGGGATGACCCGTTCCGAAGGGCTCCGGGGTCGGCGTCGGAGCCCGGGTCCGGGCCGCTTCGACCAGCGGGCCGATGTTGCGTTGGGCCATGGCGACCTGGCAGTTCATGCCGTGGAAGTCCGTGCGGCAGGCGGGGATGTCTTTCACCAGCGGCCACCAGCGCACGAGTTCGGGGTCGTTCCCGGGCGGAACGTCCTCGGCGGGCGGCGGCGAGGCGGGCGGCGCGTCGGTGGTCGGGGCCGCGGTATCGGACGGCCCCGGAGTGGGGTTGTCCGCAGGCGGAGTGTCCGTAGCGGCGGTGAGCGCCGGGGTGATCGGCTCCGGGGCGGTCGCGACGACTGCGGCGCCGGTGGCCGCTTCGGCGGTCACCGGGTGCGACGACGACGTGCGGCTGCACGCCCCGATCGTCGCGAGTACCGCCGTCATCGCGACGGCGAACGGTATCCACACTCTGGTCCTGCCGGTCCTGGCCATGCTGCGCTCCCCCGAACAACCGGTCGTCCACAAGATCGTCGGACGGGCGTCATTGTGGGATCGGCGCCGTGGGGTGGCAAGAGAGAACCGGCTGCGACGCCGCAGGGTTGGCAAACGCTGGGTGGTTGCTTGGTGCGGCCTTGACCAAATGCGTGGGGATCAGCAAGATCGCTCACCGGTTCAGGATCCGTATCGGGGGGCGTTCCATGCCTGCGAAGAAGTGCACGAAGGTTGTCGTCGGCGGGGTTGCCGCGGCGGCCATGGTGCTGGTGTCGGGGTGTTCGTCGCCGGCCAAGGCCAAGAAGGTGCCGGACGACCTGTGTGCGGTGATGACCGCCCCGCCGCTCACCCGGCTCCTGGCCGGGGGAACGCCGCAGCACCGGGCGAAGAACGACAAGCTGACCTCGCGGGCCGACTGCGAGCTGTCGAGCGGCGCCGACGACTTCGAGGTCGACCTCGAACGGCACGGCGGCACGAAGAAGCACGGGGCGAGCTACTGGTCCCAGCGCGCCTACAAGTCCACGAAGGACTCGCACACCTGGACGTACCGCTGCTCGAACCCGCCCGCCTCGCCGCGCCTGGGCAAGGACTCGTTCGAATGCCGGTCGGACAAGCGGCTGGAGATCACCGTCCGGAAGGGCAAGGACGTGCTCTCGCTGGTCCTCACGGGTCCTCGGGCGGCGCAGCCGGACGCGATCGAGGTGCTGCGGGGGTATGCGGACCAGATCGTGAAAGCGCTGTAGGGAGGCTGATCGGCAGCCGGGTGCCGTTGGTCAACCCTCCTGCCGCACAGTGCCGTTCGTGTCCCTTGCATAGGCCTGCCGTGCCTCGGTGTTCTGTCCGTGGACCGCGTGGAAGGACGCCTCCGCCAGCAGCCGGGCGGCGGTCGCGGCGCGGGTCATCGCCTGCGCCCCGGAAGCGATGACGCACGCCGTCGCCGTGCGGAGCGCCAAGTCGACGGCGGCGGCGCGGACCGCCAGGCGTTCGGCGAGGGCCTCGGTGGGCGGTTGACCGTCCGTCAGGGCATAGGCGCGTGTGCGGAGTTCGGCCGCTCGCCGGGTAGCGTGCGCGGCCCGGGTGGTGAACGGCGGGTGGGCGCCCAGGAAGGCCGTCGTGGCGTGCAGGTTGCCGAAGAGGGCGGGGTGGGCGTTCGCGCTCTGTGTGTGGTGGTCGCGGAGCCACGGGGCCACGGGCCGGAGCGACACGATCTGCGGCGGCGCGACGCGCAACTCCGTGACGCGGACGGACACCGCGTAGGTGGCGTTCATGCTCCACAGGTCGTGGGGGCGGACCGTGCCCGCGTCGGCGAGTTCGGCGGATGAGAGCAGGGCGAACAGGATCCGCCGGTCGGGCGTCGACGCGCCGAGGAGGACCGCGTCGACCAGTCCCCAGCCGGTCAGCCACGGGATGTGACCGGACACCCGCCACCCGCCCGCGCCGTCGGGCGTCGCGGTGAGCATTGGCGGGCCCGGGCGGGCGAGGTGGGAGACCGCGTGCCCGCACAGGACCCGGCCGGTGCGCAGGGGCGTGAGCCGGCTTTCGCGCGGGTCCGCGGCATGCCGCGGCGTGGCACGTATGGCGGACCGGGCGTTCCCCCGAGCAGGTTGCCCCGCGCATGCGGGCGCCGGTGCCCGGGGAAGCCGTGTACGTCGTCAGCGACTGCTGGACCGGCGACCCCGGCTCGATCCCCGGCGTTCTCCGCTGCGCGGAGGACGTCCTGCGCGACCACCTGGGCCTGCCGGAACCGCCGTGGCTCGGGTAGCCCGGTAGCCCCACATTCCACCGACGAGGAGGACCATGACCGACCCCGCCGCCCCGACCGACCCCACCGCGCTGCTGGGGCACCTCGCCGGGCATCCCGCGCTGGCCGACCGGCTCGGGGGCGACCCGGCACGCTGGTCGGTCCGGGAAATCGGCGACGGCAACGTCAATTTCGTGTACGTCGTCCGCGGCCCGAACGGCGCCGTCTGTGTGAAGCAGGCTCCGCCGTACGTGCGCGTCGCGGGCCCGAGCTGGGCCCTGACCCCGCGCCGCGTCCTTTTCGAGCACCGAGCCGTCGTGGAACACAGGTCCCACGCACCCGAGTTCGTCCCGAGGCCGTGGTACGTCGACGCCGAATCCCACCTGCTCGCCGTCGATTTCCTCGAAGGACACACCGTCATGCGCGGCGAGCTGGTCGACGGAGCCCTCCACCCGCACTTCGCCGCGCAGGCCGCGCGCTATTTGGCGGACACCCTCTTCGGTACCTCCGACCTCGCGCTGACCGCAGCTCGCAAGCGCGAGCTGACCGCGTTCTTCGAGACCAACACCGCCATGTGCCAGATCATGGAGGACATGGTCTTCACGGAGATCTACCTGCCGCACCCGCGGAACCGGTGGACCAGCCCGGAACTCGACGATGACGTACGGCGGTTGCGTGACGACACCGAGCTGAAGCTGGCCGTCTCCCGCCTGAAGTCCCGCTATCTGTCGTCGCGGGACGCGCTGCTGCACGGCGATCTGCACACCGGGTCGATCATGGTCTCGGCCGACGGAATCGCGGTGATCGACCAGGAGTTCGCGTGCTACGGGCCGATGGGGTTCGACATCGGCACGCTGCTGGCGCACCTGCTCATCGGCTACTTCGCCGCGGGCGCGCACGGGCCGGAGCGGACGGTGCAGCGCGCGTGGCTGCTGGTGGCGGTCGAGGAGGTGTGGGAGGGCTTCCGCGCCCGGTTCGCGGAGCTGTGGCGGACGCGGGCGGCCGGGGACGCCTACCCGGCGGCGCTCTTCGACGGCGCGGATCTGGAACCGGAACGGCAGCGCTACCTCGACGCACTGTTCACCGAGTCCCTGGGCTTCTGCGGCGCCGAGATCCTCCGCCGCGTGATCGGCTTCGCCCGCCCGGACGACTTCACCACGCTGAAGGACCCGGCAACCCGCGCGGCCGCGGAACGCCGCGCGCTGGCCCTGGCGAGGTCTTTGGTGACGGAGCCGGGGCGCTATCGGACCGCGGCGGAGGTGACGGAGGCGGCGCGGGGAGGCGTGAGGGGTGAGACGTGAGGCGTGAGGGGTGAGGCGTGAGCGCTTCAGTCGTTTGCATACATATCTAAAGGAGCTTTATTCTTCTAAGCATGGCCCTGACCGACCGAGAGCGCGAGATCGTCGACCTGCTGCGGGTCGATCCCCTCCTCACGCCTGCCGAGATCGCCGACCGCCTGGGCACCACGCGGGCGGCGGTCAACGTGCATCTGTCGCATCTCACCCGCAAGGGCGTGCTCCGGGGCCGCGGCTACATCCTCAGCGAGGAGCCGTCCGCCGTGGTGATCGGCGGCGCGAACCTCGACATCAAGGCGCGCAGCGCCGCCCCCGCGATCCTCGCCACCAGCAATCCGGGCTCGGGCTCGATGGCGGCCGGCGGGGTGGGCCGCAACATCGCGGAGAACCTCGCCCGGCTCGGCACCCCCACGTACCTGGTCGCCGCGGTCGGCAACGACGCGATGGGGGAGCGGCTGCTCGCCGACACGTCCGCGGCGGGGGTCCGGCTCGACCACGTGCACCGCAGCGGGCATCCGACCGGCACCTACACCGCCGTCCTCGATGCCACCGGCGAACTCGTGCTCGCCGTCGCCGACATGACCGCCACCAGCAACCTCATGCCGGAACACCTCGGCCCGCTCCGCGAACTCCTCGCGCACGCCGGGCTCCTCGTGGTCGACGGCAACCTTTCCGCGCCGACCGCCTCGCACGCCCTCGACCTCGCGCTCGCCGCGGGCGTACCCGCCCTCTTCGAGCCGGTGAGCGTGCCGAAGGCCGCGGTGCTGGCTCCGCTGATCGCCGCGGACCGCCCGCTGTTCGCCGTCACCCCGAACCGCGAGGAACTCACCGCGCTGACCGGTCTGCCCAGCGGCACCGACACGGAACTCCTGGCCGCCGCGGCGAGTCTGCACGAGCGCGGCGTGGCGCACGTGTGGGTCCGCCTCGGCTCCCGCGGCAGCCTGCTGAGCAGCGTGGACGACGAACCCGCCTTCGTCCCGGCGCTGTCCGCGGCCGTCGAGGACGTCACCGGCGCGGGCGACGCGATGCTCGCCGCCTTCGCGCACGCGCTGCTGGCCGGGCATGCCCCGCGGCAGGCCGTCGACCACGGCACCGCGGCCGCCGCGCTGACCATCGAAAGCGCGCACACCGTCCGCCCCGACCTGTCGCCGCGCCTGCTCGCCCAAGCCCTCGCCGAGCGCACCGACCGCCGGCCGACCCCGGCCTAGACCCGCGACTCCGCGACTCGGCGACTCCCCACCTCCGACCCCGCCACGAGCACCAGGAGCACCAGTGACCCGCACCCCGCACCCCGACCTCGTCCTCACCGAGGAAGTCCGGGACGCCCTCGCGGCCGGCCGGCCGGTCGTCGCGCTGGAGAGCACGATCATCAGCCACGGCATGCCGTACCCGCAGAACGTCGCGATGGCCACCGAGGTCGAGGACATCATCCGCGCCCACGGCGCGGTCCCCGCGACCATCGCGGTGCTCGGCGGCCGGGCCCGCATCGGGCTCACCCCGGACGACCTGGAACTCCTCGCCACCGCGCCGGACGTGGCCAAGGCCAGCGTGCGCGACCTGCCGTACGTGATGGCCCGCGGCGCGCACGGCGCCACCACCGTCGCCGCCACCATGCGCCTCGCCGCGCTCGCCGGGATCCGGGTCTTCGTCACCGGCGGCCTGGGCGGTGTGCACCGCGGCGCCCCGCAGAGCTTCGACATCAGCGCCGACCTCGTCGAACTCGCGCAGACCGACGTGGCCGTGGTCAGCGCCGGCGTGAAGAGCATTCTCGACATCGGCCTGACGCTCGAACACCTGGAGACCGGCGGGGTCCCGGTGATCGCCTACGGCACCGACGAGTTCCCGGCGTTCTTCTCCCGCAGCAGCGGCTTCGCGGCGCCGATGCGGGCCGACTCCGCCGAGGAGATCGCCGCCATGATGCGCGTCAAGTGGGACCTCGGCATCGCGGGCGGCCTGAACATCGCCAACCCGATCCCCGAGGCCGACGAGATCCCGGTCGCCGAGATGGACGTCGTCATCGACCAGGCCCTCGCCGACATGCGTGCGCTCGGCATCACGGGCAAAGAGACCACGCCCTACCTGCTCGGCCGGATCGTGGAGATCTCCGGTGGCGCAAGCCTCAAGGCCAACATCGCGCTGGTGAAGAACAATGCGCGGCTGGGTGCCGCGATCGCCCTCGCCTACGCGGCCGACCCGGCCCGCTGACGGGTCGGCCGTGCGGGGGCGGACCGGGGCGGACGGGGTCGGCTAGCCGGACTTCTTGTCCAGCGGCCCGGTCGGGTTGCCGGTGTTGGGATCGACGGCGGTGAACAGGAGCTTGCCGTCCGGGCGGAGCGACAGCGTGATGTCGCCGCCGCTCGTGCAGAACGGGTTGGTCGCGTTGCCGCTGCCCTGGACGTCGGTCAGCTTCACCGCGTTTCCGTCGACGCCGGTGAGCTTCATGCTGCCCTTGCACTCGATCCCGAACGCGCTCATGGTGCTGGAGGCCACGACGTCGCCGTACTTGCCGGCGCTCACCGTGATGGTGACCTGTTCCTTGAGGACGCCGTCCCGCGTCGTCGCGGTGCCTGTCCAGGTGCCGACGAGGGCGGGCGGGAGGCTGCCTTGCCCGGTCGGCAGGCCTGGCGGAGCCGTGGAAGGCGGGGGCGACGGCGTACCGTTCCCCCCGCCGGTGACCGGCGTGACGGTGGCCGTGGCCGGAGCGGTGGGGGTCGGCGTCGACGCCCCGGACCCGCCGTCGTCGGTGCTGTTGTCGCCGGTGGCGAAGTAGATCCCGGCGGCGATACCGCCGATCACGAGCACGGTGACGTACGGGACCAGCCGCTGCCACTTCGGTTTGTCGCCCGGCTCGCCCTCGCCCGGCGGGTGCTGCGGCGGTTCCCCGAACGGCCGGGCGTCGTACGGCCCCGGCCCCGCGGCCGGCGGTGATCCGGTCTCCCGCCCCTGCGTCGGCAGCGCCTCCGGCCCCGGTGCGGTGACCTTGTCCCGCGCCCAGTCGGGCACGGCGTCCGCGGGCCCGGAAGGCTCGGCGGGTTCCGGTGCGCCGACATAGGCGGCGTCCGTCTCTGCCGCGTCGCCCGGATCCTCCGCGTCGTGCTCCAGTTCCAGCAGCGCCACCGCGCGGCGGCTGACGTCGTTGGCCACCTCCGGAGGCAGCCACGCCGCGGCGAGCAGCGCGTCGATGTCCCCGTCCGGGACGGCCGCGCGCCGGACTTCGCCGGGCGTCGGACGGTCGGCCGGGTCCTTGGCCAGGCAGGCCGCGACGATCGGACGCAGCGCTTCGGGGACGTCGTCGAGCTGGGGCTCCTGAGCGAGGAGACGGAACAGCAGGGCCTGCGCGTTGCCGTCGCCGAAGGGGCCGGTGCCGGTCGCGGCGTACGCGAGCACCGCGCCGAGCGCGAAGACGTCCGTGGCCGGGCCGATCGGTTCGCCGCGGACTTGTTCGGGGGAGAGGAAGCCCGGCGAGCCGAGGATCGTGTCCGTGCCGGTCAGTACGGTGGCGTCCATGGCGCGCGAGATGCCGAAGTCGATCACGCGCGGGCCGTCCGGCGACACCATCACGTTCGACGGCTTCAGGTCCCGGTGCACGACGCCCGCTTCGTGGATCGCGGTGAGCGCCGCGGCGAGACCGCCGGCGAGGACCCGCACCGCGGGCTCGGGCAGGGGACCGCGCGTGGCGACCGTCTCGTGCAGGGAGACGCCGGGGACATAGCCGGTCGCCAGCCACGGCCGCTCGCCCTCGGTGTCGGCGTCCAGGACCGGCGCCGTCCACACCCCGGCGACCCGCCGCGCGGACTCGACCTCGCGGCGGAACCGGCTGCGGAAGCCCGGATCGTGGGCGTAGCCCGGGTGCACCACCTTGAGCGCGACGGTGCGTCCGGTACGGCTGCGGCCCACGTAGACGCGTCCCATGCCGCCCGAACCGAGCAGGGCCAGCACGCGGTAGGTGCCGAGCCGACGCGGATCGTCGGCCCCGAGAGACCTCATGTTCCTCCTCACCCGGGTGGTGCCCGGCCTTGCCCCGCCTCGACCCTACGGTGTGGCGCGGGGCGGGAGGCCAGGGAAAACCCTCGGATGACCGCGCCCGCGCCGCGGCCGAACGCCCGTTCAGCCGCGCCGGAACCAGCGCCGCTTGGCGTCGGCGTCGGCGTCGGCGTCGGCGTCGGCGTCGGCGTCGGCGTTGGCGTCCACGGCCGGGGCCGCCGGGCCGCCGGTCTGCGCCGGGACGAACGGCGCCGTGGACCGGAACGTTTCCGCAACGCGGACCGCGACGGCCTGCCGGGCGAGCACGGCCCGGACCCGGGTGAGCGGGTGGTCGGGGAACCGGGCGTCCCACTCGGGGGCGTCGGCCGCGCTGTAGGGGAGGGGGAGTTGCGCGTCGGGCGCGTAAGGGTGCGGGAGGAACACCTTGTCGGGGGCGCCCAGGGAGTTGAACACCAAGGCCTCACGTAGACCGGTCATGCCCTCCTCGGCGGCCTGCACCTTGACGACCACGCTGCGGTCGGCGCGGGGGAGGGTGAACGAGCCGATGAACACGAGCCCGTGGTCGCGGCCCGGGATCCGGGTCTTCAGCACCTGCCGTATCGCCGGAAGCCCGTCGACGGCGACCACGTCGATCTCGATGGCCGCGACGCCCTGCCCGGCCGCGTCCAGCGTGTTGAGACGACGCAGCGAGGCAAGGTCGTCCAGGGCCGCGGGCACGTCCGGGACCAGGCCGAACTCGTGGACGCTGAGCACGCTGCCGGCGTCGTCCGTCCAGAAGTCCGGCCGGTCCGGGACCGGGGTGAAGCCGGCGAGGTCGAGTGCGGTGAGGAAGTGCATCGGTCGATCATGGCGTGCCGCGGCGACGGGTTCCAGGGCGGAAGCGGCCGGACCCGGCCGCGCGCGCTATCCGGCCGGAGGCTGTGCGCCTTCCGGCGGTTGCCCGCCCTGCGGGGGTCGTCCGGTGGGCGGTTGACCGGTCGGCGGTTGTCCGCCCCCGGGCGGTTGTCCGCCGGGTGCCCCGCCGCCCGATGCGCCGCCCGGAGCCTGCCCGCCGCCGCCGTCCGTCTGGTTCGCCGACGGGTCGATGCCGAGGGTGAGCGTGCCGACGTACCCGGCCGCGGGATTGGCGGAGTCGACCGCCGTGACCGTCATCAGGCCGTCCTTCGTGCCGCCGCCCGTGTAGACCATGTCGCCCGCCAGCTTGGTCGGCGTGCCGGTGTGCCGGGTGTACGGGGCGAGCTTGTAGACCGCCTCGCCGATCGCGTCGTCGAAGAACAACTGCCCGGTGAAGTTCGTCTTGCCGCCTTGGTAGGTGCCGTCGGCCTGCTGGCCGCCGGTGTGCACCTTCACGTGGATGTGCGTGACGCGCGGCGTGTACCAGCCCGGCACGATCGTGGTGAACTCGACGACTCCGTCCGCACCCGCGATCTGGTAGCCGCGCAGATACGTCTTGTCGTTCGCGCCGCCGGTGTCCTCGCTCTCCGCCGGCGCGTTCCCGCCCGGGCTCGCCGTGGTGTAGCCCGAGTAGTACCCCCACGCGTCGCAGTGCCAGATCTCCACGGCGGCGCCCGCCACCGGATTGCACGAGGCCGTCGTGTCCTGCACGGTCAGGCGCACGGTGAGCGGCACCCCGGCCTTCCCTTCCCGGATGTCGCGTCTGACCAGCGCTTTGTCCAGGTAGTACGGGCCCTGCGTGACGTTCGTGGACAGCACGCACTGCGTCGTCCCGGCGGAACCGCCCGCGGACACGCTCGCGCTCGGCTGCGCACCGCCCGCCGCGCCGTCCTTCCCGCCCCCGGAGGAGTCGCTGCAGGCGGTCAGGGCCAGTCCGGTCGCCGCCGCGCCCGCCCCGAGGGCCAGGAAACGCCGCCGGTTCATGTCGTGTTCGGTCATGGCGCCAGCATCCCGGCCGCGGATGAGAAGGCGGTGAGAACCGTATGAGGAACACGACATCGCGATCACTATGCGATTGTCCTGGGCAGGATGACCACCGGAGTTCGGCGGACGACGGGAGTGCCATGAGCGGCTGGGGCAACGCGGAGAGTGCGGCGTACCGCGAGGCGGCGTACACCGAGGTGGAGGGCGACGGCGGTCCGCGCGGGTTCGGGAGGCCGCTGGACGGCGTGCGGGTCCTGGCCGTCGAGCAGATGCAGGCATTGCCGTACGCGACCCAGATGCTGGCGCGGCTCGGCGCCGAGGTGATCAAGGTCGAGGCGAGGGACGGCGGGGACTCCGGCCGCGGCTCGCTGCCGTCGATGGCCGATCCGGACGGCCGTCCGGTGGGCGCCACGTTCCTGCGCAACAACTTCGGCAAGCGCAGCATCGCCGTCGACCTGAAGAACCCGGAGGGGCTGGCGGTCGTCCACGCGCTGGCGGCCAAGGCCGACGTGGTGTGCGAGAACTTCAAGGCGGGCGTCGCGCGGCGCCTCGGTCTCGGGTTCGAGGACATCGCGGCGATCAACCCGCGCGCGGTGTACCTGTCGGTGTCCGGGTTCGGCAACACCCGGGAGACGCCGTACGCGACCTGGCCCGCCTACGCGCCGGTCGTCGAAGGCATGGCCGGCCTGTACGAGTTCAAGCGCCCGCCCGGCGTGCCCCCAATCGTGTCGCCGCTCGGCGGCCTCGGCGACACCGGTTCCGCGCTGTTCGCGGTCATCGGCGTCCTGGCCGCGCTGCGGCACCGTGAGGCGACCGGGCGTGGCCAGTACGTCGACATCGCCATGTACGACGCGATGATCGCGCTCAACGACACCGGCATCGGCTACTGGTCGATGGGGCTCGAACACGGCGGCCTCGCCCCGCTGATCAACGACGCCTTCATGGCGCGCGACGGTTACGTGATCGTGCAGTGCGGCCGCCCGCACATGTTCGAGGCGCTCGCCCGCCTCGTCGGCCGCACCGAGTGGCTCGACGATCCGCGCCTGGCGGGCCCGCAGGACTGGTTCGACCACCTCGACGACCTCATCCGCCCCGGCATCGAGGCGTGGGCCGCCGACAAGACCCGCCGCGAGGCGTGCGCCGCCCTCACCGCCGCGGGCATCGCCTCCGGGCCGGTCAACACGCCCGCCGACGTCATCGCCGACCCGCACGTCAAAAGCCGCGACATGCTCGTCGCCATGGACCGCACCGACGACGTCCCCGGCCCGGTCCTGACCCCCGGAAACCCGGTCAAACTGTCCCTCGCCGAAGAACAGCCGGAGACCCGCGTCCCGTGGCTGGGCGAACACACGGACGAGGTCCTCCGCGACGAACTCGGCCTGAGCGACGCGGAGATCGCCCACCTGCGGGAGGCGGGGGCGGTGGGGGCGGCGGGTTCGTGACGGGTGGCTCGACCGGCCGGCCATCGACCGGCGTCGGTGTCACAGCCGGCCCTCGGCTCCCGCGATGCGCGCCGTGTCCGTGCGGAATCTGCGGCAAACGGGCGGTCGGTGGCGTCCTACCGCAGGTACCCGGCGTCGCTGCGGCCGCTCGGGGAGAGCAGTCCGGCTCGGTCGTCATGATGCAGCGTCCGCACCGTCACCTCGGCGAACGCCGCAACCTGCCCCACGGAGTACATGCCGTGCCCTTTCGTCGGGCCCAGCTTCGGGCCTGACGCAGGGTGAGGGGCAAACCGGCGGCCCGGTGTCCACTCCGGGGCCGCCGCAGCGGTCACTCCGCCGCGTGGACGAGCCTTCCGCCGACGTACGTCCGCGCCACGCGGGTCGCGGCGATCTCGTCGGCCGGGCCCGTGTACGGGTCGCGGTCCAGGACGTTGACATAAGTCGGGCGGCGGCCGGGGAGGCCTCCGGGTGCCGTAAGGTCGCGGGTATGGCGGAGCGTGTGGTTTCCGAGCCGCAGCGGCGGCGCCGACGGCCGACCCGGAAGGGGGCGGTGCTGTCGCACGCGCTGATCGTGGAGACGGCGCTGGCGCTGGTGGACGAGCACGGTGCGGATGCCCTGTCGGTCCGGCGCCTCGGCGCCGCGCTCGGCGCGGACCCGACCTCGATCTACCGGTACTTCCGCAACACCGACGACCTCCTGCTCGCGGTCGCCGACGAACTCCTCGGCCACGCCCAGGAAGGCTGGGCGGAGACCGGCGACTGGCGCGCCGATGTACGGGACCTCTCCCTGCGCCTGCACGCCGCCTACGCCAAACACCCGCGGGCGGCCACGCTCGCCGGGCACCGCACCACCGGCCGCGCCCACGAGATCCAGGCCGTCGAGACCCTGCTGCGCCTGCTCCGTGCGGCGGGCTTCCCGGACGACGATGCCGTGCGGTACTACCACGCCCTGGCCGACCAGACCCTCGCCTTCGCCGTCCAGCACGCCGCGGCGCTGAGCCTCCCGCCGGACGCCCTGGCCGCGGACCGCGAGGTCTGGCAGGGCACCTACGCGAAACTCGCCCCGGAAACCCACCCGAACATCGCCGCCACCATGCCGCTGCTCGACGCGGAAATGCAGCACGGGGCCTTCCCCTTCGCGCTCGACCTGCTCCTGGACGCGATCGCGGCACGGCTTCCGGCCGCCGCGAGCGACTGACGGGGCGCCCGCGGCCGGGTTCCGCCGGTCGGGGGATTGCCCGGGTACTTTCGGCGAGTTGAACCGATTATCGGGATATCAACTGGCAATCTGAGCCCGAAAAGTCGTATTAATTCGGGCTTAGGTGGGTGGCGATTGTGCTCAAAAGTTTCAAAGGCTTCCTCATGCGGGGCGACATCGTCACGGTTGCCGTTGCCCTGATCATCGCGCTGGCGTTCAGCACCCTGATCAAGGCCTTCACGGACTTCGTGATCAACCCGATCGTCACCCGGTTCCAGGGCGGTTCGTCGGTCGGACTGGGCTGGCAGCTCGGCAAGTCCGGCAACGTGGCGACCTACCTGAACATCGGCCAGTTCATCTCGGCGGTCATCTACTTCATCATCTTCATGGCGGTCGTGTTCTTCCTGATCGTGCTGCCGTACAAGTCGTACCAGCAGCGGCGCGGCGTGAGCGTGTTCAAGGAGGACGGCCCGGAGAAGACCTGCCCCGCGTGCCTGTCCGAGGACCTGCCGAAGGCCGCGAGCAAGTGCAAGTACTGCGGCACCGACCAGCCGTCGCCGGGCGCCGCCACGGCGGGCGCCTCGATGTAGCCAGGCGGGGCCGGTCGGGGCCGGTCGGGGCCGGTCTGGGCCGGTGTCTGGGCCGGTCAGGGCCGGTCGCAGTCGGTCGCGGATGGTCGTGATCCGTCGCGGTCGGTCGCGGCCGCAGGGCCGTGGGGGCCCGGGTGGGAACGGCGGGTGCTCTCTCTCACAGTTGGTGCTTGATTCGATCAACCTCAAGGGATTGGGTTTAGCCTCCGCAGGACGCCGTACTACCTGACAGGGGTTAATCCGTGCACCTGAGCCTCGACGCCCTCGAAACCACCGGCCTGCTCGTCGACGGCGCGTGGCGGTCCGGCGGGCTCGGCCGGTTCGACGACGTGTCGCCGGGCACCGGGGCCGCGTTCGCGACCGTGCCGGACGGCGACACCGCGGACATGGCGGCCGCCGTCGAGGCCGCCCGCCGCGCGTTCGACGCCGGGCCGTGGCCGCGCATGTCGGGCGCCGAGCGATCCGCGTGCCTGACGCAGCTGGCCGAGGCGCTCAAGCGGCACGAGCCGTTCTTCGACCACCTCGCCCGGGTCGAGTGGGGCGTCGCCAACGACCGGCCCGGCCAGGTCATGGCGGCCGCGATGATCACCGCAGGGGCGGCGCAGCTCGCGCTCGTGCCCGCCGAGGAAGAGCTGGCCGCGCCCGGCGCGTCCGGCACCCTCGTGCACGAACCGCACGGCGTCGTCGCGGCCATCACCCCGTGGAACTACCCGCACACCCTCAACCTCACGAAGGTCGCGTCGGCCATCGCCGCGGGCAACACGCTCGTCCTCAAGCCGTCGCCGCTCAGCCCGCTGGCCGCGGTGGCGCTCGCGTGGATCGTGGCGAACGAGACCGATATCCCGGCGGGCGTGGTCAACATCGTGCCGACCACGTCTCTGGAAGCCGCCCAGGCGCTGACCGCCGACCGGCGTGTCGACATGATCTCGTTCACCGGCAGCACCGCCGTCGGCAAGACCATCGCCGCGGACGCGGCGGGCACCCTCAAGCGGCTGGTCCTCGAACTCGGCGGCAAGTCCGCGGCGATCCACCTGGGCGACCTGGACGACGCCGCGTACGACACGCTCGCCGCCCGCGCGCTCTTCGACGGCTGCCTGCGCCACGCCGGGCAGGCCTGCCTGCTGCAGAGCCGCCTGCTCGTCCCCGCGGACCGCGAACAGGACATCGTGGCGCGCCTGGTGGCGGCCGCCGAGAAGGTCCGCGTGGGCGACCCGCTCGACGACACGAGCGACATGGGCCCCTTGATCAGCCCCGCGCAGACCGACCGCGTCCTCGCCGACATCGCCGACGCGGTGGCCGACGGCGCCACCGTCGCCTACGGCGGCACCCGCGTGGAAGGGCCGGGTACGGGCAACTACCTGGCGCCGACGATCCTCACCGGCGTCGCCAACGACATGCGGATCGCGCAGGACGAGGTCTTCGGACCGGTCCTCGCGGTCATCCCCTACCGCGACGAAGAAGAAGCCGTCGCGCTCGCGAACGACTCGCGGTTCGGCCTGGTCGGCTCGGTGTGGGGTGCGGACACCGACCGCGCGGCCGGGGTCGCCAAGCGGCTGCGCGCCGGGCAGGTCACGGTGAACGGCGCCCGCGCGCTCGGCCCGTTCGGCGGGTTCAAGGAATCCGGCATCGGCCGGGAGCAGGGCCTGGAAGGCCTGCGCGAGTACACCGAGACGAAGACGGTCAGCCGGCCTGCGTGATCCGGTGCCCTTGCGGGCAAGCCGCGGTGTCCGGGAGCAGGGCACCGCGGGATGGACGGCGGGGCGGCACGCGCGGAGGGTCGTGGGGAGGGCGGTTCGCCGAGGGGCCCCGGAGGTGTCCATGCGCGCGCACGACCACGACCACGACCACGACGAGGACCGGACGGGAACCCGCGCCGGCCCGGAACACGACCACGAGCACGCCGCCCTGGTGTACCGCGCGGCAGCGCTCGGCCGACCGGACGTGGTCGGGCGCGCGGGCCTGAGCAGCCTGCAGCGGGCCGCGGGCAACGGCGCCGTGCGGGCGATGCTGGCCGACGACGAGAAGGAGCGCGCGCCCGCGGCACAGCGGGCCGCCGCGGAACCCGCGCCCCGGTCGCGCGTGCACGAGGTCGTCGGGTCGGGCGGCGGCGCGCCGATGGACGGGGACACCCGCGCCGACATGGAAGCCCGGCTCGGCGCCGACTTCGGGGACGTGCGCATCCACACGGACGGGCGGGCCCACGAATCGGCCACCGAGGTCGGCGCGCACGCCTATACCGTCGGCAGCGACGTGGTGTTCCAGCGCGGCATGTACGACCCGGCCTCGCACGACGGCAAGACGATGCTCGCGCACGAACTCACCCACGTCGTTCAGCAGCGCAGCGGACCCGTGGAGGGCACGCAGACCGCGGGCGGCATCCGCGTGAGCGACCCGTCGGACCGGTTCGAGCGGGAGGCGGTGGCCAACGCGGACCGGGTGATGTCCCTCCCGGCCCCGACCGCGCCCACGCCGGACGTCGGAACGGGCGCAACGAGCGTGGCCGCCGCACCCGCGGGACCGTCGGCACCGGTGCAGCGGGCCGTCGACGAAGGCGCCGAGGGGGCCGCGACCGCGGCGGCGGTGCAGCGCGAAGAAGACGAGGACGAGGAACCGGCGGACGTACAGGGGGCGTTCGTTCAGCGGGCGGAGGACAAGTCGGACGAGGAAGAGGACGAGCCTGCGGAGTGACAAGCCGCGCCAGGATCCGATCCGGTGCCCGAGTCGGCGGAGCGACGAGCCGCGTAGGCAACCGGCCCGGTCCCGAGGCGGTCTCGCCTCGGGACCCGGATCGGGCTCCGCGCTGCCTCGCGCCGCTACGCCCCCGGCTTCAATATCCCGCCCAGCAGCAGCGATTCCACACACCCCGACGGCGCCGGGGCCGCCACCGGGCGGCCGACCTGGGCGCAGTTCACCGTCATGGTCAGCGACGCGCCGCCGGGCACCACGACCGGGGTGACGAAGTGGTAGTCCTGGTCGCGGAAGTTCTCCAGCGCCAGGCTCAGAATCGGCTTGTCCTGGTTGGCGATGACCAGCGTGCCCGCGTCGCCTTGCGGGTTCTGCACGACCAGGTCGGTGAGTTCGAAAGCCTGTCCGGCCGGCACCTCGTACGCCGACGAACTGCTGTCCCCGCCTGCGGCATCCGTGACTTCGAGACGCGCGCTCGTGGGCTTGGCGCTCGCCGCACCGCCGGGCGCCCCGCCGCCGGGCTGCCCCGGATCGCCGTCCGGGTTCCGGCCGGGCTGTCCGCCGCTCTGGCCGGGGCGCGGGCTGCCGCCGCCGGAGCCGCCTGAGCCGCCGCCGTTCAACTGCCCGCCGTTGGCACCGCCGTTGGCGCCCGGGGACGGTGTCGCGCCCTTGCCTTCCGGGTTCTGCGCCTTCTCCTGCGCGGCGTTGACCACATCGGGGGTGACCGCGTCGCGCGCGGCTGAGCGCACCGTCGGGCGGAGCACGCCGAACCACAGGCCGACCAGCAGGCCGGCGACGACGACCAGGGCGATCAGGGCGCGCGGCGTCCACCGGGGCAGCAGCGCGCGCTGCTCGAACGTCCCGTCCAGCAGCACGGTCACCGGCGCCGGAGTATGCGGTGCCTCGCCGGACGGCGAGGGCGGCGGGGGCGGCGAGGCGGGCGGCGAGGCGGGGGCCGAGGCGGGCGGCGGGGGCGCCGGGGCAGCGGCGGGCTCGCCGGGCTTGGCGCCGTCCGTGGCGCCCGGTGCCGTCGTGGGAGCGGCGGCCGCCGCCATCGCCGTCGACACCGCGATCTGGAACGGGTGCGTCCGCGGCGGCCCGAACCACACCAGCTTCGTCGGCCGCATGCCGACGTCCGCGAACTCCGCGCGCCCCGGCGGAATGGCGAACTCGGCCTTGGCGAACCGCGGCACGGCACCCCGGCCGCCCGGCTGCGCGACCAGCTTCGCGGTGACCGGTGTGTTGCCGCGGTTGTCGACCGCGACGCGGTGCTTGCCCTTTCGGGCGGACTGCGATGACCGCGGGAGCAGTTCCGCGGTGATCTCGGTGAACGGCAGGACGGTCACGGTGCCCTCGGGGACGACCGCGGTGTCCGGGTTGTTCGTCGGCACGACTCGGATCCCGTACGGCGCTTCGCCGGCGGCCGTGCCCGGGTCGCGCGGCGGCCGCAGCCGCACCGTGACGGTCTCCGCCGTCTCCGGGTACAGCGACACGCGGTCCGGTTCGACCGTCGTCCACGCCGCGCACGGGCCGACCACCTCGAAGCGGTATTCCTCGACGGTGCTGCCGGAGTTGCGGATCTGCAGGGGGACGTCGGCCGCGCCGCCCGGCTCGACGGAGACCTCCGGCGTGTCCAGGGTTGCCGTAGCACTCATGAACCGCACCGTAGGGGCGGGCGGGTGCCCCTGGCAGGAGTGCGCGAGGAACACTTTCGGGCACCGGGGATGCCCGTCGAGTCCCCGCCGTTGAGCGCTTGTTGACCGCTCGTGGACCGCTTTTCGGCATACTGCGAGTCCGGAATCCGGGCAGCGGGCACCGCTCCCCGGATTCCGACGGCTGCCCGCACGGGCGAGCCGACCGGGGGCGGTGGGGAGAGGACGGGAAGACGGACGGGAAGACCACGGGGAGGAAGCGGTGGAACGCATCACGGTCGGACTGCGGGCGCAGGATCCGGTCCTGGAGGCGGGACTGGCCAGCCAGGTCCGGGCCAGACCGGAACTGTCCCTGCACAAAGGGGAAGAGGAAGAGTCCGCGGTGGTCATCGTGGTCGTGGTCGACCACGTCGACGACAACGCGCTGCGGGAACTGCGGAACGTCAAACGCACCACGTCCTCCCGCGTCGTGCTGGTCGCCTCGCACCTGGACGACCAGCACCTGGTCAGCGCCGCGGAATGCGGCGTCGCGGGCATCATCCGCCGCACCGACGCCACCCCGGAACGCCTCACCAACGTGATCCGCGCGGTCGCCCGCGGCGAAGGCAGCGTCCCCGCGGACCTGCTCGGCCGGCTGCTGGAACAGGTCGGCCGCTTGCAAGGCCAAGTCCTCGGACCGCTCGGCCTCAACGTCAACGGCCTCGCGGAACGCGAAATCGAGGTGCTACGCCTGATTGCGGAGGGCTACGAGACCGCCGACATCGCCACCAAGCTGTCGTACTCGGAACGCACCATCAAGAACGTGCTGCACGGGATCATCTCCCGCCTGCACTTGCGCAACCGGGCTCATGCGGTGGCATATGCGCTGCGGCAGGGGCTGATCTGACGCCGGACTCGTGACCGGACGCGGACCCCTACCGGCCGCCCGTCCGCGGTTCGACGCCGGCCTTCCGGCAGACGGCCGCGGCATGGGCGGCCGGCACGGCCGACAAAGGGCAACGCGAAGGACACGTCGCCCTAGTCCGCCGCCTCTTCCTTCAGGTAGTCGGCGTACGCGGCGGCGTCGAGCAGGCCGTCCGGGCTCGCCGGTCCGTCGGTGCGGAGCCGGATCAGCCAGCCGTCGCCGTAGGGGTCGTCGTTGACCTGCTCGGGGCTTTCGTTCAAGAACTCGTTCACCTCGACGACCTCGCCCTTCAAGGGCACGTAGATCTCCGACACGGCCTTCACCGACTCCACGCTGCCGAACGGCTGGCCGGCCTCGAAACGGTCGCCCACGTTGGGGACCTCGACGAAGACCACATCGCCGAGCTGGCGCTGGGCGAAATCCGTCAGGCCGATCAGGATCCGGTCGCCCTCGATGAGGACCCATTCGTGGTCCCTGCTGTACAGGCGATCGCTCGGGATGTTCGCCATGCCGGCCTCCGGGGCTGGGTTTTCGCACGTGATGGTTGGGCGACGGCAAGCCTGCTACACGCGGGACCAGGCGTGAAAGCGGTTCCACTCGGACGAGTGAACGGTATGGGGAGCCGGGGACCGTCGGGCCGGAATTGCCCCTGCGGACCATGCGCCGTTCCCTCCGCACTGTCCGGGTCCACGCTGCGCGCCGGCCGCCCGCGCCGGGAAGCTGGTGGGGTCGGGTACCGAACGCGGAGGGGGCGCTGTGCGGCGGCGACGTGTCTGGCCCGGGGGACCGCTGTCGTACCACCATTTCCCCGGCCGGGCCTTCCGCGCCGATGCCGTGGCCGTCGTGCTCGTGCTCGTCTCGATCTGCGGGACCGCGCTGAGCGTCAGCCTGACCGTGGGCGTGGGCCCCGGCGGCTCGCCCGGCGGGTGGCCGGGCCCCGGGTCGCCGTGGCCGACCACGACGGGCGCGTCGGGGACGACGCCGGGAAGCACCGCGACCGGTGGACCCGGCGGACCCGGCACGAGCGGTCCCGGATCCGGCACGCCGACGACGCCCCGGCCCACCGGCACCGGCCTCGGCACTCCGACCACCATTCCGCAGACCACCATCCCGCCGACCACCGCGCTCCCGACCACCACCGCCCCCACGTCCGGCAGTCCGACCGCCACCGGCACCTCCACGCAGCAGCCCGACCCCCCGGCCCCCGCCGTCATCCCCCATGCCGTCGATCTCCCCCTGAAGCCCGGCACGTCCACGGTCGTCGACAAGAGGGTCCGCACCCCCGCCATCCCGCCGCGCCCCGACATCGTGCTGCTCGTCGACGGCACCGCCAGCATGCAGCCGTCCATTGACGACGTGCGCAAGGACATCGGCACCATCACCGGCAAAGTACGGGCGAGCCAGCCCGATTCGCGGTTCGCCGTGGCCACGTTCGGGGACCAGGAGGTCGACAAGGAGCGGGTGTTCCAGCTCTTCCAGCCGCTCACCTACGACCTGGACGCGGTCGAGCGCGGCGTGGGCAAGCTCGACGCGACGCGCGGGAATTACAGCAAAGGCCCGTCCGAGGACTGGATCAACGCCGTCTGGCAGATCGCCCAGGGGGCCGGCGGCGGCACGCAGTTCCGGGCCGGGTCCAGCCCCATCGTGGTCCTGGTCGGCGACGCGTCGAGCCACGACCCGAGCAAGAGCCACTCGCTCGCCGACGCCATCCGGGCGGCCAAGCAGCGCGGGATCCGGGTCATCGCGGTCGACGTGGCCACCGACATCGGCGACGGCCTCAACGGCAACGGCGACAACGGCAAGGGCTACAAGGACGATCCCCTGCACGACCCGAACCAGGCGACCACGCTGGTGAACGCCACCAACGGCAAGCTGTTCCGCGGCATCGACCCCGCGAAGGTCGCCGACACGATCGCCGACGGCCTCGCCAACCTGCCCACCACCGTGGGCTACCGGCTCGTGGACTGCCCGCCGTCGGTTTCGGTGTCCCTCGCCCCGCCCACCCGCACGGTGACCAGCGGGCAGGACGCCACGTTCAAGGAGACCGTCGCCGTCGACGGGAATGCCCCGCAAGGCACCGAACTGACGTGCACCGTGCAGTTCGTGATCGGCGCCGAGACCCCCGAGCAGCAGGTGGTCGGGCCGGGCGACGACGGCGAGCCGCGGCTGCGGCAGAGCATCACCATCCCCGTCGCGGACGTCACCCCGCCGGTCGTCACCGTCGACAACCGGCGCGCGGTGGCCGGGTGGGACCAGCCGGGCGCACGCATCGACTACACCGCCACGGCAGTGGACGCGATCGGCGGCCCGTTGCCGGTGACCTGCGCCCCGCCGTCCGGCACGGTCTTCCCGGTCGGGACGACGACCGTCGTCTGCGCCGCCGCGGACGCCTCGGGCAACACCGGCCGCGCCACGGCCACCTTCACCGTCACCCGGGCCCCGGAACCGCCCGCGCCACCGCCTCCGCCGTCCGCCGACGTCACCGTGGCGGTCGCGGTCGCCCCGACGCCCGGCTACACCGGGACGCCGGTCACCGTGCGGTACACCGTGACCAACGCCGGTCCCGACACCGCCACCGGCATCGTCGTCTCCGGCGACGCGCCCCCGGCGGCGGCGCCCGGCACGCTCGACGCCCGCCCGCAGTCGGCGTGCACCCGGCAGAACCCGTGCTCGCTGGCCGCCGGCGGGCGCCTCGAAGTCGTCCAGGACCTCGTCTACACCGGCCCGGTGCGGAACGGCACGCTGCGCGGCGGCGTCGCCGCCGGGCAGCCGGATCCGAACCCCGCCGACAACACCGCGACAGCGCCGGTCACCGTGCTGCAACCGCAGCTCACCGTGTCGCCCGCGGTCGCGTCCACCGGGCAGGTCGTGCAGGTGCACGGCACGGACTTCCCGCCTGGCACGACGCTGACGTTCGCGTGGGACGCCGGCATCACCGCCACGGCCGCGCCGACCGTGGTGCCGGCCGGCGGCGGCTTCGACGCGCAGGTGCTGATCCTGCGCAAGGACCGGGTCGGGCCGCGCAACCTCGTGGTCGGGCAGTCGGGTTCGCCGTCCGCGCAGGTGCCGGTGCTCGTGGTGCCGCGCAACGACCAGCCGCCGGGGCTGGGCGCGGCCCCGGCGGCGGGGTGAGCCGCGCGTGATCCACGAAGTCGACGACGCACTCCGGGCGTTGCTGCGCGCCGAGGCGTTGGACCGGACCTCGGTGTCGGTGGTGTTCGACGCGCCCACGCGCGATTGGGCGGCGAAGGTCAACGCGCCGACGGTCAACTTGTACCTGTACGACATCCGCGAGGACATGCGGCGCCGCGAACGCGGGCTCTACAACGAGTACGACGAGCAGGGGATCGTGGTCGCGCGCCGCCGGCCGCCACGGTACTTCAAGCTGTCGTACCTGCTGACCGCGTGGACTCGCCGACCCGAGGACGAACACCGGCTGCTGTCCGAGCTGTTGGCCTGCATGCTGCGCTACGAGGCGCTGCCCAAGGAGCGGATCGCCGGGACGCTCGCCGAACTCGGCGTGCCCGTACCGCTGTCCATCGCACTGCCGCCGCCCGAGGACCGCTCGTTCGCTGACGTGTGGAGCGCGCTCGGCGGGGAACTCAAGCCGTCCCTGGACGTGGTGGTGAGTGTCCCGGTGACCGCCTCGCCGGTGTACGCCGCCGGACCGCCCGCCGGGGAAGGCATGCAGGTGTCCCTGGACGGCTTCGCCCCGCCGCCGCGCCCGGCCCCCGGCAGCCCCGAGGAGAAGCCCGTCTACGGCCGCACCGACCGCGAGCGCGCCCGCCGGGCCATGACCCGGCGCTCCGGCGGCGCGCCGAAGGGGAAGACATGACGGACCCCGGCGACGCCACAGGCCTCCGGCACTTGCTCGCTCGCGTCGTCCTCGTCGAGGAACGGGTACGCCGCGAGGTCGAGCGCCGCCAAGCCGACGACCCTGATCCCGACGACGCCTTCCGCGGCCTCTACCTCAGCGACGACGCCGTCGCCCGCCTCCTCGCCACCCGCCGCTCGCCCGAACCCCCGGCCCCGGACGCGGCCGACCGCCTCGCCGCGGTGGAAGCGGAGGCACCCGCGTCCTCCCGTCTGCTCCGCCTCGCCCGGGACTTCGGCCTGACCCCCCTCGACGTCGAGATCCTGTTGATCACTCTGATCCCGGACCTCGACGAACGCTTCGAGTCCTTCTACGGCTACCTCAACGACGACGTCACCCGCCGCCGCCCCTCCATCGGCCTCGCCCTCGCCCTCTGCGGCGTCTCCCCGGCCGACGCCGGAGCCCGGGCGCGCCTCAACGCCCACGCACCGCTTCGCGCGCACCGCCTCGTCACCGTCGAAGACCCCGAACGCCCTTTTCTCACCCGGGCCTTGCGCGTCCCCGACCGGGTCACCTCGCACCTGCTCGGCGACGACGCCCCCGACCCGCGGCTGACCGGACTGCTCACCGACTGGGCGGGCCCCGGGGCGGTCGGCGACCCGGCGCCGCTCGCCCGCGTGTTCGCCTCCGGCGTCGGTCTCGCCTACCTGCGCGAGGAACAGGGCGGCGCGGGCACGGCGTTGGCCCTTCAAGCGCTGGCCGCGGCCGGCTACGGCGCACTCTGCCTCGACCTCGACGCCCTTGCCCGCGACCCGCACCACCACGACGTGGTGGATGCCGCGGTACGCGAAGCCCGACTCACCCACGCGGGACTGGTCTGCGCACCCCTCGACGTCGTCGCCCGGGAGCACACCGCGGTCGTCCGGAACCTGACCGCCGCCCCGGACCTCCCCATCGCCCTGGTCGGCCGCCTGCCCTGGGACGCCTCGTGGTCGGCCCGCCCCCCGCTGCACCTCGCCGCCCCGCGCGTCGCCCCCGGGGGCCGCGCGGACCTGTGGCACCACGCCTACCCGGGCCCCGCGCCGGTCGACGTCGACATCGAGGCAGCCCTGGCACCGTTCCTGCTGACCCCCGCGCAGGTCGCCGCGGCCGCGCACGCCGCCGCCCAGCAGTCCGTCCTCGACACCGGACCGCTCACTCTCGCGCACATCCGGCACGGCGCCCGCGCGCAGAACGCCGCCGGACTCGACCGGCTCGCGCGGCGGATCACCCCCGAGGTGGGCTGGGACGACCTCGTCCTCCCACGCGGCACCAAAGACCGGCTCCGCGAACTGACCGCCCGCGCCCGGCACCGCGACCGCGTCCTCGGCGACTGGAGCATGCGCCCGGGCGGCGGCCGGGGCCGCGGCGTCGCCGCGCTGTTCGCGGGCGACTCCGGCACCGGCAAGACCATGTCCGCCGAGGTCATCGCCGCGGACCTGGGCCTCGACCTCTACACGGTCGACCTGGCCACCGTCGTCGACAAGTACGTCGGCGAGACCGAGAAGAACCTCGAACGCATCTTCTCCGAAGCCGCCGGCGTCAACGGCGTCCTGCTCTTCGACGAAGCCGACGCCATTTTCGGCAAACGCTCCGAGGTCAAGGACGCCCACGACCGCTACGCCAACGTGGAAAGCGCCTACCTCCTGCAACGCATGGAGTCCTTCGACGGGCTGGCCATCCTCGCCACCAACCTGCGCGCCAACCTCGACGACGCCTTCACCCGCCGCCTCGACCTCGTCGTCGACTTCCCCGTGCCCGACGAGCACGACCGCCGCCGGCTGTGGGACCGCTGCCTCGGCGGCTCCCTCCCGCGCGCGGCCGACCTCGACCTCGACTTCTGCGCCAAGTCCTTCGAACTCGCCGGCGGCAACATCCGCGCCATCGCCGTCACCGCCGCCTACTTCGCAGCCGACGCCGGCACCCCGGTCACCATGCCCCACCTGATCCACGCCATCCAACGCGAGTACCAGAAACTGGGCAGACTCACCTTGCCCCACGAATTCGGGCCGTACATGGACCTCTTGACGGCCTAGTACTCCAGCTGTAGATCGTGATCCTGCGAGTGGAGGCGCCGCCGATATGGCGCGGCCACCGTTGACCATCTCGACAAGACCGGCCGTGCCATCGGCGGTGTCCGTCCCTCTCGGCCTACTTGAGCCCACCGAGACGAAGGGCCTCCTCGATCTCGCCGAGCTTCGCGGACGGCAGCACGCCCGCCTGCCCGAGCAGGTCCTCCCTGGCCAGGGTGACCAGCCACGTGCAAGGGATGAGGCCGGGACGTGGAAGTGCGACTCTAAGGACGCCTTCGAGAGGCAGTCCTTCGGGGGCACCTACTGCCACCTCAACGGCCACGCCGCTGATATCGGTGCCTGCGGGAGCGACGACCTGCATCGCCAAGAAACCGGACGCCTCTTCTCCCGACAGCAGTACGACTGCCGTCTGCTCGTCGAAATCTGCCCACCAGACTTCGCCACGTCGCATATGTCCTCCTGACACGGGACGGCGTGCCTGCATCGCCCCTTCGGCCGCCGCCCACTCCAGCCACAGATCGTGACGTTGGCTGTCAGAGCCGGTGAGAAGGCGGCTGTGGCCACCGGTGATCGTCGTGAGTTGTGTGGACCAACGAAGAGACGGTGGCCCCATGTCACAGCGTAGATCCCGCCCGCCGGCGGGATGCGTTCGAGGGCTTGATGGGCCGGATCGCGGGGCGCTTCACCCGGGTCGAACCCCGGCGCAGGGCGGCGCGGTTGGTACTCGGGCTGTTGTCGGACCTGCCGAGAAAGAACTGCTGGACCATCGCCGAGTGGGCGGGCGAGACCACTCCGGACGGCATGCAGCACCTGTTGAGCAGGGCCACATGGGATGCCGATCAGGTCCGCGACGACGTGTGCGGTTACGTGGTGGAGCACCTGCACGACGACCAGGCGGTGCTGGTAGTCGACGAGACCGGCGACGATTACCGGCGACAAGCCACATCCCAGGCATGAAGACCACCTCTACAGCTGGAGTACTAGGCACCATCGGGCCGGACGGGAATCCACTCGTCGTCCTCGTCGGCGCCCGGTGGCTCCGCATAGACGGCGAAGTGCCGCGCGGCCTCGCCGACGAACTCGCGGAAATTATCGACGGTGATCCGCGACGGCCAGTCGGCCAGCAGCGCGACCAAGGCTTCGACCTCCTCGCCGTATTCCACGCTGATGCGGAGGCCGCGGCCGTCGCTGACGCGAGTGAACTCGAACAGGACCCGCTGCGCGAATCCCTCGTGGTCCAGATGGACCCGCAGGCCTGCGTTGACCATTTCGAAGTCCGCCACGCCGACGAGCTGGTGGCGTTCGGTCGGGTTCCATCCGGATGCGGTGAGCCGGGTCAGCTCCTCGTCGCCGGAGTCGTCCAGGAGACGGTCGAGATCCATGGTGCCAACTTTCGCAGATCGCGGGACTCAGCCCAACTTGACGATCGGTTCTTTGAGGTTCTTTTCGTGGGTCGCCGCGAAGTCGTGCGACCGGCGCAGCAGATCCTGGAACGCGTCGGTGGGGATCAACAGCGAGCTGTCGGCGTTCTTCGTCGCGAGATGCCCCTGCTGGTAGAGCTTGTCGAACGCCATGTCCGCCAGAATGTCTTCGCGCACTTCGATACCGGCTTGCCGCATGACCTGCAGCCCGTCCAGGGCCGCCGTGCTGTTCTTGCCCTTGTACGCCGCGAGCGAATACACCACCGGCCGGACGCTCACATTCGCCGCCACCTGTCGCGCCAAGCCGTCGAAGCCGCCGATCTTCTCCCCGCACGGCTCGCACGGACTGCGGGTCACCTTGATGGTGAAATCGCCGCTCAGCGGCTGATTGGCGACCATTTTGGCGACGAGGGCGGGGTCGACGTGCGGCAGATTCCCGGATTTCAGCTTCCGGAGCACGATGAGGACGTCTCGGATCAACTTGGCTTCGGCGTGATGCCAGTCGTCGGCTTTCGGGTCGATGGCGGTTTTACCGCTGCGCCGTATGCCGAGCGGTATGTCGACCCCGCCGAGTCGGAGGCTCCCCGCCGCTGCGGTGGGCGTGTCCATGTTCGCGAAGTCGAGGTCCTTGGCCGTGAACGACATCTTGAGGTGCCGGTTCTTGAGCTGGATCCGCGCCGTGAGCGCGGGCAGCTTCGGACTTGCCGTGACGTAGATCCGGTACTTGCCCGGTGCATTCGCGATCGGCTGGACATCGAGTTCCTTGAGCCCGGCCTTGCGGTACTTGGCGTACACACCGTGGATGACCGGAGAGACCGCGCCCGGTTCGTTTTCCCCGGAGAGCCTGCTTTCGAGTTCGGCGACGACCTTGGCGCGGACATCGGGATCCTTCTTGCCGCCGTCCTTCTCGTCCTTGCCGTCTTTGTCGTTCTTGCCCTTGCCGGTGTTCTGCGGCTCGTCGTCCTGCTTGTCCCGATCCTTCTTGCCGGGGCCCTTCTTGTCCTTGCGCCCGAACTTGTCCTTCAGTTTCTGCTTGCCCGACGCGTACTTGTCCTTGAGCTTGTCCTTGCCGGCCTTGAGCTTGTCCTTCGTGGGCTTGAGCTTGGCCTTGAGCTTGTTCCAGATCCGCTTTCCAGCCGCGGCGATCTTGTCGACGATTTTGTCGATGGCCCGGTTGACCGGCTTCGAGACGGACTGGATGGCCTTCTTGACTTTGTCGGCGAGGCCGCCGACGCCCAGCAGGGCGGCGAGGACGCCGATCAGGACCGGGATGCTCTTGGCCAGGGCGTTCTCGACCAGAGCCGGGACGCCGCCGCCTCCGCCGTCGGCGATGGCGATGACGGCGTCCAGGACGGTGTTGACGAACTCGATGATCTGGGCGCCCTGCGTCACGATGAACGTGACGATGTCGATGATCGCCTTGACGGCCTTCACGAACGCCGACGCCGGGTTGAAGAGGGAAATGACCCAGGTGATCCCGGCGATCAGGACCGTCGGGATCAGGAACGCGGCGATCTTCTCCAGCAACGTCGCCTTGAGGTCGCCGACTTCCGCCGCGATGTGGTCGACGGCGCCCGCCGGGCCCTCCTTGGCCAGCGCCGACGCGACCGGCACCGAGGACTCCACCGCGGTCATCGCCTGGTCGGGGACGCCCTTGCGGGTGATCCGGGACTTGATGTTCTCCCAGGTCAGCCCCAGCAGCGAGGCGATGAGCCCGATGATGCCCTTGAGGTCGAACTTCGACGGGATCTCGATGCCCGAACTCGCCGACACCCCGAGCAGCCAGGAGACCAGGCCCTTCTTCAGGTGGTCGCCGATGTTCTGCAGGAACCGCTGGAGGCCGTCGCCGACCGCCGAGACGAGGTTCTTGAGGAAGCCGATCGGGTCCTTGATGATCTTCATGACCGCGCTCGCGGCCTTGGCCAGGACCCCGAGGAGCATGTCCTTCAGCTCCATGATGGTCTTGATGACGCCCACCACGGCGTCCTTGACCTTGTCCCAGAGGCCCTTGTTCTCCTCCTGGAGCTTCTTGATCTCCTCGTCGATCTTGTTGAGCGCGTCGGTGTACTTCTGGGCGAGGTCGGTGACGAGCTGCTGGGACTTCTCGTCGACCTGGGAGTCGAGGTCGTCGAACTTCCCGGCGAAGTCCTTCGCGGCGTCCTCGCCGAACTTCTTGAGGTCGGCGGGGAGTTTGTCGACCTCGGCTTTGAGGTCCCGGCGTCCTTGGGAGATGCGGTCCTTGGCTTTGCCGAGTTCGGTGCCGATGACGTCGGCGACGTCCGAGATGACGCCCTGCATCTTCGCGACGTAGAGCTTGCGTGACTCGGCGAAGATCTCGTTCGCCTCGGCCGGCATGCCCAGGAGCTTGTCCTTCGCCCACTTGAGCTTCCCGGTGAAGCCCGAATAGCGCTTGTCCTTGTACGCCTTCATCCGCCGCTTGTGGTCGGCGGTGAAGGCGTCCCGGGCGGCCTTCTCGCCGGCGTCGAACTTGTCGTCGACCAGCTTGTCGAGGCCCGACAGCGTCGACTCGACGTCCTTCTTGGTGGCGTCGAAGACCTTCTGGAGCTTCGCGGTGACCTCGGCGCGCTTCTGCTCGTCCTTCGACTTGGTGTCGCCCTTGCCGCCGTCGACGGCCTTGCCCGCCTGCTGCCGCGTAGCGGTGAGCTTCTCGACGGCCTGCGCGCCGACCGCCGCCGCGCCCTGCTTGGCCGCGTCGCGCTGCTTGTCCTCGGCGGTGCGGGCCTGCGTCGGGGCCTTCGCGGAGTGCTGCTCGCCCTCCTTCTTCGCTGACAGCGCATCGTCGAACTCGGGCTCGTTGCCCTTCTTCAACTGGTCGTCGGTGACCTCCGCATCGGCCATCTGCCGGTCGGTGTCCTGCTTCCCCTCCGAGAAGTCGGTCACCGCGGCGGGCTGCTTGTCGGGCACCGCGCCCGCCGGGTCCGGGGCACCAGGGTTGGCGGGTGCCTGGTCCGGCTGCATCGGGGTGACCGGTTTGTCCTTGGCCTTGGACGTGTCCGGCGCGGCCTTGGTGGTCGTCGCGATGTCCTTGGCGGACTTCTCCTTGCCCTGGCCGACCTGCCCGTCGACTTCGCCCTTGACCTTCTCGGCCTTGCCGGAGCCGGAGAACTTGTCGGCCTCGTCGAGGTTCTTCGGGGCCTGCTTGGCGATTGCCTCGTTGACCGCTTTGACGAACGCGGCCTTGTCGAACCCGCCCGGCTTGGCCGCGTTCATCTTCTCGGCCTGCGCCGCCTTGCCTTGCGCTTCCTTGTCGTCCGGGGGCGCGACGGCGGCGTCCTGGGCCGACTTCGACTCCGTGGCCGCCGGGTGGTGCGTGCCGATGTGCCGCTTCTTGGCGGCGACTTCGTTCTGGGTTTTGCGGAAGCCGGGGGCGTGTGCGGGCGGCGGCTTGACGATCGGGGCATAGCGCTGCGCCACGAGGCGGGCCACCGCCTTGTTGCCCGCGCCTCCCGCGGCGAGACGTTGGACGCTGCGGCGGTCGAGGCGGGGCGCCGACGCCGACGCGGCGGCGACCGGCTCGGCGGATGCCGTTTCCGGCGGGCTCGCGGCATGCGGGCGCGGGTCCCGGGAGGGCACCTCCCGGTCCTCGTGCGGGGCTTTCACGCACGCTCCCGTTCGCTGCCGGCGCACATGCCCTCCACGCTGCGGGTGCGTGCCCGGCGGCGGCGAGGCCGCACGGGCAGGCGTGTGGGCACAGTTGGCTGCCCGCAGCCGCCGCGACCGCGGAAGCGGTGCCCGCGGCAGGCGGCCGCTTTGGGTGCGGGCTTGCCTGTTCGGGCAGTTCGCGGTGTACGGCCGGGCGGTCGCCGCGGCGTTCCGCAAGATCCCGTTTCGTGGCGACAATCCAACTCGGCCATGGCCTCGGTCGGGGGCGCGGGAAGGCACGGGAGGAAGACACCACATGCCGTCGTATCTGTCGCCGGGCGTCTACATCGAGGAGATGGAGTCCGGCTCGCGGCCGATCGAGGGAGTGGGCACCTCGGTCGCGGCGTTCATCGGCTTCGCGGAGCGGGGGCCGGTGAACGAGCCGGTGCTGATCACGAACTGGAGCCAGTTCACCACGACTTTCGGCGACTTCGTCGAAGGTACCTATCTGGCGTCGGCGGTGTACGGATTCTTCGCCAACGGAGGCGGGATCTGCTACGTCGTCCGCATCGGCGCGCGGTCCGCGGCCGACGGCACCGACGCCGTCGAGGCCGCCGCGCAAGCGCAGCTCGGCGCGTATGTGGTCCGGACGCTGCCCGGCGTCACCGGCGACATCACCGTCGAGATCGGCGACCCGGAGGGCGAGAGCCCGCCGCAGGAGGCCTTCCGGCTCGTGGTGCGTCGGGACGGGGAGCCCGTCGAGACGTATCCGGCCGTCACCGCACGCAAGGGCAAGGACAATGCCGCGACCCAGGTCAACGCGCGGTCGCGGGTCGTGAACCTCGAGGAGACCGCCGCGCGCGGTGCCGCGGCGGCGCGTCCGGCCGCGCAGACCGTCGCCCTCGCCCCGCCGCCCGGCGCGGGCGGGGCGCTCGCCGCGCCGACGGCCGAGGACTACGTCGGCGACGCGGATCAGCGCACCGGCTTCAGCGGCCTGGAGGCCGTCGACGAGGTCACGATGGTGGCCGTCCCGGACCTGATGAGCGCCTACGAGAACGGCGCGATCGACCTGGACACGGTGACGGCCGTCCAACAAGCCCTCATCACGCACTGCGAGCTGATGGGCGACCGCATCGCGATCCTCGACCCGCCGCCCGCACTGAGCCCGCAGCAGCTCAAGACGTGGCGTACCGACACCGCCGGCTTCGACTCGAAGTACGCGGCGCTGTACTACCCGTGGATCCGCGTCCTCGACCCGTCCACCGGGCGCAAGGTGATGATCCCGCCCAGCGGCCACATGGCCGGTGTGTGGGCTCGTAACGACGACACACGCGGCGTGCACAAGGCCCCGGCGAACGAAGTGGTCCGCGGCGCGGTCGCGCTCGCCACCGCGCTCACCAAGGGCGAGCACGACCTGCTCAACCCGATCGGCGTCAACTGCATACGGGCCTTCCCCGGACGCGGCATTCGCGTATGGGGCGCACGCACGCTGTCCGGCGACGCCGCGTGGCGGTACCTGAACGTGCGAAGGCTGTTCAACTACCTGGAGGAGTCGATCCTCTCCGGTACCCAGTGGGTGGTCTTCGAGCCGAACGACGACGCGCTGTGGGCCCGCGTGCGGCGCACGATCTCCGCGTTCCTGGTCAACGAGTGGCGCAAGGGCGCCTTGTTCGGCCTCACCCCCGACGAGGCCTTCTACGTCAAATGCGACCGCGAGACCAACCCGCCGGAGAGCATCGACGCCGGGCAGGTCGTCTGCGAGATCGGGATCGCCCCGGTGAAGCCGGCCGAGTTCGTGGTGTTCCGCCTGGCGCAGCTCTCCGGCGGCACCGGCGGGATCGACGAGTAACCGAAGGAGCGAAGCAGGATGCCACTTCCCGATCTCGACAGCTCGGTAGGCCACGCGTTCGGCCTCGAGTTCGACAGCGTGCTCATCAGGCAGATCACCGAGGTGAGCGGCCTGAAGATGGAGCAGGACGTCATCGAGCTGAAGCAGAACACCTTCGACGGCAAGTACGCGGTCAAGAAGCTCCCCGGCAAGCCGAAGGCGGGCGAGGTCACCGTGAGCCGCGGCCTGACCGAGGACAGCAGTTTCGAACGCTGGGTCAAGGACTCGCGGTTCGGCCGGATGACCGGCGCGCGCCGCAACGGCGCGATCATCGTCTACGACTACGAGGGCCTGCCGATCAAGCGCTACAAGCTGATCAACGCGTGGCCCAAGTCCCTGGAGATCAGCACCCTGAAGGCCGGGGACACGTCGGTGATCACCGAGAAGCTGGTGATCACGTACGAAAGCCTGGAGGTCGAGTAGTGCGCCGCACGATCGGCGCGACGGCCCCGGTCGGCGAGCTGCCGGACGACGCGACGGCGCCGGCACCGGTGTCCGCGGGACCGCCGCGGGCACTGCGCACCGAGTTCGACTTCGAGCTGCCGCGGGGGTACGTCGACGCCCGGGGTGTCGTGCACCGCAGCGGCACGATGCGGCTCGCCACCGCGCGGGACGAACTCGTGCCGCTGCGGGACGACCGGGTTCGGGAGAACCCGGCGTACCTGTCGGTGGTGCTGATCTCGCGCGTGCTGACCCGGCTGGGGACGCTCGACGAGATACATCCGGGGATCGTCGAAGACCTGTTCGCGTCGGACCTGGCGTTCCTGCAGGACTTCTACCGGCGGATCAACGCGGAGGGGCACACCCGGGCGGCCGTGACCTGCCCGTCGTGCCAGGAGGGCTTCGTGGTGGATCTCGCCGGTGGCCGCCTGGGGGAATCGTGACGTACGCGGCCGACCGGATCCACGAGGAAGTCGCGTACTTGGCCTACCACTTCCACTGGTCGTTGGACGACCTGCTGGATCTCGAGCATGCGGATCGGCTGGCTTACGTGGCGCAGGTGGCGCGGTTGAACGCGGGGTAGGCGGCGCTCGGGCGACGGCAAAGTGCTTGTCGACCGGCGTCGGACGTGGATCAGGTCCGCTCGCCCGTCACCGTGGTCCACGCCGCGTGAGCGATGGCGCGGGAGCGGAGCTGTTCCGGCGGGGCGATCCGACCGTTGGGGGAGGTGTGGTGCATGGGGTTGGTGTCGTGGTGGCGAGGGCGCGCCGGGGCTTCCGACGGGGCTTCCGACGGGGCTTTTGACGGAGCCACGGACGGGGCCGAAGGCAGCACGAGTGGTGCCGCCGAGGGCGCTTCCGCGGGGGAGGGCCCCGCTCCGGTCCGCGAAGCACCCGCGTGGCCGCGGCTGCCTCCGCTCCAGCGGACGCTGTCCGGTGCCGCGCTGACGATCGATCCGACAGGCTTCCAGGGGGCGTTGACGACGCGCCGGGACAACACGTTGGGCACGCCGCTGGGGCACCTGGTGGATCCGGCTGCGCCGGCGGGCCTGGCGCACGGCATCGCGGAGTCGGCCGCAGGCGGCGGAGCCGCGGCGGGTGGAGCGACGTCGTCGGACGGCACGGAATCGTCGGGTACGTCGGTCGCCCGCACGGTTTCCGGCGGCGCGGCGGCGCCCGTGGTGCCGCGCGCCGTTGCCTTCCCCGCGCCGCCTGCGCCCGTCGACATGCCGATGCCGCGGGCGATTCCGCTCCAGCGGGCGACGCCGGACTCGATGGTGGCGGCGCCCGTCGACGCCGGGCCCTCGTGGCATGTCCCTCACGCTCCCGTGCCCGAGGGCGGGTTCGCTGTGCCGCCACGCGGCCACGGCGACCTGCCGGACGGGCGAGACGCGACCGGCTCGGGGCCGTCGGTGCAGGCAGCGCCGGCCGGCGGGGACGGCACCGGGCTGCCGGGCCTGCCCGGTCCCGGCCAGGTGGACGCCGGGACCTCCCCCCGGCCCCCCTCGGCCACAGACGCCGCGGTCGCCGTCGACCCCCCAGCCGACCGCACGCCGCCGGGCATGCCGGTGCAGCGCGGACGCGGCGCGGGCGGCACGGGGTCGATGACGTTCCGGCCCGGCTTGCACACCGGACCCGGGGCGACGCTGGGACTCGGTGCCCCGCTGTCCGAACTGCCGCAGACCGCACAGCGATCGGCAGCCGCCCGCACGGGGCCGGGGGCTCCGGCGCCGGGTGCCGCGGACGGCGGGGCGGCCACCGGCGGTTCCGCGGATCAGCCGGTGGCGCCCCTCCTGGGCGGCGCCGCGCCGTCGTCCGGCGACTCGGGAGACGCGGAGAGGGGTCTTCCAGGCCCGGGCACGGACGCCGCGCAGCGGGCGGTGGACCCGGCGTCGGCCCTCGGCGACGCCGGGCGACTCGGTGGGGCTCCGACCGGCTCCGGCGGCTTCGGCCGGAGTGCCGCGGGGATGCCGGCCGCGCGCGGGGGAGATGCCCTGGGGTCCGTTGCCGCGTCGCGGGGCTCCGGGGGATACCTCCAGCGGTCGCCGGACCCGCTCGGGGCGCGAGGTGCCGCGTCGGACGTGGGAGCGTCCGCGTCCTCGTCCGGGTCTCACACGATCGCGGGGGCAGATCCCAGCACCTCCTTCTCCGCCTTCCCCGCGCCGCTGCTCCCGCCCGCGTCACCCCTGCCCGTGGCGCAATTGCTCGCCGGCCGCAGCCTGCCGCTGTACTCCGGCGCGCAGGTCCCGGGTTCGGTCCCGTCGAGTGTCGGCGCGGGATCGTCCGGTAGCCCCGCCGGGCTCGCCGACAGCGCGGGCCCTCGGGCGGTACCGGTGCGCTGGGAGCCCGCGGACACGGTTCTCCGGACGTCGGTGCAGCGCACCGCGGCCGCGGGAGCAGCGTGGGACGGAAAACGGGGCGCGTCGTCGGGCGCCCCCGCCGTCGGTCCCG
Organism: Uniformispora flossi; assembly: GCF_049534875.1. Classification (NCBI taxonomy): domain Bacteria; kingdom Bacillati; phylum Actinomycetota; class Actinomycetes; order Kitasatosporales; family Streptomycetaceae; genus Uniformispora; species Uniformispora flossi. The sequence continues at coordinate 96,703 of NZ_JBMULZ010000016.1, forward strand.
CGGCCCACGCAACCGCGCCCGGCACCACCCTCCAACGCTCCGCCGCCACCACCCACCCCACCGCCGGCGACACCGCTCTGGCCGCCGGTCTCGGACACCGGGCCGCCGACGGCTCCGTGGTGTTCGACCTCCCTCTTCAACGCGCCGAGGAAGGCGAGACCGGTATCGAACCCGAGCCCGCCGCCGACCCGGCCACGCCGGATCAGCCGACCTCGACGGCGATCCCCACCGCCCCCGGGGACCCGGCCGAGCCCATGGGGCAGCCCACCGAGCAGCAACCGCCGCCCCAAGGCCAGGAGAAAGCCCCCGACAAACCGCCGGCCGTCACCGACGACCTGGTCCGCGCCCTCTACACCCCCCTGAGCCGCATGCTGCGTGCCGATCTGCGGTTGGAGCGCGAGCGCGCCGGCTTCCTCATCGACACCCGGCATTGACCGCGGCATCGACCGTGACATCGACATCGAACACCCACATCGACATCGAGCATCGACCTTGACAGCGACATCGACCGCGACCCGTCCGTCGCATCCGCCGCCGCCCGTACCGAAAGCCCGAGGGGGACGCCTTGTCCGTCACCGATGACCCCGCGGTCAGCGTCTGCTTCGTCGTCACGATCGACGGCATCGAGCTGGGTTCCTTCAACACTTGCGAAGGCCTCGGCTGCGAGGTTGTCCTCGAACAGCGCGAGGAGGGCGGAAACAACGGCCACGTCTGGCAGTTGCCGACCCGGCTCAAGTACTCGAAGGTCAAGCTCTCGCGCCCGTTGACGCGCGAGACCGAGAAGGTCGCGCGGTGGTTCGCCAGCATGACGACCGGGTTCAAGCGGCGTACCGCGCACATCGAGGCCCGCACCGGGGACGGGCAGACGGTGGCCACCTGGGGCCTGTTGGAGGTCATCCCGGTGCGCTGGAGCGGGCCGACGTTCAACCCGGACTCGCCGAAGGTCGCCATCGAAACCATCGAGATCGTGCACCACGGCTACGTGATGGGAGCGTGAGCCGTGACGTCGCCGATCGCGTTCAGTGCCGCCGGGACCGGGCCCGCCGCGGGCGCCGGAAGGGGTGGTACGCGGCCGAAGCTGGAGCACGCGTTCCTGGAACTGCGCACGCCGCCGACGGGCGGCGGTCTGACGCCCGGACCGCCGTGCGGGCGCGTCGACTTCCAGTTCAACCCGAAGGAACTCACGCTCACCAAGGCCGCTTCGTGGAAGCGGACGCCCGCCAAGGGCGCCAAGAGCGCGGGGCCGCCGGAGTACCAGGGCCCACAGCCGAGCAAGCTCAAGCTCGAAGTGTTCTTCGATGCGAGTGACACGCAGGACAACAGTGTGGTCAAGGCCGTCGAGCAGTTGTTCGCGTGCTGCGTACCGACGGGGGAGACGCGGCAGCAGAAGAAGGCGTCGCCGCCGTGGGTGGTCTTCCACTGGGGCGGGCTCACCGGGTTCCCCGCGTACGTGAGCCAAGTGCAGGCCAAATACACGCTGTTCACGACGTCCGGGGTGCCGATCCGGGCGGTGTGCCAGGTGTCGATCGAGGAGATCAGCGGCGAGACGCCCGGGCAGAACCCGACGTCGGGTGCGCTGGCCGCGCAGCGCGTGCACCGGCTGCGGTCGGGGGACACGCTGCAGGCGGTCGCGTACGCCGAGTACGGCGATCCGGCCGCGTGGCGCGCGATCGCCGAACTGAACGGCATCGACGACCCGATGCGGCTGGTCGCCGGCCGCGACATCATGCTGCCGGACCCCGACCGGCTGGGCCGATCCGCCGACGGCGGCCCGGCGCGGGGGTGGTGAGCCGATGCCGCACGAGAGCGTCGCGAAGTCCCTCGTCGTCGAGGTCGGCGGCAGTCCGCTGCCCGCGGATCTCGCGAACAGTCTGGTCGAGGGCTATGTGGACGACAGCCGCACACTGCCCGACCTGTTCGTGCTGCGTTTCCGTGACCCGTCGCACCTGCTGCTCGACAAGGCCGGCATCCGCATCGGCACCGAGATTCGGCTGCTCGCCCAGTCCGGCGGCCAGGGCGGGCCGAAGCCGCTGCTGGTCGGCGAAGTGACCGCGCTGGAACTGGAAGCCGACGGGACGGGCACGTTCACCGTAGTCCGCGGGCTCGACAAGTCGCACCGGCTGTTCCGCGGGCGGCGCGTCGTCGGGTACCAGAACATGACCGTGGCGGACATCTGTACACGCGTGGCCACCCGGGCCGGGCTTGCCGCGGGCACCATCGACGTGTCCGGGCCGGTGCTCGCGCACGTGGCGCAAGCGAACGTCACCGACTGGGAGTTCCTGCGCACGCTGGCCGACGAGGCGGGCGCGGAAGCATACGTCGTCGACGGCAAGCTCAACGTGACCCGGCCTACCGCACCCGACAAGGCCCCCGACGCTTCCGTGCGCGCGGAACGGAACCCGCTCGTCCTGGAGTTGGGCGACAACCTGGTGCGCTGCCGGGCTTCGGTCAGCGCCGCCGAACAGGTCACCTCCGTCGAAGTCCGCGGGTGGGACGCCAAGACGCAGCAGCCGCTGGTCGGCCGCGCGGAAGCGGGCAAGGCCGCGACCCTGGACCTGGGGGTCAGCGCCGCGGAGGTCACGCAGCCGTTCGGCGAGGCCGACTATGTGGTGACCGACACCGTCTACGCCGAACAGGCACAGGTCGACCAGGCCGCCAAGGCCCTCGCCGAGCGCATCGCCGGATCGTTCGCCGAACTGGACGCGGTGATCCGCGGCAATCCGGAGGTCCGGGCCGGCGGGGCGGTGACGCTCGCCGGGGTCGGAAAGCCGTTCGAGGGCCGCTACACCGTCACCTCGTCCCGGCACGTGTTCGACCCGGTACGCGGCTACGAAACGTGGATCACCGTCTCCGGACGCCAGGAACGCTCCCTGTTCGGCCTCACCCAGGGCACCGGCACCAAGGCCGCCGCACCCGACCGCGTGCCGGGATTGGTCGTCGGCCTGGTCACCGACACCCAGGACCCGGCGGGGCTGACCCGGGTGAAGGTGAAGTTCCCCTGGCTGTCCGAGGATTACGCGAGCGACTGGGCCCGCACCGCGCAGTCGGCCGGCGGCGACGCGGCGATGTTCCACCCGGAGGTCGGCGACGAGGTGCTGGTCGGCTTCGAACAGGGGCATCTCGACCGGCCGTACGTGCTCGGCGCTCTGAAGAGCGGCACAAGCGGTGGGAGTTCGCCCGCGACACCACCGGGCGGCGGCGCCCCGCAGCCGGGTTCGCCGTCCGCTCCCGGAGCAGCCCCGGATTCCCCGGCCGTCGACGGGACGAGCGGTGCCGTGAACCGCCGTTCCTTCGGCTCACCGAGCGGCAACCGCCTCGACCTGCTGGACGCCGCCAACGGCCCGCAAGGCGTCCGCATGGTCACCGGCGACGGCAAGCTCACGCTCGACCTGGACCGCAAGGGCACGAAGATCACCGTGCACAGCGACGGAACCGTGGAGATCAAGGCGGAGCAGCAGGTCACCATCGACGCCGGGAACGGCGTCAAGCTCGACGCGGGCCAAGGCGCCCTCGAACTGCACGGCAGCTCGGTCAAGCTGAGCGCCGCGTCCGGTCTCGAACTCGACGGCGGCAACGGGCGCCTCACGGTCACCACAACCGGCGCGCTCGACGTGCAAGGCGCGCAGCTCGGGCTGCACGGAACCAGCCGTACCGAGATCCAGGGCGGCGCAACGTGCGCCATCAACGCCGGACTCGTCACGATCAATTGAGGGGACGGAACGCCATGCCAGCCGCCGCACGAGTCGGCGACCCGACCGGACACCCGGGCGCGGTCGGCCCGCCCGGCGTCCCGACCGTCCTGATCGGCGGACGACCCGCCGCTACCGTCGGGACCACGCACACGTGCTCGGGCATGCACCCGCCGTCGACGCTGCTGCCGCCCGGCTGCCCGACCGTGCTCATCGGCGGACGCCCCGCCGCCCGCGTGGGCGATGTCGCCGGATGCGGCGCGGCGGTCGTCTCCGGATACCCGAGCGTGCAGATCGGCGGAAGGTGACCGCATGGGGACCCAATTCATCGGCGCGGGCTGGGCGTTCCCGCCGCACACCGATGCCACCGGCCGCGTCGCGCTGGCGCGCGGCGAACGCGAGATCGAGGAGGCGATCCGGCTGATCCTCGGCACCGCACCCGGCGAACGGCCGATGCGCCCGGAGTTCGGATGCGCCGTCCACGACTACGTGTTCGCCCCCGCCGACGTCGGCACCGCCGGGCAACTCGCCTACGAGGTACGGCTGGCACTGGAGCGCTGGGAGCCGCGCATCGACGTCGCCGAAGTGTCCGTACGCTTCGACGCCGTCGACGACGGCGTCCTCTACATCGACATCCGCTACGCCATCCGCGGCACGAACGATCCGCGGAACCTGGTCTTCCCCTTCTATGTGATCCCCCGGCACGAGGAGGGGTTGTGAACCTGCCCGCGCCCAACCTGGACGACCGCCGCTTCCAAGGCCTCGTCGACGACGCGAAACGCCTGGTGCAGCGCCGGTGCCCGGAGTGGACGGACCACAACGTGTCCGACCCCGGGGTCACGCTGATCGAGGCGTTCGCCGGGATGGTCGACGAACTGCTGTACCGGCTCAACCGGGTGCCGGACAAGAACTACCTGGCGTTCCTCGACCTGATCGGCGTGCGCCTGCACCCGCCGACCGCGGCCCGCACCAAGGCGACCTTCCGGCTGTCCGCCCCACAGCCGGAGACCGTCACGGTGCGGGCCGGCACCGAGGTCGCGACGGTCCGGACCGAGACCGACGAGGCGGTGGTCTTCACCACCGTCGGCGACCTCGCCGTCGTACCGTGCTCGTTGGCGCACCTGGCGACCAGGACCGCGTCCGGCACCGACGTGGACCGCACCGACGAACTCGCGCTCGCCCGCGACGTGCCGTGCTTCGGCAGCACGCCCGCGCCCGGCGACGCGCTGTACGTCGGCCTGTCGACCGCCGTGCCCGCGTGCGTCGTGGCACTCCGTCTCGACTGCCGGGTCGAGGGCGTCGGCGTCGACCCGCGGCGGCCGCCGTTCGTGTGGGAGGCGTGGGACGGCGCCGCGTGGGCGGAATGCGAGGTCGAGGCGGACACCACCGGCGGCTTCAACCGGCCGGGCGAGGTCATCCTGCACCTGCCTGCCGCGCACGCGGTCTCGTCGGTGGCGCGGACCGCGGCGGGTTGGCTCCGCTGCCGCCTGGTCGAGGCGGTGCCGGGTCAGCCGGTCTACACGGCGTCCCCGACGGTCCGCGAACTCGTCGCGTTCACCATCGGCGGCTCCGTCGACGCGGTGCACGCCGAGACCGTCGAGGAGGAGGTGCTCGGCCTGTCGGAGGGCGTGCCCGGCCAGTACTTCGAGGTCGCCCGGCCGCCGGTGGTGCCCGGCGACGAGCCGCTCGTCGTCGACGTGGCCGACGGCGCGGGCTGGACGGCCTGGCAACGCGTCGACGACTTCGCCCACTCCGGACCCGGCGACCGGCACTTCACCCTCACCCCGGGCACCGGCCGCATCGAATTCGGCCCCGCGGTGCGCGAAGCGGACGGCAGCGTGCGGCAGTACGGCGCGGTGCCGCCGAAGGGCAGCCCGATCCGGGTCCGCGGCTACCGCACGGGCGGCGGACGACGCGGCAACGTCGCGGTCGGGGCGATCCGGGTGATGCGGACGTCCATCCCGTTCGTGTCCCGCGTCGAGAACCGGTCGCCCGCCCTCGGCGGCGTCGACGCCGAGACGATCGAGAACGCCAAGATCCGGGGCCCGATGACGCTGCGGACCCTGCACCGCGCGGTCGTCCCGCATGACTACGAGCAGATCGCCCGCCAGGCGGCCCCGGACATCGCCCGGGTGCTGTGCGTCCCCGTCGGCGACGACGCGGCGCAGGCGGGCGGGGTGCGGCTGCTGGTGATCCCCGCGGCCCCCGACGACGGGACGGGCCGCCTGCGCTTCGCCGACCTGGTGCCCCCCGAGCCGACGCTCCGGCAGATCGCCGCGCACCTGGAGGAACGGCGGCCGGTGGGAGCGCGGTTGGTGGTGCAGCCGCCGTACTACCAGGGCGTCACCGTGGTCGCCACCGTGCAGGCCACACCCGGCGCCGTCGACGACCGGCTCCGCGCGCTGGGCCTTGCCGCGCTGTACCGCTACTTCAACCCGGTGACCGGCGGGCCGGCGGGGGAGGGGTGGCCGTTCGGGCGGCCGGTGCAGGCGGGCGAGGTGTACGCGGTGCTGCAGAGCGTGCCCGGCGTCGACCTCGTCCAGGACGTCCGGCTGTTCGCGGCCGACCCGGTCACCGGCGAACGCCGCACGGAGGCCGTGAGCCGGATCGAACTACGCCCTCACGCCCTGGTGTTCTCGCACGGCCACCAGCTGCGCGTCAGGGGGGCATGAGATGCGCGGGACGGTCGAGGGGCTGCCCACCGCCCACCCGCTGGTGTACCGGCTGCCGGGGGTGTACCTCGGCCACCCGTTCCTGGAGGGTTTCCTGGCGGGTCTCGACGAGGTGCTGGCACCGGTCCTGCTGACCCTCGACAACCTCCCGGCGCACCTGGATCCGCGCACCGCACCGGAGGACTTGCTGGCGTGGGTGGCGCAGTGGGTCGCCGCGGAGGCGGACGCGGACCGGCCGCTCGCCCAACGCCGCGCGGTGGTCGCGGACGCCGTGGCCCGCCACCAACGCCGCGGAACGGCACGGGCGTTGGCCGAGGTGGTGCGGGTGGAGACGGGCGTCGTCCCGGAGCTGACGGAGACGGGCGGCACGAAGTGGTCCACGGACCCGGGCGAGTCGCTGCCCGGCGAGGCGCGGCCGTGGGTGCGGATCGAGCTGCGGGTGCCCGACCCGGGGGCGGTGGACCGGGGGCGGTTGGAGCGGCTGATCACGGCGGAGATTCCGGCGCACGTGGGGTTCACGTTGGAGATCGAGGCGTCATGAGGACGTGTCCGGAGTGCGGGCGGGAGAACGCGGCGGAGGCCCAGTTTTGCGCGGGCTGCGGGGAGTTCCTGGCGTGGGACGAGACACTGCCGGGGTTCGCGCACCTACCGGACACGCCGGTGCCGGGGACGCGGGTGCGGGAGGGGGAAGCGGACGGTTCCGACGAGCGTGCGGCTGCCGGACCGCCGGATTCTGTGCCGGCGCCGGACCCGGCCCGGCGGGACGTGCCGCCGCGCCCGTCGAGCGCGCCGCCCGCCGAGGGACGCGGCGGGACGGAGCAACCACCCCCGCCGGCGGGGTCGGCATTTGCCCGGTTCCCGCCGCCGGATCGCGTGGGCGGGGGAGCCGCGGGGGACAACCGCGGTGGCGATCGGCCTGCGGGGGGCGATGGCCGCGAGGCTGCGTCGTCGCGGCCCGGGGCTGCCGCGCCCGTCCCTTCGACCGGACCCGAGCGGGGTGGCGTGGGGCCGGGCGGAGGTGGCGGAGGCACCGGGGGAGCGGCGTGGGGGCGCGACCCTGAGCCCGGTCCAAGCTCCTCCGCGCCCGAAGTCGCCCCCGGAAGCGAACCGCGCGACACACGCAGCCCTCGGCCTGGTGCCGCCCGTGAACCCGAGCCCTCTCACCCTGCCGCGGGCTCCGCGCCCCCGGCCGGCAACCTGCCCGCTTCCGCCGACACCCGTCCCGGCGTCGGCAATGCCCAGGAGCCCGCGTCCTCCGGCGTCCCCTCTCCACCCTCCAACCCGCCCGACCCCGCCAACTCGCGCCCCGGCGTCGGCGCAGCCGGGAACGCCGCGTCTTCCGGCGCCGGGCGTGGATCGCAGCATCCGACTCCCCCCACGCCTTTCACCCCCGACCCGCCCGACCCCGCCACTCCCCGCCCCGGCGTCAGCATCGACCGGGACCCCGCGTCCTCCACTTCCCGTCCCGGTCGTGCGTCGCGGCCCCCCTCCTCCGCACGTCCGACCTCCGCGCCTCCGCCCGCGGTCCCGCCCCGCCCCATCGCGCCTCCCTCCATCCCCTCCTCCGACGCGACCTCCGCGGGGCTCGCCGGGGCGCAGTTGCGGCGGCCGGGGGAGCGGGAGGCGGAACCGTACGTGGGGCCCGCCGGCAGTGAGCCGGGACGGACCGTGGACGCGGTCGTTCCCGGCGGCAGCCGGTGCCGGTCCTGCGGGGTCGACAACGCACGCGAGCGCACGTTGTGCGTGCGGTGCGGACAGCCCTTGGCCGCCCCGACACCTCGGCAAGCCGCCACTCCGCCACCGCCGGCGCCTTGGTGGAAGCGGCTCTTCGGCAAGGCTCCCGCGGAGCCACGCCTGGCCGGCGAGCGGCCTCGGGTGCGGGTGCGGCGCCGCCGCCGGGTCGTCGTGCCGCTGCTCGTGGCCGCGCTGCTCGCCGCGCTGTGGTTCGGGCGGCCGCTCTACGGCGGCGCGTTCGACTTCGTCCGCGACCACACCACCGATCCCGAAGCCGCGCCCCCGACCGGCAAGAGCGCGTCGAGCGAAGCGCCGGGGATGCCCGCGGCGGCCGCGTTCGACGGGGTGAGCAACCGCGCGTGGGCGCCGGGCGAGCCCGGACCGGGAGCCGAACTCGTCGCGACGTTCGACCACCCGGTCCGGCTGCTCAAGGTCATCGTGTCGCCGGGGACGTCCGGCAAGCCCGAGGACTTCCTGGCCCACGGCCGCCCCGAGCGGCTCACGTTCCGGGTCGTGGGCGCCGACGGCAAGGAGAGTGACGTCGCCATCCGCCTGCGCGACCAACCCGGACCGCAGACCTTCGATCTCCGCCACACCGACGTCCGCGAAGTACGCATCCGCATCGACAGCGTCTACGCCCCGGCCGACCAGCCCCCCGCCATCGCCGAAGTCGAGTTCTTCCGCGGCCGCTGACCCCACCCGGACACCGCGCGACCCACCCGGCCCCCGCCCGGCCGGGACCCCCTCAAGCCGATTGCCTCCCCCTCCCCGGCTCCACCCCCAGCGCCGCCAGCATCTCCCCGTATCTCCGCCGGTCCCGTACCGCGGCCGCCCGCTGTCCGGAGCGCTCCCGTGCCCGGATCAGGGTTTCCCACGCCGAGTCGCGGAACGGGTCGATTTCCAGACAGCGTTCGGCCGTCTCCACGGCATCGCCCAGGCGGCCCTGGCGGAGGCGGAGTTCGGCGAGCGTGCCGGTGGCCCACGCGGCCTGTTGGCCGAGGCGTTCGCGTTCCGGGACGACCCAGTCCGCGGCGCCCTCCTCCGGCAGCAGCGGGCCGGTGTACGCGTCGCGGGCTCCGCACAGCGCGTCGGTGGCTTCCTGCCACCGGCCCAGCCGGCGGGCGGTGCGGGCCTCGCGGACGTCGCGTTCGAAGTCGGCGACGTCGCACGTGCCGCCGCGCGGCAGCCGCAGGCGGTACGACAGGCCCTGGCGCACCACCACCCGCGCCTCGCCGCCCACCCGTTCCGGTTCCAGGAGGCCCCGCAGGCTCGACACCGTCACCTGCAGGTTGTGGATCGCGGCCGACCCCGCGAGCCCCGGCCAGAACGTCTCGACCAGCCGGTCCCGGTGCAGCCAGTGCCCCGCGCGCATCGACAGCAGCCGCAGCACCGCGCGGGCTTTGGGGCGGACCGAGTCCCAGTCCGGCTCCCGGCCGTCGACGGTCAGCACGAACCCGCCGAAGCAGCGGATGTGGACGGTGGGGGACGGGCCCGGCGGGGATTTCACCTCCTCTTCGGGGGCACGCGCGACGCGCGTGGATTCCAGGGGGTCGTTTCCGGACATGCGTGTTCCTCCCCGTGTGCCTGCGCTCCCGGCCCCGCGCCGTCGCACCTGGGGGGGCAGGCTCGCGTGCGCCGCTACGACGGCACCGGGACGCGGCGGCAGGAGCACCTGTACGCAGCGTCGTGTTGCCCGGAGTTCACCCTCCGCAACCACGAAGCGCCGAATACGAACCGGGGGTATCCGTGGCGCGTGAATCGCCAGGCCGCACCGCCACCCGGCCGCCACCCCACCGCCATCCCAGGCGCACCAGAAGAACCCGGCGTAACGTCATAAAAAGTCATCAAACCTTTCCGGGTCTCCCGGTGAGGCGCTGACGCGCACCCGCCGCAGGACCCACGCGAACACCGCCGCACCCCAGGAGGCCCCGCCATGGCCCGGAAGCCCCTCAAGTCTCCGAAGACCGGGCCCTGGCTGTCCCCGCGCAAGCGGGCCGAGCGGGGGAGAGCGGCGCGCAAAGCCGCACCGCGGGCGAGCCACGCCGTGTTCGAGCCGGGACCGGACCGGTTCGACCCCGTGGACGTCATCGAGAAGCAGTCCGACAGCCGGGTGCCGGAGCTGGTGCCGATCCGGTACGGCCGGATGTCCGAGTCGCCGTTCCGCTTCTACCGCGGCGCCGCCGCGATCATGGCGCGCGACCTGGCCGGCACCCCGGTCTCCGGGCTCCGCACCCAGCTCTGCGGCGATGCGCACCTGCTCAACTTCCGTCTGCTGGCGTCGCCCGAGCGGCACCTTCTCTTCGACATCAACGACTTCGACGAGACCCTGCCCGGCCCGTGGGAGTGGGACGTCAAACGGCTCGCCGCCAGCATGGTCATCGCGTCGCGGGAGAACGGCTTCACGGACAAGGAGCGCGCCCGGATCGTCCAGGCGACCGTCCGCTCCTACCGCGAGCGCATGCGCACGTTCGCCGGAATGCGGAACCTCGACATCTGGTACGCCAAGGCCGACGCCGAGCAGGTCCAGGCCGTCGCCGACGGCCGGCTCCACAAGCGCGGCCGCAAGCAGCTCGCCGAGTCGCTCGCCAAGGCCCGCAAGCGCGACAGCCTCCAGGCGTTCGAGAAGCTCACCGAAGTGGTGGACGGCGAACGCCGCATCACCTCGTCCCCGCCGGTGGTCGAGCGGATCGAGGACCTCCTGCCGGGCCTCGAAGGCACCGCGCTCCAGAAGATGCTCACCGAGCTGATCACGCGCTACTCGCACAGCCTCCAGACCGACCGCCGCCACCTGCTCGAACAGTTCCGGCTCGTCGACATGGCCCGTAAGGTGGTCGGCGTCGGCAGCGTCGGCACCCGCTGCTGGATCATCCTGCTGCTCGGCCGGGACGGCGAGGACCCGCTGTTCCTCCAGGCCAAGGAAGCCGACGAGTCCGTGCTGGCCGAGCACGCCGGCGCGTCCGGATTCGCCACCCAGGGCGAACGCGTGGTCGCCGGCCAGCGGCTCATGCAGGCCGCCAGCGACATCTTCCTCGGCTGGGAACGCGTGAACGCCCCCGACGGGGTGCAACGCGACTTCTACGTACGCCAGTTGCGCGACTGGAAGGGCATCGCCGAACCGTCCCTCATGGTGCCGCGCGGTCTGCGGCTCTTCGGCGAACTCTGCGGTGCCACGCTTGCCCGTGCGCACGCCCGTTCGGGTGACCCCATCGCCATCGGCGCGTACCTCGGCCGCAGCGACGTGTTCGACCGGGCGCTTGCGGACTTCGCGGAAGCGTACGCGGACCGCAACGAGCGCGACCACCAGGCTTTGCTGGACGCGGTGAAGGAGGGGCGGGTGTCCGCCCGGTCCGCCTGACGGGCGCTCAGGCCTTCGCCCGCGGCTGCGTCAGCGCCGCGCCCACGACCAGGCCGACCGCGATCGCGGTCACGATGGTCACCAGTTCGAGCAGGTCCTGGAAGCCCTTGATCGGGAAGCCGCCCGCCAGCGTGGTCAGTCCGCGCATGCCGAGCGAGCCGACCGTGAGGGTGAAGAAGCCGGGCAGGACGAGGATCAGCCGCGGCGGCCGCCGCGGACCCCGGGAGTACAGGGACGCCGCGGCGGCCAGCGCCACCGCCGCGACGAACGTCCCGCCGGTCTCGCCGATCAGCTTGGTGAACCCGGACTGCACGCTCACCGTCAGGTAGACCAGCACGAGCAGCGGGCCCAGGAACCGCCACGGGATGGCGAACGCGAAGATCGTGCCGACGGTGAACACGATCCACCCGAGGAACAGCGCCCAGCGGGGCAGGTCCGCCGTCGCCGCGACGTCGAACAGCGCGTGTGTGGACGTGCCGGTGGCGTACACGCCGAGCAGCACGCCGACGTACAGCTGGAGCAGCAGGAAGACCGCGTAGACCAGCCGCACCGCGCCCGTGGTGATCAGGCCCGCCGCGAGTTCCGCCGAGGCCGCGCTGAGGTAGTCGCCCGGCACGAAGTAGAAGAGCGCGGGCAGCATCAGCAGCACCGGGCCGCCGCGGGACGGGTCGTCGGCGAAGACCTCGATGGTGACGACCGAGACGGCCGTCGCCACCACCAGCGGGAGGATCTTGGCGAGCCGGGGAACGCGGTCGGCGGCGACCGCGAAGGCGGCGGCGATCGCGGCGAGGACCGCGGTGGCGCCGATCTCGTACCACGTGGGCTGCATCAGCGGGGCGAAGCCGAGCGCGAACAGCACGATGCCGAGGAACTTCAGCCACCACGGGTACGGCCCCGGCATCGCCTCGATCCGGGCCAGCCGCCGCTCCGCCTCGGCGAGCGGCAGCCGTCCCGCGGCCACCTCCTCGGTCAGCGGCTTCAGAGCGGCGACCTGGTCGAGCCGGAACACCTCCGGGAACCCGCGCACGGTGACCGTACGGGCTGCCTCGCCGGGCGCGGCCACCGTGAGCGCGGCGGCTTCCGGCACCAGCAGCAGCGACGCGTCCGCGCCGTAGGCCCGCGCGATCGACGTCACCGTCGGCTCGATCAGGTGCGCGCCCTCGCCCGACGAACGCAGCAGCAGCCCGGTGAGCCGGGTCAGGAACGCCGTCAGCTCGTCGGCATCGGTGGCCTCCCCACACGGCGTCACAGCCACCTCCCACGTCCGGCACTCATTCGGCAGATGGCGACATATACCAACAATCCGCCGCGGTCATGCCCGGCGGTGCGGGCTCAGCGCTCGCCGCTGTCGACCCGGTCGGGCCGCTCGGCCGCGGGCGCCGCCACCGGATGCCGGACCAGGTAGAGGCCCGCGACCGCCACCAGCAGCACCATGCACGCGATGAACACCAGCCCGGCGCTCTCCAGTCCGATCGGCGACACCAGCAGGCCGACGCCGATGACCGGGACCGAGATCCCCAGATAGGCCACCACGAACAGGGCGGAGATCACCGCCGCCCGGTGCTCCGGGTCCGCGGCGCCGGCCACCGCGGACAGCGCGCCGCGGAAGGACATGCCTTGGCCTGTCCCGCCGATCAGCGCACTCAGCACCATCAGCGCCAGCAGGTCCCAGTGCAGCGCTCCGGCCAACAAGGCCAGGCCGACGAGCAGCACGGCGCAGCCCGCCGGCAGCGACCGGGCGAGGCCGATCGAGCCGGCCGCCCACTGCCCGGCGGTCGACGCGAAGAACGCCAGGGCGACGAGCAGGCCGACGAGCGCCAGGTTGTGCACGTCCAGCGACTCGCTCAGGAACGCCGGAGAGACCGACGTGAACACGCCGAGCAGCGCGAACCCGGCGAAGGACGCCAGGGCCGCGGGCCCGAAAACCGCCCGCACCGACGGCGGCAGACTCGGCTGCCGGGGCCGCACGGTCCGCAGCGGACGCCGGTCCCGCACGGTCTCCGGCAGCCCGAGCAGGACGAGCGCCGAACCGGCCAGCAGGGCGACGTGGACGGCGAACGGGAGGTACAGCGGCCAATCGGCGTACTGCGCGAGCACCCCGGCCAGCAGCGGCCCGCATCCCAGCCCGCCCATCGTGGCGGCGGTCGCCACCAGCGTCGCGGCGGAGCTGCCGCGCGGCGCCAACTCGATCACGTAGGCGGACGCGGCCCCGGTGAACAGCCCGGCGGAGAGGCCCGACAGCAGCCGCCCCGCGTACAGCCAGCCCAGCGCATTCGCGCCGAGGAAGCACCCGGCACTCGCCGCGGCAAAGCCGAGGCCCCACAGCAGCACGGGCCGCCGGCCCACGGCATCCGAGGCATTGCCCGCGAGCAGCAGCATGGCGATGACCCCGGCGGCGTACACCGCGAACACCACGGTGACGGTCAGCTCGGAGAACCCGAACTTCTCCCGGTAGAGGCCGTACAACGGCGTCGGCAACGTCGTCCCGATCATGCACACCGCAAACACCGTCCCGCCGAGCAGGCAGGGCAGCCAGCCTCGAAGCACACCGCGCATGGGGCCGACGCTAACCGCGCGAACGATCACGGCCGGGAGCGGCGCGCCGCCGGAGGGACCGCCGCGTCGGATCGGGCGCCCGATCGGCCCGCCCCGGGGCGACGGCCACTCGGCGGCATCGAGGAAGCCGTCGCCGACGGACCGGGCAAGGCGGCGGTGGTGGCGTAGGCGGGGTCTGCCAGGGCGCGGTGTTCGTCCGTCGGCTCGTGGCGGTACAAGAGGGTGAGGCGCCGGATCGGCGTGGCTTGCTCGTCGGGTGCGAGACCGCCGGCGGCGAGGCGGGCGTCGGCTTCGGTGGCGTCGGGGGTAGCAGGGTTCCGCGGCGGCAGGTGGAGCGCGGGGCGGCGATCTGGGCGGGGCCGGGTTCGCGGGCAGCGCGGCCGACCGGGGAGACGGGGGTCAGGCGGTGGACGCGGTCGGGGAAGCGGGCGGCGTACTCGTGTGCGGCGAGAGCGCCGGCGGCGTGGCCGAGCAGGTCGACCCGGTCTCTCCCAGGTGGCGGCCCAAGGCTCCGGGGTCGTCGGCCCGCGCGGCGAAGGCGAACGTCGTTCTGTGGGCGGGTGCGTCCGACTCCCTCTCCGCGCAGGGCGGACTGTCCGCGACCAGGCGGCAGGTGCGGTCGAGGCGTCAGCCGCGCGATCGCCGCCGACGCCGGCGGTTTCGTCCGGAAGGTCGGTCCCGCAGCGCCCGCGGCCGTGTCGGGGTGGAGCCAGGTGGGGTCAGGGTTGGGTCAAGGGTGCGTTGTGGTGGGGGAATCGCGCGTACTCTCGGCGGCGGGTAGGGGATGCGCGAGTGGGGGTGTCGTGGATGCGGCGAGTGCGTAGCGCAACGGCCTTGGTGGCCTTGGGGATTGCTTTCGTGGTCGGGTGCTCGGATTCCGGGTCGGGCGGCAACGCGTCGGCGACGAAGAGCGGGGTGCCGTCGGCGTCGGCCGCCGCCGGGGCGAGCGGCGGGACAGCCGGGGCATCGGCTGCGCCGGGCGGGGGCGGCGGGTCGGTGCCGGGCGTCGCGGGCGAGCCCACGGCGAAGGTGTCCGAGACGTCGAAGTCCGAGGGCGTAGCCGGGGGTTCGTCCGCGTTCTGCAAGGACGTCCTGCCGCCGCTGGCCGACAATCAGACCAAGTCCGGTCCGCCGACCGCCAAGGACGTCGAGATCTGGGACCACCTGGACGGCGAAGCGCCCGCCGGGGTCAAGTCCGACGTCGACAAGGTCGATCAAGGCCTGCACGAGAGCCAGGCCGGAACCGCCATGAGCGACATCACCGGCTTCGGCATCGCGATGCAGGACATCCTGCAGTGGGTCGGGGCGAACTGCGGGCTCTCGCGGCAGTGACGGGCCGCGGTCCCGGCGCCCCGAGACGCCGGGCCCGCGCTGCCGCCCGTCAGCTGAAGACGACCGAGCGCAGCTTGAGGCGGTCGGTCGCCTTCCCGCCCGGGCGGAGGCTGTAGTAGTCGCCCTCGCAGTCGGGGTCGGTGAACATCGTGACCGTGCTGTCGGTCATGTTCCGCGGGGCGAAAGCGGGTTCGGTGCTGCCCGGGTCGGCGACCTCGGGCAGCGTGATGCACACGCCGCTGTCGGGGTTCTCCAGGCTGCCGGTGATGCGGTCTCCGGATTCGCCGGCATACGTGTACTGGAACTCGCCGGTGGCGGCGCTCGCCGCGTGCGGCAGGGTGACGACGAGGGCGATCGAGGCGGCGGCGGCCGCGATCGACCGGCGCAGATACTTGGGCATGGGGGCCTTTCGGCGTGCGGGGACCGTCCGGCGATTGCCGGCGCACACACCGTAGAGGGCGCGCGGAGTGCGAGAACGTTCCCGCCAACCGTTTCGCTGGCGATGTCCACCATTCGCCGGAACGCGGCCCGGGCGTCGGCTCACCCGGTCGGCTGACCGCCGCCCCGCCGGAGTTCCGTGACCTCGGCCATCAACTCGG
The DNA here is from genome assembly GCF_049534875.1 of Uniformispora flossi. Lineage (NCBI taxonomy): Bacteria > Bacillati > Actinomycetota > Actinomycetes > Kitasatosporales > Streptomycetaceae > Uniformispora > Uniformispora flossi. The sequence continues at coordinate 112,640 of NZ_JBMULZ010000016.1, forward strand.
CGTTCCGTGCCTCCAGTTCCGTCACCCGGTCGTGCAGCTTGCGGATGGTGTACTCCACGGCGTCGCGCGGGAAGAGCTGCGGGATGTGCTGGCGGCAGTTCCAGTCGTAGGCCTCGACGTCGACGAGCACGGCGCGTTCGACCTTGGCCGGGTAGCCGGGCATGGCGAGCCGGGACATCAGGTCGGGGTCGTCCGTCGCCTCCACGACCCTGGCGCGGCCGAACACCTTCATGCGGGCGGCGTTGGCGTAGTCCATGAGGAACAGCGCCACGCGGTCGTCGTGGTCGAGGTTGCCGCGGCTGATGTACTGCCGGTTGCCGCGGAAGTCGGCGAACGCCAGCGTGTGCGGGTCCAGGACCTTGAGGAAGCCCGCGGGTCCGCCGCGGTGCTGGATGTACGGCCAACCCGTCTCGCTCACGGTGGCCAGGTAGAAGCTGTCGCGCTCGCCGACGAAGTGCGCCTCGTCCGGCCCGATCGGGTCCGGGACCGGGGCCGCCGCCTCGGCCATGCGCGCGTACGGGCCGCGGCTGCCGTGCCGTTCCTGGTGGCGCTGCACGTCGGGGGTGAAGGCGATCTGGGCGTAGCGGCCGGTCATGACGGGTCCCCTCCCTAATGGCTGTGAGTTGCTATAACCATTAGGGAGGGGGTGCTATTCCCGGCTCGGCCCGACAAATATCCGAAGGACTAGCCCGCCGTCAGATACACCGCGGAAGGCGCGGGCGGGATCTCGTCCGCCGCGAGCTTGCGCAGCCCCGCGAGGCCGTCGCCGGTGGGGTAGGTGTCCTCGGCGCTGACCAGGCCGTCGGCGTCGAACGCCCAGAAGATGGCCATGCGCGACTCGTACAGGTAGTGCGCGTCCGGGTCGTCGACCTCGCGGCCCATCGCGGCGACGATGCGGCCGGGGTAGGCCATGCGCATATGGCCTTGGATGAACGCGGTGTCGCTGTCGAGGGTGATGGTCTCCACGTCGAGCGCCTGGCGGTAGCAGTCGCCGTCGGCGAGGCGCTGGTAGAAGGCGCGGATCTCGGCCGGGTTCTTCGGGGCGCGGTCGACCGGGCTCGCACCGAGGTTGCGGTACGAGGCGTGCGGGGAGACAGTCGCCATGATGGCGTCGACGTCCGCCGCGGCCTCGGCGCGCATGTGGGCGATCATCGTGGTGAGGATGCCGCGGCGCCGCGGGTCGGTTTCGGCGGCCAGGCGGGTTTCCGCAAGGCGCCAGGTGATGGTCGGGTCGATGAGCATGGGGTCCGGCCTCCGCGACGAACTGATCTGATGGTTCGTCAGGCATGCTGGCGCGGACGGATGCAGGGTTCAAGATCCGATCCGGCTGCGGTCAAACGGAGAGCGTCAGCACGACTTCGTCGATCTCCGCGCCGCGGGCCTCGGCGAAGCCGCGATCGTGGCCGGTCACCACGAAACCGCACGCGGCCAGGACGCGGAGGGAGCCGGTGTTGTCGGCCGCGGCGCGGGCGTACACCGGGCGTTCCGGGACGTCGGCGAGCAGCGCGCGCAGCGCGGCGGTGGCGGCGCCGCGGCCCCAGAACTCGCGGCCGATCCAGTAGGTGACTTCGCGCTCGTCGGGCGGCCCGTACACCGAGATGTGACCGACGATCTCGCCGTGTTCGCCGACGATCGTGCGCATCACGACCTGCGGATTGCGGCGGTTCCGGTCCCAGTGCGCGTCGAACCACGCGCGGTCCGACGGGTCGGCGGCGGTGAAGGCGGCCATGTGGACGCCCTCGGGGTCTTTCATCTGGGTGAAGAAGACCGCCAGGTCGTCGTCGTGTACGTCGCGCAGGGTGATGTCCATGGACGTGGTCCTCCGAAGGGGGGAGCGGGGACGAACCGTTCCGCGGCAGGGCGAACGCTGCCGCGCCGAGCGATAGCGGCGGGGTCCGACATCGGCCCGGCGGCTATGTGGGTGACCCCGGATGCGGAGAAACGTTCTGTCCCGCAAAACCTGACGAACCGGCTGTTAGGTTCGCCGCGTGCGGGCGGCCCCGGCGTTGTGGTGCCGGTGGTCCGTCCGCGACTCATGTGCCCTGCTCGTCCGCGTCCCCCGAGGTGCCATGCCTGCCGTCCTCCCGTGCGCTGTCGTCTTCCCCGATCTGCTCCCCGGCGCCACCGCCGCCGGGGAACCGGCGGAGGTGCCGGCCCGGATCGGCCGGTTCGCCTCCGCGGCAACCCGGCTGCTGCTCGGCGGCGACGGGCTGACGACGAGCCTGCTGGAGGCGTGGGTCGGCGGCCCGGTCGCGGTCCGCCAAGCCGACCACCGGAACGTCCGGTCGGCGGAAGCACCACCGGGAGCAGACGAGTTACTCGATGCGGACGCCGACGAGACGCTGGTGGTGCGCCGCTCGGTACTGGCGTCGCCGATCGGGGAGGAACTGTCCCGGAACCTCGTGGTGGCCCGGTCCGGCCTCTCCGCGGACGTCGAACGCTGCCTCGGCGACCCGTCCGCTCCGCTCGGCGCGGCATTGCGCGACATCGGCATCGGCATCCGCCGGGCGCTCGTCGCCGTCGGCCGCCAACGGTGGGACGAGCAGGCCGCGGCGTACAAGACGTATGTGATGTGGCACGGCACGCTGCCGTTCGCCGTCATCGCCGAGCTGTACAACCCGGCGGTGGTCCCCGCGGACCTGCGCCCGGCACCGGCCGTCGGGGGCGCCCGGTGACCGGCTTCCCGGTGGTCGTCGTCGGCGCCGGGCCCGCCGGGCTGGTGCTGGCCAACGTGCTGCACCGGGCGGGTGTGCCGGTCGAGGTGCTGGAACGGCGCAGCCGGGCCGAGGTGGAGACGCAGGCCCGCGCGGGGCTCGTCGAGCACCGGGTGGTGGAGTACCTGCGCGAGCACGGACTGGCGGACGGGCTGCTGGCCGCGGCCGGGCGGCACGACTGGTGCGAATTCCGGGTCCTCGGCGAACGCTTCCGGGTGCCGTACGGGGAACTGTCCGGCGGCGCGAGCCACCGGGTGTACCCGCAGCAGTTCCTGGTGCGCGACCTGATCGCCTCGCTCGAAGCGGCCGGCGGCGCGGTGCGGTTCGGGACGCCGGCGCTCGCCGTGGAGACCGCGGGCGGACGGCCGCGCGTGCACGGTGCGGACGGGGTACGGGAGGCCGGATACGTCGTCGGCTGCGACGGGCCGGACAGCACGGTCGCCCGCGCCTTCCCCGCCGGTTCGGTTGTCGAACGCCGGTACCCCTACGACTGGTTGACCGTCCTCGCCGAGGTCGACCGCCCCGTGGACGGCGTCCGCTACGCCCTCCACGAGGCCGGGTTCGCCGGGATGATGCCGCGCACGCCCCGCTTGGCGCGCTGCTACCTCCAGGTGCCCGCCGACGCGGACTCGGCCGCGTGGCCCGAGACCCGCATCACCGAGCAACTCTTGGTGCGGCTCGGTGGGGTTGCCGAGGACCCGCGGCTGGGCGCGGTCGTCGAGTCCTCGATGCTGCGGCTGCGCGGACGCGTGCGGGAACGCCTGTGCGCCGACCGGCTGTTCCTGGCCGGCGATGCCGCGCGCGTACTGACGCCGTCCGGCGCCAAGGGCATGAACTCGGCGGTGGCCGACGTCGCCGACCTCGCCGACTGCCTCGTACGCCGCTACCGCGACGGCGACCCGGACGGCCTCGCGGGGTACGAGCACCGGCGGCGCGAAGCGTCCTGGGCGGCCCAGGAGTTCTCCGACCGGCTGCTCGACCTGCTGCACCTTCCGCCGGACGCCGCCACCGCGTTCACCCTGCGGCTGCGCCGTCAGCGGATCGCCCGCCTGGCGGCCCCGGGCCCGGAGGCGGAGGCCTTCGCCCGGGTGTACGCCGGGGCGGGCCGCCTGGACGGCGGCCCGCCGGCGCGGGTCCCCGGCCAGGGAGACGCGGCCGGATCCGCACGGGAGACCGTCGCGGGAGAGCAAGCATGCCCCTGACGGCCCACCCGGCCGACCGTCGGCGAGGCACCGACATCCGGATTCTGTAGGGGCTTTCGCATGGCAGGCAGAGCTCGTTGAGCATCGCGTGGCTGTTGCCGCCGTGCCGCCGTGCCGCAGTGCCGCAGTGCCGCCGTGCCGGCGGTCAGCGCGGCGTGCCTGCACGGCATGGGCGTCGCGCCGGTGCTGCCGCGGCTGGGGGCAGCACCGGCATCCGCGCACACTCGCCGCCGAGGTGCGCGGCAAGGACGGAACTCGTTCCCAAACGCCGGGTGTTGGAGGGCCCGCATGCTTATCCGGAGAAGAACTGGGGCCCTTCGTCCCCGTGCCACCGGTGGCGGGGGCAAGCACACGGCTTCGACCGGCCGGACGTCTCCGTGGCCTTCGCGCGCGGCGAACCGGCTGCCGGGTCGGCGGCGCATCGGCCCACCCATGTGGTCGCCCGGCACGGCGGCGAGCTGCCGCCCCCGGTAGTGCGGCCCGGAGTCGGAGCGCCGGCGGGGCCGGACCGTGGGCCTCGACCACGGCCGGGCCGGGGACGGCCGGATGCCTCGCGCCGCGGCTTTCTCCCACCCCGCCGCACGCGGTGCCGAGCCTGCTGGACACCCCGCACGGCGGTCAGGCGCCTTCCGGCGGCGCCGGATCCGCCAAGACCTGCTCGCGGAGGATGTCCGCATGGCCGCAGTGCTGGGTGAACTCGCGGAGGACGTGCAGGTAGACCCAGCGCAGCGGGAGCGGGCCGCGGCGGTTGCCGGGGAGGACGTCGTCCAGCGACAGGTCCGCGGTGGCCTTGCGGGACGCCGCGCAGGCTTCCTCGTGGGCCGACCGGATCGAGGCGATCGTGTCCCCGTCGTCGAGGTCGAACGAGTCCTCGGCGGACTCCGGGATCCCGATCTCGGCCCGCGACCGCCCGGTGACCGCCTCGTCGAACCACACCTTCTCGACGAACGTCGCGTGCTTGACCAGCCCGAGCAGCGTGGTCTTGGAGGGCACCAGCCGGCGCCGGGCCTGCTCCTCCGTCAACCCGTCCAATGTCGCGCGCAGGGCCGCCCGGTACTCGCCGAGGAACGCCTCGAACTGCGTGCGGATGTCCGCATGAAAGACCGGGGGCTCCAGCGATGGCGTGGTGGTCATGAGCGCCACCCTAACCGCCGCGGTGGCGGCACCGGACGGCCGCCGGGCCGTAGGACACGCCGATCCGTCAGGCCGGCAGGTTGAGCTGCCACGAGACGCCGAAGCGGTCGTTGACCCAGCCGAACTTGGCGCTGAAACCGTAGTTGCCGAGGGCCATGAGCTCGTTGCCGCCCTCGGAAAGGGCGGCGTAGAGGCGGTCGAGTTCGGGTTCGTCCCGGCACTGCACGAAGAGGGACATCGCGGGGGTGAAGGTGAAGGCGTGCTTGACCGCGCTGTCGATGCACATGAATTCCTGGCCGGCGAGCGCGAACGTGGCGTGCTCGACGGTGCCCTCCGGCCCGGCGCCGCCGGCGCCGTAGCGGTTGACGTTGACGACGGACGCGTCGTCGAACAGGGACAGGTAGAAGGTCATCGCCTCCTCGGCGTTGCCTTGGAACATGAGGAAGGTGGTGATCTTCTGCGAGGCCGTGATCTGCATGGGAAGCCTTGTCGGTGTCGGTGTCGGTGTCGGTGTCGGTGTCGGTGTCGGTGTCGGGTCCGGTGCCCTCGGTACGGATCGGCAACCCCCGCGGCGCCCTTGAGCGCGGCGCGCGGAGGACGGGAAATAGGAACGCATCGGACCTGTTTCCTGCCTAACGTCGATCTCGACAGCGCGACGCCGCGCAGATCGCCGGCGTGCAGACCGAACGGAAGGACCGCTCATGTCCGAGCAGCAGACCAGCGCCGCCCCCGCCGGATACACCACCGTCGCCCCGTGGGTCGTCACCGACGACACCGGCGCGTTCCTCGACTTCGTCGCGCAGGCGTTCGACGGCAAGGAACTCGCGCGGGTGCGGACCGCGGACGGTCTGATCGGGCACGGCGAGATCCGGGTCGGCGACACCGTCGTGCTCGCGTTCGACCGGCGCGCGGACTGGCCGGTCATGCCGAGCCTGCTGCGCGTGTTCGTGCCGGACGCGGACGCGGCGTTCGCGCGGGCCGCGGCGGCGGGGGCGCAGGTCGTCACGCCGTTGGGCAACGACGCGTTCGGGCAGCGCGGCGGGCGCGTCAAGGACCCGTTCGGGAACATCTGGTGGGTGACGGCACGCGTCGAGGAGGTGTCCGAGGCGGAGATGTGGGCGCGGCTGCAGCAGCCGGTCTACGCCGAGGCCATGCGCGTCGCGCAGGAGACGCTGGACAGCGAACTGAGCGGCCGGGAGAGCGGCCGGAGCAGCGCCCCGCTGCCGTCGGACGACTGACGGCGGAGCGCGGGCGGGCATGCGCGGCGGCGGCGTTGCCGGGCACGCCCGCCCGTCCTGCCCTCTCCCGAGCCCGTCGCATCATCCGATCGGTCGACCCCTGGTTCATCCGTCCTGGCGCGCGGACGCATCCACTCCGGGGACGGGAAGGGGCCGGTTCCGGACCCAGGCTTGAGGCACGGCGGAAAGCACCGGAAGCCGCAAGGCCGCAGGTGGCCACCGCCGTCCCGTCCGCCCGGGGAGCCGCAGACGCTCCCCAGGTCCGTACCGCCGAACCCGGAGTTTCCCATGAACAAGCTGTCGCGCCGTGCCCGTATCGTCACCGGCTCCGCCGCCCTCGCCGCCGTCGGCATGGGCGCCTTCGGTGCCGTCGCCGTCGCCGCCCCGGAGGACGCCAAGCCCGCTCCGCAGCCGGCCGCGGCGGTCAAGGCCGATGTGAAGACCCCGGACACGTTCCAGACGGATCACCTGACGATCGACGCCGCGTCCAAGGCCGCGCAGGCGACCTTGGACGCCGCGAAGAAGGCGAACCAGCGCGTGTCGGTCGCGGTCGTGGACCGCAACGGCAACACCATCGTCACCCTCCGCGGCGACGGCGCGGGCCCGCAGTCCTACGACGCCGCGCAGAAGAAGGCCTTCACCGCCGTCTCCTGGAACGCCCCGACCTCCACCCTGGTCCAGCGCCTCCAGCAGAACCCGACCCTGAAGGACATCCCCGGCACCCTGTTCCTCGGCGGCGGCGCCCCGGTCACCGCCAAGGGCGGCCCGATCGCGGCCATCGGCGTCGCCGGCGCCCCCAGCGGCGACCAGGACGAGCAGTTCGCCCAGGCCGGCGTCGCATCCCTCAACCAGTAACCGGACCGGCCCGCACCGGGCCCTACGGCGGCGGGTGCGCGGCGGCACCCCCATCTCCCCGGGGATGCCGCCGCGCGGCACGCAGGGGAGGGGCCGCAGAAGGAGCCGCAAGGGAGCGTTGTCGTGCGGAATCGACAGGCAGGACACAGGAATCGCGCCTCGGGGCCGGTCCGAATCGCGGTCGCGGGCGCGGCGGGCGTCGGCGTGCTGCTCGGCGTCGCGGCGTGCACGGATTCCGGTACCGCGGGCGACCGACCGCCCGCCTCGGAAAGGAGCACCCCGAGCATGAACGCCGGCAACACCACCGACGCGAGCGCGGCGACCAAGGCCCTGTTCGACGCCGCCCGGAAGAACGACGTCGCGGCCGCCCGCAAGGCGCTGGCCGACGGCGCCGACCTGGAAGCCCGCGCCGAAGCCGCCCGCACGCCGCTGATCCTCGCCACCCGGGCCAACGCGGTCGACGTCGCCCGGCTCCTCCTGGACGCCGGCGCCTCGCCCAACTCCAAGGACTCCCTCGAAGACTCCGCTTTCCTCTACGCCGGAGCCGAGGGCCTCGACGCGATCCTCCAGGCGACCCTCGACCACGGCGCCGACGTCACCAGCACGAACCGCTACGGCGGCACCGCGCTGATCCCCGCCAGTGAGCACGCCCACGTGAGCACCATCAGGATCCTGCTCAAGGCCGGCGTCCCGGTGAACCACGTCAACAACCTGTCGTGGACCGCGCTGCACGAGGCGATCGTGCTCGGCAACGGCTCCGCCGACCACGTCGAGACCGTCCGCCTCCTCATCGAAGGCGGCGCCGACGTCACCATCCCCGACGGCAACGGCATCTCCCCCCGCGAACTGGCCGCCGCCCAGGGCTACGACAAGATCGTCGCGCTCATCGACGGGGCGCGCTGACGGACCCGCCTCGGTCGGACACGGCGGCGTGGATCCGTCGGCTCACATACTCGGGGCACCCTGCGGCCGCCGGGCGAAGTGTCGCTCGACTCCTGTGGCCTGTCAGGGCGCGAGGTCGACGGCTCCCTTGCCGCTCGCGATGTCGAGCGGTACCGAGACCTGGTCGTGCGCGATCAACCAGGTGTCGTCGGTTTTCCGGAAGCCGTACGTGACCCTGACCCACATGCCGCTCACCGCGGTCCCGTCCGTCAGCACGCCGCCGAGACGAGCGAAGGCGTACCCGAAGGCCACATCCGCGCCCACGGTGAGGGTCAGGTCGCGGACCTCGTAGCGCACGGTCTCGAAGAGTGTGCAGACGGGCGCCCAGTTCGTGAGCTTCGCCTCCACCCCCACGTGCTGGAGCGGCGGCTCGATGTCGAAGGACACCACGTCGGGTGCGTACAGCTTCCGAAGCCTCTCAAGGTCCTTGGCGCGGAGGCCTTCGACGATCTTGTCGACCTGCCCGCGGATGGCGGCTTCGTCCAGTTGGCGCTGTGGGGTCGTCATCGGCCTGGTCCTTCTCTCGCGGCTTCCTGTCATGTCTTGTCCTGCGCCTCCGAAGTTATGACTGCTGAGTTATCGTGTCCAAGACGAATATTGCTATGACGCTATGCCTCGGGGGCCATGGTGGAGTTGAACGCGCTGAGGCAGTTCCTGGTGGTGGCACGGCTGGAGCACCTCAGCAGGGCCGCGGACGAACTGCGCATCGCCCAGCCGTCGCTGAGCCGGACCATCGCCCGGCTGGAGGGTGAACTGGGCGTACCGCTGTTCGATCGCAGCGGTCGGCTCCGGCTCAACGACATGGGCCGGCTCTTCCGTGACCACGTCGAACGCGCCCTCGGCGAACTCGACGCGGGACGACGCGCGGTCGCCGAGGCCACCAGCCTGGGCCTGGGCGCGGTGCGGCTGGCGTCGGAAACATTCCTCACCCTCACCGGGCCGCTGGCCGCCTACAAGCGCGCCCACCCCGCGGTCGAGATCGAGCTCCACTGGTCGCCACCCGAGGACATGGCCCGCCGACTGCGTGCCCGGGAAGTCGACCTTTGTGTCGCCTCGCAACCGATCCGCGCCGAGGGGCTGGGGTCGGCGAGGCTGTTCGACGAGCCGGTGGGAGTGGGGGTGCCGCTCGACCATCCGCTGGCGGGCCGTACCTCCGTGACCGTCGAAGACCTCGCCGACGAGCCTTTCGTCACCGCCCGCGAGGGGCATTGGCTGCGCCGGTTGCTCGACCGGCTTTTCGCCGCGCACGACCTCACCCCGAAGATCGTCTGCGAAAGCGACGAACACAGTGCCATCGCCGACCTCGTCAGTGTGGGGCTCGGCATCGGCCTGGCGCCGGCCATCGCCCGCCGCAGCGCCACGCGTGCGCCCGTCGCCTGGATTCCGGTCGACCACCCCGACTGCCGCCGCACCCTCACGCTCTACTGGGGCACCGACGGCCACTTGTCGACCGCCTCCCGGCTGATGCGCACCACCATCGCCAACTGGGACTGGGACGCCGGCGAACCCCAAGACACCACCTGACGGGACGCGCCGGACTACGCAGACCCGGGCCGATCGGGTTCCCGGGCGTTCTCGTGGTCCGGCCGTGCCTGGACGGCCGCGAGACCGCGGGCCGGCTGACCGCACCGGCGTCGGGCGAGCGCCATCTCCTCGTCGTCCTCCACCACAAGCACCCGCAACGCCCCGCCTCCACGCCACTCGGCGACCCCGCGCCTGGCAGCCCAACTTTTCCCACGCGCATGCCGAACAACGCGCGCATCGCCTTGGTGCGCCGTACGAGGAGGTCCTGGACCACCAGCGTGGTCGCGAAGGTCAGCGTGCCGTCATCCCGACAGTTTCGGGCCGGGAACCGTCCTCCTGCCAGTACGTCGCCCGGCCGCTCCAGGCGCCCCGTGGTTCGAAACGGAACCCTGCTGCGGATCCGAAATGTCAGCGGTGCACGGTGATTTCGCGTTTCAGGATCTTGCCGGTGCCGCCTTTGGGGAGAGCCGTCGCGACGGTGACGATGCGCGGGTATTTGTAGGCGGCGAGGCGGTCTTTCGCGAACTCCCGGAGGGTGTCGGCGGACGCCTCGGCACCGTCGCGCAGGACGACGACCGCGGCGACCTCCTCGCCGTGCACCGGGTGCGGGACGCCCACGACGGCGGCTTCCGCGACGGCCGGGTGCTCGTACAGCACCTCTTCGATCTCGCGGGGGTACACGTTGTAGCCGCCGCGGATGATCAGGTCCTTCTTGCGGTCCACCACGAAGTAGTAGCCCTCGTCGTCGACCCGGGCCAGGTCGCCGCTGTGGAACCAGCCGCCGCGCATGGCCTCGGCGGTGGCGTCCGGGCGGTTCCAGTAGCCCTTCATGACGTTCTCGCCGCGGATCGCGATCTCGCCGACGCCGCCCGGCGGCACCGGGCCGCCGTCGTCGGCGACCAGCTTGAGGGCGACGCCGCGGACCGGCAGGCCGATCGACCCGGCCTTGCGCGGGCGGTCCGGCGGGTTGAAGGCGGCGACGGGGGCGGTCTCGGACAGCCCATAGCCCTCCAGCACCGGGACGCCGAAGCGCTCTTCGAACGTGCGCAGGACCTCGACCGGGAGCGCCGCGCCGCCGGAGACGGCCAGCCGCAGCGGCGCGGCGTCGTAGCCGTCGGGCCAGGCGGTGTTCAGCAGCGCGGCGTACATCGTCGGAACGCCGAGGAAGGCCGTGACCCGGTCGCGGTGCAGGATCTCCAGGGCCTGCCGCGGGTCGAAGCGGGGCAGCAAGGCGAGGGTGGCGCCGGCCGCGACGACGGTGTTGAGCGCGCAGGTCTGGCCGAAGGCGTGGAAGAGCGGGAGTCCGCCGAAGACCACGTCGCCGGGGCCGACCCGGATCAGCGTGTCGACCGTGGTGGCCGCGTTGGACAGCAGGTTGCGGTGGGTCAGTTCGGCGCCTTTGGGGGTGCCGGTGGTGCCGGAGGTGTAGAGGATGACGGCGGTGTCGTCGGAAGCCCGGTCGACGCAGTCGGGCCAGGCCTCGGCGTCGGGCCACGCGGCGGTGTCCGCGACGAGGCAGGTGGCGTCGAGTTCGGCGGCGGCTTGGGCCACCGGCTCGGCGCACACGGCTGCCGTGAGGGCCAGGCGGGCGCCGGAATCGCGGAGGGTGTAGGCGATTTCGCGGGCTTTGCAGAGCGGGTTGACCGGGACGACGACGCCGCCCGCGCGGAGGATGCCGTAGTAGGCCGCGGGGAAGAGCGGGATGTTCGGCATGGCCAGGGCGACCCGGTCCCCGGGGACGAGTCCGTGTCCGCGGAGCAGGCCGGCGACCCGGGCGCTCGCGTCGTCGAGTCCGCCGTAGGTCACCGCGGTGCCGGCGTGCCGCAGGGCGGTCCGGTCGCGGTGCGCGGCGGCGGTGTCCAGCAGGATCGACGCGAGGTTGGCCATGGCGGCGGTCTCCTTCGGCGGTGACGGAGCAGGGGACAGGGCGGGGGCGGCGGAGGAGGGAACGGCGCCATGCTAGATTCCGGATTTCCCCGGTGCTTGACGTCACGTGACATCCGATTTGACCATCGGGGACAGCCCGCGCGCCGGGCCGCCCTGGACCCGCCACTCGGGAGTCCGCGTATGAAGCCCCTCGTCCGCGTCGCGGCGCTGAACGGCTACGTCGAACTGTGCCGTTCGCTCGGCATCGACGCCCACGCCCTGATGAAGCGCGTCGGCCTGACCGCCGGCGACCTCGCCGTACAGGACCGGTGGATCTCCGGCGCGGCCGTCGCGCAGCTCCTGGAGCTGTCCGCGGCCGCATCCGAGCACGAGGATTTCGGGCTGCGCATGGCCGAGTTGCGGCGCTTCTCGAACCTCGGCCCGATCAGCCTCGCGGTCCGCGAAGAGCCGGACGTGCGCAGCGCGCTGGGGCTGCTGCTGCGCCACGAGCGCATGTACAACGAAGCGCTGCACACCCGGCTGTCCGAGTCGAACGGCCTGGCCGCGCTCAAAGTCGAACTCCGGTTCGGCGAACCGGCCGCGGCCCGGCAGGGCACCGAGCTGGTGGTCGGCGCGTTCCACCGCATCCTGCGCGCGTTCCTCGATCCGCACTGGCAGCCGCTGTCGGTGTGGTTCGCGCACCGCGCGCCGGCCGACACCTCGACGCACCGCCGGTTGTTCGGCCCGGTCGTGGAGTTCGAGCGCGAGTACGACGGCATGGTGTTCTACGCCGACCAGCTCGACGCCCCCAACGCGATGTCCGACCCGCAGCTCCGGGCGTATGCGCGGCCGTACTTCGAAGCGATCGCGGTCAGCGCGGAGAGCACCGTGCCGGACCGGGTGCGCGAACTCATCGAGGTGCTCCTGCCGGTCGGACGCTGCTCGATCGAGCAGGTGGCGCGCAGCCTGGGCGTCGACCGGCGCACGGTGCACCGGCATATGGCGCAGTCCGGCGAGACGTTCTCCTCGCTGGTAGCGGCCACCCGCAGACAGCTGGCCGAGAGGTTCGTGGCGAACGGCCGGCGCTCGCTCACCGAGATCTCCGACCTGCTCGGCTTCTCGTCGCTGAGCGCGTTCTCACGGTGGTTCCGAACCCAGTTCGGGTGCAGCCCCAAGGAGTGGCGCCGCCGCGCCGACGCGGGGGAATGACCACTGCGGGAACGTTCCTCGCGTGAGCAGGGGGTGATGCCCGTCACTCGGATGTCCCCAAATGTCAAATCTCTTGTCACCTGACGTCAAGCAGGCCATCACGTGCGGCCGTACCGTGGCAGGACCGCAGCACGAAGCCGCGGGTCCGGCGCACACGGCGCCCCCAGCCCCGGCCAGCTCGAGCGCCACCCGCAGGCCGCCGCCCCTCGCGCGGCCCACCCCCCACTTCCGAACCGGTCGGCCATCCGACGAACGGAGCTTCGGCATGCACTTCCACGACGATTCGCTGTACCCGGAGAACCAGGAAAAGCTGGTCATCCAGGCCGCCCCCTACGGCCCCGAGTGGCTGCCCGGCGACGCCGACGACATCCCGGTCACCCTGGACGAGCAGGTGCAGACCGCCGTCGACTGCTACAACGCCGGCGCGACCGTGCTGCACGTGCACGTCCGCGAACTCGACGGCCACGGCTCGAAGCGCATGTCCATGTTCAACGAGATGATCGGCCGCCTGCGCCAGGCCGTCCCGGACATGGTCCTGCAGATCGGCGGCTCGATCTCCTTCGCCCCCGAGGACGAAGGCAGTGAGGCGAAGTGGCTCAGCTACGACACCCGCCACCTGCTCGCCGACCTGGACCCGCGCCCGGACCAGGTGACCATCGCGATCAACACCAGCCAGATGAACATCGTCGAGATCATGGACGACGACGACCTGCGCGGCACGTCGATCGCCAACCCCGCGATGTACAAGGCCTATCGCGACATGGTCGTGGAAGCCGGACCGGACTTCTACCTCGAACACCTCAAGCGGCTGCGCGCCAACGGAATCCAGCCGCATTTCCAGCTCGCCACCCTCGCGCAACTGGAAACCGTCGAACGGCTCATTCGCTCCGGCGAGTACACCGGCCCGCTGGTGCTCAACTATGTCGCCATCGGCGGCGGATTCGCCGGACGGCACCCGGCCGACCTGATCGAATTCGTGCGCCGCGTGCCGGACGGCGCCGTTCTCACCATCGAGAGCTCGATGCGCGCCGTCGCACCGATGAACGCGATCGGCATCGCGCTCGGCGTGCACGTGCGCGTCGGCAACGAGGACAACCTGTGGGGCCGCAAGGGCGAACGCATGTCCAGTGTCCGGCAGATCGAGCAGATGGTGAAGATCTCCCGGGCGCTCGGCCGGGACATCGCCGACGGTGCGGAAGCCAAGCGCATTTACCATATCGGCGAGTACTACGCGGACGCCGACGAAACGCTCGCGCGCCTCGGCATGGTGCCGAACCGTCGTCCCGGACAACGCGGATTTATGCTCCGGGAAACGCCCGCCGCGGCGCTCATTTGAAGATGAGCGCGGACGACAGCCGTTCATAAATCCGCAACGAATTCGGAGTACTCTCATGGCGCACGCCATTCGCTTCAAGGAATCCGGCGGACCCGAGGTCCTCACGTGGGAGGAAATCGTCGTCGGCGACCCGGGCCCGGGCGAAGTCCGGGTCAAGCACGGCGCGGTCGGCCTCAATTTCGCCGACACGTACTTCCGCACGGGCCTGTACCCGGCGCCGCTGCCCGCCGGCATGGGCGTCGAAGGCGCGGGCGTCGTGGAAGCGGTCGGCGCGGGTGTGACCGGGTTCGCCGCAGGCGACCGCGTCACCTACACCGGCAGCCCCCTCGGCGCCTACAGCACCGAACGCGTCATGCCCGCGGGCTCGTTGATCAAGCTCCCCGACGCGATCCCGTTCGACATCGCCGCCGCCACCACCATGCGCGGCCTCACCTCCGCCTACCTGATGCGGCGGATCGCCCCGCTGAAGGCCGGGGACACGATCCTCCTCACCGCGGCGGCAGGCGGTGTCGGCCTCATCGTCACCCAGTGGGCCAAGCTGCTCGGCCTCACCGTCATCGGCACCGTTTCCACCGAGGAGAAGGCCGAACTGGCCCGCGCCCACGGCGCCGACCACGTCATCCGGTACCGCGACGAGGACGTCGCCGCCCGGGTCCGCGAGATCACCGGCGGCGAAGGCGTGCCCGTCGTCTACGACAGCATCGGCGCGACGACGTTCGCGTCCTCGCTCGCGTCGCTGCGCCGCCGCGGCCTGCTGGTCTGCTTCGGCACCGCCTCCGGCCCGGTACCGCCCATCGACGCCATGCAACTCGCCCTGCACGGCTCGGTGTTCGTCACCCGACCGGGCCTCGCCGACTACATCGCGGACCCCGCCGAAAAAGCCGAACTCGCCGGTGAACTGTTCGGCCACATCACCAGCGGGCGCATCAAGATCGCCGTCAACCAGCGCTACGCCCTCGAGGACGCCGTCCAGGCACACCGCGACCTGGAGTCCGGTACCACGACCGGCTCTTCGGTGTTCGTGCTCTGATCGGCGCCCGTCGCTCCCTCCTGAAGGAACCACCCCGAAGGAACCACCATGGACCACACGCTCCGCCGCGCGGCGGGCGCGTCCACGCCGGCCCGGCCCACCCCGGGCCGGGCGCGGCGCCCGATCCGCGTCGAACCGCTCACCTGCACCATCGGCGCCGAGCTGCACGGCGTCCACCTCGGCGACGCGGCGCGCGACGACGCGCTGTTCGCCGAGGTCAAGGCCCTGCTGCTGCGCCACAAAGTGCTGTTCCTCCGCGACCAGGACATCACCCGCGCCGAACACGTCGCCTTCGCCGAACGGTTCGGGCCGCTCGAAGACCACCCCGTGGTCGGCGGCGACCCCGGACACCCGGGCCTGGTCCGCATCTACAAGGACCTCGACAGCCCCGCCGAGCACTACGAGAACGCCCTGCACACCGACGGGACGTGGCGCGAGAACCCGGCCATGGGCGCGGTCCTCCGCTGCGTCGAAGCACCGTCCGTCGGCGGGGACACCATCTGGGTCAACATGGCCGAGGCCTACCGCCGGCTCCCGGACCCGGTCAAAACGCAGATCCGGCACCTCCGCGCCCGGCACAGCATCGAAGCGACCTTCGGCGCCGTCCTGCCCGAAGCCGAACGCCACGCCCTCAAAGCGAAGTTCCCGGACGCCGAACACCCCGTCGTACGCACCCACCCGGAGACCGGCGAGGAAATCCTCTTCGTCAACGGCTTCACCACGCACTTCGTCAACTACCACCGCCCCGAGAACGTCCGCTTCGGCCAGGACTACGCACCCGGCGCGAGCAACCTCCTCACCTACCTGATCAGCCAAGCCGCCATCCCCGAATACCAAGTGCGCTGGCGCTGGACCGAGAACAGCGTAGCCATCTGGGACAACCGCTCGACCCAGCACTACGCCGTCCAGGACTACTGGCCCGCCGTGCGGCGCATGGAACGGGCCGGAATCGCGGGCGACAGACCGTTCTGATCCGCCGACCGGAAGCAGGTGATGGGATGACAACCGGGTTCCGCACCAGCACCAGCGCCACCACCACCGCCCCCGACCCCGCCGCGCCCGCCGCCGGCGGGTGGGCGGTGCCCCGGCGCTACGCCTGGGTGGTCTTCGCACTCAGCTTCGGGCTGCTGCTGTCCGACTACATGTCCCGCCAAGTGCTCAACGCCGTCTTTCCCATGCTGAAGGACGAATGGCTGCTCTCCGACGCCAAGCTGGGGTCGCTGAGCGGTGTCGTCGCCCTGATGGTGGGCGTGCTCGCCTTCCCCATGTCCCTCGTCGCGGACCGCTGGGGACGCGTGAAGACGCTGCTGTTCGCCGCCACGGTGTGGAGCCTGGCCACCCTGGGCTGCGCGGTCTCGGCGACCTACGGCCAGATGTTCGTCGGACGCGTCTTCGTCGGCATCGGCGAAGCCGCCTACGGCAGCGTCGGCATCGCCTTGGTGCTCAGCATCTTCCCGCACGCCCTGCGGGCCACGCTCTCCGGAGCGTTCATCGCCGGCGGGGCCTTCGGGTCGGTGCTGGGCACCGCCCTCGGCGGCCTCATCGGCCACCAGTTCGGCTGGCGCTGGGCGTTCGCCGCGATGGGCTTCTTCGGACTCGCCCTGGCCGCGGTCTACGGCTTCGTCGTGACCGAGAAACGGCTGGAACCGCGAGGGAGTTCGGAACGCGCGCAGACGGCGGACCTCGGCGGCGAGGCCACCACCGGCGGCCTGCGCCCGCTGCTCACAAGGCTGTTCTCGTCCGTCTCGGTGGTCAGCGCCTATGTCGGCAGCGGCCTGCAAATGGCCATCGCCGGCGCGCTGATCGCCTGGCTGCCCAGCTACTTCAACCGCTACTACGACCTGTCCACCGGCAAAGCCGGCGTCGCCGCAGGCTGCTTCGCCCTGGTCATCGGCATCGGCATGATCGGCGGCGGCATCGTCTCCGACCGGATCTGCCAGGCCTTCCCGATCCGGAAATGGACGGTCGCGATCGCCTGCAGCGCCGGGTCGTTCGTGTTCCTGACCACGGCGTTCCTCCTGCCCACCGGGCCGCCGCAGGTGCTCGTGCTGGCGGTCGGCGCCCTGCTCGCCGCGGGCACCGCGGGGCCGGCCGCGGCCATGGTCGCGAACCTGACCCCCGCCGCCGTCGCGGCCACCGCCTTCGCCACCCTCACGCTCGCCAACAGCCTGCTGGGGCTGGCCCCCGGGCCCGCGGTCACCGGCATGCTCGCCGACCGGATGGGGCTGCGCGGCGCGATGCGGGTCATCCCGCTGGTGGCGATCGGGGCCACCGCGATGTTCGCGCTCGGCCGCCGCCACTACGAACGCGACCTGCGGCGCCTCGGTATATCCGCCGCCCCCGACACCGCCCGTACCGCAAAGGAGACACCGTCATGAGCCCGACCGCCGAAGCGACCGTCGTGGTCGTGCCCGGACTGCGCGACCATGTCCCCGAGCACTGGCAGACGCTCCTGGCCGAACGGCTCGCCGCCGCCGGAACCGCCGTGCAGACGGTTCCGCCGCCCACCGCGGACAAGCTGAGCCGGACCGCCCGGGTCGCGGCACTGGACGCGGTGCTCGCCGGGATCACCGGGCCGGTGCTGATCGCCGCGCACAGCGCCGGTGCTGTCGTCACCGCCCACTGGGCGCAGGACCACCGGCCGGACGCGTCGCCGTTCCGGATCCGCGGGGCGCTGCTGGCCACCCCGCCGGACCTCACGACGCCGCTGCCCGCGGGCCACCCGACGTTCGCCGAGCTGGAGCGGAACGGCTGGCTGCCCGTGCCGCGGACGCCGCTGCCGTTCCCGTCGCTCGTCGCGGCCAGCTCCGACGACCCGCTCGCGGCCCCCGGCTACGCCGCCGGGCTGGCCCGCGACTGGGGGAGCCGTGTGGTGGAACTCGGCGCCGTCGGGCACCTGAACCCGGCGTCCGGATTCGGCGCGTGGCCGCGGGCCGAGGAACTGCTGCACGCCGCGGCCGCTTGAGCCCGCGTCGGCCGGGTCCCCGCTGCCCTGGCCGACTCCGTCGCCCGGGACCGGGAGCGGCCGCGAAACCGGCAGCCGGGATACTGGCACGGTGAGCAACCACGCGGATTTCGCCCCCTTCCACGTCTTCGACACCGACCTCCTGCCCGTGACGCCGTGGCGCAACGGGGGCGGTGAAACCCGCGAGGTCGCCGCCGAGCCGTCGGCCGACGGCGGCTTCGCGTGGCGGGCCAGCATCGCGACGATCGCGCAGGACGGGCCGTTCTCCGCGTTCCCGGGCGTCGACCGCACGATCACCCTGCTCGAAGGCGCCGGCGTGCACCTGGTCGGCGACGGCCTCGACCACCTGCTCGACCGGATCGGAGAGCCCTTCGCTTTCCCGGGCGAGCTCGCGATCGACGCCGCACTGCTGGGCGGAGTCAACCGCGACCTCAACATCATGACCCGGCGCGGCGAATGGGCGGCCTCGGTGCACACCACCTCGGCACCCGTGGTCCCGACCCCGGGCCACGCCGGGCTCGTCCACGTCCTGCGCGGCCGCTGGGAATGCGGCCGTGCGCTGGAGCCGGGCCAGGGCGCGTGGTGGACGGGCGACGCGGTCGCCACGTCCGCCACGTCCGCCGTGACCCCACTGACCGACGATGCCCTCGCGATCCGGGCGGACATCCACCCGGTCTGAGCCTGCGCTCTCGTGGGCGACCAGCCGGACGTCACTCCAGCAGCAGAGTGTCGCTCCTGGAGTGCGGGGCCGACACCGCAGGGGTGAGGAAATCCGGCGGCACCGCCGCCGCGGTCGCCAGAGCGCGGCCCACGGGGTAGCGGCTCGCGGCGGGTGGGAGCGCGCCCGGCCGGCCGCTGAGGATGACGTCCACGCGGCCTGGTTCCCCGGACTCTCCGGGGTGGGTGCCGATCCTGCGGAGGGTCTGGCGGGCGACGGCTTCGGCACTGTCGTACAAGGTGGCGGCGGGGAGACCGCGCATGATCTGCTCGGCGACCAGCGGGTAGTGCGTGCAGCCGAGGACGATCGAGCTGCACGCACGCGGTGTCTGCTCGATGGCCGCGGCGATGGCACGGTCGGTCGCGACGGTGTCGCCGCGGTCGACCGCTTCCGCGAGCCCGGGGCACGCCACAGGGAACACCGGCACGCCGCCGGCGTGTTCCGCGATCAGGCGCTTCTGGTAGTCGCTTTCGGTGGTCCGCACGGTGGCCCAGACGGCGACGGGGGCTCCCGCGCCGGCGGCCGGTTTGATGGCCGGGACGGTGCCGACGACCGGGATCCCCGGCTCGAAGTTCGCGCGAAGTGCGTCGATGGCGGTGACCGTGGCGGTGTTGCACGGCACGACAAGGCCCTGCGCTCCGCGCTCGACCGCGATCTCGCCGGCGGCAAGCAGCCGCTCGGTGACGAACTGCGCCGACTTCGATCCCCACGGCATGCCGTCCGGGTCGAGCAAAAGGAGCAGATCGGCACTCGGCGCAAGCCGGCGCAGCCAGCCGGCCGTGGGGAGCAGTCCGAGACCGGAGTCGATCAAAGCCACCGTCATTCCGCGAACCTAGCAAGAGCACCGCAACCCCATGCGCATCGCCACCAAGTGATGCCGTGAGAGTCGACCGTGCCGCTGGACGGTTGGATCACCGCGCGAGACGATGCCGGGCGTCGCGGGGAGCGCGGCGATCGGGCCCCGGGGGTGGGGTCCGCGGCTGAGTCGTGGGGAGACGTGTCGTGGTCGATTCGGTGCAGGCGTTGAGCGGTCGTTTTGTGGATCTGACGGCGGCTCTGCTGCAGGGGCGGGAAGCACAGCCGTCGCCCGGTCAGCCCGGCGGGCTGCGTGACCGGTTCTCCCGGGCGATGACGGGTGCCGGGCTGAAGGTCGACGTGGCCGCGGGGATGCGTGACCTCGTCCTGCGCGGCACGGCGCTCGGTCCGCAAGGCCAGTGGATCGTCGCCGCCGCCAACTCCGGCCTGGCCACGCTCGCGTTCAAGCACCGCAACTACGACGCGGCGCTCAGCCACCTCGGCGGTGCGGTCGCTGCCGGGTACAGCAACTGCGTGGCGTTGAACGACCCGATCTTCCGCCCCTTCTGGGGCGACCCCCGGTTCACCGCGATCTACGGCCGGATGCGCGTCAGCGAGGCGGACCTCGACGAACTGCTGTGGCTGACCCGGGAAATCCAGGCGATGAGCCGGGAAGCGACGCAGGCGTCCATCGACAACATCGGACGCCACGACACCGGGGTGTCCCTCCTTGCCCAGGCCCCGCTGCCCATGCGGGAACCGCAGACCGCCGGGGTGTTCGTGGCCCGGTTGGAGCTGATCGCCGTGCAGCGGGTGCTCCAGCAGGTGGCCATGAACGCGGATATCAACCGGAGCTCCAACAACATCTCGTTGTCGCTCATCGACGATAGCTGGGACGATCGCCAGGCGCGCCGCGACAGTTGGGAAGCGGACCGCGTCGAGCGTGCGCGGCAGCGCGCCGCCGAGGCCCGCGCGTTCCGGGAACGGCCGGGAGCCGGGCGGGCGTTGATGCCGTGCCCGCCGCTGGGGTCGCTGGTCGTGTAGCCGCGCCGCGGCTTACCTGACCCGGGACCACTGCCCCAAGGCCCGCAGGTCCGCCTCCGCTCGCGCGGCTGCCAGGCGCAGCGGGGGCAGGATCTCGTCGCGCGTCTCGTCCGGCGTACCTCGAGACGCGTGGTGGGCGACGTTGACCGCCGCCACCACGTGCCCGTCGGCGTCGCGTACGGGGACGCTCAACGAGCGCAGGCCTTCTTCCAACTCCTGGTCGACTTGGGCGTATCCGTCGGCCGCGGCGCGGTCGACGGCGGCCGCGACCTCCGCGGGGGTGGACGCGCTGCGCGGGGTGCGCGGTTCGATGCGGACGCGTGACAGGTAGTCGGCCCGTTCGGCGGGCGGGAGGGCGGCCAGCAGGACGCGGCCCATCGAGGCCAGGGCGGCGGGCATGCGCGTGCCGACGGTGATGTCGACGCGCATGATGCGCCGGGTCGGCACGCGGGCGATGTAGCGGATGTCGTCGCCGTCCAGGACCGCCGCAGATGCGGACTCGCCTACCGTGCGCACGAGTTCGGTCAGATGCGGGAGCAGGACCTCGGGCAGGGTGAGGCCGGCCAGGCGGGCGTAGCCGAGGTCGAGGACGCGCGGCGTCAGGGCGAAGCCCTTGCCGTGCGGCTCCGCGTAGCCCAGGTAGTCGAGGGTGATGAGCGACCGCCGTGCCGTGGCGCGCGGGAGTGCCGCGGCGCGGGCGACGTCGGCGAGGGTCATGGGGCCGCGCGTCGTGCCCAGGGCACGCAGGACGTCCAGGCCGCGGGCGAGCGATTGCAGGTATTCCGCGCCGAGTTCGTCCTTGAGCCGCGGATCCGCCGCGGGTGCGTGCGGCCGAGGGGCGGGGCCGGGGGCGTCGGGGCGGATGGCGGCCGCCATCGCGGCGGCGGTGTCGAGGGCGGGGCCGAGGGCGATGTCGGCGAGGGTTGCGGGGGTGTGCCTGCTGGTGTGGCTGACCACGCTGAGCGCGCACACGATCCGCCCGTCGCCGTCGCCGTCGCCGTCGCCGTCGCCGTCGTCGCTGTCGAGGACCGGGACGGCGATCGCGATGAGCCCGGGTTCGATCAGGCCGCTGTCGGTGCTGTGGCCGTGGGTGCGGGCAATGTCGATGCGGTCCGCGAACTCGACCTCGCTGGAGGCGTGTGCGTCGCGAGGACGGCGCAGTGGCAGGGCCGGGAAGGCGGTGTCGCCCTGCTCCCGGGCGCGTCGGGCGCGCCACGCCTGCCAGTCGGCGTCGGTCCATGCCGCGGCGAACAGGGCGCCGGGTGCGCAGCGTTCCGCGGGGAGGAGGTCGCCGATGCGGAACGAGACGGCCATCGCGCGGCGGCGGGTGGCCTGGACGACGAAACGCACGCCGTCGCCGTCCGGGACGGCCACCGACACCGATTCGTCGAGCCGGTCGGCGAGGGCCTCCGCGTACGGCCGCACGGCCGCGGCGAGCCCCGACGAGGCCAGGTAGGCGTTGCCGAGTTCGGCGGCCTGTGGGGTGAGGGCGAGGTCGCGGCCTTCGTGCCGGACGTAGCCGAGCCGGATCAGGGTGGCGGCGATCCGGTCCACCGTCGCCCGGGCGAGCCCGGTGGCGCGGGCCAGGTCGCCGGGGCGGGTGCGCGGGTCGGGGTCCATGGCCATCGCGCGCAGGAGCGCGAGCCCGCGTTCGAGGGGGCGGACGGCATCCGCGGGCGGTTCTCCGTCGGCCGGGGGATGGCCGTGAGCGGGCTCCGGCGGGGACATGGCGAGGGGCCTCCGGCGACTCGGGCGCGGGAGCCGGCAGCCGAAAGAAGCCGTTGACAGACACCGCACGCACCACCAAACTCTGCGCAGCCACAATTATGCACAAGAGTTCATCAGGCGAACAACACTCCGGATGGACGGGAGAGCGGTCGCCTGGCGACGACATCTGCCCCACCGGTACGCGCTGCGCGCCTGCGCTCGCTCCCGTGGAGGCCACATGACCACGCGTGACGTCTACATCGTCGACGCCGTCCGCACGCCGATCGGCAAGTACGCCGGTGCTCTGTCCGGCGTCCGCCCCGACGACCTGGCCGCGGGCGTGCTGCGCGCGCTCGTCGACCGCAGCCCGGCGCTCGACCCGGCGCGTATCGACGACGTGTACTTCGGCAACGCCAACGGCGCGGGGGAGGAGAACCGCAACGTCGCGCGCATGGCGGTGCTGCTCGCCGGACTTCCGGTCACCGTGCCCGGCGTGACCGTCAACCGGCTCTGCGCGTCCGGGCTGGAAGCCGTGGTGCAGGCCTACCGTGCGATTGCCGTCGGGGATGCGTCGATCGCAGTCGCGGGCGGTGTGGAGTCCATGAGCCGCGCGCCGTGGGTGATGGCCAAGCCGGAGCGCGGATTCCCGGCGGGCGCGCAGCAGTTGCACTCCACCACCCTCGGGTGGCGCATGGTCAACCCGCGGATGCCGGGGGAGTGGACCGTGGGGCTGGGCGAGGGCGCGGAGCTGATCGCCGACAAGTACGGCATCACGCGCGAGGCGCAGGACGCGTTCGCATGGGCGAGCCACCGCAAGGCCGCGGCGGCATGGGCGGCCGGGGCGTACGACGGCGAGGTGGTGCCGGTCGCCGAGCTTCCGCGCGACGAGACCATCCGTGAGAACACCTCGATGGAGGCCCTGGGCAAGCTCAAGCCCGCCTTCCGGGCCGACGGCTCGGTGACCGCGGGCAACTCGTCGCCGCTGAACGACGGCGCCGCGGCCTTGCTGATCGCCGACGAAGCCGGGCTCGCCGCACTCGGGCGCGAGCCGCTGGCCCGGATCAGTGCCGGGGCGACGACCGGGATCGAACCGCAGTACTTCGGGCTCGGCCCGGTGGAGGCCGCGCAGCGGGCGCTGGCCAAGGCCGGCCGAAGCTTCGCGGACCTGCGGACCGTCGAACTCAACGAGGCCTTCGCCGCCCAAGCGCTGGGGTGCTTGGCGGCCTGGCCCGAGCTTGATCCGGCCGTGGTCAACCCGCGCGGCGGAGCCATCGCGCTGGGGCACCCGCTGGGGGCGTCCGGGGCCCGGCTGGCCGGCGCGGTCGCGCATCAGCTGGCCGCGGCCGGGTCGGGGCTGGGAATGGCCACGCTGTGCATCGGTGTGGGGCAGGGGACGGCGCTGCTGCTGGAGAGGTGACGATGCGTCAGGGCCGGTGCGCCGCAGGCAAGGTGGCGGTGGCCCAATAAGTCAGGTCTCCTGACGGTGCGGCCGCGTCGTTGCGTAATCTGAGGGCAAAACGCCGGTCGGCGCCCGTGTGGCGCGGTGAAGGGACACCCATGGTTCAGGAACCGGAGAACGCCGCCGCGGTCGCTCCGGCGCGCGGCCGCGGACGGCCGCCGCGGCTGTCCCGCGAGCAGATCATGGACGCGGCGGTCGCGCTGGTCTACGCCGGCCCGGCGGTGCCCCTGACCGTTAAGCGGGTGGCCGAAGCCGTCGGGTCCGCGCCGATGGCGTTGTACCGGTACTTCCCGGACCGGGACGATCTGCTGCACGCGGTGGCCGACCGGATCGCGGCGGACATGCACTACGACCCGCCGGACGGCTCGACCTGGCAGGACAAGCTGCGCGCCTGGATGCTGGCAAGCATGGAACACCTGCGCCCGTACCCGCAGTTGCTGCCCTACATCGCCTCCACGCGGCAGCCCGCGTGGCTGCCGTCCTTCGTCATGCTCACCGAAGTCCTGGCGCCTTTGGGACTGGACGACGAGGATCTCGCGCTGGCCGTGGCGCTCATCGGCACCACGGTCGTCGGGCAGGCCAACCTCGCGGCGCGGAGAACCCCGGCGGACGAGATGGTCGACATCATGCAGGAGGCCTTGTCCGCCGCGGGCGCCGAGCACCGGGCGCGGGTCGGGGCGGTCCTGACGCGCCTGCCGCAGGCGTTCGAGCGCCTGTACGCCGTGGTGATCGATACGACGATCGCGGCGGTGGAGGAGCTGGCCGGGACGGGGACGCGGGCGACGGGGCCCGCAACGCCGTTGTTCGCCCCGCTCACCCCGCTGTCCGCCGAGTCTCCGCTGTCCCCGCTGTTCAGCAGCCCCGGCGCCTGAGCCGCCCGGCCCCTGCCCGAGCGGTCCCTGCCCGAGCGGGTCCCTTCCCGCCCGGCGCGCAGCCGGGCGGGAAGGGACCGAGGACTAGCGGATCCGGATCACTCCTTGCCGCCCACCACGAGGATGCACAGCAGCGAGCAGGCCACCGCCGAAGAAGATGCGGTGGTGGTGGGCGCGGTGCCCGCGGGCGAGTTCGCGGCCACGAAACTCGCCGACGCGGTGTTCTTCACCGGCAGCGCCAGCAGCAGCGAGTCGCAGTAGACCTGGCGGCTGCTCCCGGCGGCCAGGGCGAAGGTGCCGGCGGCTTGTCGGCAGGCGGGCACGGTGGCGTCGTTGACGGTCACGGTCGCGGCGTCCACGGGGCCCGCGTTGCTGACGGTGATCCGCCAGTGCGCGGTGCCGAGCAGGCCGAGCAGGCCCACCGGACTGTTCTTCGCCCATGGCCCGGGTCCGCCCGGTGCGCAGTCGTGCGGGTTGAGCGACCCGCAGATCTCCTTCTCCACGCTGACCTGGGGCTGGCACGCCGCGCCGGGCGCGACGGCGGTCGTGACGGTGTTGGACGTGAACGTGCCGGTCGGGTCGGTGCCGGTCGCGGTGTTGCCGACCGACGTGGCGGTGCAGTTGGCCGTGACGGTGGTTTTGAAGCAGATCTGCGGCGCGTCGCCCTTGTACTCGACGACCAGCGCCGGGTGGTTGCCGTTGTCGAAGTCGCCCGCGGTGGTGAGGACGAGTTGCGCGGTGACGGTGATCGACGGGTGCGCGGCGGGATCGATGCCGGTCAGGTCGACCGTGCCGTCCGCGGCCAGGCCCGGAGTGGCGATGACGGTGCCGTCCGGGTCGGTGACGGTGGCGCGGGAGGCGGCCATGTCGACGTGCGTCAGGTCGAGGCCGGTCAGCCGGGCCCGCGTGTAGCCCTGGATGTTGCCGCTGCTGCCGTCGCAGTAGAAGTCGGCGGGCTTGAGCGTGACGCTGGCGCCGCTGTGCACGCACGGGCTGGCGCCGGTCGTCGGGTCGAGCGAGAACAGGTAGCCGGCGTCACCGAGGCCGATCAGGCAGCGGGAGGTGGCGTCGTAGGTGTACCCGTAGTCGCGGGTGGCGCCGCCGTTGACACCCGGGTGGGTGGCGGGCAGCGGGAAACCGGCGCAGGGTGCGGCGGTCGTCCAGTCGTGGCAGATCGTCCCGCCGGCCAGGCTGCCGCCCCAGGCGGGGAAGTAGCTGCGCGTCCCGGCGGGGGTAGTGACGGTTTCCGGGCTGAAGGTCAGCGTGGTGCCGGCCAGCGAGTTGAGCGACGTGGGCGCGGCGTGTGCGGAGCCGTCGAGTCCGTAGCAGGTCGTCAGGACGTTGGGTCCGCCGGCGGTGCTGGTGCACACGCCGTCCGCCTGCCCGGCGGTGTTGTAGGCGGCGAAGGCGTTGTACGTGTAGTACGCGCTGCTCGGCCCCGCGGTGTGCGGGGTCGTCCAGCCCGCGCAGGTGGTCGCGGTCGCGGTGTCGAAGCAGCCGAGAGCGGGCGGCCCCGAGACCGTGGAACCCCCGCCCTGCGGCGAGGACGAGGCGAAGACCCGGCTGCCGACCGTGGTCAGGCCGCCGAGGTAGAGCGCCGCGGGGGTGCCGGGCAGGTCGTGGTTCGCGGCGACGATCGGCGCGAACGGCTGACCGGCGCACGGCGTGCGGGTGGCCAGGGTCATGCACAGCACCTGGCCGGTGTTTGGGACGCCGTACAGGTTGTCGCCGACCTGGACCAGGCCCGCCAGGTTGTTGGCGCTGCTGGGCGAGCCGCCCATGGTGGCCAGCGGGACGAAGCCGCAGTTGGCGCGCGCGGTGAGGTCCAGGCAGCCGACGCCGACGGCGGACGCGGTGACCGCCGGGTAGAGCAGCTGGTCGGGGTTGCCCGGGTCGAGCACGTACTGCGGGGTCAGCGGGCTGCCGATGTTGCCGGTGGCGCCGCTGCCGAGCGGTCCGGGCGTGGTGTTGAGCGGACGCGGCCAGGGGCCGCCCGCGCACGGCTGACCGAGCGTCAGGTTGATGCAGACGACCTGCGGCGCGGTGGGCGCGGCGTGGTGGTAGATGTTCCACGACTCGATCTCGCCGCTCGCGGTCCGGTGCAGGACGGGCGTGAACCCGTCGCCGCCGGTGGGCTGCGGGGTCGGCTTCACCGGGCCGAGGGCCAGGGTCGCGAGGGAGGTGCCGCCGGCCAGGGCCAGCGAGTTCTGGGCGCGCACCGCGGTCGTGGCCGCCCCCGTGTCCGCGGTGCCGAAGGTGGTGCCGTCGGTGGACCAGCCCGCGGTCCAGCCGGGCGGCACCTTCAGCGAGCCGGGCACGTAGGTCTGGGCGCTGCCCGCGCCCGCGATCCGGTCGGTGACGGAGGCGGGTGCGGGGGTGTCGCCGGTGGTCGCGTTCCGGTAGCGGACGGTCCAGTCCAGCGTGTCCCCGTGGTCGGCGGTTGCGGCACCCGGGTGGGTGGCGTTCCGGACGCTCTTCTCGAGCGTGGACGTGGTGTCGGCGGCGGCCGGGACGGTGGCGCCCAGGCCGAGCAGCAGCAGACCGATCGTGAGCAGGACGGCCGTGGCTGCGCGCAGCGGGCGGACCGCGGCGGACGGGCGGGTCGAAGTGGGCTGACGGTTCGGAGCGGACGGACGCGGGCTTCTCAGCACAGGTTCTCCACCTCGGATCGACGGACGGACCGACCGGTTGTCGGGCCGGGCCGTGGATCAGGCTAGGGCGGCGAACTGGCAGGAACAGACCCGTTTTTCCCTATTGGTCACATGATGATTGAATACTATGAGCTACCGACCGATCGCCTAGCGTTCTCTTGGCGGATCGCGGAAAAACTAATGGATAAGAAGCTATCTATTCATTAGAGTGGCGATGATCCCGCACCGGGCTCCCACCGCGCTCCACCGCGAGAAATCGAGACCGCCATGCCCGCGCTCGCCCTCCCTCAGGTCAGGCACCGCCGCATAGACGTCGACGGCATCGGCGTCTTCTACCGGGAGGCCGGGCCCGCGGACGCGCCCGCGCTGCTCCTGCTGCACGGATTCCCGTCCAGTTCCCGGCAGTTCGCGCGGCTCATCGACGCGCTCGGCGGCGACTACCACCTCGTCGCGCCCGACTACCCGGGCTTCGGCCACAGCGATGCGCCGTCCGCCGACGCGTTCGCCTACACCTTCGACGCGCTCGCCGACCTCACCGAGAAGTTTCTCGTCGCGCTCGGGCTCGACCGATTCACCCTCTACGCCTTCGACTTCGGCGGCCCCGTCGGCTTCCGCATCGCGACCCGCCACCCGGAGTGGATCGAGGGGCTCGTCGTCCAGAACGCCAACGCCTACCTCGACGGGCTCTCCGACGCCGCCCGCGAACTCACCGCGCTCAAGCCCGGCGTCCCCGGTGCGGAAGACGCGATCCGCGGCATCCTTGCCCCCGACGTCACCCGCGGCCAGTACGAAGGCGGCACCGCCGACCCGGAACTCGTCGCCCCCGACGGCTGGACCGCCGATCAGCACTTCCTCGACCTGCCCGGCCGCGCCGACATCCAGATCGCCCTGGGCCTCGACTACCACACGAACGTCGCGCTCTACCCGGACTGGCAGGAGTGGCTGCGCACGCACCGGCCGCCCGCGCTGGTCGTCTGGGGCCGCAACGACCTCTTCTTCCCGGAGCCGGGCGCGCACGCCTACCTGCGCGACCTGCCCGATGCCGAACTGCACGTCCTGGACACCGGGCACTTCGCGCTGGAGGACAAACTCCCCCAGATCGCGCCGCTGATCGCCGCGTTCCTCGACGCCCGCCGCTGAAGGTACGGTCTGGAAGTAGACCGCCCCGGGTGACGGGGGCGGCGGACCGGACGGGAGGCCGCGGTGGACGAGGCGCCGCGCGTGCAGGGCGGGTTGCAGGCCGAGACCATGACGGTGCTGCGGCGGATCGGCGCGGGCACCGTGGAGCAGGTCCGCGGCGGACTGCCCGAGGGCTCCGGGAGCGCGTACCCGACGGTGCGGACGGTGCCGAACCGGCTCGCCGAGCGGGGCCCGCTCGTGCGGGCGTCGGCAGTCCGGTCGGCAAGCCCGTCCGCAACCCGATCGGCCTCGGAGCCTCCGCAGCCGGCGCCCGAACCCGCCGCTTCCGAGACGTGACCCGCGTCCGGACCCCGGCGGCGAGCGCGGGCATGCGCGGCATCGCGGCGCTCGCGATCGACTTCAGCGGCACCCTGGCCCGTCCGGGCCCGAATCCGGACGGCGCCAGGGTGGCCGACATCGTGGCGTCCCAGCTCGACCGGGACATGCCGCCCGGTTTCGCGCCGGCCTTCGACACGGCGATCGCGCGGATCCACCGCGCCGACCACGCCACGGAGCGGCACACGCCGTTCGCCGACGCCATCGCCCAAGCCGCGCGACGCAGCGGGCTCACGGACCTCGACCCCGCCGCCGCGGCCGAAGCCGTGTTCGCCGCGGTGCCCGATGCGGCCGTCGACGGCCGTGCCGCCGACGCCGTGCGTCGGCTGACGCGGCAAGGCTGGCGGTGCGTGCTGGCCTGCAACACCGAGCGCTCCGGCCGCGCCCGGGCGCGCACCCTCGACGCGGCGGGTCTCACCGGGTGCTTCGCGGGCAGCGTCCTGTCCGGCGAAGTCGGTTACCGCAAACCGCATCCGCGGTTCTACGAGGCCGTGGTCACGGCGTGCGGGGTCCCGGCGCCGCACATCCTGTTCGTGGGCGACCACCCGGAGAAGGACGTGCTGGGGCCGCGCCGGCACGGCATGATCGCCCTCCGCGTCGCACGCCTCGGCAGCCCCGCACCGGCGGCGGGCGGGATGCTCGGGCACCTCGCCGACCTGCCGGACTTCCTGGCGTCGATGGGCGCGTGGCCCCGGCCGGGAGCGGCCGAGGCCGTCCGCGGGCTTTCCGCCGTCTCCACCCGGCCGCCGCCTGCGCGACACTGAAACCGCAGGTCACCGACCTGTCGCCGGCCTCCGCGTTTCCGTTGCCGCGCCCCCACCAAACGGGAGGTACATGTGCCGACACCCCCGCACGGCCACGACGACGTCCATGAGGCCGGCCGCGACCACGGCGCCGTCGGACACGACCACGACGCCGACCACGCCGACCACGACCACGGTGCCCACGGCGACCACGGCCACGCCGGGCATGCGCACGGCGTCTCCGTCGACGCCGACCGCCGATGGCTGACGGCCGCGCTGTCGCTCATCGCCGTCTTCATGGTCGGCGAAGTCGTCGTCGGTATTGCCGCGTCGTCGCTCGCGCTGCTTTCCGACGCCGCGCACATGCTCACCGACGCGGCGTCGATCGTGCTCGTGCTGGTCGCCATGCGCTTGGCCGCCAAGCCCGCGCGCGGCGGTTACACCTACGGGTTGAAACGTGCGGAGATTTTGTCGGCCCAGGCCAACGGCCTGACCCTGGTGCTGCTGGCCCTGTGGCTCGGCTACGAGGCGATCCGGCGCCTGATCCATCCGCCGGACGTGGCGGGCGGGCTGGTCCTGATCACGGCCCTCGTCGGGATCGCGGTCAACATCGCGGCGGCGTGGTGCATTTCGCGGGCCAACCGGACATCCCTCAACGTCGAAGGCGCCTTCCAGCACATCCTCAACGACCTTTTCGCGTTCGTCGGGACCGCGGTGGCCGGTGCCATCGTGCTGACCACAGGCTTCAGCCGCGCCGACCCGATCGCCACGCTGCTGGTCGTCGTCCTCATGCTCAAGGCCGGCGTCGAACTGATCCGCGCATCCGGGCGGATCTTCCTCGAGGCCGCCCCCGCGGGCATCGACCCGGACCAGGTCGGCGACCGCATGGCCGCGGCCGACCAGGTCGTCGAGGTGCACGACCTGCACATCTGGCAGATCACCACCGGGCAGCCCGCCCTGTCCGCGCACGTGCTGGTGACGCCCGGCGGAGACTGCCACGCGGTGCGGCGGGCCATGCAGCGCGAGCTCAAGACGGCGTACGGCATCACCCATGCCACCTTGCAGGTCGACCACCTCGGCGAAGACACCGACGAAGGGCTGCTGCAGATCGGCACCCCGCCCCGCGCCGACGCGCACGGCCGCCACGACGACGGCGAGGACGCGCACGGCCCGGTCCACCGGCCCGGGCCGCACGAGCACTGAGGTCCGTCAGGTACTTGCGCCGTCCCGCCGTCCCCGAAGCGGCGGGTGAGGGTCAGGAACTCTCGGCCGCGGAGCGGTCGGAGGCGCTGCGGAGGACGCAGAACTCGTTGCCTTCGGGGTCGGCGAGGACCGCCCAGCCCGTGCCGTCGGGGTTGCGGTGGTCGGCGACGAAGGTCGCGCCGAGGCGCAGCAGCCGGGCCACCTCGTCGTCGCGTGTGGTCTCGGGGCGCAGGCACAGGTGGATGCGGTTCTTGACGGTCTTGGGTTCGGGGACCTGGTTGAAGTACAGCGCCGGGCCCTCCGCGAGCGGCACCTGCGTCTCGCGGTCGCCCGGCCGACTGTCCGGGTCGAGCGGACGGCCGGTCACCCGGCTCCAAAACCGGGCCAGTTCGTAGGCATCCGCACAGTCGATCGCCACGTTCTGCACTACCGAGACCATGCGCGCGAGCATTGCCGATGTCCCGAACCGGCGCAAACGCAGCGGATCGCGGAGCTCCGCGTACGGTCGACGAGCGCCCGCCCCGAGGTGGGGCGGTCGAGTCCCATGACCATCCGCATCGTCGTCGACTTCCCCGCGCCATTGGGCCCGAGGAAGCCGGTGACCTGCCCGGGCCTGACGACCAGGCTCAGATCGTCGACGGCGACCGCGTCCCGGAACCGCTTGCCGACTCGTTCCCATGTGATCATGCCCCGACGCTACGAGCGGCCGTGGGCCCGGCACATCTCCCGAACGTCGCCGGGAACTCTGTCTTTCGACAGAGGGCGGGCGGCGGTCCTACGGCCGCCGCCCGCCCCCGGCCGTCACACGAACCGCGAGCTGCGCACCGGCCCGGCGGACGCCACGCGGTCGCGCGGCCCGACCGCCCAGGCCGCGGATATGGCGGCGGTGAACGCGGCGGGAGCATCGTCCGGGTCGGGCGGGGACTCGCCGTCGCCCGTGTCGGTCTCCGCCGGTGCGCCGACGATGTCCGCGGCGACGGCGGCCGCGTCGCGGTCGTCCGGCGGGCTGCCCTCCGGGTCGGCGGTCAGCTGCTTCTCCCACGGCGCCGAGCCGGTCTGGCGCAGCAGGCCGATCACGTCCGCGGGGACACCCGGCGGGTCGGTCCAGCAGGACGCGTGCTCGTAGAGCACCTGCCCGGGGGCGCGTTCGCGCAGCGACCGCACCGTGCCCTCGTCGACGTCGTCGAGGCGATACGCGACGACCACCGTGTCGGGCCGGTCCGGCTCGTACGGCACCGCGGGCAGTCCGAGCACCTCGGCCGCCGCGAGGCCCATGATGTGCGCACCGCGCTCGTCGAGCAGGGACACCGTCGTGGGTGCGCGTCCCGCGGCGTGGAGGACGAGCCCGAGGCGGTCCAGCCCGCGCCGGCACGATGCGTGGCTGTCCTGGTGGAAGGCATACCGGCCGGTCATGCCCTGCGCGAAGCCGTGCGGCGAGATCTCCGCGAGGACGGCGCCGGTGAGCACGAACTGCCAGCCGCGCAGGTCCTGATGGTCGAGCGGGCGCACGCCGCGTGCCGTGTCGGTGCGGTCCAGCATGCGGCGCAGGCGGTCGCGCGCCCACAGCCACTTGTCGTCCGGTTCGGCCAGGCGGGCGAAGACGTCGCGGGCCGGATCGGGGGTGCCGGCCAAGAGGAGGTGGTACGCGAGCATGTAGCGCTCGGGCCAGTCGGACAGCGCGGGCTCGGCGGCCCGGAGCACGGCAACGGCGTCGCTGTGCCGCAGCTCGTCCTCGTAGGCGGCGACCAGCTCGGTGCGTGCGACGGGCGAGTCGGGCGCGAGCCGGACGGCCTCCACGAGCGCCGGGATCGCGGCGTAGGACGCGCCGTGTTCGATGCAGGCGTACCCGAAGTCGAAGAGCCGCCGGGCGTCGTCCGGCTCGGCGGCCAGCTCGGCCGCGGCCTCCGCCAGGTCGCCGAAGCCGACGAGCCCCGCGGCCTTGCCGACCACTCGCGCCAGATCCGCCACCGGGATCTGTTCCGCGGTGAACCTCAGGTGCCGTATGACCCCGGCCGCGTCACCGTCGTCGAGAAGCTCCCATGCCTTGTTCAGTTCGGTATTCGTCATCGGGACGAGGGTTCAGCAGGACGGATGCCGTCCGCAACCGAGATTCGCCACGGCACCTGTGGGCCGAAACCGTCCGGCGGCGACCGGGTGCTCGGTCGCGGCCGCCGTCGCACCCGCTGCGGTTGCGGGGGCCGGGGGAGCGGGTGAAGGTGGCCGGATGGAGCCGGTGACGGATGCACTCGAGGAGATCTGCCGCCGTTTGGCCGGCGTGGCGGACGGCGCGGTCGCCGACTACATCCCGCAGCTCGCCCTCGCCGATCCCCAGGCGTTCGGCCTGGCGCTCGTGAGCATGGACGGGCACCGCTACCAGGCGGGCGACGCGCACACCCCGTTCACCATCCAGTCGGTGTCCAAGCCGTTCGTGTACGCGCTGGCCCTCGCCGACCTCGGGCCCGACGCCGTGGCGGCCCGCGTGGGCGCCGAGCCCAGCGGCGAGGCTTTCAACGCCATCAGCCTGGAACCGGGCACCGGCCGCCCCGCGAACCCGATGGTCAACGCCGGGGCGATCGTGGCCACCTCGCTCGTGCGCGGCGCGGACGCGGGCGAGCGCTTCGAGCGCATCCGCGCCTGCCTGTCGGCGTTCGCGGGCCGCGCGCTGGACGTGGACGAAGAGGTCTACGCCTCCGAAGCGGCCACCGGCGACCGCAACCGGGCTTTGGCCTACCTCATGCGCGCCGCGGGCGCCCTCGACGGCGACGTCGGGGAGGAGGTGGACACCTACTTCCGGCAGTGCTCCGTCCGGGTGACGGCGTGCGACCTCGCGGCCATGGCCGCGACCCTCGCCCACGGCGGCGCCAACCCCGTGACCGGCGAGCAGGTGGTCACCGAGGACGTGGCCACCCGCGTCATGGCGGTCATGGCCACCTGCGGCATGTACGACCGCGCCGGCACCTGGCTCCTCGACGTCGGGCTCCCCGCGAAGAGCGGCGTCGCGGGCGGGCTCATCGCCGTGAGCCCGGCGCGGTTCGGCATCGCGGTCTACAGCCCGCCGCTGGACAAGACGGGCAACCCGGTGCGCGGCGTACGCGCACTCACCGAAGTCTCCCGCCGTTTCGGCCTGCACATGATGCGCCCGGCCGGACGGCACGCCGTCACGGTGACCGAGGCCACCACGGGACGCAAGGCGGGCGCGGCCCGGTCCGAACGGGTCCGCGGCCCGGAGGAGGACGCGCGGCTCGCGGCCGAGGGCCACCGCATCGTGCTCGTCGCGGCGCAAGGCGGCCTGGAGTTCACCGAAACCGAGCAGATCCTGCACGCCGTCGACATCCGGGTGCCCGAGCAGCCGGGCTGGATCGTCCTGGACCTGACCCGGGTCACCGCCATCGCGCAGGGCTCCGCGATGATGCTCGGCGCGGCGCTGGCCGCGTTCGCCCGCCAAGGCCACCACATCGTGATCGCCGCACAGCGCGACTTCCCCGCACCGGTGCCCGACACTCCCAGCTGGCACACGTTCCCGGACCGCGAGGCCGCACTCGCCTGGAGCGAGGAGCAACTCCTCGCGGAGACCGCGGACCTCCGAGATACCTGACGAACCTCCCGACGGGGCCCGCGGCGCCGTGCCCGGGTCGGGTCCCGAGGCGCTGTTAGACTCCCGGGCATGGCAGCCAACTTCTTCATCCGTACCCGCCACGCCTAAGCGGCGGGCCGGATTCCGGCGGCAATAGCCGTCTTCCTTCGTGTTCTGTGCTCCGCCGTCGCCGTGATTCCCGCCGGTGCGGCTCCTTTGTGCGTTCTTCCCGGTGATCGGCCTACCTCTGCCGGTCCCCGGTCGGTTGACCTTGGCGTCCACCGACCGCGTGTCACGCTCGCTGCCCGGCTCCGCCCTTCACTTCTGCGGAGCAGTCCCTTGCCGTACTCCACTCCTCGCCCGGACGCGTCCTTCGGCGGCCGCCACGAGCTGGGCCAGAACTTCCTCGTCGACCGCGACACCATCGCCGCCGTGGTCCGCCTCACCGACGACACCACCGGCCCGATCGTCGAGATCGGTCCCGGCGACGGTGCGCTGACGGTGCCGCTCGCCGCAACCGGCCGTCACGTCACCGCGGTCGAGCTTGATCCGCGCCGGGCGCGCAGGCTGATGCGGCGGGTGCCCGGCACCGTCGACGTGGTGAACGCCGACGCCCTGCGCTTCCGGTTCCCCGCGCACCCGCACACCGTCGTGGGCAACATCCCGTTCCACCTGACCACGCCGATCCTCCGCAGGCTCCTGGCCCTCCCGCACTGGGACGCCTGCGTCCTCCTCGTACAGTGGGAAGTCGCCCGGCGGAGAGCCGGGGTGGGCGGGGCCAGCTTGCTCACCGCGAGCTGGTGGCCGTGGTTCGAGTTCGGGCTGTACGGACGCGTCCCCGCCCATGCCTTCCGGCCGCGCCCGTCGGTCGACGGCGGCTTGCTGGCGATCCACCGCAGGCCCCAATCGCTGGTCGAGGACCGCACGGCCTACCAGTCGTTCACCCGCCGGGTCTTCACCGCCCGCGGCCGCGGACTGCGGGAGATCCTGCGGGCGTTCCTCCCCGCACGCCGCATCGACACGTGGCTGCGAAGGCACGACGTGCCGCCCCACGCCCTGCCCAAGGACCTGGACGCGGCCCAGTGGGCTGCGTTGTGGGCGGCGGTGGAAGGCGCGAACAGGCAGGTCATCCCCAGGTCAGCGGATCGAGGTCGAGGTAGAAGCGCAGGCGGTCCCGGTCCAAGGTGAGGCCGTAGCGCTCGGCGAAGGCCGTGTCCGCGGTGCGGGCGCGGTCTTCGTCCGGCCAGGTCTCGCGGGAGTTGGCGAGGAGCAGGGCCAGGTCGGCGTAGCGGTCGGCGGTGCCGAGGCGGCCCAGGTCGACGAAGCCGGACACGTCCCAGGTCCGCGGGTCGAGGACGATGTTGGGGAGGCACAGGTCGCCGTGGCAGACGACGGTGTCGGCCGGCTCCTGTGCACGGCGGGTCGGCAGTTGCGCGGTGATGTTCGCCAGCAACTCGGCGGCGGGCACGTGCTCCTGCTCCGGCGGCAGGAACTCCGGGTTGACCGCGTCCCGGGCCACGACGTCGCGCGCCAGGGCGACCATCGTGTCGAGTCCGCGGGAGAACGGGCACTCCGACACCGGGACTTCGTGCAGGCGGCGGACCGCGTCGGCGATGCGGTCCCAGGCGGTCCGCAGGTCTTCCGCGGCGACTTGGTCGGCGGGGACGCCGGGCACGGCGCTGGTCACCAGGCACGCGCCGGCGTCGTTCGCGGACCAGTCGGCGACCCGCGGACCCGGTACGCCGTGGTCGCCGAGCCAGGCGACCCGGTCGCGTTCGGCCGCGAGGCCGGCGGCGTCCGCGGCCGACACGCACTTGGCGTACCGGGCCGCGTCCGCGCTGCGGAAGACGGACGCGCCGGACTCGCCCGCGGCGACCGGCAGCCAGTCGGCACCGCCGATTCCGAACAGGGCGGGCGAGAGGGCCTGGGACTCGGACCGGTAGCTCACACCGGCAACCCTAAACCGGGAGCTCCGAAGCCCCCGGTCCCCCGTCGGGCAGGCACAAGAGCAGGGCGTCCAAGGCGCGGTTGAACGCGTGTTCCGCGGGTGTGCCGTAGCCGATCACGAGGCCGTCGCGTGGCGGGAGGGTGCTGTCCGGGTGCCGGTACGGGGCCAGTCCGTCGATGGCCAGGCCCAGGCGGGAGGCCGCGCGCAGGGCGGCCTGCTCGGTGCCCGGCGGCAGTTCGAGGACCGCGTGCATGCCGGCGGCGATGCCGCTGACCCGGATGTGCGGGGCCGCCTCGGCGAGCTTGGCCGCCAAGCGGTCCCGGCGCCGCCGGTAGGCGAGGCGCATGCGGCGCAGGTGGCGGTCGTACGCGCCGCACGTGAGGAAGTCGGCCAGCACGAGCTGGTCGAGCGAGCCGGACCAGCGTTCGCGCACGCCTTTGGCGGCCAGGACGCGGTGCACCAGGGCGTCGGGCAGCACCATCCAGCCCAGGCGCAGCGCGGGGGAGAGGCTCTTGCTGATGGAGCCGAGATAGACGACGCGGTCCGGGTCGAGGCCCTGGAGTGCGCCGACTGGGGCGCGGTCGTAGCGGAACTCGCCGTCGTAGTCGTCTTCGAGGACGATGCCGCCGGTGGCGCGCGCCCAGTCGACGACGGCCGCGCGGCGTTCCGGGTGCAGGGGGCCGCCCATCGGGTACTGGTGGGCGGGGGTCAGCAGCACCGACCGGGCACCGGTGGCGGCCAGGCCGTCGACCACCGCACCGTGCCCGTCCACGGGCAGCGGCACCGTGGTCCGGCCCGCCGCGGCGAGGAGGCCGCGGTGGAAGCCCAGGCCGTACGCCTCGACCGCGACCGGGTCGCTCAGCAGCGGCCCGAGCAGCTCCAGCGCGTGGGCGAAGCCCGCGCAGACCACGATCCGGTGCGGTGCCGTGCGCACCCCGCGCGACCGCGCCAGGTACTCGGTCAGGGCGGTCCGCAACTCGATACGGCCGCGCGGATCGCCGGGGCCGAAGGCGTTGTGCGGTGCGGCGTTGAGGGCCCGCCGTGTCGAGGTGAGCCAGGCCGCGCGCGGGAACTGCGTGGCGTCCGGCGCACTCGGCCAGAGGTCGTGGTCGACCCGGCGCGCCGCCGTGACGGGCGCCCGGGGCGGCTCCACGGGCAGCGGCTCGGCGCGCTGCGCCACGCGGGTGCCGCCGCCTTGGCGCGACGTGAGCCAGCCTTCCTCGACCAGCTCGGCGTACGCGTCGGCGACGGTGTTGCGGGCGATGCCCAGGTCGACGGCGAGCGTGCGGTACGGCGGCAGCCGGGTCCCCGGTGCGAGGCGCCCCGAGCCGATCGCCTCGCGCAGCGCCCGCATCACCTGCTCGCGGCGGTTCCCCGTGCCGTCGAGCACCAAGTGGAGATCGGCGCCCGCCGCCGCGCTCGCGTCCGGGGATTTGACCCATGCTTCTGCCATGAGGATGAACCATACATGTGGGCCAACAGCGCCCTAGCGTTCTTCCCATGACAGCCGTTCAGATCCCCCGGCGCCTCGACTTCCCGACCGTCGCGCCCCAGGTCTTCAAGGCCGTGCTCGCCCTCGACGGGGCCTCCCGCGACGGGCTCGACCCGGTCGTGCGCGAACTCGTCCAGCTCCGCGCCTCGCTGCTCAACCGCTGCGCGTACTGCCTCGACTACCACACCAACGACGCCCGCAAGGCCGGCGAATCCGAGGACCGCCTCCTCCAGCTCGCCGCGTGGCACGACGCCAGTGCGTTCACCGCCCGCGAGCGCGCGGCCCTGGCCCTCGCCGACGCCATCACCCTGCTGCCCGGCGGCATCCCGGACGACGTCTTCGCCACCGCGGCGGCGCACTTCGACGAGCACGAACTCGCCCAGCTGATCGCGATGGTGGCGACGGCGAACGTGTGGAACCGCATCAACGTCGCCTGCCGCACGACCCCGGGCAACGCCTGATCTCGACCATACCCGACCCGGGCGTCGATGCCCGACTGCCTGACCGGGTCTGCCGCGACGCGCCGGGCCGATCAGGTCTTCGCGGACCGGCTCGGACTGCCGCTGATCGACATGCCCGGCAGCCACGTGTGGGCGATCAGCGAACCGGCCGAATTCGCCCGCGCCTTGGAGCCGCTGCTCGAACCGTCCGTGACGTGATCGACTCGCGCGGAGTCGAAGGGGGTGAGGAACGAGGTTCGTTCCGAGGGGAGTTCGATAATGCGCAGGATTGCACGTGCCGCGGTGGTGACCGCGTCCGCGCTGGTGTTGAGCGGTGCCCTGGCAGTGCCAATGCAGGCTTCGGCTGCGCCGCTGCCCCCTGGGGGCGTCGTGTGGACCGAGTCCCATCTCGCGCCGGGCACGCAGATGCTCCCGTACGCGGGTGTGGTGCAGTTCCGGGACCGTTCGATGTGGGTCGGGGGCTCGGACCTGGCGGGGAAGCCGTCGAAGTTCACGCCGAAGCTCGTGTCGGGCAACGGCGGCGACGCGTGGTCGGAGGTCCCGATGGCGCCGCTGCCGCCGACGGCGAACGTCCAGGCGGAGAGCATCGACGGGCTGTCGCGGACGAGCGCCGTCCTGGTCGGCGACAGCGCGGCCGAATTGGGCGGCTTCCTGGCCGAGCGACTGGAAGGCGGCAGCTGGCACCTGGACACCGTTCCGGCGCCGGCGGACACCCTCAACGGGGCGCTGCTGAGCGTCAAGGAGCTGGCGCCCGACAACATCTGGGCGGTCGGGTTCGCGACGATCGACCTGAAGATCAAGGACGACG
The DNA here is from genome assembly GCF_049534875.1 of Uniformispora flossi. Lineage (NCBI taxonomy): Bacteria > Bacillati > Actinomycetota > Actinomycetes > Kitasatosporales > Streptomycetaceae > Uniformispora > Uniformispora flossi. The sequence goes on from NZ_JBMULZ010000016.1 coordinate 151,645, forward strand.
ACGGCTTCGACCTCGTCCGCTGGGACGCGATCATCCGGCACTGGGACGGCACCGCGTGGCGGGTCGTCCCGGTGCCGGACACCGTCAAGGACAGCGCACTGTTCTCCTTGACGGTGTCCGGCGGCCGGATGTGGGCGGTCGGCCGGACGTTCCGCGGCGACGGCACCGCCGCCCCGGTGATGGTGGAGTTCGACGGCAGGTCGTGGAAGCAGACCGCGCTGCCGCCGATGCCGGGCGATCTGAGCGAACTGCGTGCCGTGGCGGCCCGTTCCCCGTGGGACGTCTGGGCGGTCGGCGGCTACCGCGACGACGCGGGGAACTCGCACGGGCTGACCCTGCACTTCGACGGCCGTTCGTGGCAGACGGGTCCGGCGCTGCCCGCGGCCTCCGACGAGGTGCTCGACTCGGTCGCGGCCACCGAACGCGGCATCGTCGCTTTCGGCAACCGCAGTGACACGGACGCGGCCTTCGGCGTGCAGTTCGCCGCGGGCGCGTGGTCGCCGGTGTACCTGCCGGACGGCCAGAAAGAAGGCATCTTCACGGCACGCCGCCTCAACGTCACCGACGGGCGTATCGCGCTCACCGGCACCCGGTGGGCCGGGGACCACATCGAGGGGGTGGTGCTCACCGGGCGGATCTGACCTGGGGCGTCGGGGCCGCGGCCGTTCTCAGGCGTTCCCCGTCACGTTCCGAGGGCCGCGGCCAGGAACGCGAAGATCTCCGCCCGGGCGGCCTCCGCTTGCGGTTCCAGGCCCGGCAGGGTGAGGAACGCGTGCTTGGCGCCCGGGTATTCGGTGAGCCGCACCGGAACCCCGGCGTCGAACAGCCGTTCCGCGTAGCGGCGGCCGTGGTCGGCGACGGCGTCCTGGGTGGGCACCACGACGAGCGTCGGGGCGAGCGCGCCCAGGTCCTCCGCGTACAGCGGTGAGACCGCGCGGGCGTCCCTGCCCGACGGTGCGGCGAGCCGCCGGAAGAGCTGCAGGAGCGGCTCCGCCCGGGACGGCTGGTACGCGTACTCGGCCATCGACGGGTAGTCGAACATGCTGCTGGTGACGTCGACGACCGGGTTGACCAGCACCTGGGCGCGGAGCCGCACCCCAGCGTCCCGGGCCCGGACGGCGGTGAGGGCGGCGATCAGTGCCCCGCAGCTTTCGCCGAACACCGCCGTGCGGGCCGGGTCGACACCCCACTGCGCGGCGTGCCGCAGCACGTGGTCGAGCACGTCCCAGCCGTCGTCGGCGGCATGCGCGAGCGGATCCGCCGGGGCGAGAAGCCGGTGCTCGACCGACAGGACCAGCGCGGGAAGGCGGGCGGCCAGGTGGCTGCTCGTCCAGTCGCACTGCGCCGCCGTGCCGACGAAGCCGCCGCCGTGGACGTGGACCACGAGCGGCAGTTCGGTGTCGCCGGCCGCGGCCGGCCGGTACACCCGCACCGGCAGGTCGCGGCCGGGCAGCGCGATCTCCCGCCAGGCGATCGCGGCGCCGGGATCCGGTTCGCCGAGGAACGGGCGCGCCGCGTCGGATGCCCGCCAGCGGTTCTCGGCCTCGCGGTAGGCGAGGAGGTCCCCGGCCGTGACGGACGCGAAGTCCGGCTCCGGCGGACGCGTGGCGGCGGTGGTCTCGTTCATGTGCCCTTCTCCCTCCCCCGGACGGATGCCCGGGGGTTTCGTGTGTGCTCGGACAGCCTGTTGCCCTCATTATGCACGCGGTGCGTGCAACAGCAAGTGCATAGGTTAGGCTCGGGAAGTGACGAGAGGGGTGCGATGACCGGCCGAAGACGATGGTCGACCGACGAGATCCTGGACACCGCGGCGGAACTGCTGCGCGACGGCGACGCCGAGTCGTTCAGCGTGCGCAAACTCGCCGCCACGCTCGGGACCGACTCCTCCAGCCTGTACCGGCACTTCCGCAACAAGACCGAGCTTTTGCGCGCGGTCGCGGACCGGGTCCTGCTGGCCGCCATGGACGGCTACCAACGTCCCGAAGGCGACTGGAAGGAGCGCGTGACGACGCTGGCGCTGCGCCTGCGCGCGGCCTTCGGCGAGCAACTCCAGCTCGCGGCGGTGTGGGGACGCTACGGCTCCGGCGGCACCGGGTCCCGCCTGCTCATGGAAGAACTGCTGCAAGCCCTACGGGCCTCCGGCCTGCCCGACGAGGAAATCCCGGCGCGCTACCACCGCATCGTGATCCTCCTCGCCGCGCTGATCACCGCCGAGGCCGGCATGGGCACCATGACGCCGAAGGAGTACGAGCAGGGCATGGAGCAGTTCCGCGTCGCGGTCCTCGGCGCGGACCCCGAACGGTTCCCCGCCCTCGCGCACTTCGCCCGCGACATCCGCCCCCTCGGCGCCGACCGCCTCGCCGCCTTCGAGGACATCCTCGCCGCCCACCTCGCCGACCTCGAGGCCCACATCCCCTGACCCGGACCGCTGTCCGCGGGCTGCGCCGAAGCGGTGATCTTCGGGGGTCGCGGTCCGTCGGCTCGGCTTCCGGTGGCCGGGTACGGATGTACTGGAGCGTCCGACACCGCACCGGGAGGGTTGCCATGAACGCGCACGAGGGCGAAATCCCCGGCGGAACCCCCGCGCCGGAGCCCCGATACGAGCACCCGTCGGCCGGGTGGGGGGCCGCGCTCGCCGTCGGGAAGGTCCTGCTGCGGAAGGACGGCGCGCCGGTGGACGGGGTGCGTGCCACGCTGCGGATGAACCATGCCGGCGAGGGATTCGACTGCCCCGGCTGCGCGTGGCCCGACGACCCGGGCAACCTGCACCTGGACGTGTGTGAGAACGGCATCAAGCACGCCGTGTGGGAGATGACCCGCAGGCGGGTCGGCCGGGAGTTCTTCGCCGCGCACACCGTCACCGAGCTGGCGGGCTGGAGCGACCACGCGCTGGAGGACGAGGGCCGCCTGACCGAACCGATGGTGTACGACGCGGACACCGACCACTACGTGCCCATCGGCTGGGACGCCGCGTTCGAACGCGTCGGCAGCACGCTGCGCGGCCTGGACAGCCCCGACGCCGCGGCGTTCTACACGTCCGGGCGGCTGAACAACGAGGCCACGTTCCTGTACCAGCTGATGGTGCGCGAGTACGGCACGAACAACCTGCCCGACTGCTCCAACATGTGCCACGAGGCCAGCGGCCGCGCCCTGACCGCGTCCATCGGCACCGGCAAGGGCACCGTCGACATCCTCGACTGGGACCACGCGGACACGTTCTTCGTGCTCGGCGTGAACGCCGCTTCCAACGCCCCGCGCATGCTGACCTCGCTGGCCGCGGCCTACCGGCGCGGCGCCCGCATCGTGCACGTGAACCCGCTCGTCGAGGCCGCCGCGACCCGGACGATCGTGCCGCACGAGTTCCGCGCGATGGCGACGTTCACATCCACCCCGACCGGCACGCTCAACCTGCAGCCGCGCATCGCGGGCGACATGGCGCTGCTCCGGGGCATGGCGAAGGCACTGCTGGAGACCGCCGAGCACGACCCCGACGCGGTGGACCACGTGTTCCTGGAACGGTTCACGTCCGGCTTCGCCGAGTACCGGGAGCTGTGCCGGACCACGCCGTGGGAGGACCTGGAGCGCGGCTGCGGCCTGACCCGGCAGCAGATGCGGCACGCTGCCGAGGTGTACCGGCAGGGTGCGCACACCATCATCGCGTGGTGCCTCGGGCTGACCCAGCAGGAGCACGGCGTCGACACGATCCGCGAGATCGTCAACGTGCTGCTGCTGCGCGGCAACATCGGCCGAGAAGGCGCGGGCCCGTGCCCGATCCGCGGGCACAGCAACGTGCAGGGGAACCGCACCTGCGGGGTCGACCACCGGCCGAGTGCGGTGTTCCTCGACCGGCTGGCGGGCGTGTGCGGCATCGACCCCCCGCGCGAACCCGGTCTCGACACGGTCCGCGCACTGGCCGCCATGCACGAGGGCAGCGTGCGGGTGTTCGTCGGCATGGGCGGCAACTTCGCGCGGGCCACGCCGGACACCGCCTACACCGAAGAGGCACTGCGGCGGTGCGAACTGACCGTGCACGTCAGCACGAAGCTCAACCGCAGCCACCTGGTGCACGGCCGCCAGGCGCTGATCCTGCCGTGCCTCGGCCGGACCGAGAAGGACCACCAGGCGACCGGCGTCCAGTCGGTGTCGGTCGAGGACTCGATGAGCATGGTGCACCTGTCGCGGGGCATGAAGCAGCCCGCGTCCGCGCACCTGCGCTCCGAAGTGGCGATCATCGCAGGGCTGGCGAAGGCCACGCTTCCGGACAGCACGACACCGTGGGACCACTACGTCGGGGACTACGACCGGATCCGCGACGTCATGGCCCGGGCGCTGGACGGCTTCGACGACTTCAACCGCCGCGTACGGCTGCCGCACGGCTTCCGGCTGCGCCAGCCCGCCCGCGAACGGGTCTTCCTCACCCCGTCCGGCCGCGCCGAGTTCTCCCTGGCCGCGCTGCCCGCCCGGGACGAGACACCCGGCCGCCTGGTCCTGGGCACGATGCGCTCGCACGACCAGTGGAACACCACCGTCTATTCGGAGGACGACCGCTACCGGGGCATCAAGGGCCTGCGCACGCTCGTCTTCATGCACCCCGAGGACATGGCGGCCCGCGGCATCCGCGACCGCGACCGCGTTTCGGTCACCAGCTTCGCCAAGGACGGCAGCCGGCGTTCCGTGCAGGGCTACACCGCCGTGGCCTACGACATCCCGGAAGGCTGCGCCGCGGGCTACATGCCCGAACTGAACGTCCTGTGCTCCGCGGCCGACTACAGCGCGCAGAGCGACCAGCCGCTGATGAAGCACCTGAACGTGGAAATCACGCGCGACGCCTAGTGTCCGCCGCGAGACGCGCGGCGCCCCGACGGCGGTCGGGGCGCCGTCCCGGTCAGCCCGTGTGGGCGTGCAACGCGGTCCGGACGGCGGATTCGAGGGCGCCCTCGATCCAGGCCGGCTTGATGGACGTGTGGTCGCCCGCGAAGTGCAGCGGCCCTTCCGAGGTCGGGATGTCGGGGAACAACTCGGTGTGCTGGCCGGGGAAGAGCACGGACGCCTCGCCGTAGGCGTAGTGGTCGCGAATCCACGACTGCGTCTTGCCCTTGCCGGTGTGGAAGACCTCGATGCGACGGCCGAACACGGCCTGCGCACCGGCCAGCGCGCGCAGGTAGCGCTCGTCGTCGGCGTACGCGTCCCACTTCAAGGCGTCGTCGGACCAGCTGTAGGAGGCCAGCAGGATCCCGCCGTCGCTGCCCGCCATGGGACTGGCGTGTTCGAAGTACATGAACCGGTTGGCGTTGTCGCTCACCGAACCGCCGCCGCGGATGCGGGCGGCCTCCGGGTCGTCGCCGACCGCGGGCCGGAACGCCGCGAAGCACTCCTTCAGTTCGTGGGGGATCGCGACGCCCAGATCCTGCACGGACCGGTGCGCGCCGAGGTACCGGCCGTCCCTGACCTGGCCCGACCGGTACTTGGCGTAGAGGCCGGGTTCGATCGAGTCCAGCGCTTCCTTCCACTGGTCCTCGGTGAACTCCCACCAGCGCCGGGAGAACTCCAGCAGCACCTTGGTGGCCGCGTCGTAGTGGAGTTCGGTGATGGCGCGGCGCTTCCCGTAGGCCAGGGGCGGGTCGAACGCCACGTGGCGCAGTCCCGAGAAGGGGACGGTGACGATCGCCTCGTCGCCCTCGAACACCTCCGTGACGCCGCCCTTCCCGGTCTGGCAGTCCTCGGAGACGGTGTGCACCCGCACCTTGCCGCCGCCGTGTTCGATGCGGACGGCGCGCCGGTCGAGACGCACCTTGCTCTTCACGGGTGCGTACAGCGCGTCGACGAGCAGCGCGGTGCCGCCCTTGATCTCCCAGAACGTGGTCTTGGGGTCGATCAGCGCGCTGCCCAGGAAGCTGTGCAGGAAGGAGAGGTGCAGGCGCGAGGTCAGGTTCTGGATGGTGCCGACGAGGTCGACGGTCCGGACGTCGAGCCCGGCGGCCTCGGTGAGGTACCGGTACATCGACCAGTGGCCGTACCGCTTGAGGACCTCGACCCAGCCTTCCACGAGCGGCGTTCCCTGCTTGCCGCGGATGAGTCGGTGCACGGGTTCGAGCGCGTCCGCGAGGATCGCCGCGGCGGTCTTCGTGCGGTTGGGGCCGGTGATGCCGAAGGTGTCGTTGACCTTCTCGGGGCTCTTCTCGTAGTCGGCCCGGCGCACGTGGAGGCCGTTGACGTGGATCCAGGCGCGGTTGGCCCGCTTCGTCGGATCGTCGACGTCCACGTCCACCAGGTAGAACTCCTGGCGCGGGAGGTCGAACTTCTTGAGCAGTGCCATCAGCAGCGGGTGGCTGTCGGGGAGCCGCATGGCCCCGCCTTCGGCGTACTGCCGCGGGTCGGCGAAGGGCTGCTCGCCGTTCTCGTGGCCGCCCTTGCGGAACGTCTTGATGCGGCCGCCGACCCGGTTGCCGTTGGCCTCGATCACCGTGACGTCGTGGCCCGCCCGGTTGAGCAGGTCGGCGGCCAGCAGGCCGGCCGGACCGGCGCCGACGATGAGGATGCGCTTGGTGCCCTTCCCGGGGTTGGGCGGCAGGCCGTTCTCGACGGCCTTGAGGTACGCCGGGACCAGCGAGGTGTCGTGCTCGTCGTAGACGACGATGGCGCGGGCGACCGCGGTGTACGCCTCGGCGGGGACGCCGGGCGGCGTTCCGGCGGGGTCGGCGGCGGGCGCGGTCGAGGGCGCGGTGCCCGGGCTCAGCGCGGTCGCGGGCCCGGCGGACGCGGCGGCGAGCCCGGCCGCGAGCGCCGACACGCCGGTCGCCGTGACCACGGTCCGCCGGGACGGCCGCGCGCCGCCTGAAGGCCGCCGGTGATCCCGGTCCCGGGGAGGATCGGAGACGACGCGCCGGCCGCCGGATAACGTCGTGGTGTCCGCAGCCGTGAAGGCCGCGTCTTCGGCAGGCAAGTCGTGCTGACCCATATGCGCGTCGTCGCCGTTGCTCGTGCCGCGGTTCTGGGTGTCGAAGTCCTTTGTGCTCATGGCCGATTACTCTGCGGGCCCGTGCGACACGGAGGAAGCGGGGTCACCCGGATGAGTGGTTGGACGTCACTCGTCCGGCGGTAATCCTGGGTCCGGGAGTGCTGCTCGGCAGCTACGACCCGGCGCCGATGAGGGAGCCGCGGTGGGATCGGCTGGGTCGCACCGTTCCCGGACGTGCTTGCCGACCGTCGAGGGGAATCCCTCGGTTCTCGGGGATTGCCGCGGGCGGTGTTGTCCCCGGACGCGGGCGGTGGTCGGATGGGGCGGTTCGGGTGGGGAGCGAACGGGTCGGGGGGCCCGGAGGCTTCGGGAGGGCTGAGCTCTGGGCCGGCGCAAGTGGGCGGTCGTGACGACCGTCGGAATTGTCCTTGCCGGATTGCTCGTCGCGTGGTTCGTCGTCGGGCGCGACGACGGCTCGGACCCGGCGGACGCGAGGTCCGCGGCGCAGCAGACGCCGCCCGCCGCGGGGGTGGATCCCGGACCGCCGATCCGCGGACTCGACCTCGGCGCGGGCAACCGCCGTGCGCCGTTGCCGGGCATGTACGACTGGTCGAAGGCCGGATTCCGGTCCGGTGCGCCGCTGCCCGGCGACAGTGCGATTCGCGGGGACGCGCAATGCCGCGTCACGCCGGAGACGCTCGCGGGCGAGTTCGGCGTGAAGCCGAACGACGGCAAAGACGACACCGACGGCATCCAGAAGGCCGTGGACCGGATCAAGTCCATGTGCTCGCCGACCGGTTCGTACGACAAGGAGAGCCTGCTCCAACTCCCTGCCGGGCAACTCGACATCAGCCACGAGATCCACCTCGATGCCGACTACCTCATCGTGCGCGGCAGCGGATCCGACCCGGCCACCGGAACCCGCCTGGTCTACCGTCCGGACGAGAACACCCGCTACGACAAGCTGACCAAGGACGGCAGCCGCTGGGACCAGGACAAGACCGACTACCAGGACGGCAGCGGCGGTTGGCTGTGGCCCGGTCGCGGGCTCTTCCGCGTGCAGTCCCGGGCCGTGCACCCGGACTACGCGAAGGCGTACGCATCCGCCCCGGCCGACCGCAAGGACCTGTTCGAGGGCACGGTCAACGTGCACTGGAAGGCGGGCCTCAAGCTGCGGGAGAAGAACGGCGGCGGGGGATACGCGGCCCGTACCGGGGACACCGTCGTCCCGCTCGCGGCGGACGCCAAGGTCGACACCCTCAAGCCCGGCACGCTGGTCAACGTGCGGGCGGCGAACACCCGCAGGTTCTACGAGCAGATGAACGCGGTGCCGGCCGGCGGCAGCGACGGTCAGCTGGAGAACCTGCACATGCGGCAGCAGATCTTCACCGTTACGGCCGTCGACCAGGCGAACAAGACCGTCACCCTCGACAAGCCCCTCGAATACGACGTGCCGGTCGACTCGGGTTCCGACGGCTCGGCCCTCATCGACAACAAGAAGTACGACTCCAAGGTGTCGCCGTTGGTCGACCCGGTCGTCGGCGTCGGGATCGAAGCGCTGGCCATCACCCAGGAGGAGCCCAAGCTCGACGCCGCCGACTCGACGCACAACTACGGCAACATGGACCCGGCCGCGGCGATGAACGGCATCGTCTTCAAGTGGGCGGCCGACTCGTGGGTCAAGGGCGTCACGACGACGATGACCGGATCCCACCCGATCGTCACCGAGGAAGCCACGCACCTGTCGATCCTCGACAACTCCCTGAACGGCGCCTGGAACAAGGGGAAGGGCGGCAACGGCTACTTCCGCGGATCGCGCGTCTGGGACTCGCTGTACGCCGGCAACACGTCCCGCAACCTGCGGCACTTCACCTTCCAGTGGTCCGCGTCCGGCAACGTCGTCATCGGCAACAGCTTCGACTCCGACCTCAACCTGCACGGCGGCTGGGAACGTCACAACCTGTTCGAACTCAACAAGGTCGCCGTCCCCGCCGGACACCGCCCCGACAGCTGCCGCGCGAACTGCGGCGACGAAGGCGGCTCGGACCCGGACAACGCCGACTGGTACCCGATCTGGTGGGCCGCCGGACAGAAGGCCGTGAAATGGTCCGGCGCATCCGGCCCCGACAACGTCTTCTTCCGCAACGAGATGACCAAGCAGACCACCAAGGACGGCCCCTACCAGCCCTATTACGCCGACCGCACCCGGATCTACCGCTTCGGCTGGGACGGCACCGGCTACCGGCCGTTGTCCCAGTCCGGCACCCCGATCACCGACTGGGCGGGCAACGAGCAGAAGGACTTCACCGGCGGCCAGGGCGTCGACGCCTCGGGCACGTTCGACGGGCCGTCGATCTTCCTGAAGTCGGTACCGTGACGGGGGAGCGTAGTGTCGGCCGTGGCCTTGGAGGACGGGCACTGCGGAACGCCGGATTGCATAACAGGCGTCAATGGGGTTAGTCGCCCCTCATGGCAGGGAAACCGAAGGCGCGCCGACCCGACGCGCGCACGCACGAAACCGGCGACTCGTCCGGGCCCGGACCCGAGGTCGAGCGCGACGAGCCCGACGAGCCGTCGGACCTTCCCGAGCGGTCGTGGTGGCGGGTGTGCAAGGGCACGATCGCCGAGTTCAAGGACGACGAGCTCGCCGACCGCGCCGCGAGCCTCACGTACTACGGCGTTCTCGCCCTCTTTCCGGCGCTGCTGGTACTCGTGTCGCTCCTCGGCATCGCGGGCGACTCGGCGACCAAGGAGGTATCGGACAACATCCACCAACTCGCGCCCGGTGCCGCACGCGACGTGATCGACAACGCCATGCGCGACCTCCGGGCCGGCGCCGGCGTCGGATCGGCGATGGCGGCGGTCGGCCTGCTGCTGGCGGTGTGGTCGGCATCCGGATACGTCGCCGCGTTCATCCGCGCGGCCAACGCCGTCTACGACGTCGCCGAAGGCCGCCCGGTGTGGAAGCTGACCCCGCTGCGCCTGGGGCTGACCGTCGTCCTGATGGTCCTGGCGTGCGTCAGCGCCCTGACCGTCGTCTTCACCGGCGCGATCGCGCGCCAGGCAGGCACCGCGCTCGGTGTCGGCGACGGCGCGGTGCGGGTGTGGGACATCGCCAAGTGGCCGGCTCTGGTCGCCGTCGTCGTGCTGATGATGGCGCTCCTGTACTGGGCCGCGCCGAACGCCAAAGGGCGCGGGTTCCGCTGGATCACTCCGGGCAGCCTCGTCGCGCTCGTCATCTGGCTCGCCGCGTCGGGCGGCTTCGCGGTGTACGTCGCCAACTTCGCCTCGTACAACAGGACGTACGGCGCATTCGCCGGAGTGATCGTCTTCCTGATCTGGCTGTGGGTCACGAACCTGGCGATCCTGCTGGGGCTGGAGTTCGACGCCGAGCTGTCGCGGCAGCGCGCGATCGCGGGCGGTATGCCGCCCGACGAGGAGCCCTACGTCGAGCCCCGGGACACCCGAAAGTGGCCGTCCGAGGACGCCGCCGCGGGCGCGTGATCCAAGAACAGGGCCTTCCGCACCGGCCTCCCCTACTCGTCGTCCGCCATGACCTCGTACTGCAGGCCCGTCGACTTCAGCGCGGATTCGAGGTCCAGGCGGCGGTCGCCGTCGAAGACCGCTTCGACGGTGCGGAGGCCGGAGCCTTCCTGGCCGAGTACGGGCGGCAGGTCGTCCCGGAACGGGCGGAGGGCCTCTTGCGCCGTCGTGGCCTCCGCGTCCGACTCCACGGTGATGCGGACAAAAGTGGTCGTCATGGTCCACATGGTCACCCCTGGCGTCGCATATACGCGTGGCGCCGCGCCGCCGTTTCGGCCTCGCCGGGTTGCGTCACCCGAGTGCGTATCGTCGTTCGCCGATCCGCCCTCGTCCGAGAACCGCAAGGGAGCCGCCGTGACCGACACGCCCGCCGTTCGTGAACTCCGCCTGGTGGTCACGGCCGCCGACTACGACGCCGCCCTGCACTTCTACCGGGACGTGCTCGGCCTGCCAGAGCGCGGCGCCTTCGCGTCCCCCGACGGGCGGGTCACCATCCTCGACGCGGGCCGCGCCACGTTGGAGCTGACCGATCCCGGGCACGCCGCGTACATCGACGAGGTCGAGGTCGGACGGCGCGTCGCGGGCCACCTCCGGGTGGCGTTCCAGGTCGACGACTCCGCGGCCGCGACGGCGACCCTGGCGGCGGCCGGGGCGGAGGTGATCGCCGCCCCGACGCGCACGCCCTGGGGCTCGCTGAACGCCCGACTCGAAGCGCCCGGCGCCCTCCAGCTGACGCTGTTCAGCGAACCGGACACGGCTTAGGGCGTGTCTGGGTCAGTCCGCGAAGGTGACGACGGCGCGGCCGTGCAGGGTGCCGTCGTGCAGGGCCTTGTACGCCTTCTCGATGTCGGCGAACGGGAACTCGTCGACGAGGTTCCGGATGCGCCCGCTCTCGGCGAGCGTCAGCACTTCGCGGACGTCGGCGATGCTGCTGCCCTGGAAGGTGAACGCCTCGCCGTCGCGCGGCAGCCCGCCGTACCAGGGGGCCTGAAGGCGGCCCATCGCGGCGCCGATCAAGCCGTAGGCGCCGGCGGGGCGGACCGCGGCGGTGCCGGCCGCGATGGTGGCGTCCACGCCGACGAAGTCCAGGACCGCGTCGGCGCCGTAGCCGTCGGTCAGGGCGCGGATCTCGGCCGCGGTCTCGTCGTGCGTGCCCACGAGCGCGGCGTCCGCGCCGAGATCGCGGGCCACCTTCAGCCGGGCCTCGTCGGTGTCGATCGCGACGACCTGGGCGCCGGTGAGCAAATGCAGGTACTGCACCGCGAAGGCGCCGAGACCGCCCGCGCCGATGACGACGGCGGTGCCGCCGGGACGGATCCGCGGCAGGGCGCGGCGCACCGCGTGGTACGAGGTCGCTCCGGCGTCGGTCAGGGGGCCCGCCGTGCGCGGATCGAGCCCGTGCAGGGGCAGCAGGGCGCGCAGGTCGTCGACCAGGACGTACTCGGCGAGGCCGCCGTCCCGGCCGAAGCCGCGTCCGGCGGGCGCGTGGGGGCAGCTGCCGTCCAGGCCGCGCACGCAGAAGGAGCAGGTGCCGCAGGAGGACGGCGACACCAGCGCGACCGGATCCCCCGGGGCGAATCCGGTGACGCCGGGGCCGAGTTCGGCGATCCGCCCGGCGGTCTCGTGCCCCAGGGTGAACGGCATGGACCAGCCCCAGGCGCGACCGGCCTCGGCCGGCATGTCCAGCATCGTGAAGTCGGAGTGGCACAGTCCACACCCCGACACTTTGACCACGGCCTGCCCGGGCCCCGGTGTCGGGACGGGCACCTCGACGACCTCGGCCGGGTGCTGCCACTCCGGAATGCGGTACGCCTGCATCGTGCGTCCCATCGCGCTCTCCTCTTCCGTCGTTGCCCTCTACACGCATCCGACCGTAGCGGGCCGAAGGGCGGTTGGCGGCGGCGGGTCCGTCCCGGGTTTCCGAGCCGGCAGCAACCGCTCGCCCGGGTCGAGGACCGCGGCGCGCACCTGCTCGTCGGTGATGCCGGCGCATGCGGCGCGGGTCGCCAAGAAGCCGCGAAGGCCGCCCGGGAAGCCAAGGCCGCCGAGAACCGCGCGGGTGTGTAACCCGTTCGCTTCGGACCGCAGCCTCCGGACGCGCGTATGCGGCCGGAGGCTGCGGTCCGAACGCGGTGGTCAGCTGCCGCCCAGGGCATTCGCGAACAACGCGATCACCCGGGACGACTCGGCCGTGTTGTAGATGTCCTCCTCGTAGCACCACTTGCCGTCGCCCGCGTACACGAGAATCGTCGCGGAGACGAACTGGTAGCCGGGGCCGCCGTCCGGTGCGGGGAACCGGTTCGGCACGTAGATGAAGACCACGTCGTTGTCGATGAGCGCGAATTCGATCGGGAAGACCAGGTCCATGACCTGGCCCTGCATCGTGGACGTGATCCAGGAGCGGATCGCCTCGCGCCCCCGCATCACCCCGAAGTGGTGCTCCACATAGATGGCGTCCTCGGTGAAGCGGTCGGCCCACGCGTTCCAGTCGCCGGAGCGGACCGCTTCCCGGCCCGCCTTCTCGTAGTTCCGCAGGGCCTCTTCGACCTCCGCGCGGTCGAACGTGCGGCCGCGCCGCACCTCGCCGCCGAGGAACGTGAAGCCGCGCTCGGGATGTTCGGGCGCGCCGGGCTCGGACGTGGACACGGGCAACCTCCGTCGTTCGGCGGACCCGAGGCCCGCTCGGCGGACCCCGGCTGAGCAGCAAGGATTATGCGAGGACGATCCGGCGAAGTCGAGCCCACCGAAGGGTTTTCGGGCCTTGCTGCGGCGGGGCCTCCGCGGGCGCCGCAGGTCCGGCGCTACCGCACGGCGTACATGCGGATCACCACCACACCCTCGCCGTCCGGGCGGGCGAGGCCGACGAACACCGTGGCGGCGAGCCAGCGGTGGGCGGCGGCGTCGGTGCGGAAGACCGGCGACGTGCGGTAGTAGTGGCCCGCCTCGGTGACCTGGAGGGCGTCGTCGTACTGGTCGGGGCTGCCGGCGTCGGGGTGGTAGAACCCGCGGTTGACGATGTCGACGACGGCGCCGTCGTCGGTCCGGATCAGGTAGCGGGCGTCCAGCTCGCAGACGTCGCCGCGGGTGCTGCTCCAGTCGCCGCCGCCGGGCAGGACGGTGCCGTTGAGGCGGGGTCCGGCCACGGTGCCGCCGGTGATGGGGGTGAACTCGGTGAGTTCGCCGTCGCCGTGGCCGATGTGCAGGGTCGGGTCGACGTGTGCGCGGATCTCGAAGGCGAATTCGAGGGCGGGGGAGAAGGGCATGGGACGGCTCCGTTCCGTGGGTGTCGGGCTGCCGGGATGGTGAGGCCGGGGGATGGCCGGGGAAGGTCAGGCGGCGGGGAGGGGCCGACGGCGGCGCGGTTTCCAGCCGGGCTTGGGGATCGAGTCGATGAGGCGCCGGGTGTAGGCGTGCCGCGGGTCGCCCAAGACCTCCTCGACCCGGCCGTGCTCGACGACGCGTCCTGCCTGCATCACCAGCACCTCGTCGCTGATGTGTGGGACCGCGCCGAGGTCGTGAGTGATGAACAGCAGCGCGGTGCCCGTGGTTGCGCGGATGCGCGCGAGCAGGTTGAGGATCTGCGCCTGGATCGAGACGTCCAGGGCGGCCACGGCCTCGTCCAGGATCAGGACGCTCGGTTCCGCGGCCAGCGCGCGGGCGATGGCGACCCGCTGCCGTTGGCCGCCGGACAGGCTCTTGGGCAGGGACCGGGCCTGGCGCTCGTCGACGCCGACCATGTCGAGGAGTTCGGTCACCCGGGAGTGCAGGGCTTCGCCCTTCATCGGGCGGTTCAAGGCGACCGCTTCGGCGATCGCGTCGGCCACGCGCTGCCGGCGGTCGAGGGACGCGTACGGGTCCTGGAAGACCATTTGGATCTGCCGTGCCCGCGCCCGGCGGTCGGCGTGCCGTACGCGTCCGGCGCGGCGTTCTTCCCCCGCCACGACGATGCGCCCGGCAGTGGGGGCCTCCAATCCGGCGATCATGCGCGCGGTGGTGGTCTTGCCGGAACCGGACTCGCCGACGATGGCAAGCGATCCGCCTGCGGCCAGCGCGAACGCGACTTCGTCGACGGCCACGAAGTCGCCGAAGGTTTTGCGCAGCCCGTGTACCTCAAGCATGGTTGCCGACCTCCTTCGGGGCGTCCGCCGCCGGGTCCGGGTGCGGGAAGTGGCAGGCCGCCGTCCCTGCGCCGACCGGCCGCGGCAAAGGCAGCGCCGCCGAGCACCGCTCCTCGGCGCGGGGGCAGCGCGGTGCGAACGCGCAGCCACCGGGGACTTCGAAGCCGGAGAGCGGGCGGCCGGCGATGGCGCGGAGTTCGGCGTGCGGATCGCCGACGCTGGGGCGGGACGCGAGGAGCGCCCGGGTGTACGGGTGCGCCGCGTCGTGGTGCAGCGCGGCGGCGGGCAGGTCCTCCACGGTCGAGCCCGCGTACATCACGACGATGCGGTCGCAGACGGCCGCGGCCAGTTCGAGGTCGTGGGTGATGAAGAGCATGGCCAGGCCGCGGGCCTCGCGGGCTTCCGCGATGATCGCCATCACCTCTTCCTGGGTGGTCACGTCGAGCGCGGTGGTCGGCTCGTCGGCGAGCAGCAGCCGGGGTTCGGCGGCGAGCGCGGCGGCGATCATGACGCGTTGCAGGAGTCCGCCGGACAGTTCCCAGGGGCGTTGCCGCATGCGGCGTTCGGCGTCCTCGATACCGACTTCGCGCAGGATCCCGGCCACGCGGGTGCGCGCTTCGGCGACCGGGACGCCGCGGGCGGTGGTGAGGCCCTCGATGAGGAAGTCGCCGACGCTGCGGGCCGGGTTGATGTGCGCGCGGGGGTCCTGGAAGACCATGGCGACCTCGCGGGCGCGGAAGGCGCGCAGGCGGGCCTTGTCCATGTCCGGTACGGACTCGCCCGCGAACGTCAGCGTGCCGTGCTGCCGGGCGCCGGCGGGCAGCAGCCTCAGCACCGATCGCGCGGTGAGCGACTTGCCGGATCCGGACTCGCCGACCAGGGCGATGGCCTGGCCTTCCGCGACGGCGACGTCGGCGCGGTGGACGACGGTGCGCGGGGTTCCGTCGATGGGCAGGTCGAGCCTGAGCCCGCCGATCTCCAGCAAGGGTGTCATGCGTTCTCTCCCAGGAGTCGCCGGGAGAGCCCCGATCCCAGCAGGTTGAAGGCGACCACGACGACGAGGATCACCAGGCCGGCGTACAGCGACTGCTGCGGTTGTCCGGACAGGATTCCGGGCGCGCCGTTGGAGACCATGAGGCCCCATTCCGGACTGGGCGGCCGGCTGCCGAGGCCGATGAACGAGATGGCGGCGATGTCGAGGAGCGCGTAGCCGAAGCCGATGGTGGCCTGGACGAGCACCAGCGGCGCGAGGTTGGGCAGCAGATGCCGGAGCCAGATGCGGTGTGTGGGCGCGCCGAGGAGGCGCAGGGCGGCGATGTACGGAAGACCGCGTTCCTTCGTCGCGGCGGCCCGGACGACCCGGGTGACCAGCGGCAGGTAGGCGATCGACAGCGCGACGACGGGCGCCCCGAGCCCGGCTCCGAACACGGCGACGGCGAGCACCGCCAGGATCAGCCCGGGGAACCCGAACACGACGTCCAGCAGTCCGGACACGATCCGGTCGGTCCAGCCGCCGAACCACGCGGCGCACAGGGCGAGCAGGGTTCCGACGACGGTGGACACGAGCACCACCAGCGCGGGCGCGGCCATCCCGGCGCGGGCCCCGCAGACGATGCGGGACAGGATGTCTCGGCCGGTGTCGTCGGTGCCGAGGAGATGGGCGCCGGACGACCCGGCGTTGACGTCGAACGGGTCGACGGCGTTCGGGTCGTGCGGCGCGATCAGCGGGCCGAACAGGGCGAGCAGGACGAACACGCCGACGACAACGGCGGCCGCGAGCGTGACGCGGTCGCGGGGGCGCTTGGCCGCGCGGACGCCGGTGCCGGTCCCGCTACCGGTGCCGGTGCCGGTGCCGGTCTTCGCCAGGGTGGCGCTCATCGGTTTCCTCCCTGCGCGGTGCGGGGGTCGAGTGCCGCGCTGACCAGGTCGACCGCGGTGTTCACGACCACGAACAGGACGACGAACAGCAGGGATACGGCCTGGACGACGGCGAGGTCCTGTTTCGCGGCGGCGTCGATCATGAGCGCGCCGAGTCCGCCGATGCCGAACGCCTGCTCGGCGACCGCGGTGGTGGCGATGAGTCCGGCGATGCCGACGCCGGAGACCGCGAAGATCGGTCCGGAGGCGTTGCGCAGGACGTGGCGCCGGATGACGACGGATTCGGGCACGCCGCGGCTGCGCGCCGTCTCGACGTGTTCGGAGCGCATCTCGGCGCGTACCGAGGCGCGGGTGACCTGGGCGACGTACCCGATCCACGACACCGCGAGGGCGACGGCGGGCAGGGTCAGGTGGGACAGCGTGCCGGTGAAACCGGTGCCGGAGCCGAACACCGGGAACCACGGCAGTTGGACGGCGAACAGCCAGATGAGCAGGACGGCCATGACGAACGTGGGAACCGCCATCAGCCCGGCGGTGCCCGCGGTGATCAGGGCTTCGGTGCGGCCGCCACGCAGGGCGGAGACGGTTCCGGCGACGGTGCCGAGCACCAGGACGAGGATCGCCGCGTAGCCGACGAGGGCGAAGGTGTCTCCGGCCCGCGCGCCGATGAGGTGCGCGACGCTGTCGCGGTAGACGAGAGACTTGCCGAAGTCGCCGTGCAGGCAGCCGCTCAGCCAGTGCCACCAGCCTTGCAGGAACGGGTCGTCGAGGTGGTATTCGCGGTGGATCTGCGCGAGGACCTCGGGATCGGGCTTGCGTGCCCCGCCGACGAGGAGCGTGGCGGGGTCGCCGGGCGCGAGCATGAACGCGCCGTAGATGCCGAGGCTGGCGACGAGCACGGTCACGACCAGCGTGGCCATCCGGGTCGCGACGAATTTCACGGACACGGCTCCTGGCCTTTCTCCGCGGGCAGCACGGTCAGGCGCAGCCGGGTCGGGTGCGCGGGCCCGGTGCGCAGCGTCTGCAGGCCGGCCTTCGGCGCGGCGGTCAGCCACGGGTTCTCGGTGGTGCCCGAGTTCGGCACGTGGTTGGGGAAGTCGCTGGACGTGACGAGCAGCACGAGCCGGTGTCCGGCGCGCAACCGGTAGCCGGTGTGCCCGAGTTCGACCTGCCATGCGCCGGGGGCGTCGGGCTGGGCGCAGCCGCGCAGGATGAGCCGCGCGGTGCCGTCGGGGGCGAGGTCGAGCAGTCGGACGAAGAGGTCGAAGGTCGGCGCGGTGCTTTCCGCGTGCAGGACGGCGTGAACGGGACCGGCCAGGTCGAGGGGTTCGGCGCGCACGGGGCCGGTGAAGACGAGGACGTCGTCGCGGTCGGCGGTGGCGCGCTCGTCGGGGTGGTCGTGCAGCACCATGAAGGTGTTGGTGACCGCTGACGGGACCAGGTTGTCGGGGTCGTACCGCCAGGAGACGGACTCCTCGGCGGAGGGCGGAAGTTCGGCGAGCGCGCCGCCCGGAAGGGGGCCGGTCGCGTTCTGGGGTGCGCACAGGTGCAGGTCGAGTGCGATGGCCTCGGGCGGCGGCCAAGCGGTCGCGGTGCGCCAGCCGACGTGGCCGAGCTTCCAGCGCACGCGCGGGAGGGTGTCGGGGTGGGCCTTGCCGGCGAGGAAGACGTCGAAGAAGTCGAGGGCGGGTCCGGTGTACGCGTCGAGCATCCGCTCGAGCGCGGCCTCGTCGGTCATGTGGTCGGTCTCGGGGGTGACCGGCGCGTTCTCCAGGAAGTAGTTCTCGTGGTCGATGGCGTCGGCGTGCAGGTACTGGACGGCGGCCCACGCGGGGCGCGCGGCGAGTTCGGTGTAGTCCCGCATGTGGGCGATGCCGAGGTTGTCGAACCAGCCGACGCACTGCAGGACGGGCACGGCGCGCGCGTCGTACGGGTGCGGGCCGTTGTACGCGGCGAGTTCGATGCCGCCGACGATGAGGTCGAATCCGGCCGAGCGCTTGCCGATGGCCGCGAAGGCCTCCTCGTAGGCGGCGATCAGCGGCCGCTTGGTGAGGTCGGGTTCGAACTCGTAGCTGTCGTTGTCGACCCAGTGGTGGGCCTGGTAGTCGGCGCCTTCCAGCCAGGTCGGCCGGCGCACCGCGCCGTACGCGGCGACGCCGGGCACGACGTTGGTGGAGGTGACGCGGGGCACGATGGCGCGCAGCGCGGGGTGTTGGCTGGAGACGGCGGACCACTGGGTGAAGCCGTAGTACGAGTCGCCGAACATGCCGACGACACCGTCGGACCACGGCTGGTGGGTGATCCAGTCGATGGTGTCGTAGCCGTCGTCGACCTCGCCGGTCCAGCCGAGTGTGCGGCCTTCGGAGCGGAACTTGCCGCGCACGTCCTGCACGACCATGACGTAGCCGCGGGCGGTGAAGCGCTCGGCGGCTTTCTCGAAGAAGACGTAGCGGCTGTTCTTGTCGTAGGGGAGGCGGACCAGCACGGCAGGAGCGGGCGCGGGTCCGGCGCCGTAGACGTCGGTGGCGAGCCGTATGCCGTCGCGCATGCGCACCCTGTACTGCTGGGCGTGCGCGGGGACCGGCTGGGCGGCGACGCGTTCGAAGGCAAGGCTCATGAAGCGCTCCAACGCGGAGAGAACCGGGGGTTTCGGGGGAACGAGCAGGGAAATCGACGCAGAACGCGTGGAAAACGTTGTGATATAACAGCGTTGCATCACGTGAAGTTCAACGTCAAGTCCCTGCTGAGCTAGGTTGCCCTCATGCCGATCGACGTCGACGAAGTCCAGCGCCGCAAGGCCATCGCCAAGGCGACCCTCACGGTCGCCGCCCGCGACGGCGCACGCGCCGTGACCATCCGCGCCGTGGCGAAGGAACTCGGCGGCAGCACCGCGATGGTCACCAACTACGTGCCGACCCGCATCGCGCTGATCACCAACGCGGTCGCGGCCGCGGAGTCGCGCTGGCGCGCCGACCTCGACGCGCACGTGGGCGAACTCGCGGGCGAGGAGCGGCTGCGCGCGACGCTGGAGTGGAACCTCAGCACGGAACCCGACGACCTGCTCCTGCGCCGGCTGTGGGTCGAGATGCTCTCGTCGCTCCAAGGCGGCGGCGACGCGGCGGAGACCCACGAGCCCGAGGAGACCCTCGCCGAACTCCACGAGGCCGCCGAAGCGGCCGGAGTCGCGGACCCCGAGCTGGCCGCCGACCTGCTGTTCCTGCTGACCCGCGGCTACCTGATCTCCACCGTCGAGGACCCGGCGATGTGGACGCCGGAGCGGGTCGGCCGGGTCGCGGGCGTGGTCGTGGAGATGCTGACGCGCTGACGGCGCGGCCGGAACGACGCAACCCCCGCACGCGGCTCGCGTGCGGGGGTTGCGTGGTGTCTGCGGCGGGTCGAGAAGGCCGGTCAGCCGTCCGCGCCGAGCAGCGCCGGCCGGGTGCGCGGCGTAGCGGCCTCGATGGCTGCCGCCGCGTCCAGCAGCAGATCCTCCCGGAAGCGGCCGCCGATCAGCTGCACGCCCGACGGAAGTCCGTCGGTGACGCCGGTCGGCACCGCCAGCGCCGGGAACCCGAGCACCGGCACCGCCTGCAACGGCCACTGCGCGGCCAGGACTTCGCGCATCCGGGCGTCGCCCGCGAGGTCGGCGTCCTGTTCCAGCGGAGGTTCGGCCGACACCGGGGTCAGCAGGATCCGGTCCCCGCTCAGGTACTGCTGCAGCCGGGTGATCAGCGTGCCGCGGCGCGCGTACCCCTTGATGTACGTCTCCAGCGTCGGCTGCGGTCCCCAGATGTCCGCGGCCGCGCGGAAGGTGGAGGCCAGCGAGTCCCGCACGCCGGCGTCGCCGAACATCTCGATGTCGTGCAGCATCGTGCGCAGTTCCTCGAACAGGAGGAGCGACCACAGGCGCGCCGCCTCGCCGAGCAGCGGGAGTTCGACCTCCTCGACGGCGTAGCCCGCTTCGGCGAGCACGCGCGCCGCCGTGTCGACGGCCGCGTCGACCGCCGCGTGCGGCTTGGCGATGCCGGCATCGCGGACCACCGCGACCTTCACCGGGCCGGGCGCGCCCGGCCGCGGCGGCGCGGGAATGCCGACGGGGTCGCGCAGGTCCGGCGTCGCCATCACCCGCATCGCGACCCGCAGATCCTCGACCGTCCAGGCCATGGGCCCTTGGACGGCCATGGTCTGGAACGACATCGGGCTGTCGAACTCCACCTCCCCCGCGGGTTCCCACGCGGAGACCAGCCCGACCGTCGGGCGCAGGCCGACCGCGCCACAGCAGTACGCCGGGTAGCGGATCGAACCCCCGATGTCGTTGCCCTGCGCGATCGGCACCATGCCGGCGGCCAGTGCCGCAGCCGCCCCACCGGACGAACCGCCGGGCGTGCGGCCGCTGTCCCACGGGTTGAGGGTCTGGCCGTGCAAGTCGTTCCGGGTGAACCAGCGCACCGCGAACGCGGGGCTGTTGCTGCGCCCGAGGAACGTCGCCCCGGCATCGCGCAGCGCGGCGACGCACGCCGCGTCCTCGGACGCGACCAGCCCGGCCCACGCCGGGATGCCGTGCGTGGTCGGGAATCCGCGCTGCGGCGTGTTGATCTTGGTGGCGACCGGGACCCCGCTCAGCGGCCCCTGCTCCTCGCCCGCCGCGATCCTCCGGTCGGTCTCCGCGGCCTGCGCGAGGATCTCGTCGGGGCGGATGTCGACCAGGGCGTTCACCGCGGGGTTGACCGCGTCGACGCGGCGCAGGAAGGCCTCCGCGACCTCGACGGCGCCGAGGTCCTTGGCGCGGATCGCGGCGGCCAGATCGACCGCCGAGCGGTTCCACGGCGCGGTGGGGTCTGCAGTGCCTGTCATGTCGTGTTCTCCAGGGGTGCGGGTGTCTGCGGGGCTCGGCGCGGGTGGCAGAGGCTACTGCGTGGTGCCGCCGAGGTAGGCGGCCCACGGCATTCCCATGTACGCGAACGACGAGGGGGCGCCGCTGATGCGCTTGTTCATGAACATGCGTTCGTAGGGGGCGGCGAGGTAGACGACCGGGATGGTCGGCGCGAAGCGGGACTGCGCGTCGATGTACGCCTGTGCGGACGCGACCGGGTCGGACGTCGACCGGGCCTGCCCGAGCAACCGGGTCACGTCGGCGTTGTCGTAGTTCGTCCAGTTGAACAGCCCGCCGGGTGTGACCATGTCGGCGACGTACGCGGTCGCGTCGGGCGCGCCGACGTAGCCGAACGTGAGGATGAGGTCGAGGCCCTGCCGGATGGACGGGTCGTAGAACAGCGAGGACATCTCGGTGGGCTGGAGCTGCCGGATCTGCACGTCGACGCCGGCCTTCTTCGCCGCGGCCTGGACGAAGGTCATGATCTGCAGGCTCCGCTGATCCCCGGCCGGCATGGCCGCGACGAGGGGACGCGAGGGCACGCCGGCCTGGGCGACGAGCTGCTTGGCCTGCTCGATGTTCGGCTGCTCGGCCGACGGGAGCGCGGCGTAGGCGGCATTGAGCTGGACCGCGGCGGGGTCGCCGCCCCAGGTGAGCGGCGGCGCGAGCGATTTCAGCGGGGCCGCGGCGCCGCCGAACACGTTCTTGAGCAGCGCGTCGCGGTCGACCGCGAGGGACAGCGCGTCGAGCAGGCGGCGGTCGGCGGCCGGGCTCTGCGCGTTGCCGGGCACGAGCATCACGTTCTGCGTCGCGGGGCCGAGGTAGGTGGTGCCGTTCCCGGCCTTCGCGAGCGCGGTCGCGCTGGTCGGCGGCAGCTCGTACACGCCGTCGACCTCGCCGGAGAGCAGCGCGCTGGTGAGCGTGTTGCTGTTGGTGACGAAGCGGAAGACGACCTGGCCGACCTTGGGCTTGATCTGCGGGTCCCAGTAGGCGTCGTTGCGTTCGAGGGTCACGCTGTCGCCGGACTTCCACGAGCCGAGCTTGTACGGCCCGGTGCACATGACGCCGCCGGTGGGCGTGCCGTAGGCCGCTCCGGCCTTCTTGGCGTAGGCCTCTTGGTTCACCGCGCCGAAGGGGGTGGCCAGCGCCTTGATGAGGGACTGGTCGTAGGCCTTGGTGCGCACCGTGACCTGGTTGGGGCCGGTGGCGTCGATGGAGGTCACCATGGCGAGCGCACTGCCGTAGATGCCCTGGGTCTGCGGATCGGTCTGGCGCTTGAGGCTGTAGACGACGTCCTGGGCCTGCAAGGGGGTGCCGTCCCAGAACCGGACGCCGGCCCGCAGGTCGAGCACGAGCGTGTGGTCGTCGGTCCAGGACGCCTTCTCCGCGAGGCCGGGGCCGACGGAGAAGTCCGGCTTCATGCGGAGCAGCGTGTCGCAGAGGTTCGCCTCGACGGTCTGCGGCGAGTAGTCGCCGACCTTGGCGGGGTCGAGCGTGGTGGGCTCGCCGTACGGCAGGGCCCAGGTGACCCGGTCGACGGCGCCGGCGCCGGGCGGTGTCGTGCTGACCAGGCTCGCGGCGGAAGGTGCCGCGGGGCCGCCGCCGGAGCCCGCGCAGGCCGCCGTGGCGACCAGTCCGGCGCTCGCGAGCACGACGGACATCCGTCTGCCTGCTTGTCTTCTTGCTGCCATGGCGGACGCTCCTCGGGACGGAGGGGGACTCGGGGGGCACGCTCCGCCAGGCCTCGCAAGCGGCGGCGTGCCGAGATAAACGAACGTCATATAACGTTGTTTCATCTCACAGGCTTCCATCACCCGAACAAGACCGTCAAGCCCCCGACGGAAGAGCGCCGGGGGCTGTGGGTGCGGGACGTTCGACCGCGAGGGTGCGGTGGGGGGCTCCGTGTGGGCACCGGTCGTGGCGACGGGCGGCCTTGTGCAGGGCGCTTGCGGGGGCGGTTGCGCGGGGCGGCCCCGTGATGCCGAGGCTGTGTGCGAGGGGCGGCTGTGCGGCGGGGTTGGGTGCGGTCGGCGTGGCGACGTGTGGAAGGGGCTGCCGGTGCAGGGGCGGCGGCGCGGACGACTTGGGGGTGCGTGTGTGGGGGCGTTTGTGCGGCGGGGGCGAGCGCGCGGCGAAGGTCGTGCGCTGCGGGCTGCGGGCCGCATGGGCGGGGGCGCTCGTAGGGCGGGGCTGTGTGTGCGGTGGTCGTGCGGTGGGGCTGTGTGTGGCGAGGTGTCGTGCATGGTCCGGGGTGAGCCGCCAGGCGGCGGGGACGGCTGGGCGGCCCAAGCTCCGAGCGGCGCCGCAGACGGTCGGCGCGAGGCCGGCGGCAGTCTCGTGGCGGTCCGGTGCCGGGACCGCCCCCGCGCACGCAGCACCGCGCACGACCACCATGTGCAAGCGCCCCGCGAAGCACCCCGCGGCAACGCGGAACGGCCGCCCCGGACGGATGTCCGGGGCGGCCGTCGGCGGATGGGGAACTACGGGCAGACGCTGGTGCAGGGGGTGCCGAAGCCGGTGGCCGGGGCCAGCGGGACGGTGACCGACGACGGGGTGTCCGGGCCCGACTTCAGCTGGTAGACGCCCGCGAGGAGCTTGAACGTCTGGGGTGTGGTGGCCGACAGGTGGGGCGTGTCGGCGGTGGTGATGACCACGCGGATGCGGTGGCCGGGGGCGAGCGACGCGAACGTCGGGAAGATCTCCAGGTCGTAGCGGGTGGTCTGGAAGGCGGGAACCGGGGTCGTGGATGCCTGGGTGGACGGGTGGTACGGCATCTGCAGCGACCCGTCCGGGGCGTACCAGCTCCGCGCGGGGTCGACCGCGCGGTGCGTGCCGGCCAGCGCGCCTTGGCTGAGCGGCACCGAGGAGCCGTCGGGGCCGACGTCCGTGACGGTCGCGACGAACTGCGTCTCGTTCGTGTTGGCGGAGGCGTACAACGTCGCGCCGATCGGGCCCGCGAGGACCGTCGTCTCGGTCACCGGCGCGGTCGTGTAGACGAGCGCGTCGGGTCCGCTCTCCCGCGCGAGGTTCGAGTTGTCGCACGCCGGGTTGCGGAGGAACCCGCCGAACCACTGCGTCGACGACCGCGTGCACGGGTTGTTCGACGCCGTCCAGGTGATGAACTCCGAACCGCCGGAGGTCGGCGGCGTCGGCGTGAGCAGCCCGTCGTTCGCCGAGGAACCGGCGGTGCCGGTACGGCCCTTGTCGAAGTACAGCCGCGACGCGGTGGTCTCGGCGAACGGGTAGTTGCGGGTGTCGAGCCAGCGGCCGGACCCCAGCTCGTTGACGTGCAGCGGGTTCGTGGTGCCGGTGATCCCGGTGTCCATGCCCTTCAACCAGTGGTCGTACCAGCGCAGTTGCAAGGCCGACAGGTCGAATCCGGGGTCCTGGCGCGGATCGTGGTACCACGGGCCCATCAGGAGCTGGTAGCGGTCGGTGACCTGCTGCCCGGCGGCCATCGGCGCGCCGACCGGGCGGCCCGCCCACGCGTTCTGCAGACCGGCGTAGTTCATCAGCGCACCGCGCTGGAACAGGTCGTACCAGCCGCCGACCAGGAACGCCGGCACGCCGTTGGCGACCACGTTCGCGAGCTGGTCGGCCGGGCGCCGCGCCTGCCAGAAGGCGCCGTCGTAGGACTGCTCGCCGCCGGTCATCAGCCCGTTGAGGATCGGCAGGTTGGCCGTCGCGATGCCGCTGATGTGCTGCAGCTCCAGCGAGAGCGTGTCGAGGATGTTCTGCGACGAGCCCCCGTTGAGCGCGTCGGTGATCGGGTTGGTCAGGTTGCCGAGCCCGGTGTAGAGCAGCCAGAACGGCATGAACTCGGCGTTCGGCAGCCCGCCCATGGTGACCAGTTCGCGGTACAGGTCGTTCCCGGCCACGACCGGGAAGATGGCCTTGAGGTGCGAGTCGGGCCCGACCGCGGCGGCGGTGGAGATCTGGTTGATACCGGTGTACGAGTCGCCGTACAGGCCGACGCCGCCGTCCGCGGACGGCAGCGCCGCCGCCCAGTTCACCAGCGCCGCGCCGTCCTGCGCCTCGATCGGTGCGAACGGCGACCACGAGCCGGTCGACGAGCCGGTGCCGCGCACGTCCACGGCGACCGCGATGTAGCCGCGCTGGACGAAGTACGCCAGCTCGGCCTGCTTGAGGCCCCGTCCGTACGGCGTCTGGTTCAGCAGCACCGGGAACGGACCCGGTGCCGCGGTGGTGGTGCCGGGCAGGGCGGGCGTGTAGACGTCCGCGCGCAGCACGGTGCCGTCCGCCATGGTGACGGCCACACCCTTCTGCGCGCTGACCCCGTAGGCCACCGGACTCGCGGCCGGGGGCGCCGCGGTCGCGGCCGGCCCCGACCCGACGAGGGCGGTCGTCACGACGAGGGCGCCGGCCACGAGGGCGCCGATGCGCCGGCGCAGCGGGCGGGACGGGTGACGTCTCGTTCCGGTTCTTCCGGTACGGGCAGTGCGGAACAGCTGGTGGAGCACCGTGACCTCCCAGGGTCGCGCGACAGGGGCTGCGTGGTGCGTCTTGCTGCGCATTCCGGATCCCGGAATGCGGGTTCGGGGAGGGAACCGGGAAGCGGAGCCCGGATCAGGGCACGAGCGTCGCCGCGAACGCGTGCCGCAGTGCCGCGGCGCGCACCTCGCGGACGAGGGTGAACGTCGCGGTGATCGGGATGATCCACGTCCCGTGTCCGTGCGCGGCCACGCGGAACGCGGAGCCGGGCACGCCCGCTTCGTGCAGCCGGGCCAGGTACCGCTCGCCCTGCCCGCACAGCACGTCCAGCTCGGCGACGGTGAGGACGGCGGGCGGCAGGCCGCTCAGGCCGGGAGCGTGCAGCGGCGACGCCAGCGGGTCCTTCGGGTCGCCGTGCTCGCCGAGGTACCAGGCGGCGTACTGGTTGACTTCGCTCGCGGTGAGCCCCTCGGACGGCTCCTCGTCCGGGACCGGCATGGGGGTCAGGTCCAGCGCGGGGACGTCGAGGAGCTGGAGGCACGGGGCCGGCAGGCCCCGGTCGCGCGCCGCCAGGCACAGCGCGGCCGCCAGGTTCCCGCCCGCACTGGCGCCGCCGACGGCGACCCGGGCCGGATCGATGCCCAGCTCGGCGGCGTTCGCGTGCAGCCATGCGTAGCCCGCGACGCAGTCTTCCAACGGGGTGGGGAAGGGATGCTCCGGTGCGAGCCGGTAGTCCACGGACACCACGATGCACGGCACCAGGGCCGCCATCGGGCCGCACTCGACCTCGCCGGTGTCGAGGTTGCCCAGGGTCCAGCCGCCGCCGTGCACGAAGTAGAACGCCGGGGCGGGGGAGGGCAGGTCCGCCGGCCGCAGCACGCGCACGGCGATCTCGCCGCCGTCGACGGCGATGCGGTGGTCGGTCGCGACGACGCCCGGGCCGCGTCCGGTGGACGCGAGGACCATCGTCGCGGCCGACATCCGGCGTCGTTCGTCCAGGTCGGCGGCCTCCCGTTCGGCCGCTCCGGCCGCGGCGAGCGCGTCGACCAGGGCGCGGATCGGTGGGTCCAGTGGCATGGCTCTGCCCTCCGTGCTCGGGGAAATCGGGCGCGGGATGCCCGGGATAGAAGAATCCGTCGAAGTATTCGGGGTGTTCGTGGTGTTCGGGGTGTTCGGGGTGATCCGGCGGTGCAGGGCGGGTGTCAGACCACGCCGGACCGGTCGATGGCGCGGGCGTCGGTGCCGAGGTACCCGGCGATGACGGCGGGGTCGGTGCGCACCTGTTCGGGTGTGCCCTCGGCGATGACGCGGCCGGCTTCCAGGCAGTACAGCCGGTCGGTGAAGGACATCAGGAACGGCATGTCGTGCTCGATCACCACCATGGCCGCCCCGAGTTCGCGCCGCAGCCGGAGCAACAGCGGGCCGAGCGCCTCGGTTTCGCGCTGCGCGACGCCGGCGGTGGGCTCGTCGAGGCACAGCACCCGTGCGTCGAGCGCGAGCAGGTTGGCGAGTTCGACGATGCGCCGGGTGCCGGTCGACAGCCCCGCCACCGCTTGGTCCGCGTAGGCGCCGAGTCCGACCAGGTCGATCAGGTCCGCGGCTTCGGCACGCCGCCGCCGCTCGGCGCGCACGGCGCCCGGGAGGAAGGCGGCCGTGGCGACCAGCCCCGACCGGCCGCGTGCTTCCAGGGCGACGAGGACCGTCTCGCGCACGGTGAGTTCGGGGAACAGCCGGGCGGCCTGGAACGTCCGTCCGAGGCCGAGCGCCGCGCGCCGGGCGGGCGGCCACCCGGAGACGTCGTGGCCGAGCAGTTCCACCGTCCCGGACGCGGGGACGAACCCGCCGATCGCGCCGAGCAGCGTCGACTTGCCCGCGCCGTTGGTGCCGATCAGGCCCACGATCTCGTCGGCGTGGACGTGCATGCTCACGCCGTCGACGGCGGTGTTCCCGCCGAACCGCACGGCGATGTCGCGGACCTCCACCACCGGTTTGCCCACGGGGAGTCCGGGACGTGTCCGGCGCTCGGCAGGTGCCGCGGCGGGCACGCGCGCGGCGATCGGTGCCTTGGGTGCCCCGGCTTCCGCGGCGGCCAAGCGCCGTTCCGCGAGATCCAGCACCGCGCCGCGCAGCGCGTACCCGATCTGCACCAGCCCGCCGGGGAAGTACATCAGCAGGACCAGCAGCCCGAGGCTGGAGGCGAACAGCGGCACCAGCTCGTTGTCGGGGAAGAAGGCCGGAAGGCCGATCACCCACACCGCGCCGAGCACGGGCCCCCAGACCGAGCCCAGCCCGCCGATCACCACGATGGCCACCAGCATGAGCGAGTCATCGACCTGGAAGAACCGCTCGGTCACCGGCACGGACTGCACGGCGCCGGCGAGCAGTCCGCCGCCGAGTCCGGCCAGCGCGCCGGACAGGGCGAACGCGACGATCTTCGTGCGGGTCGGCCGGATCGTCGCGGCGGCGGCCGCGTCCGGGTTGTCGCGCACGGCGATCATGCGGCGGCCGGGGCCGGTCCGCCGCAGCCGGGACAGCAGCGCGACCACAAGGGCCAGGACCGCCAGGAGCACGTAGTAGTAGGTGCGTTCGCGCGACAGGTCCAACCCGAACAGCGTGCCCCGGGGGAAGGCCACCGAGTCGCCGGTGCCCGCGCCGAAGATGTCCATCCGGTACAGGAACCCGACCGCGGCGACGCCGAGGGCGAACGTGCTGATCGCGAGCGGCATCCCGTCGACCCGCAGGGCCGCGAACCCGATCACCGCGGCGAGGAGCGCCGTGCCCGCCGCGGCCGCCAGGACCGCGGCCGGGAACGGCATCGCGTCGACGATCAGCCGGGTGTCCCCGCCGAGCCCGATGGTGAGACCGCGGGTCAGCAACGCGGCGGTCAGCGCGCCGAGTCCGGCGAACGCCATCTGGCCGAGCGAGAGCTGGCCGGCCCAGCCGGTCAGCACGGTCAGCGAGCACGCGCAGACGGCGTAGGCGAGGACCGTCGCGTACAGCAGATGCCGGGACGACTGCGCGACGACCAGGGGCAGGAGCACCGCGGCGGCGAGCACCGGCAGCGCGGCCAGCAGACCCAGGTGCCGCACCCACCAGACACGCCGCAGGTGTTCGGGAACCGTCCGGACGCGCGGGCCGAACGCCACGGTCTCCGTCCGGCCGCGGTCGTCCCGGCGGGCGTAGGCCCACACGGCGGCGAGCACGGCGCCGAGCAGCAGCAGGTCCACGAGGCCGGGCTGGGTCACGTACTCGAAGCGCACGTACGCCTGGAGCACGCCGATCGCGACGCCCGCCAGCATCGACCAGCGGAACGAGACCATGCCCGCGACCACGGCCGCGGCGAGCGCCCGGACCATGGTGCCGGGGCCCAGGTCGGTGACCGCGGTGACGCCGCCGGACAGCCCGGAGACGAGGATCATCGCAAGGCTGGAGAGCAGGCCCGCGATCGTCCACACCAGGGTGGAGATCAGCTTCGGGTTGATGCCGAGGGTGCGGGCCAGCGGCATGTTGTCCGCCGACGCGGTGACCGCGCGGCCCACGGTGGTGTGGTTGAGCAGCAGCGAGAGCGCGCCGGCCACGAGCGGGACGACGACCAGCACCGAGGTCTGCGCCCCGGTGACGGTGATCCCGCCGACCGTCCAGGTCCCGTGGACGGGGACCGGGTACTGCGCGCTGAGCCCGTTCCGGACGTCCGGCAGGGCGGTCACGACGGCGACGGCGGCTTGGGACACGCCGATCGTCGCGATCAGGACCGTGACGCGCGGCGCGGTGAACAGACGGCGGATCACCGACAGTTCGACCAGCGTGCCGGTCAGCGTTCCGACCGCCAGCGCGGCCGGCAGCGCGATCCAGACCGGCCAGCCGTAGTTGAGGCACACGAGTGGCAGCAGCGCCGCCGCGATGACGCCGAGGTTGCCGACGGCGAAGTTGACGACGCGGGTGGACCGGTACACCAGGACGATGCCCTGGGCGATCAGGCCGATGGCGAGGCCGTTGACAAGGCCGTCGAAGAGGACCTGGCTGTTCATGTCGCCTCGCCGTCGTCGCTGCGGAAGAACACCGCGCGGGCGATGTCGCCCGCGGCGAGGTCGGCGGCGGAACCGGTGAAGCGGATCCGGCCCTTCTCCAGGTAGACCGCGCGGTCCGCGATGGACATGGCGACGTTCAAAGACTGCTCGACGATGATCATCGCGAGACCCGACTCGCGGAGCCTGCGGACGACGGCGAGCAGTTCGGCGACGACGCCGGGTGCCAGGCCGAGCGACAGTTCGTCGATGAGCAGGACCTCGGGGTCGTGCAGCAGCGCCAGCGCCAAGGCGAGGACCTGCTGCTGCCCGCCGGACAGCGTCGAGGCCCGCTCGCGCTGCCGTTCGCGCAACTGGGGGAAGATCTCCAGCACCCGGTCGATGCGGCGCGCGACGTCGTCCGGGTCGCCCCGGTAGACGAACGCGCCGAGCTCCAGATTCTCCCGGACCGACATGCTCGGGAACACCCCGGCGCCGCCCGCGAGGGAAACGACGCCCAGCCGCACCCGCTGCTCGGGCGACACGTACGTGATGGTGCGCCCGTTGAGCCGGACCACGCCCCGCTCGGGGGTGGCCATGCCCGAGACGACGCGCAGGATCGTGCTCTTGCCCGCGCCGTTGGTGCCGAGCAGCGCGAGGACTTCGCCGCGGCGCACCTCGAAACCGACGTCGAACAGCACCTGGACCTGGCCGTACGAGAAGTCGATGCCGCTCGCCTGGAGCACCGGGACGTCGTCCGGCGCCGCCGCACGCCGCCGGTGCTCCTCGTACTCCTCGCGCAACTCCTCGGCCACGTTGGCCAGGTCGCGCTTGACGAGCCACGAGCTGCGCATGATGAGGAGGCCGCCGACGATTGTGGACGGGATCATGGTGACGAGCACCGCGGTGCGGATGCCGAAGCTGTTGATCAGGGGGAACGAGATCAGCGCGCCGCCGGTCGCCCCGATGAAGAACACGTACACCGAGCCCATCGCCGAACCCATGCCGCGCAGCCGGTAGGGGACGATCGTCTGCAGCAGGGGGCCGATCATCGCGAAGGCGGCGGACAGCAGGACCACCGGCCCGACGCTGAAGAGCGCGAACAGCTCCACGTTCGGCGCGTAGTACTGGAACGGCAGGAAGAACGCGGACGGCAGGGTGAGCAGCCCGATGAGCCGCAGCGCACGCGCCGGGTCGTGCCGGAACTGCCGGTCGTAGTACCGCCCGACGAAGGGGAGGACCAGCAGCCCGGCCGCCCCGCCGACGGTGCCGACGACCCCGCGGCCGAACACGCCGAGCCCGAAGTGCTGCTCCAGATACAGGTTGCCGAGTACCGGTGCGGTGAACAGTCCGAAGCCCATCGCGGCGAACGCGAGGACGACGGTCTTCAGGGTCCGGATGCGCCCGAGCCGGGCGAACGCCGCTTCGACGGAGATGGGCGGCGGCTTCTCGTCGACGACCACCTCCCCGACGACCGCGGTCTTCTCCCATTGGCCGCGCACCGGTTCGCGCAGGAAGAACGCGGCGCACGCGGCGACCGCGACCGGGAGCCCGAGCAGGAAGTACGCCCAACGCCAGCCGTCGTCGCCGCCGAACGCGGCCGCGATGCCGCCCACGATCAGCGGGCTGAGCACCCCGACCAGCCGTCCGCCGACTCCGATCGCCGCGCCGATCCGCCCGCGGATGCCGATGGGGTATGTGTCCGCCAGGAGCGACCCCTGCACGGGGCCCTGGTTGGACTTGGCGACGCCCGCGCCGAAGCGGGTCCAGAAGAACATGAAGGCGTTGGCCGCGAACCCGGACGCGAACACCATCGCGGCGAAGAACGCGCTCGCCGCGCCGATGACCGGGCCGCGCCGGAACCGGTCGGCGACCCAGCCCATCGGGACGGCGCCGACCACGATGAACGCGCCCGCCGCGACGGACAGGAACACGATCATCCCGTCGCTGACGCCGAAGCTGTCGCGGATGTTGGGCGCGAGTACGCCGAGCGCGGCGCCCTCCAGTTCGTCGAGCGAGGTCAGCAGGAGCAGGACGACGAAGGTCGCCGGTCCCGCCCGGCGCAGCCCGGCGCGCAGCGTCGTGGGTTCCGCGCTGTCGCCGAGGACACCGCCGCCCGGTAGCCGGGGATCGTCCCGGCGCCGTTCGGCTGTGTCCTCCCTGTCCTCCCTGTCCTCCCTGCCCTGCGATGGGGGTTCGGTGTGCAGCAACGCACCCGCGAGGTCCGCGAGTCCGTCGTCGCGGGTCATGCGGTCGTTCATGGTCGGCCTCTCCGCCGTGGTCCCGGAACGCGTCAGCCGGCCGCGGCGACGGCCGGGCCGGCCGGCACCATCTGCGCGGTCGCCGAGTCGAACCTGTAGACGCCCACGGCGTCGCCGACGCTGTGCTTCCCAGGGCCCAGCGAGCCCATCGGGACGCCCGGCAGGGTGACCTTGCCGAGCCCCTCGGCTGCCGCCTTCCATCCGTCGAGCGTGATGTCCTTCCCGGCCTTGTCGGTCGCCTGGACGAACAGGCGGAAGGCCGCGCACTGGTGCGCGATGCCGCTCAGCGTCTCCGCGGACGCCGCCGCCGGGTCGACCCGCGCGGCGGGGAAGGCGTCGTTGTACTCGGTGACGCACTGCACCAGGCCCGGGTCGGCGGTCAGTTCGGCCTTCGTCGGGGCGTACGGGGCGGCGACGACGAGTGGTGCCATCGTCGCGGGCTTGATGCCGGTGGTCTGCATGACCGCCGGGCTCAAGGCCTGCTGCGAGGTCGCCAGGATCTGCCGGGGCAGCCAGCTTTTGCGCTGGAGCGCGTTCATGAGCCCGGCGAAGTTCGAGGTGTTCAGCACCGTGTCGGCGCCGGACGACTTGAGCTTCTCGACGATGGTGTCCATCGCCTGGTTCTGCGCGGCCTGGTCGGTGCCGAGGTTCGGGAGCGGCGTTTCGACGACCACGTCGACACCGGCCGCCTTCAGCAGCGGCTTGACGACGTCCTTGGTGACCGCGTCGTCCTGCGCCTCCCAGTACAGCGCGACCTTGTGCCCGGTGAGCAACCCCTGGTCCAGCAGCGCCTGGACGCCGGCCTTGCGCTGCCGGTCGTCGGCCATCTCGACGGCCAGGAACGGCGCCTTGGTGGATTTCGCGTCACGGTCGGCGGACTGCCCCCACAGGCCGATGTACGGGACGCCTTCGGTCTGGGTGAAGCAGAGCGGGGTGTCGCCGGTGAAGATGCCGATCGCGGCGAACACGCCTTGGTCCTTCGCGAGCGCGACGCAGGCGGACTGCGCCGCGGCCGGGCCGGTCGGCAGGAACGGCTGGAAGGCCAGCTCGATCTGCCGCCCGCCGGTGCCGCCGCGCTTGTTCTGCGCGGCGATCCACGCGGTGTAGAGGTCCTTGGTCGCCGGGCCGTCGGCAGGTATGCCGACCGCCTTGAGGGCCGCGGGATCGGTACCGGCGACGCCCAGTTTGACGGTCGTCGCGGTGACCCCTCGGGCGGGCGCGGCGGCGGCCTTGCTGCCGCCGTTGCTGCTCGTCTCCTTCGGAGTTCCGCTGCTGACCGAGCAGCCGGCGACGGCGACGAGCACGGCCACGGCGGGGACGGAAACCCGGAGTCTTGGTCGCATGCGACGCATCCCTTTCCTGGGAACTTCCTGGATTTGACTTCGCGGAGAAATGGGCGTCACAGCGAAGCGCGGCGATGCTAACATCCAATACCTGCCAGATGGAAGGGTTTCATGAAGGCATGACGAACGCCCAGCTCACCGCGGGTGACACCGCCCTGAACTACGAGGACCACGGCCGTCCGACGCCCGGTACGGAACCACTTGTCCTCCTGCACGGATTCGTCGGCAGCACCGCGGATTGGGCCGGTGTGCTGCCCCGGCTCGCAGCCGACCGGCGCGTGCTGGCGTACGACCACCGCGGCCACGGCCGCAGCGCCAAACCCGGTCGCGCCGACGCCTATACGTTCGACGCGCTGGAAGCGGACCTGCACGCCTTCCTGGACGCGCTCGGCCTCGGGCCGGTCGACCTGCTCGGCCACTCGATGGGCGGCGTGGTCGCGCAGCGGTACGCGCTCGCCCACCCCGACCGGGTGCGCTCGCTCGTCCTCATGGACACCGCGCCCGAACCCTCGGGCGGCCCGCTGTCGTTGCTCATGAGCCCGCTCGGCGGGCTGGTGCGCCGACGCGGCATGGGCGTGCTCGGCACGCTCGCCAAGCTGCTGCCGAAGCCCAAACCCGCCCCCGGGGGCAGCGGCGCGGACGGCGGACTCTCGGCGGAGCAACGCGACCGGCAGGCCGCCGCGTTCCTGGACACGGACCCCGAGGCCTTCGCGGCGTTCGCCCGGGAGCTGCGCAGCTACCCGGCACTCACCGCACGGCTCGGCGAGATCGCCTGCCCGACCACCGTGCTGGTCGGCGCGGGCGACAAGGCGCTGCGCCGCGGCGTCCGCCAACTGGCCGACGGCATACCGGGCGCCCGCCTCGTCGTCGTCGACGGCGCCAAGCACAGCCCGCAGACCGAGCAGCCGCAGGCGTGGCTCGCCGCGGTCCGGGCCCACTTCGACCGGCTGGAGGGCCGCCGATGACGAACTCGCTCGCAGGCCCGGCCCCGATACCCGGCGACTTCCCGCCGGGACGGTGGCGCGGGCGATGGATCTGGGCCGCGGAGCGCGCGGCCGGCGGCGGACGCGAGGTGGTCGCGCTCCGGCACACCCTGGCCCTCGCCTCGGTACCCGACCGGGTGCCCGCCCGCATGGCCGCACTGTCCCGGTACGCGCTATGGGTCAACGGAACCGAAGTGTCCCGCGGGCCCGTTCGCGCCAACCCCCGGCAGCAGCCGTACGACGAGGTCGACTTGGCCCCGTACCTGCGCTCCGGCGCCAACGTGGTCGCGGTGCTGGCCTGGCGCTACGACGGACCCAAGCCGTGGTGGATGCCGCCGTCGCCGCTGGCGAACGACCTGCACGAAGGCGCTTTCGTGCTCGAAGCCCGCCTCGACGACGGGTGGTTCGTCTCCGACGAGCACTGGCAGTCCCGTGCCCTGCCCGGGTGGGGCGAGAACGTCGTGGACCGGCTGTCCGGCCGCGGCGAAGAACACGTCGACTGCCGAGTGCTGCCCGCAGACTGGGCCACGGCCGTCGACGCCGCCGAGGCCGGCGGCTTCGCCCGCGACGTCGGCTGGGCCCCGGCGGTCGCGCGGCGGGCGATGACCACCGGCGAACCCGGGCGCGCCGAGCCGCCCAGTTTCCCCGGCGGCCCGCTCGGTGCGCGCCCGATCGCGCAGGCGATGCCGGTCGAGGTGCCGCTGCGCCGCACGGCCGCGGGGTCCTATGTCGCCGACCGGATCGAATCCGGCACGCTGGTCCTGGACGTGTCCGGGCCGCACGGCGCATCCGTGACCGTCCGCGTCGCCGAGTTCCTCGCCGACGGCGAGCCGTCGCCGGGCGAGCACGACGCCTGCTTCACCGTCACCCTCGACGGCACCCGGCGCACCGCCGAATCGCTGGACCTGTACGGCCTGCACGGCGCGCTCGTCGATGCCGGCGACGGGGTGACCGTGCACGGCATCGGCGTGCGCACCCGCACCTACCCGGTGACCGGGGGAGCCTCCTTCCGCTGCTCGGACCCGGTCCTCGAACACATCTGGGAAGTCGGCCGCCGCACCGTCACGCTGTGCTCAGCCGACGCGTACATCGACTGCCCGACCCGCGAACAGCGCGCCTGGGTCGGCGACGCGGTGGTCCACCAGATGGTGGACTTCGCGACGAACACCGACTGGCGGCTGGCCCGCTGGTACCCGCAGATGGCCGCCTCGCCGCGCAGCGACGGCATGCTGCCGATGGCCGTGGCCGGCGACGTGGAGTACGCCGACTTCACCGTCATCCCGGACTGGTCACTGCATTGGGTGCACGCGGTCTGGAACTCCTACCGGTACGTCGGCGACCGCGACGAGATCGCCGGGCTGCTGCCGGTGGCCGAGCGCGTCCTGCGCTGGTTCCTCCCGTTCCGCAACGCCGACGGCCTCCTCGAGGACGTGTTCGGCTGGGTGCTGATCGACTGGGCGTCGGTCACCACCGAAGGCGTCTGCGCCGCACTGTGCGGTCTGTGGGGGAGGGCATTGCGGGAATTCGCCGACATGGCCGCATGGCTCGGCGACGAGAGCCGCGCCGCCTGGGCGCTCGACGTCCACCGGCGGCTCGCCGCCGGGTTCGACCTCCTGTGGGACGGCGAGCGGGGCCGGTACGCGGACGCGCTCGTCGGCGGGAGCCGGGTGACCGCGGCCTCGCAGCACGCGCAGGCGGCCGCGATCGTCGGCGGTCTCGCACCGCGGGAGCGCTGGGCGCGCCTGGTGGACGTCCTCACCGACACCACCGCGCACGTCGACGCGGCGTTCAGCAGCCCGGACGCGCCCGCCGTGCCCGGCGGCGATCTCCCGGTCGGCGGCGACTACTTGCGCATCGGCCACCCCGAACCGTGGTGGGACACCGACAAGCAGGTCGTCCGGGCCCAGCCGTTCTTCCGGTACGTCGTGCACGACGCGCTCGCCGCCGCCGGGCGCGCCGACCTCGTCGCCGGGCAGTGCCGGGACTGGACGGCCGCGCTGGAGCGCTGCGCGACCTCCTGGTCCGAGACCTGGTACGGCGGCACGGTCAGCCACGGCTGGTCGTCGACCCCGACCCGCGACCTGGTGGTGCGGGTGCTCGGCGTCGAACCGGCCGAGCCCGGGTTCGGCGTGGCGCGCATCGAACCGGCGCTCGGCACGCTCGATTCGGCGTCCGGCGAAGTGCCGTGCCCGGCCGGGCTGATCACCGTCGCGGTCACCCCGACGCGCTTGGACGTCGACAGTCCCGTCCCGTTCCGGCACGGTGGCGACGCCTACGCGGCGGGACGGCACAGCATCACGCTGTCCGCCGGTCAGCCCGCCGCGTCGGTCGACGTCAGATAAGTGAGGAAGCGGTCCACGAACTGCCGGTACGCGCTGACCATGTCGACGTGCTCCGGATCCAGCAGCCACTGGATCTGGAGACCGTCCATGGTCGCCAGCAGCGATTCGGCGGCCGCTTCCACGTCGGTGTCCGCCCGGATGTCGCCGTTCGCCCGGGCGAACTCCAGCTCCCGGGCGACCAGGCCCCGCGCGACGGCGTAGCGCTTGACGAAGTAGGCGTGCGCGGGGTGGTGCGGATCGGTCGCCTGCACCGACAGCGTCGCGAACAGGCGGATCACCAGCGGCTGCCGGGAGTTGAACGCGACGACGTCCACACTCGCCCGGATCCAGTCGACGCCGTGCACCTCGACGCCGCTGATCTCGTGCTCCGGGTCGGGCGTGAGCGACACCTGGTCGTTGTAGTGCAAGACCGCGGTCAGCAGCTCCTCCTTCGAGGCGAAGTGGTGCCGCAGGCCGCTGTGGGTGATCCCCACCTTCGCGGCCACCTCCCGCAACGACACGGCGTCGTAGGTCCGCGCCGCGAACAGCTCCAGCGCGGCCACGACGATCTCCTCACGCCTCGCGACTCCGCTGGCGTACGGCCCCCGACGCCCCGTCTGCTCCGCCATTGCCGCCCTGCTCCCTGCGATCCCGTGTCCGACAGTGAATACATGCCATCTGGAAGGTATTATGCACCGCGTAGTGAACACCGGTCATGATGACAGCTCGTCACCGGCATCCCCCAGTTCCCTCGACGAGCAGGTGGAGAGCGCCCTCGCCCGGCTCGACACCCAGGCCAAGATCCGCCTCCTGACCGGTTCCGGCTTCTGGCGCACCCACGCCGAGCCCGCCGTCGGGCTCCGTGCCCTGGTGCTCTCCGACGGTCCCGCCGGGGTGCGCGGCGAGCGGTTCGACGAACGCGACCCGTCCGCCGTCCTGCCCAGCCCGACCGCGGTCGCGGCGAGCTGGGACCCCGCACTGGCCCGACGCCTCGGCGGCCTGCTCGCGGCCGAAGCCCGCCGCAAGGGGGTGGACGTCGTCCTCGGCCCGACCGTGAACCTGCACCGCAGCCCGTACGCCGGCCGCAACTTCGAGTGCTACTCGGAAGACCCCCTGCTCAGCGGCGCGATGGGCGCGGCCACCGTCGCCGGCCTCCAGGCCGCCGGGGTCGCCGCGACCGTCAAGCACTACGTCGGCAACGACTTCGAGACCGACCGCTACACCGTCGACGTCCGCATCGGCGAGCGTGCGCTCCGCGAGGTGTACGCGGCACCGTTCGAGCACATCGTCCGCACCGCCGCGCCCTGGGCGCTGATGGCCGCCTACAACTCGGTCAACGGCACGACCATGACCGAAAGCCCCCTCCTCGACGAACCGCTGCGCGGCGAATGGGGATTCGACGGACTCGTCGTCTCCGACTGGTTCGCCGCCCGCAGCACCGAAGGCGCCGCCCTCGGCGGCCTCGACCTGGCCATGCCCGGCCCACACGGGCCCTGGGGCGACGCCCTCGCCGCCGCCGTGGAGGCCGGCCGCGTCCCGCTGAAAGCGATCGACGCCAAAGTCCGCAACCTGCTCCGCCTCGCCGCCCGGGTCGGCGCACTCGGCGACCCGGGGGAGAGCACCCTGCCACCGCACGAGCCCGAGGACGAGCGCGCACTGCTGCGCACCGCGGCGGTGTCCGGAACCGTGCTCGTCCGCAATCACGACGGGTTCCTGCCGCTGTCCGCCGAAGGGCTGCGCCGTGTCGCCGTCCTGGGGCCGAACGCCGCGACCGCCCGCGTCCAAGGCGGCGGCAGTGCCACCGTCCAGCCCCGGCTCACCGTCAGCCCTGTGGACGGCCTGCGCGCGGCGCTCGGCGACGGCGTCGAGATCACCCACGCGCCGGGCGTCCGCACCCGGCCCCGGCTGCCGGCCCTCGACCACCGCCACGCGACCGACCCGGTCACCGGAGCTCCGGGGTTCCGCGTGCGCTTCCACGCCCCCGACGGCTCCGTTGTCCTCGACGAACTCCGGCTCTCGGCAAGGCTGTTGTGGCTGAGCGACGCCACCGTCCAGCAGGCCTGCGCGGTCGAGGTCGAGGCCGACGTGCGGATGCCCGGCGGCGGTCCGCACCGGATCGGGGTCGCCGGTTCCGGCCGGTTCCGGCTCACGGCCGACGACACCGTCCTCGTCGACGAGGACATCGCCAAGGACGACCCGCTCAGCGGCATTCTCCATCCCCCGGAGCGGTCGACGACGCACCACCTGCCCGCCGACGGCCGCGTACGGCTGCGCCTCCGGCACGAGTTCCCCACCGGGGCCCTCGTCGTCGGCTTCCTCCTCGGCATCGAGGCGCCCGACACCCCCGCCGACGAGGAGATGTGCCGGGCCGTGGCCCTCGCCGCCGACGCGGACGTCGCCGTCGTGGTGGTCGGCACCAACGAGGAAGTCGAGTCCGAAGGCGTCGACCGGACCACTCTCGGCCTTCCCGGGGCGCAGGACGAACTGGTGCGGCGCGTCGCCGCGGCGAACCCGCGCACCGTGGTCGTCGTCAACGCCGGCGCCCCGGTCCTGCTCCCGTGGCGCGCCGAGGTCGGTGCCGTGCTGCTCACCTGGTTCCCCGGCCAGGAGTTCGGCCACGCGCTCGCGGACGTCCTCCTGGGCCGGTCCGAACCGGGCGGCCGCCTGCCGGTGACCTGGCCCGCGGACGAGGCTTCCCCGGCGCTGCGTTCGACGACGCCGGTCGGAGGCGTCGTCACGTACGGCGACGACCTGGACGTCGGCTACCGCGGCTGGGCGGCCGGAGGCCACCGGCCCGCCTACCCGTTCGGCCACGGACTCGGCTACACCACCTGGGAGTACGTCGCGGTTTCGGCACCCGACGACGTGCCCGAGGACGGCGACACGGTGGTCCACGTGACCGTGCGCAACACCGGCTCCCGCCACGGCCGCCACACCGTGCAGGCGTACCTGCGGCGTGAGGACTCGGCCGTGGCCCGGCCGGCCCTGTGGCTGGCCGGGTTCGCGACCGCCGAGGCGGCCCCGGGGGCCGAGACCACGGTGGCCCTGCGGCTCGCCCCGCGCGTGTTCGCGCACTGGGCGGAGGGCTGGCAGGTCGAACCGGGCGCGTTCACGCTGCTGATCGGCGACAGCGCGGAGGCCCATGCCCTGTCGACGACGCTGCGCGCCGGCTGAGGGCCGACCGGTCGCGTGCGCGCGGGCCGGCGGCGGGACAAGCGGTCACGAAGGCCGCCCCGCCGTCGGCCCCCGGCGAACCCTTGGGCGATTCGCATGGTCGGGCCGGTCCGCGCCGCTCGCGGTCAGGACGACGGAACGCGGGCCGCGCTCGAATCCCGGACGACCAGTTCGGGCTGCAGGACGATCCGTCGGTGGGTGTGCGGGACGCCTTCGGCGGTGATCTCCTCAAGGAGGAGGTCGGCGGCGGTGCGGCCGAGGAGGCCGGCCGGCTGGCGGACGGAGGTGAGCGGGACGGCGGCCGCGGCGGCGAACTCGATGTCGTCGTAGCCGACCAAGGCGATGTCCTCCGGTACCCGGACCCCGGCGGCGTAGAGCGTCTGGAGGAGCCCGAGGGCCAGCAGGTCGTTGGCGCACAGGACCGCGCTGGGACGGGGGGAGAGGCCGAGGAGGCGGGCTCCCGCGTCGCGGCCGGCGGCGACGTCCAGCCGGTCCGTGGCCAGGTGGAGCAGGACGTCGTCGGCAAGCCCGGCGGCGGCCACGGCGGAGCGCGCACCGGCGAGCCGGTCGCGGACCTGCGGGAGGTCGGTCCGCCCGCCGACGAAGGCCACGCGGCGGTGCCCCGCGTCGAGCAGGTGGGCCGCCGCGAGCGTGCCGCCGCGGACGTCGTCGACCGACACCGAGCAGCCTTCCTCGGCGGCCAACGACCGGTCGACGAGGACGAACGGCGTGCCCTGGCCGCGCAACGAGTCGACGGTGCGCCCGCCGGTGTCCGCGGGGGTCACCAGGACGCCGCGGATGCGCTGTTCGGCGAACAACGCCAGGTACTCGGCTTCCTCGGCCGGACTGGCGGCGCTGTTGCACACCATCACGCCCAGCCCGGCAGCCCTCAGCGCATGCTCCGCGCCCTTGGCCACCTCGGCGAAGAACGGGTTCGCGAGGTCCAGGACGAGCATGCCGACCATGCGGCTGTGCCCCGCGCGCAACTGGCGGGCGGACTCGCTGCGCACGTAGCCCAGGCGCTCGATGACCGCGCGCACCCGCAGGCGGGTCTCCTCGGACACCATCTCGGGGTTGTTGATCACGTTCGAGACGGTGCCGACCGAGACGCCGGCGCCGCGGGCCACGTCTTTGATCCCCACGCGCCCGGCGCTGCGGGCGGGCTCGTCGCGCTTCGGTGTCGATCTCGGCATAGAGGCCATCGTAGGCGGCTCGGCGCCCGGGGTGATCATCCGCGGTCCGACCGGGCCTTTTGAATCCTTCCGGAAGCGACGTTCTGTTGACAGGCATATGTTTCACCCCTACCTTACGGGCATCGGATTGAAACGTTTCAGAACCGTTTCCCGGGTGGGCAAGGAGCCGAGCCATGACAACTGCGTCCGCCGTGCGCGCCGCGCTGAAGGGCCAGCAGATCGAGACGCCCTCGTGGGCGTACGGGAACTCCGGGACGCGCTTCAAGGTCTTCGCGCAGCAGGGCGTCCCGCGCGACCCGTTCGAGAAGGTCGCGGACGCCGCGCAGGTGCACGCGTTCACCGGCGTCGCGCCGACCGTGTCGCTGCACATCCCCTGGGACAAGGTCGCCGACTACGCCGCACTGGCCAAGCACGCCGCGGACCTCGGAGTGCGCATCGGCGCGATCAACGCCAACGTGTTCCAGGACGACGACTACATGCTCGGTTCGGTGACCCACCCGGACCCGCGCATCCGCCGCAAGGCCATCGACCACCTGCTCGAATGCGTCGGCGTCATGGACGCGACGGGCTCGCGCGACCTCAAGCTGTGGTTCTCGGACGGCACGAACTACCCCGGCCAAGACGACATCCGGGCCCGGCAGGACCGGCTCGCCGAGGCACTGGCCGAGGTGTACGCGCGGCTGACCGGCGAGCAGCGGCTGATCCTGGAGTACAAGTTCTTCGAGCCCGCGTTCTACACCACCGACGTGCCGGACTGGGGGACCGCGTACGCGCACTGCCTCAAGCTGGGGGAGCGGGCCAAGGTCGTCGTCGACACCGGCCACCACGCGCCGGGCACGAACATCGAGTTCATCGTGGCGTTCCTGCTGCGCGAGGGAAAGCTCGGCGCATTCGACTTCAACTCGCGCTTCTACGCCGACGACGACCTGATGGTCGGTGCCGCGGACCCGTTCCAGTTGTTCCGCATCATGCACGAGGTGGTGCGCGGCGGCGGCCTGGACCCGGCGTCGGAGGTCGCCTTCATGCTCGACCAGTGCCACAACATCGAGCCGAAGATCCCCGGCCAGATCCGCTCGGTGATGAACGTCCAGGAGGCCACGGCGAAGGCTCTCCTCGTCGACGCCGACGCGCTCGCCGCGGCCCAGCGCGCGGGCGATGTCCTCGGCGCCAACGCGGTGCTGATGGACGCCTACAACACCGACGTCCGTCCGCTGCTCGCCGAGCTGCGCGACGAGGCCGGGCTGGCCCCGGACCCGATGGCCGCCTACGCCCGCTCGGGATACGCCGAGCGCATCAAGGCCGAGCGCGTCGGCGGCACCCAGGCGGGCTGGGGCGCCTGACCCGCTGTCCGCATCCCCGTTCCGTCTCGCACCCCCAGGAGTTCCCCCGATGTCCGGCATCCCGTCCGAGGCCGCGAAGCTGATCGCGCGCTCGCACGCCCTCGGCGCCGACCCGCGCAACACCAACTACGCGGGCGGCAACACCTCCGCCAAAGGCCTCGACCGCGACCCGGTCACCGGCGAAGCCGTCGACCTGATGTGGGTGAAGGGCTCGGGCGGCGACCTGGGCACCTTGACCGAGGCGGGGCTGGCCGTGCTCCGGCTCGACCGGCTGCGCGCGCTCATCGGCGTGTACCCCGGTGTCGACCGCGAGGATGAGATGGTCGCCGCCTTCGACTTCTGCGCCCACGGCAAGGGCGGTGCCGCGCCGTCCATCGACACCGCGATGCACGGCCTCGTGGACGCCGCCCACGTCGACCACCTGCACCCGGACTCCGGCATCGCGCTGGCGACCGCGGCCGACGGCGAGAAGCTGACCGCGGAGTGCTTCGGCGACCGCGTGGCCTGGGTGCCGTGGCGCCGTCCCGGCTTCCAACTCGGCCTGGACATGGCCGCGATCAAGGCGGCGAATCCGCAGGCGATCGGCTGCGTCCTCGGCGGCCACGGCATCACCGCCTGGGGCGAAACCTCCGAGGAATGCCAGGCGAACTCGCTGCACATCATCCGCACGGCCGAGGCGTTCATCGCCGAACGCTTCGACGCCGAGCGCCACCCCTTCGGCGACCTGCTGCCGCGGTACGCCCCGCTGCCGGAGCCGGCCCGGCGCGCACGCGCCGCCGAACTGGCGCCGGTGCTCCGGGGCCTGGCCTCGACCGACCGGCCGCAGGTCGGCCACTTCTCGGATGCCGGCGTGGTGCTCGACTTCGTCGGGCGCGCCGAACACCCGCGGCTTGCCGCGCTCGGAACGTCCTGCCCCGACCACTTCCTGCGCACCAAGGTCGCCCCGCTCGTCCTCGACACCGCACCCGAGGCGCCGCTGGAGGAGGTCTCGGCGCGGCTGCGCGAGCTGCACGCGGCCTACCGCGAGGAGTACGCCGCCTACTACGCGCGCCACGCCACCGAGGACTCGCCCGCGATGCGCGGTGCCGACCCGGCGATCGTGCTGGTCCCCGGGGTCGGCATGTTCTCGTTCGGCAAGGACAAGCAGACCGCCCGGGTCGCGGGCGAGTTCTACGTCAATGCCATCAATGTGATGCGCGGTGCGGAGACGGTCTCCACCTACGCCCCGATCGAGGAAGCGGAGAAGTTCCGCATCGAGTACTGGGCGTTGGAGGAAGCCAAGCTCGCCCGGCTGCCGAAGCCCAAGCCGCTGGCCACCCGGGTCGCGCTGGTGACCGGTGCGGGCTCGGGCATCGGCAAGGCCATCGCGCACCGGCTCGCCGCCGAGGGCGCCTGCGTGGTCGTCGCCGACCTGAACGCCGAGGCCGCCGCCGCGGTCGCCGAGGAACTCGGCGGCCCGGACCGGGCCGTGGCGGTGACCGTCGACGTCACCGACGAAGCGCAGATCAAGGACGCGTTCGCGGCGGCGGCACTCGCGTTCGGCGGGGTCGACCTGGTCGTCAACAACGCGGGCATCTCGATCTCCAAGCCGCTGCTGGAGACGACCGCGCGCGACTGGGACCTCCAGCACGACATCATGGCCCGCGGCTCGTTCCTCGTCTCGCGCGAAGCCGCCCGCACGATGATCGGGCAGGCGATGGGCGGCGACATCGTCTACATCGCGTCCAAGAACGCGGTCTTCGCCGGTCCGAACAACATCGCGTACAGCGCCACGAAGGCCGACCAGGCGCACCAAGTGCGCCTGCTGGCCGCCGAACTGGGCGACCACGGGATCCGCGTCAACGGGGTGAACCCGGACGGCGTCGTGCGCGGATCGGGCATCTTCGCCGGCGGCTGGGGCGCACAACGCGCCGCCGTGTACGGCGTCGAGGAGGAGAAGCTCGGCGAGTTCTACGCCCAGCGCACCCTCCTCAAGCGCGAAGTGCTCCCCGAGCACGTCGCCAACGCGGTGTTCGCCCTGACCGGGGGCGACCTCTCCCACACCACGGGCCTGCACATCCCGGTGGATGCGGGAGTCGCCGCGGCTT
Organism: Uniformispora flossi; assembly: GCF_049534875.1. Lineage (NCBI taxonomy): Bacteria > Bacillati > Actinomycetota > Actinomycetes > Kitasatosporales > Streptomycetaceae > Uniformispora > Uniformispora flossi. The sequence continues at coordinate 196,173 of NZ_JBMULZ010000016.1, forward strand.
TCCTGCGCTGAGTCGCACCGGCGCGGGAAGCGCCGTATGCGCCGCGCCCGGTTGTTGAGGGACCCGGGCGCGGCGCCTACGGCATCCCGCCGTCCCCTTCTCCCGACCCGTCTGCCTTCGAGGTGTTCCGCATGCCAGCCGCCCCCCAGACCGCCGCCTTCGGCGCCATCGACCTCGGCGCGTCCAGCGGCCGGGTGATCGTCGGACGGGTCACCCCGGACGGCGTCGGCCTCGCCGAGGTGCACCGGTTCCCGAACCGGCCGGTGCGGGTCGCCGGAACGCTGCACTGGGACGCGCTCGGCCTGTACGCGGGCATCCTCGACGGCCTGCGCGCGGCAGGCACCGCCGCCGGGCGGCTGACGTCGGTCGGCATCGATTCCTGGGGCGTCGACTTCGGCCTCGTCGACGCGTCCGGCGCCCTGCTCGGCAACCCGGTGCACTACCGCGACGCCCGCACCGAAGGCGTCCCCGACCGCGTCCACACGACGGTGCCCCCCGCCGACCTGTACGCGGCCACCGGCATCCAGCACGCCGCGTTCAACACCGTGCACCAGCTGGTCGCCGCCCGGGACACGCCGCAGTTCGCCGTCGCCCGGCAGGCGATGCTGATCCCCGACCTGATCTCGTTCTGGCTCACCGGTGTTGCCGGCACCGAACGCACCAACGCGTCCACGACCCAGCTCCTGGACCCGGCGAGCGGGGACTGGGCCCACGCCGTCACCGATGCGTTGGGCATCGATCCCGCGCTGTTTCCACCGCTGCGCAGCCCCGGCGACCCCGCCGGATTCCTGCTGCCGGACGTGCTCGCCGAGACCGGCCTGTCCGGTCCGGTGCCCGTCGTGGCGGTCGGCTCGCACGACACCGCCTCGGCGGTGGCCGGGGTGCCCGCGGACGGCGGCAATTTCGCCTACATCTCCAGCGGCACCTGGTCGCTCGTCGGCCTGGAACTCGACGCCCCGGTGCGCACCGAAGCCGCCCGCGCCGCCAACTTCACCAACGAACTCGGCGTGGACGGCACCATCCGCTACCTGCGCAACATCACGGGCCTGTGGCTGCTGCAGGAATGCCTGCGGCAGTGGCAGGCCGACGGGCAGGACGTCGCCCTGTCCGACGTCCTGGCGGAAGCAGGCCGGGCGATCCCGCTGCGTTCCCTCGTCGACGCGGGCGACGACGCGTTCCTCGCCCCCGGCGGCATGCCGGGGCGCATCGCGGACGCGTGCCGTCGGACAGGCGAGCCCGTCCCCGAGACCCGCGGCGCCATCGTGCGGTGCATCCTCGACAGCCTGGCGCTGGCGTACCGCGCCGCGATCGCCGACGCGTGCCGCACCGCCGACCGCACGGTGGACACCGTGCACATCGTGGGCGGCGGCGCGCAGAACGAACTGCTTTGCCGGCTGACCGCGGACGCCTGCGGCCTTCCGGTCGTCGCCGGGCCCGTGGAGGCCGCCGCCCTGGGCAACATCCTCGTACAGGCACGCGCCCTCGGTATCGTGCACGGCACGCTCGGCGACCTGCGGAGCCTGCTGCGCGGCACCCAGCACCTGCGCCGGTACGAACCCGGCGACCGGCGGCCCTGGGACGCCGCCGCGGAACGGCTCGATGCCCTCCGCGCCGGCGTCCCGGCCGCCTGAACGCCGCCCGACCGACGACCACGCAAGGAGATCCGGCGTCATGCGTGTGGGCTTGTTCCTCACCTGCGTCAACGACCTGCTCTACCCCCGCACCGGGCAGGCGACCGTAACCCTGCTCGAACGCCTGGGCTGCACCGTCGACTTCCCCCTCGACCAGACGTGCTGCGGGCAGATGCACTGGAACACCGGCTACGGCCGCCGCGTCGAACCGATGGTGCGGTCCTTCGCCGAGACGTTCGCCGGCTACGACGCGGTGGTGACCCCGTCCGGCTCGTGCGGGGCGATGATCCGCGACAACCACCCCAAGGCCGCGGAACGCTCCGGCGACGCGCACCTGGCCGAGGCGGTCCGCGCGGTGGTTCCCCGCGTGTACGAACTGACCGAGTTCCTGGTCGACGTCCTGGGCGTCACGGACGTCGGGGCGTACTTCCCGCACCGCGTCGCCTACCACCCCACGTGCCACTCGCTGCGGCTGCTCCGCCTCGGCGACCGGCCGACCGCGCTGCTCGCCGAGGTCCGGGGCATCGACCTCGTCGAACTGCCCGGCGCCGACGAATGCTGCGGCTTCGGCGGCACGTTCGCGGTCAAGAACCCCGACGTCTCGGCCGCCATGGGCGCCGACAAGATCCGCAACGCGGAGTCCACCGAAGCCGACGTGCTGTGCGCCGCCGACAACTCGTGCCTCATGCACCTCGGCGGCATGGCCGGCCGCCGCGGATCGCCCCTGCGCACGCTGCACATCGCCGAGATCCTCGCCGCGACCGAGGCGGACCCCGTCGACCTCGCATCGGCCACCGCCCGGAAGGGGGCACCCCGATGAGCGCCGTCCCGCTCGGCATGCCCGCCTTCCCCAAGGCGGCCCGCGACGCGACCCGCAACCCGACGCTGCGCCGCAACCTGCGGCACGCCACCCACACCATCCGCAGCCGCCGCGCCGCCGCCGTCGCCGAACTCGACGACTGGGCCGAACTGCGCGCGGCCGGAGCGGCGATCAAGGACCACACCCTCCGGCACCTGGACCGCTACCTCGAACAGGCCGAGGCCGCGGTGCGGGCGGCGGGCGGCCACGTGCACTGGGCGGCCGACGCCGCCGAGGCGAACCGCATCGTCACCGGACTCGTGCGGGCCGCCGGCGAGGCCGAGGTCGTCAAGGTCAAGTCGATGGCCACGCAGGAGATCGGGCTCAACGAGGCCCTGGCCGAGGCCGGGATCACCGCATACGAGACGGACCTCGCCGAACTGATCGTGCAGCTCGGCGACGACCGCCCCTCGCACATCCTCGTCCCGGCGATCCACCGCAACCGCGGCGAGATCCGCGACATCTTCGCCGGCACGATGGGGGAGTGGGGCGTCCCGGCACCGGACGGCATGACCGACGAACCCCGCGAACTCGCCGAAGCGGCCCGGCTGCACCTGCGCGAGAAGTTCCTGCGCGCGAAGGTCGCCGTATCGGGCGCGAACTTCCTGGTCGCGGAGACCGGGACGCTGGTCGTCGTGGAGTCCGAAGGCAACGGGCGCATGTGCCTGACCCTCCCGGAGACGCTCATCTCGGTCGTCGGCATCGAGAAGGTCGTCCCGACCTGGCGGGACCTCGAAGTGTTCCTGCAACTCCTGCCCCGTTCGTCGACCGCGGAGCGGATGAACCCCTACACCTCCACCTGGACCGGTACCACCGACGGCGACGGGCCGCGCGAGTTCCACCTGGTGCTGCTCGACAACGGCCGCACCGGCGTCCTCGCCGACGAGGTCGGACGCCAGACGCTGCGCTGCATCCGCTGCTCGGCCTGCCTCAACGTGTGCCCGGTCTACGAGCGGGCCGGCGGCCACGCCTACGGCTCCGTCTACCCCGGCCCGATCGGCGCGATCCTGACCCCGCAACTGCGCGGCACCACCAGCGAGATCGACGCCTCGCTGCCCTACGCGTCGTCGCTGTGCGGTGCCTGCTACGAGGTGTGCCCCGTCGCCATCGACATCCCCGAAGTCCTCGTCCACCTGCGGGAGAAGGTCGCCGCACAGCCCGGACACCCCGTCGAACGCGCGGCGCTGGCCGTGGCCGCCTGGGTGATGAGCGACCCGAAGCGCTACACCGCCCTGCAGCGCACCGCCGTGCGCACCCGGGCCCTGCACCCGCGCAAAGCGGCGCTCCCCGGCTGGGCCAAGGCCTGGGGCGCCACCCGCGACCTCCCCGCCGTCCCCGCCGAATCGTTCCGCACCTGGTGGCAGCGCCGCGACACCTCCGGAGAGACGCCATGACCGACTCCCGCGCGCTGATCCTCGGCCGCATCCGCACCGCCGTCGCCGGATCCGACCGCGCCGCGCGCCCCGAGAACGAGCCCCTGGCCCGCGGCTACCGCGAGCGCCACACCGACGCCGACCCCGCGGCACTGACGGACCTCCTGGCGGAGCACCTCACCGACTACCGCGCGCACGTGCACCGCGCGTCGGCCGCGGGGCTGGCACAGACCATCCGGCAGCTGCTGACCGATCGCGGCGCACGCACGGTGGCCGTGCCCCCGGACCTGCCCGCCGCCTGGCTGCCGGACGACGCCGACGTGGCATTCCGTCGCGACGACGGCCTCACTACGGCCGCCGAACTCGACCGCACCGACAGCGTCGTCACCGGCTGCGCGCTCGCGATCGCGGAGACCGGCACCATCGTCCTCGACGCCGGACCGGCCCAGGGACGCCGCGCTCTCACCCTGGTGCCCGACCACCACATCTGCGTCGTGCGCACACCCGGCCAGGTCGTCGCCGCGGTCCCCCAGGCCCTGCCGTTGCTCGACCCGCGCCGCCCGCAGACCTGGATCTCGGGCCCGTCCGCCACCAGCGACATCGAACTCGACCGGGTCGAGGGCGTCCACGGCCCGCGCCGACTGGACGTGGTGCTGCTGTCGGACGGCTGACCGGGGCGGCGGGGACAGCGCTCGTCGACCGGGGTCGCGTAACCGGTACGCAACGGGAGACCGCCGCCGCGGTGCCGAGGCGGCGGTCTCTCGGGCGCGGGGGAGAACCCGGTGCGCCGTCAGTCGAGCGTGTATTCCGCCGGGTCGGGGGAGCGGAGCATCGTCCAGTAGTCGACCAGGCGCCACGGGCAGGAGACGACGACTCGGCCGGTGCTGTTGCGGTAGTAGCTGCGCACGCTGGGGTGGCTCCAGACGCGGCCTTCGAGGGCCTTGTCCACTTGCTCGTTGTAGGCGTCGTGCACGTCCTGGCGCGGTTCGAGGGCCCGGGCTTCGCGTTCCCGGAGCAGGTCGAGGCAGCCGATGATGTAGTGGATCTGGCTCTCGGCCAGGATGTTGACGCCCGCGCCGTGGTTGGGGGCGCTGTTCGGGCCGGCGAGGACGAACAGGTTCGGGAAGCCGGGGACGGTGGTGCCGAGGTGCGCGCGGGGGTTGTCGTGGCCCCAGACGTCGGCGAGCGGGGTGCCGCCGCGCCCGGTCACCTCGATCTGGCCGAGCATCGGCAGGACCTGGTAGCCGGTGGCGAGGATCAGGACGTCCGCCGCGGTTTCGCGGCCGTCCGCGGTGACCACGGCATCCGCGGTGACCCGGGTGATGGGGTCGGTGATGAGGTCGACGTGGTCCCGCTTGAGCATGCGGTACCAGTTGCTGTCCCGCAGGATGCGCTTGCCGAACGGGGGATAGTTCGGGATGGCCTTCTCGAACAGGTCCGGCCGGTCCGCGAGTTCCTCGCGGGCGTAGGCCAGCAGCCACTGCCGCATGGCCTCGCTCTCCTTGGAGACGGAGACGTCGGGCATGTGCCAGTCCGGGTCCACGACCACGCGCACGAAGTTGCCGTCCGAGGCGAACCAGTACGTGAGGAAGCGGAACCACTCGCCGTAGTAGGGGACGTGCCGCATCGCCCAGCGGGCGCCCTCGGGCACGGTCAGGTCGTCCTTGCGGCGCGGCATCACCCACGACGGCGTGCGCTGGAACACGGCGAGGCCGGCGACGTCGTCGACGATCGCGGGGCCGACCTGCATGGCGCTGGCTCCCGTGCCGACGATGGCCACCCGCTTGCCGGACAGGTCGAGGGACGGGTCCCACTCGGCGGTGTGCGCGACGGTTCCGGCGAAGTCGCCGAGCCCGGGGATGTCCGGGCGGACGGCGCCCTGGAACACGCCGATGGCGGTGATCACCGCGTCCGCCCATTCGACCTCCTCGGTCCCGTCGGGGCCGCGGGAGGTCACCGCCCAACGCCGGGACGCGTCGTCGTAGGCGCAGGACACGACCTCGGTCTCGAAGACGATGTGCTCCCGGACCCCGTAGCCGTCCGCGCACTGGCGCAGGTAGTCCAGGACGTACGCACCCCTGGAGTAGAACTCCGGCCAGTCCGGGTTCACTTCGAACGAGTACGAGTAGAAGTGGCTCGGGGTGTCCACGCCGACGCCCGGGTAGACGTTGGTGAGCCAGGTGCCGCCGACGTCCTTGTTGCGGTCGTAGATGCGGTAGCTGTAGCCCGCCTCGCCGAGTTTGATCCCCGCGCAGATGCCCGACAGGCCCGCGCCGACCACGACCACGTGGAATCCGTCGCCGCCGGGCCCGCGGTCCGCGGCGGCCGGTGCGCCGTCCAGCTTGGCGAAGCCGCACTGGTCGAGCAGCAGCGGAACGAACTCTTCGTCGACCGGCTCGTGGACGTAGGCGGAAGCCATGCGCCGGAAGAGATCGCTCGGCAGCGGACCCGTCTCCCGAGGTGCGGACGTGGTCAGGACGTCGGTGAGCAAGTCGCGTATCTCGTCCGCTTCCCGCTCGGCACCCGATTCCGCGTTGGCCGGGTCGCACACCGCGGCGAACCGGTCGAGGTGGGAAACGTCACGCGTCAGGTGGGTGAGCACCATCAGCAAGGTGCGCGGCTCGGCGTCGGCCAGCCGCGCACGGACCGACGCGGGATCGCCACCGGGGCCGGTGAGGGGGAGGTCGTCCGGGACGGGACGGCGGTAGACGGATACGGGGCGGTCGTTCATCGGAGGTCTCCGTAGCCAGAGAATAGACAGAGTGTCTAGCGAAGGTCATGATGCATACGGCGCCGGGCGATGTCCAGGGCGCCTTGGACGGGGAGGTTTCCTGCGGGGGCGTGACTCTGGACGCCGGGAGCTTGGCCGTGCATGATCGGCCCAAGGTAGACACGGTGTCTATTCAGGTGTGCGGCTGACCGCCGTGTGCGGTGCGGCCGGAGCGGAGGCGTGATGTCGGTCCCCGAGTCGGAACGATTCGTCCTGGTACCGGAGTTGGCCCGGATCATGGCGGTGATACCGCCGTTGCCCGAGGTCACCCCCGAATCCGTGGCCGCGATCCGCGCGCGCTCCGACGCGGCCGCGGCGCTCCAGCCGCGCCCCGAGGTGCACGCGCTGGCCGACCATGTGGTGCCGGGCCCCGGCGGCGGCATTCCGGTGCGCGTGTACTACCCGGCCGCAGGCGACCGCCTCCCCGCGCTGGTGTTCGCGCACGGCGGCGGGTGGTCGATCTGCAGCATCGAGACCCACGAGGGGCTGTGCCGGGAGATCGCCAACCGGAGTGGCTGCGCGGTGGTCTCGGTGGAGTACCGGCTGGCTCCCGAGCACGTCTTCCCGGCCGCGCTGGAGGACTTCTACGCGGCGGCCGCCTGGGTCGTCGAGCAGGCGGACCTGCTCGGCGTCGACCCGGACCGGGTCGCGCTCGGCGGCGACAGCGCGGGCGCCAACCTCGCCGCGGTGGCCGGGTTCATGGCGCGCGACCGCGGCGGCCCGCGCTTCGCGTTCCAGCTGCTGGCCTACCCGGGGCTGGACGCGCTGTCCGAGCGCCCCGCGACCGTCGCCCACGCGGACGCGCCGATGCTCAAGCGCAGCACCTCGCAGTCGATGTGGCGGGCCTACGCGGCCGGCGCCGACCTGCGCAACCCCTACCTCTCGCCGCTGTACGCCGAGGACTTCACCGGCCTGCCGCCGGCCCTGATCGTGGCCCCGCAGTACGACCTCAACATCGACGACGCATACGCCTACGCCGACAAGGTCGAGGAGGCGGGCGGCCGCATCACGGTGCTGGAGGTCAAGGGCACGACGCACGGCTTCCTCTCGTACTACGCCCGCGTCCCCGAGGCATCCGACGCGCTCGACCACGCCTGCCGCGCCTTGCGCGACGCCGTCGGGCCGGATCCGCGGGGCTGACCCGCGGTGGCGGAGCGTGACCGGCCGCCGCGGCGGCCGGACGGGGGCGACTACGCTGTGGGCATGCCTCCCGCCACGCGTCGACGGACCGCGCCGGGCTCCGGGGCCCCGGCCCCGGACCTGCGCGCGCAGCACAAGCAGCTCACGCGTGCCCGCCTGGTGTCCGCCGCCGTCGACGTCTTCGAGGAGAAGGGGTACGACGCGACCACCGTGGACGACGTGGCCGTCCGCGCCGGCGCCGCCCGTGCGACGTTCTATCTGCACTTCTCCGGCAAGGCCGACATCGTCGGCGAGCTGGCGGACCGTATCTGGGCGGACACCGGCCGCAAGTTCGCCGCGTTCGCCGAGCTGCCCGACTGGTCGGCCGCGAGCATCCGCGGCTGGCTGGCCGAGTACGTGGAGACCGGCGAGGAGAACAAGAAAGCCCTCAAGCTGTTCGCCGAACAGCTTCCGCACACCCTCCGCCGCCAGCACGCCGCGCACCAGCAGGAGTTCATCCGGTCGCTGACCCGGCCGGCCGAGCGGTGGTCGCACTTCACCCGCCCCGAAGCCAAAAGGCGCGCGTTTCTGCTGATCAACCAGCTCGAGACCCTCATGCCGTCGTGGCAGTCGGGCCGCTGGGACCGGGAGCGGTCCGCCATGCTCGACACGTTGACGGCGGTGTGGCGGGCCACCCTCGGGGCCGACCACGCGGACGGTTCCTGACCGGACCCGGGTCTGCCGGGTGGCGCACGGGCCGAACTGCGTACCCTGGACGCGCACGCACCGCCCGACGGGGGCGTGGCGAAGGGACGGAACATGGCTCAGCAACCCGACGACACCCCTCGGCGCGGCCGGGGCCGTCCCCGGCGGCTGTCGCGCGACCTGATCGTCGAGGCTGCGGTCGGCCTGGTGTACGAGGACCCGCATGCATCGCTGACCATCAAGTCCGTTGCGGACGCGGTCGGTTCGGCGCCGATGGCGCTCTACCGCTACTTCCCGGACCGCGATGACCTCCTGCACGCGGTGGCGGACCGGCTCACGAAGGACCTCAAGGTCTCGATCACCGAGCTGTCCCCCGGAACCTGGCAGGACCAGCTGCGCGAGTGGATGGTCCTGAGCATGGAGAGCCTGCGGCCCTATCCGCAGCTGCTGCCGTACATCGTTTCCACCCGGCAGCCCGCCTGGCTGCCCTCGTTCGTCATCCTGACAAGGGTGCTGGAGCCCCTGCGGCTGAGCGAGGACGACCAGGCACTCGCCATCACCCTCGTCGGCACCACGATCGTCGGACAGGCGTCGATGGCCGCCGCACGCAGGCCCGCCGACGAGACGGTGACGGTCCTGCGCGCCGCCTTGGACGAGGCCGACGAGCGCGACGACACCGACCGCGCCGAGATCGGCGCGATCATCGACCGGCTCCCGCAGGCGTTCGACCGGCTGTACGGCACGGTCATCGACGCCACCATCGCCGCGATCGAAGCCCTCACCGGCCCGCCCTCACCGGCCCGCCGGCCCGGGCCGGCCCGCCTGAGCGCGCCGATGTCGCCGCTGTTCAGCAACCCGGACCCCTGGTGAGCGCGTTGCCGCGCCCGCCGGGGCCGACCCCGGTGGCGGTCGGTGCGGTCCGTCTTCCTCCGCCAAGTGCGCGTAGGTGTCGCGTAGTTCGCGTGAGGATTTTGCCGCTGGGGTTCTTCGAGAGTGTGTCGGTGACGACGACGTATTTGGGGACTTTGAACCCGGCGAGGTTGGCGCGGCAGTGCGCGGCGATGTCGTCGGGTTCTGTCTTCTCGCCGGTTTGGTTGTGACCGTGTCTTTCTTGCGGTCGACGACGGAGCCCGGTGGGACGGGCCGGTCGCCCAGGACGTCGGGCATCCGGCGGGCACGGTGCGCCTGATTGCCTCGCCGTTGCGCATCGACGGGGTCCGGCCCCGCTGCGGAGGGGCGCCGTCGCTGCACGGCGAGCACACGGCCGCCATCCTCGAAGCCCTCGGTCCCGGCGGCGAATGACGGACCCGGCCCGGCCGGCGTTCGCGTCGGGAGACCGCAGGTCGGCGGCGGTGTCCGGCTACGCTGTCCCGTACAGGATCTTCTCCGACCGACCAGGATGCCGGACCCGCCGCGATGGCCGAAACCGCCGACCAGAACCCCGCTGTGACGTCTTGGCGTGCGCCGAAGTCGTCGCAGCGGCTCGCCCATGTGTTGGCGCAGCCGATTCTGTCCGGCCAGGTGGGTCCCGGCGAACGTTTGCCCAACGAGCAGGAGATGATGGCCCGGTACGGTGCCGGGCGTCCGACCGTGCGCGAGGCGCTGCGGCTTCTGGAGACCCGCGGGTTGATCGTTCTCAAGACCGGGCCCGGGGGTGGGCCGATCGTTCGCCGTCCGCCGAAGGCGAGCCTCAGCGAGGCTCTGAGCCTGGTGCTGCAGGTCGAGGGGGCGTCGTTCCGTGATGTCACGGACGCCCGCACCGCGCTGGAGCCGATGATCGCCCGCCGCGCGGCGGAGCGCATCAGCGACCGCCAGTTGGACGAACTCGACGCCAGCATCGCGGCGTTGCGTGCCGACCCGGGCGACCACGAGGTCTTCGTCGCGGAGAACCAGCGTTTCCACACGCTGATCGCGGAGGCCGCGCAGAGTGTCGTGCTGGACGTCTTCGTCAACACGCTGCACGCGATCGCGGACGGTGTCCGGGTCGGTGTGCAGTACTCGGCGCGGAAACAGGCTGCCATCGCCGACGCGCACGAGGCCGTCGTCGACGCGCTTCGTGCGCGTGATCCCGACCGCGCCGAAACGGCCATGCGCGAACACCTCGCCGAGGCCGAGAACTACTGGCGCCACCGCTACCCGGAGCTGATGGATCGCCCGGTGCGGTGGACGTACTGACGGGGCTGCCACACCGGCGGGCCGTCCTGCCCGCCTGTCGGACGGGCGTACCCCGGCCATAACGCTCGGCGGCCCTCGGCTCTTCGACCATGCGCGGCGCGCCATCGTGGACGGTCTCCGTGCGGCCGAGACGGACCGGCGCTTCGCCGGCGGTCGGGGCGGCGGCCCGGGGGATCTTCAGCGACACGTCGCCGCCGGCCGACCGGCTCGGCGCCAGGGACGACGATCCTCAGGCGACGGCCGCGGCCTTCGACGCCCGGACCGCAGGAGGAAAGAAGCCGTTCGGCCTCGCGTTCCCACCGCGGGGTCGCCTCGACCGCGGCGCCGCCCGAAGCGGTCGACATGCAGCAGGGTCAGAGCACGTCGTCGAGTGAGGCCGGGCCGCCGAGGAGGGCCGCGCCGTCCACGACGCGGCCCTCCGCGACGCGGTTGACGAACGACGCCGCGCGCTCCGCGGCTTCGGTGGCCTCGGGCACGAAACCGGCGGCGAGCTGCCACGCGTGGGTCATCCGCGGCCAGACCTCCATCTCGACGTGGACGCCCGCGCGGGCCGCGCGCCCCGCCAGCTCGAGCGAATCGTCGAGGAGCCGCTCCGCGCTGGAGGCCTGGATGAACAGGGGCGGAAGTCCGCGGAGATCGGCCAGGACCGGGGACACCAGCGGGTCGTCGGCCCGCTGCCCCCCGAGGTAGAGCGTGCTCATGGAACCGTCCGCGTCGCCCAGTACCGGGTCGGTGTCCGCCCGCTCCTGCCAACTCCCCGAAGCGTAGCGTTCGTTGCGCTGGTCGAAGACGCCGGCGTAGAGCACTCCGGCCACGGCCCGCCGGTCGTCCGCGGCCGCGCGCCGAAGCAGCACTCCCATGGCGAGGTTCGCCCCGGCGGACTCGCCTGCCACGACCACGCGGGGAGCGAGCGTCGCCGCGTAGGCGAAGGCCGCCTCGCAGTCGTCGAGCCCGGCCGGGTAGGGGTTCTCGGGTGCGAGGCGGTACTCGGGCAGGACGACCCGGGCACCGGTGCCGAGGGCGAGATGTGCGCCGAGCGCGCGGCATATGCCCGCGGTGCCCGAGATGAAGCCGCCGCCGTGGTAGTACACGATGACGAGGTCGTCGCGCGGCTCCTCGGGAGTCATGAGGTAGGAGCCGTCGCGCAGCTCGGTCGCCGGCTCGTCGCGCACTCCCGCCAGGGGGCGGTACATCGCGGCGTGCTCCGCGGCGGCGCGGCGCTCCGATGCGCGGTCGACCGGGGGGCTCGTCTTCCCGGCCCGGATCATGGTCTCCATCAGTGCGAACGCCTTGCTGGGCATGGTTCCTCCTCGGCCGCCGGGCGGAGCCGGCACACGGTGGGTTGGGTACGTTCGTCGGGTGACAAGTGACAAGCCGGCCGTCGGTGGCCGTAGGGCGCGGAAGCCGTATCCCAAGGGCGTGGCCCGTCGTGCGCAGATCCTCGAGACGGCCCTCGAGGTCTTCGCCTCCGAGGGGGACCGGAAGGCGTCGCTGCGGGCGATCGCCGAACGGGTCGGGCTCACCGACACCGGAGTGCTGCATTACTTCGGCTCGCGGGAAGAGCTGTTCCTCGCCGTCATCGACGAGCGGGACCAGGAGTCGACCGCGGCCGCGGAGGGGGCCGCGGACTCACTGGAGGCGATCGTCCGCACGGTGCGGCACAACATGGGGGTCCCCGGCCTGGTGCGGCTGTACGTGGCGATGACCGCGGCCGCTCCCGAGCCCGGGCATCCGGCGGGACCGTACTTCGCCCGCCGCTACGCGGAACTGCGGGCCGCGATCCGCACCGGCGTGGCCGTGATGCAGGAGGACGGCCGGGCCCGGGACGACGTCGACGCCGCCGTCCTCGCGCACCTGCTCGTGGCGGCGGTGGACGGCATCCAGCTGCAGTGGTTGATCGATCCGTCCGTCGACATGGCCGAGGTGGTGGACGCGCTGGTCACGATGATCACGAGTCCTGCGGCGCGCTGACGGCCGGGACCGGGGCCGTGCGCCTCGGTCCCGGCCTCTTGTTCAGCGAGGGGCGGCGACCGGGCTGTCGGCGGCGGCCGCGGCGGCGGTGCGCACCTTGGGGATGAAGAGGGCCAGGACGAGGGCCCCGGCCAGCATCACGGCCGCGGCCGTGTAGGCGGCCTTGTAACCGCCGTCGGTGTAGAGCGACGTGCCCTGGACGACGTTGGCCCGGTCGTTGAGGACGGAGAAGATGACCTGGGTGGAGATGGCGCTCAGCACGCCGCCGATCAGGCTGTTGACCCCGTTGACGGTGGCCTGGTCCTCGGCGCGTACGGCTTCGACGACGAGGACGGGGCCGGAGGCGATGACCAGGCCCATGCCGACCGCGAAGAGCGGTCCGAACACGATGAACTGCCACTTCTCGTAGTGGTAGTTGTGCGTCACCAGGAGGCCGGCGAGCGCCACGGCCAGCCCTGCCACGAGGGTGATCTTCGCGCTCCACCGGTTGGCGATCCAGCCGACCCCGAAGCCGCAGAGCAGCAGCAGGATGCTGGAGTGGACGCCGCGCGGCATTCTCGGTCGCGGTGTAGCCGAGACCGTCGGACATGCCGGGGATCCTGGGATAGAGGGCCAGGAGCTGGTTGATCGTGCCGGCGGAGAAGAGCACGCCGGCCCCGGCTCCGCCGGCGAGCAGGATCAGCAGCAGTCTGCGGTCCGCCAGTAGGCGGACGGGAAGCAGCGGGTGCGCGACCCGGTGCTCCACGACCACGAAGGCGGCCAAGGCGGCCGCGCCGCCGATCAGGTACGCGAGCGTCGATCCGGCGCTCCAGCCCCACTCGCTGCCCTTGCCGATGCCGTAGACCAGCGCGGTGGCGCTGCCGCCGAGCAGCAGGCCGCCGAGCCAGTCGAACGAGGTGCGGGCGCCGCGCAGCGGGCTCTCCGGTACGAACACGAGGAGGAGGACCAGGGCGACGAGACTGTTGACGGCGAGGAACCACAGGACGCCGCGGAAGCCGTGGTTGTCCTGGAGCCAGCCGGACAGCCAGGGGCCCGCGAGCGCGGTGAGTCCGGTGCTGGTGGCGACCACGCCGGTGGCGGTGCCCACCCATTTCGCGGGGAACACGTCGCGCACGATCGAGTACGTCAAGGCGGTCACGACCGCGTAGATCCCGACGAGGAAGCGCGCGGACAGCATGAGGCCCCAGGTCGGCGCGAGCGCGCACAGGGTTTCGCCGACGACTCCGGCGACCGACGCGACGACCATGACCCGCTTCTTGCCGTACATGTCGGCGGCCTTGATCAGGAACGGCACGCTCATGGTCGACACGAGCGTGGTGATCAGGGTGAACCAGGCGATTTGCGTGGTGTGGAAATGCTGCGCGATCAGCCCCTGGGCGTTGCCCAGCAGCAGGCCGGACATCGACAGCACGACAGTGGGCCAGGCCAAGGCGACCATCAGGACGATGTAGTACGCCTTGGGGTGCTCCGTTCGACCGCCGGGCGCGGCGCCGGGCGGGTCGGTCTGGTCCAGCGGAGGGGCGGTCGTGCTCATAACAGGTCTCCAAGACATTACCGGCATTCCCGGACGACCGGGAAGCCTGCCGCGGACCTTGCGGCGGGACGCGGGGCTGTGAATCGTTTCATTCGGAAGGTCGCCCGATGCCTTGGCGAAGGCGGGCGTGGGGTGAGCCTAGAAGTTAAAACCGAGGGGCGCCAGGTTTCGTGCACATGAACTTTTGTCACGATCCGGTCGAGGTGTGCCCCGGCGCCCAGTGCGGCTCTGTCGACGTTGAGGGGGGCGCGCGAGTCGGCGCCGTAGGCCGTCCGGCGTCGACAGCGGCCCGGGAGTCGCCCCAAGGCCCACTGGGGCGCAAAACCTTGCACCCCTTGTTTCTATTGGTTAGCGTCGCCGTTGATCGAAACGTTTCAATTGCAGGAGTGCCATGAACGCCCCGGACCGTCTCCGCGTCGAACACCTCGAAGCGCCTCTGGGGCTGCACGTGCGGAGGCCGCGCCTGTCGTGGCGGCTTCCCGCGGGCGCGACGCGGCAACTGGCTTACACGCTCAGGACCGACGTCTGGGAGTCGGAACGCGTCGCGTCGGACCGCTCGGTGCTGGTCGGCTACGACGGCCCGGACATCGGATCCGGGCAACGCGTCCCCTGGCAGGTCAAGGTCTGGACGGACCTGGGGGAGAGCGCCTGGTCGGAGCCCTCCTCGTGGGAGACGGGGCTGCTGGACCCCGGCGACTGGACGGCCCGCTGGATCGAGCCCGACGAGCCGGACCCGCGGCCCGAGGCCGGGCAGCGGCCCGCGTACCACCTGCGCCGGGACTTCACCCTGCCGGCGGGCGTGCGCCGCGCCCGCCTGTACGCCACCGCGCACGGCATCTACGAGGCGTTCCTCAACGGCCACCGCGTCGGCGACCTCGAGCTGACGCCCGGGTACACGGCCTACCGCGACATCCTGCACGTGCAGACCTACGACGTGACCGCCCTGCTCCGCGAAGGCCCGAACGCAATCGGCGCCCTGCTGTCGGACGGCTGGTTCCGGGGTCGCACGGGAGCCATGCGCCTCGCCGACAGCTTCGGCGAACGCACGGCGTTCCTGGCCCAGCTGCACGTGGAAGGCGACGACGCGTCGGTCTTCGTGGTCGGTACCGACGGCACGTGGCGCACCGCGCCCGGCGCGATCACCGCAGCCGACCTCATGGACGGAGAAAGCCACGACCTCCGCCGCGCCCGGCCGGGCTGGTCGTCACCCGGCTTCGACGACGGAGCGTGGGCGAAGGCGAGCGAGGGGCACGGAGACCTGTATGCCGACTTCGCCCGCCTGACCGCATCACCGGCGCCGCCCGTCCGACGGATCGAGGAGATCCGGCCGGCATCCGTCGCCGTGCTGCCGTCCGGCGTGCAGGTCGTCGACCTCGGCCAGAACATCAACGGGTGGGTCCGCACCACGGTGCCGCAAGGAGACACCCTCACCCTCGGCCACTCCGAGGCGCGCGGCGCCGACGGCGACGTGGACCTGGAGCACTTCCGCGGCGTGGAGTTCCAGACCGGCGCGCCGTTGCCCGCCGGGCAGGTCGACCGCGTCGTCGGCCCGGACACCGCGGACGGCGTCTTCGAACCGCGCCACACGACGCACGGGTTCCAATACGTCCGCGTCGAGGGCGCCGGCCGTCCGCTGGAGATCGCCGACGTCACCGGCGTGGTCGTGCACAGCGACCTGCGGCGCACCGGCACCTTCCGGTGCGCCGACGAGCGGATCAACCGGCTCCACGAGATCGCGGAGTGGAGCTTCCGCGGCAACGCGTGCGACATCCCCACCGACTGCCCGCAGCGGGAGCGCGCGGGCTGGACCGGCGACTGGATGCTGTACGTCCCGACCGCGGCGTTCCTGTACGACGTCGCGGGCTTCTCGGTGAAATGGCTGCGCGACTTGGCCGTCGACCAGTGGGACGACGGCTGCCTGACGAACTTCGCACCGGACCCGGGCGGCAAGGCCGTCCAGCATCTGCCGGCCGAACTGCTCGACCAATTCGCCGGGTCGTCCGGTTGGGGCGACGCGTCGGTGATCGTGCCGTGGGAGCTGTACCGCGTCTACGGCGACCCGGACATCCTGCACGAGTTCCGGCCCATGATGGTGCGCTGGGTCGAATTCGCCGCCGAACGCGCGCGGACCCGCCGCCACCCCCGCGTCGCCGCGCGCCCGGAGCCCGCGGCCCACGAGGAGTTCCTGTGGGATGCGGGCTTCCACTGGGGCGAGTGGTGCGAACCGGACGTCGACCCGGACGCGTTCCGTACCGCGGACCAAGGCGCGGTCGCCACGGCGTACTTGCATCGCTCCGCCGCGCTGCTGTCTCGCATCTCGACGCTGACCGGGCATCCCGGCGACGCGGAGCGCTTCGCCCGCCTCGCCGACGGTGCGCTGCGTGCCTGGCGCGCCGAATACCTGGCCGCCGACGGGAGGATGAGCCCCGACACGCAGGCGACCTACGTCCGCGCCCTGGCGTTCGGCCTCGTCCCGGACGAGCTGCGCGACGCGGCCGCCGATCGGCTGGTCGCCCTGATCCGCGAAGCCGGCACGCACGTCGGCACGGGATTCCTCGCGACTCCCTACCTGCTGCCGGTACTTGCCGACACCGGGCACCTCGATCTGGCCTTCGACCTGCTCTTCCAGGACACCGAGCCGTCCTGGCTCACCATGATCGACCGGGGCGCGACCACGATCTGGGAGGAATGGCACGGCATCGACGCCGAGGGCAAAGCCCACGCGTCGCTCAACCACTACAGCAAGGGCGCGGTCATTTCCTTCCTGCACACGCACGTGGCCGGGATCCGGCCGCCTGCCGAGCCCGGCCCGGACTCGGCGGGCTACCGCCGCTTCACGATCGAGCCTCGTCCCGGCGGCGGACTCACCTCTGCGGAGGCGCAGTTCGTGTCACCGTACGGGACGATCGCGTCGGCGTGGCGCCTGGCGGAGGGCCGCTTCGTCCTCGACGTCACGGTCCCCTCGGGGACGGAAGCCGACATCCGCCTTCCGGACGGGCGCAGGCTGACCGCCGGGCCCGGGAGCCACACCTTCCGATGAGCCTGCCCCGCCCGCGCGCTATGTGTGCAGCGCGCGGGCGGGAAGGTCCGGACGCTTCCGGTCGGCGCCGCCGCGCCCCGAGGCCGTTTCCCCGAGGGCTACTTCAGGCCGAGTCGGTCCATGAAGACGACGCCTGCGTTGTAGCTCTCGACGCCGGTGACTTTGCCGCTGTAGATCGTGCCGCACAGGGACTCCGCGTACGACCACAGCGGGACGTCGGCGACCAGGGCCTTCTGCAGATCCGAATAGGCCTGCTTGCGGACGGCCGGGTCGGTGCTCGCCCGGCCGGCCGCGAGGGCGGCGTCCGCCTGGGGGCTGTTCCAGCCGCCGATGTTGAACGGGCTCTGGGAGTACCAGTAGCCGAACAGCAGCGGTTCCGGGTCGGCCGCCCAGACCTGGGTCAGCGTCGCCTGGAACTCGCGCTGGACCGCGTACTTGACGATGTACGCGCCGATCTCCGCGGCTTCGACGCGCATCGAGACGTTCCGGAACTCCTTGAGCCGGCTGGCCATGTACTCCGCGACCGCGAGGGACGACGGGTTCTGCGGCACGAGGTAGCTGAAGTCCACCTTCTTGCCCTCGGCGGCGAGTTCGTCGAACAGCCGCTGCGCCTCCGCCTTGTTCTGCGGAGGCTGGGTCACCGCCGGGTCGACGAACGGGCTGTCGGCGGTGAAGAAGCTCTTCGCCGGCACGTAGCCGTTGTTCAAGGTCTTCGGGATGTCCGCGGGGTCCAAGGCGAGCGTCAGCGCGCGCCGGGCCCGCACGTCGTCGAACGGCGCCTTGCGCAGGTTGAACTGGATGATCTGTCCGCCGTCGGTCGCCGACTCGGCGACGTTCAACTCCTTCTTCGCCTGCTCGAGGACCTTGCCGTCGGAGCTGATGAACAGGTCGGCTTGGTCCGACTTGACGGTGTTGTACTCCTGCTTGATGTCCGGGATGCTCTTGATCGTGATCTGGTCGAGCTTGGGCAGCCCCTTGTCCTTCTGCCAGTAGGTGGGGTTCCGCTCGAATACCTGCTCGGATCCGCGGGTCCAGCTCTTGAGGACGAACGGTCCGGCGCCGATCGGCTCGGAGCCGTACTTCTCCGGGCCCTTGGCGATCGCGGACGGGGCCATGATGTACGTCAGTTCGGTCGCGATGCCGCGGTCCAGGTTCGGGTTCGGCGCGCCCACCGGGGTCAGCTTCAGCGTGAGGTTGTCGACCACGTCGGTCTTGACGGCCGCGGCGACCGCAATGTGCGACGAGCGGGTCGCCGGGTTGGCCTGCGTGTCGTAATTGAGCTTGACCGCGGCGGCGTCGAACGGTGAGCCGTCGCTGAAGACCACTCCGGGGCGGAGCTTCATCGTCCACGTGGCGCCGTTGTCGTTCGTGGTCAGCGACTCCCCGAGATGCGGCACGACCGTGCGCGACTTGGCGTCGATGACGAACAGCGGGTCGTACAGGGCCGCCATGCGCGGCTCGTCCGCCAGAGCGGAGTTGACCACCCGGAAGGGGTCGAGCGTGGCGGAGTCCTGGACCGCCAGCATGGTCAGCTTGCCGCCGGACCGCGCCGGTGCCGGACTGCCGGAGGCGGACGCGCTCTTGCCGCTGCCGCCGCCTCCGCAGGCGCTGATCGCCAGGCCCAAGGCCGCGAGGCCGGCGACGGCGGCGCTGCGGCGTCTGGACGGGCCGTGTGGTGTATGCCGTACAAAAATCCGTGCAGACATGATCGTGCCTCCCGGTGACGAGATGTGGCGCGTGGGCGATCGAGGTGGTGCCGCGTGGATTGCGCGCGCTACGAGGCACGTCCGGCGGGCGAATGGATGCATGTGAGGGCCCGCCGGGCGTGCCGACGCGGGGTGACGACGGTCGTTGCGCGCGGAGATGTGCGGTCACGGTAGCTGCACATCCCTGAGAAGTCAGCCACCTACGGCAAATTTGCGTACGCCATACACCCTGGAGTCCCGGCGGGAACCGGCTCGGCTGCCGTGCACAAGCCCGTCGGCGCACTGCCGGGCAGGGGCCGGCTGGTCCTCCGGCCATACCTGGCATGTCGTCGCCGACCTGTGGATCGAGCCCCACTCCCGAAGGTGCGGCGGTGCACTACTCCATGCTCGGCATGTTCAATACCGCCGTCGGCGAACGCGCGGGCGTCGCGCACACGTCCGGGCGCTTCGCCGACCATGCGGTCCGCACGGCCGCGGGCCGGCGCATCACTCGGCGGGTGTTCCGCATGGACGCGGCGAATACCCCGCCGGACCTGGGCTGAGCGGTCGCGGTGCGGGAGCCGCGGGTGCCTGCGGCGATCAGCGGTGTGCCCGTCCGATCGCCGCAGGCGTCGCGTTATGCGGGGATGTCCGCGAACTGCGCGAGAGCCGCGTAATGGCGGTCCGGTGTGCCGAGCATGACCGATGCGCTCATGGCGCGCTTGACGTACAGGTGCGCCGGGTGCTCCCAGGTGAACCCGATGCCGCCGTGCAGGTGCAGGCTCTCCTCCGCGGTGCGGACGGCGATCTCGCCGACGTGCGCGGCCGCCAGGGCGGCGGCGAGCGGGAAGTCGTCCGAGTCGTCGGCGGCGCACGCCGCCGCGTAGCGGGCGGTGGCCCGGGCCGCGGCCAGGTCCGACCACAGGTCGGCGGCGTGGTGCCGCAACGCCTGGAAGGACCCCAGCGGCCGGCCGAACTGGTGCCGGGTGCGCAGGTATTCGACCGCCGTCTCGAAGGCCTGTTCCGCGGTGCCGAGTTGCTCGGAGGCCAGCAGGGCGGCACCGGTCGTGAGGGTGTGCCGCAGGGCGGCCGCCGCCACGTCCGGGCCTGCCAGCACGCGGGCCTCGGCGCCGTCGAGTTCCAGCGCGCTCAGCGGGCGAGTGCCGTCCAGCGCGGTTTCGCGGGAGGCGGCGACGCCGGAGCCGCCGGTGCGGACCAGCGCGAGATGCGGCGCGCCGTCGACGACATAGGGGACGACCAGCAGATCGGCCCGATCGGCGGCGAGGACGTGGGGGACCGTGCCGGTGAGCCTGACGCCCGTGCCGCCCGTGCCGCCGGTGCCGCCCGGAACCCCGGCGACCGCGTCGGGGAAGGCCGCGTCGGGCCCGAGGTGGGCCGAGACCGCCAGGGTTGCCGTGCCGGATCCGGCCGCGAGCGCCGCCAGGTCGTCGGCGATGTCCGCCTCCGCCCACGGGCTGCAGCTGAGCATCGCGGTGGTGGCGAGGACGGCGCTGGCCAGGTAGGGGACGGGCGTGAGGAAGCGCCCGAGTTCCTCCAGCACCACGGCGGCCTCCCGGGCCGTGGCGCCGGCGCCGCCGAACTTCTCCGGGATGAGGAGGCCGGCGAGGCCGAGTTCCCGGGTGAGGGTGTCCCACAGCGGGTCGTCGTACGGCTCGTCGGGAGTGTCGAGGCGCGGCAGCACGCGCTGCCACGCGCTGCGTTCGCGCAGGAGCGAGCGGAGTGCGGCGCGCAGGTCGTCCTCGACGTCGCTGTTCACGAGCACGGGGATCGGCGGATTCGCCGGGCTGGTGGTGGTCACCGGGGGATGTCCTTCCAGGGGATCCGGGTGTCGGTGCGCGGTTCGCGGGGCAGGTCGAGCACCCGGTCGGCGATGATGCCGCGCAGGACTTCGTTGGTGCCGCCTTCGATCGAATTGGCGCGGGTCCGCAGGTAGTGGAAGCCGGTGCAGCGGACCTCGCCGCTGCCGGTCATGTTGCTGCGCCGGAACGTGTAGTCGTCGTACGTGAGCGCGTCCGCGCCGGTCAGCTCCAGATGCAGGCGGCTGGTGTCCTGGGCGAGCGCCGCGTACGCCAGCTTCGCGGCCGATCCCTCGGGGCCGGGCTTGCCCGCGGCGGACGCCTGCCGGGAGCGCTCGTTGCCGATGCGGGAGGCCTCGGCACGGGCCCACAGGCGGACCAGGCGGTAATGGAGGCCGGGGGTGCGGAGGTCGGGGCGCTCCCGCCACAGCGTCATCAGCTCGCCGAGGGGACCGCCTTCGCGGGGCGCGGCGGCGGCGCCGATGGCGACGCGTTCGTTCATGAGGGTGGTGGTGGCGACCGTCCAGCCCTGGCCGGGCTCGGCGACGCGCATCGTGTCGGGGATGCGGACGTCGTTGAGGAACACCTCGTTGAACTCGGCCTGTCCGGTGGCCTGCCGGAGCGGGCGGACCTCGACGCCGGGGGCCCGCATGTCGAGGATGAAGTAGGTCATGCCCTGGTGCTTGAGCGCGTCCGGGTCGGTGCGCGTCAGGAGCATCGCCCAGCGGGCGTGGTGGGCGAGCGACGTCCAGACCTTCTGGCCGTTGACGACCCAGGCGTCGCCGTCGCGGACGGCGCGGGTCGCCAGCCCGGCGAGGTCGGACCCGGCGCCGGGCTCGCTGAACAACTGGCACCAGACGTCTTCGCCGGTCCACAGCGGGCGCAGGAAGCGGGCCCGGTGCTCGTCCGTGCCGTGCGCGAGGACGGTGGGGGCGCCCATGCCGAGGCCGATGGGATTGCGTGCCCCGTTCAGCCGCGGGACACCGGCGGCTTCCAGCTCCTCCTCGACGACCGGCTGCAGGGCGCGGGACGCCCCGAGGCCGCCGAGGCCCTCGGGTGCGTGCACCCAGGCGAGCCCGGCGTCGAACCGGTGCCCGAGGAACTCGCGCTGCGTCATGGCACCGGGATCGTGCCGGGCGACGAGGTCCCGTACCCGGGCGCGAATGCTGTCGTGGTCTTCCAACGAGCCCTCCGTGGCGTCTCCGGGCGCAGGTGCTTCGCGCTCCGGCGCCGTACCCGACCAGTCATACATGCATCGATGCATGACTTCAAGATCGAGGGCGGAGGGCTACCGGGCGGAGTCTGCGGCCGCTATTTTGCGGATGGCATACAAAAAAACGGCCGCGTCCATTGATGTCGTGCCCGACGGCATGTATTCCTGTGCGGTGTAGGTCCCGACACCACGCTCGTTGCCCCAGGACGGCACGCGGGGTCTCGGCTGCCGTGACGTGAGGAGACTCCCATGACCACCGATGTGCAGCGGCTCAACGATGTGCTCCGGCCGGCGGCGCCGCCGCGGGTGATGCAGGATCTGTATACCGAGGACCAGCATGCGCGGATGCTGGGTGTGATCCGGGACCGCGGTCCGTGGCCGACGATCGGTGCGCATCACTTCGACACCGTCGAGGAGTTGGTCGCGACTTCGAACGGCGGTTCGGCGGAGCGGGTCGACTTCACGCTCGACGACATCGCGTCGGCGCACTTTCGTGGGTTCTTCGCGGAGAATTCCGTCGTGTACTACCCGGAGCTCCACGACTGCTTCTACAACGAGCGGTTCCTGGATCTGGCGAAGGACTACTGGGGTGGGGCGGGGTATGCGCGGCCCACGATGATGCTGTTCAACTTCTGCGGTCCGCACCGCAGCGGGTTGAACTCGCACATCGATGCGGTCACGTTCCGCGGGATCCGTATCGAGAACTCGCCGGTGTGGCTGCAGAACGTGATGGGCCGGTCGGGCTTGTTCACCGAGCACCTGGTGAAGATGGCGCAGGTCATCACGTGGTGGTACCTGGGGGAGAACGGCACGTTCACGTACTGGCCCGACGGCCCCCTCGGCGACCCGAAGCGCCTCGAACACCCCCTGTGGAACAAGGGGGTTGTCGTGCAGAACGAGGCGATGTTCCACCGCGGCGACCCGGTCGGCCGCCCCGAGGAGCGCGACGTCCCCGGGCTGAAGCACCGCTCGCTCATCGGCTACGACGCCGAGCACGGCGACTGGGCGGTCACCACGGACGACGAGGTGATCCGCCGCTACCGGCCAGAGGAGATGCGGCTCCTCGTGCACTGGAACGCCGAGGTCTACAGCGACCTCGACGAGGTCAAGAAGAACATGGACCACTCCGACGACCTCACCCACGACATCGTCTTCGACCGCCTGCTGGCCGACATGCGCACCCGCGGGGTCAAGGTCGCCGAACCCTCGGACCCGCTGCACGACAAGGACTTCATCCGCGCCTTGATTGCCACGTACTCGATCACCCCCGTGAACGACTGGGCCCGCCCTGCCGCCTGACAATCGCCGCCCGACGCACGCCGTCAGCCGAGCCTCGTCAGCCGAGCCGTCCCCTTTGCACCACGCCGACCAGGAGTGAGTTTCCCGTGACTGTGCACGACCATTTTGCGGCGCACCAGCTCGTCCACCGCTGGTGGTTCACCTACGACGAGGGCCGGCTGGACGAGCTTGCCGGCCTGCTCGCCGACGACTGCCACCTCAGCTCGCGCACCGAGACCGGGCAGCATCCGCACGAGGAGTTCATCCGGTCCGACTGCCGCGGCCGCGAGGCCGCCATGGCGTGGACCCGCGAGCACCGCCGGCACAGCCCCTATCCGCTGCGCCACCATGCCGCGAACATCCACGTCACCGCCGAACGCGACGGCGAACTCGACCTGGAGTCCTACCTCTTCGTCACCCAGATCGTGGACCGCAGGCCGAGCACCCTGTCCAGCGGCATCGTCCACCTCACCCTGGCGCGGACCGACTCCGGCTACCTGATCCGGCGCAAGGACGTCGTCCTCGACTCGATCGAGTCGGCGCCCTTCCACCAGGTCGACTTCGTGGCGGACCGTCAGAAGAGCTGGTGACCCACGCGGGCGGCAAGCGGTTGGCGGGCGAGCGCGTCGTGGTCACCGGCGCAAGCGGCCTGGCAGTACGCACCCTGGACGGGGACCCGCGCTAGGTCGGCTGCCGCCCGGGACGCCGTCAGCGTGACCGCGCCGTACGCGGCTCGGGCGGCGCCGGCTTGGCGGCGAGGACGTCGCGGGCCTGCTCGGCGGCCCGGGCCATGCTCTCGGAGACGAAGTCGCAGAAGCGCGCGATGTTCTCCAGCCGGGTACCGGCCGGGGTGCGGCTGCCGAGGACACCGGCGCCTTGCCGGGCGATCTCGACCATCCGGGCGGTCGCGCGGACGCTGGCCATCATCGACTGGTACCAGGCGTCGTCGTCGACGACGTAGCGTTCACGGCGGCGTTCGTCACGTTCCCGGCGCACCAGGCCTTGGGCTTCGAGGAGCGCGATGGCCTTGGAGACCGACGCCGGGCTGACCCGGAGCCGGTGGACGAGTTCCGACGCGGTGAGGCTGCCCTCGTCGGTCAGGTAGAGGCACACCATCACCCGGGCCGTCATCAGCGGCAGGCCCGATTCGACCAGGACCGTGGTGAACAGCTCCTCGTATGCGTGCACCGCCTCGGCGTCGCGGCCGTGCGCCGGCGCCGGGGCCGCCGCGTCCTGGCGTGCCGGGAGTCCGCGGCGCTGCGCGCGGCGTTCGGTCGCGCGGTGCGCGACGTCCGCGCGGTACGTCCCGGGGCCGCCGTTGCGCAGCACTTCGCGCGTGACCGTCGAGGTCGGGCGGTCGAGCCGCCGGGCGATCTCCGCGTAGGCGAGGCCTTCGGCCAGGCCGAGGGCGATCTGACGCCGCTCCTGCTGGGTGAGTCTGCCTCCCGGCATTGCGGGCCTCCTGTGCGGTCGGGGGATTCTGGGTCCTCGGGCGGTGCCGAGCGTAGCCTTCAGCTTCATTCATTGCAACGTATGGTCGAAGATTTGTTGCATTGACCTCCAGATGGTTGCAACGATATTGCAGCGATGAGCTGCGGTTTTGCTTCGTGCATGCAATGACTGTGTTGCCGAGACTGTAAACGCAACGTAGCGTTTCCTTCATCGGAAACACCGGGTCGACGAAGCGCCCGGACCGGAAGAAGGAGCCCGCCATGCAGAAGTTCGCCACCCCCGCCGCCGTCTCGGTCGTCCTCGACATCCCCGCCGGCCGCGTCCAGGTCATCGCCGCCGACCGGGCGGACACCACCGTCGAGGTGCTGCCGTTCAACGCGGCGAAGAGCCGCGATGTGAAGGCCGCGGAGGAGACCGAGGTTGCCTTCACCGACGGTGTCGTGCGCATCGTGTGCGCACCGCCCGCCAGGAACAAGCTCTTCGGGCCGTCGGGGTCCGTCGAGGTCACCGTGCAGGTGCCGGCCGGCTCCGCGGTCGAAGCGAAGGCGGGCGGCGCCGAGTTCCGCGGCGTCGGGCGGCTCGGCGACGTCGTCGTGGACGGCGGCCTGGGCACGGTCAAGATCGACGAGGCGGCAAGCGCCCGGCTCGCCGTCCTGGACGGCGACGTCGCCGTCGGACGCCTCGGCGGATCCGCCGACATCGGCACCCAGCGGGGCGGCATCGACATCGCCGAAGCGGTCGGCGGAACGGTGGTCCTGCGGACTCTCTCCGGCGACATCGCGATCGCCGCCGCCCCCGGGGTCTCGGCCGCGCTGGACGCCGGCACCACCCAAGGCCGTATCCGCAACTCGCTGAAGAACACCGACGGCGCCGACGCCGTGCTGGCGATCCAGGCCACCACCATGCAAGGCGACATCACGGCCCGCAGCCTCTGACACCTGCGGCCGATATGGCCCCGGCGGGCGGCTGCGCCGTCCGCCGGGGCCGCGGTTGGTTCCGCTGCCGGGCCGGTGGTCTCGTATCGGAGCGGCGTCCGCGGTCAGATGAGCAGCAGCAGGCACAGGGCGATCAGTCCGAGTGCCGCGGTGAGCCGAACGACCAGGACGACGCCGGGTCCGACGATCGCCGTCGCCGGGCGATCGTCGGGACCGCCGTGGCCCGGCGCGGGAGCATCGGTGGAAGGCACGGCATCTCCTTCGGGGGGTCTCGCCACTGCGTTGCTCGGCAACGTAGGTGACACATGCCCGCCGGGCGTCCCTGCGCAGCGGCTCTTGGCGGCGTCTTGACGCCCCCGCTACGCGATGATCCGCAGCGGGTTCTCCAGGAGCCCGATGAGCGTCGCGAGGAACTCCGCGGCGAGGGCGCCGTCGATGATGCGGTGGTCGGCGGTCAGCGTGCACCGCATGCGGGGGCGGACGGCCACCGTGCCGTCGACGACGGCCGGTTCGGGGGTGGCCGCGCCGACGGCGAGGATGGCGCCCTGCGGCGGGTTGACGATCGCGGTGAAGTGCTCGACGCCGTACATGCCCAGGTTGCTGACGGTGAACGTCCCGGCGGCGAAGTCCCCAGCCCCGAGCTTGCGTTCGTGGGCACGCGTGGCAAGGCGGCGGGCTTCGGCGGCGATCCGGGAGACCGGGGCGCGGTCCGCGTCCCGGATCACCGGGACGACCAGGCCGCCGGGTGCCGCGACGGCGATGCCGATGTGGACGCGGCCGTGCAGCAGCGTCGCGCCCTGGCCCTCGGGGGAGT
Source organism: Uniformispora flossi (assembly GCF_049534875.1). Taxonomy (NCBI): domain Bacteria; kingdom Bacillati; phylum Actinomycetota; class Actinomycetes; order Kitasatosporales; family Streptomycetaceae; genus Uniformispora; species Uniformispora flossi. The sequence goes on from NZ_JBMULZ010000016.1 coordinate 222,544, forward strand.
ACGACGCGTTGACGCCCGGGTGCGCCCGGAGCGCCAGCGCGCACGCGCGGACCACGAGGTCGTTGACGCTGACCTTCGGCGCGTCGGAGGCCGCAAGGGCGGCGTTGAGGCGTTGGCGCAGTGCGAGGAGTTCGCCCACGTCGGCCGCCGAGGTGACGCTGAACTGCGGTGTGGTGGTGCTGCTTTCGGTGAGACGGCGGCTCGTCGTCCGGCGGACCGCGTCGAAAGGCACGGCGATGGGCTCGCGCTCGTCGGCCGTGGCGAGGTGGGTGGGGGAGGGAGCCGAGGCCTCCGCCGCCCGGACCGCGGGCGGGCGGGCCGACGCTTCCTCCAGATCCCGCCGGACAATGCGTCCGCCCGGCCCCGAGCCCGGGACGGACGCGAGGTCGACGCCGCGTTCCCGGGCCAAGCGGCGGACCAAGGGCGTGGCGAACCGGCGTTCCGCGGCGGGCGAGGCCGTAGCGGCGGCACCGCGCGCGCCGGCGTCGGCGGCCCCGGAGGGTGCGGTGGAGGCCGCGCCGCCCGCCTGCGGCGCGGTCCCCGCAGCGCGTGCCCGAGCGCCGCCACCACCGCCCGGCGACCCGTTCTCCGGCTCGTCGGCGTCAGCCGACCCGCGGCCCTCCGCAGCCGCGCCGCTGCGCTCGTCCCCGTTGTCGCCCCCGCCGTCGCCCGAGCCGTCGTCCAACCGCGCGATCACCGCGCCGATCGGGGCGTTGCCGCCCTCCGGGACGAGGATCGCCGCGAGGATCCCCGCCTCGTAGGCCTCGAACTCCATGACGGCCTTGTCGGTTTCGATCTCGACCAGGACGTCGCCTTCGGCGACCGCATCGCCCGGCTTCTTGAGCCAGGCGGCGACCACGCCGTCCTCCATGGTGTCGGAGAGGCGCGGCATGCGGATGTCGATCATGATTCCGCCTTTTCTGGGACGCGGGGACGCGGGGAAGGGCCGGCGCGGCCCGGTTCCCCGGCAGGGGAGGGAACGGTGAGCGGCCGGGTCAGCGGCCGCGGCCGACCGCGCGGAGCGTGTCGCGGATCGCGGCGGCCACGTCGGCGGCGGACGGCAGCGCCGCCGCCTCCAGGGACTTCGCGTACGGCAGCGGCACCTCGGCCATGGCGACCCGGCGCACCGGGGCATCGAGCCAGTCGAACGCGCCGTCCGCGATGGTCGCGGCGATCTCCGCGCCGATGCCGTACGTCAGCCAGTCGTCTTCGAGGACGACGGCGCAGTGCGTCTTCCGCACCGACGCGACGACCGTCTCGCGGTCGAGCGGACGCAGGCTGCGCAGGTCGACGACCTCGACGTCGATCCCGTCGGTCGCGGCCAGGTCCGCCGCGACCCGGAGCGCCACCGCGGCCATACGCGAGTAGGCGACGACGGTGACGTCGGCGCCGGCCCGGGTCACCGCGGCCCGGCCGATCTCCGCGGGCACATCGTCGTCCGGGACCTCGCCCTTGGTGTTGTAGAGCCCGAGGTTCTCCAGGAACAGCACCGGGTCGTCGTCGCGGATCGCGGCCAGCAGCAGGGCTTTCGCATCCGCCGGGCTGCTCGGCGCGACGACTTTCAGGCCGGGCACGAAGGAGTAGTACAGCTCGACGTTCTGCGAGTGCGTCGCGCCGAGCTGCTGGCCGCCGCCGCCCGGCGTGCGGATCACCATCGGGGCCCGGGCCTGGCCGCCGAACATGCCGTAGATCTTCGCCGCGTGGTTGACGATCTGGTCCAGGGCGAGGAGCGAGAAGTTGATCGTCATGATCTCCACGACCGGGCGGAGTCCGAGCATCGCCGCGCCCACCGCGGCACCGGTGAAACCCTCCTCCGCGATGGGCGTGTCCCGCACGCGCTTGGGGCCGAACTCGTCGAGCAGGCCCGCGGTGATCTTGTAGGAGCCTTCGAAGACGCCGATTTCCTCGCCGATGAGGAACACGCGGTCGTCGCGCCGCATTTCGGCGGCCAGCGTGTCCCGGAGCGCTTCGCGGTAGGTCTTGACGGTCGTCCCTGCGGCGGGGCAGGGGTCGGTGCGCGAGTCGGCGCGTTGGCCGGTGCCTTCGAGGGTGTGTGCGTCGGTCATGCGGGGGACCCTCCGGGCGTCGCGGTGACCGGCAACTCGGCTGCCGGGAACAGCGGTTGACCGGGCAGGCGGCGGGTGTCGTTCGGAACCGGGGTGGCGTAGGTGTAGTCGAAGAGCGTGGCGACGTCGGGATGCGGGCTCGCTTCGGCGAACGCGGCCGCGTCGGCGACGGCGGCCCGGGCGTCCGCCTCCGCGGCTTCGACCGCCCCGTCGTCGAGCAGCCCGAGCAAACGCAGCCGGGCCGTGTACGACACGAGCGGATCCGCGTCCCGCAGCGCCTCGGCCTCGTCGCGGGACCGGTATTTGGCCGGGTCGACGACGGAGTGGCCCTTCAGCCGCCCGCTGACCGCTTCCAGCAGGAACGGACGGCCGTCGCGGGCGGCGGCCAAGGCGGCGCGGGTCGCTTCGTACACGGCGGCGGGATCGTTGCCGTCCACGCGCGCCGACGGCATGCGGTAGGCCGCGGCGCGCTTGTACAGGTCCGGTTCGGCGGAGGCCATCGCGGTCGTCGTCCCCATGCCAAGGCCGTTGTTGACCACGGCGTAGACGATGGGCAGGCGCCACAGCGCGGCCAGGTTCAGCGACTCGTGGAACGCGCCGATGTTGGTCGTTCCATCGCCGAGTACGCACAGCACGGCTTCCGAGCCGCCCCGGTAGTCGACGGCGAGCGCGGCGCCGGTGGCGAGCGGCAGTTGGCCGCCGACGATGCCGTAGCCGCCGAGCAGCCGCGTTTCGGCGTCGAACAGGTGCATCGAGCCGCCCCAGCCGCGGGACACGCCGTCGGTGCGGCCGTACAGCTCGGCCATGATCCGGCCGGGCGCGATGCCGCGGGCGAGGGCGTACCCGTGCTCGCGGTAGTTGGTGAACAGGTAGTCGGACGGCTCCAGCGCGGACACCAGCCCGGTGACCGTGGCTTCCTCGCCGAGGTTGAGGTGGCAGTAGCCGCCGATCTTCGCCTCGGTGTACGCCCGCGCGGCGCGCTCCTCGAACCGCCGCACCAGCAGCATCTCGCGGTGGAAGCGCAGCAGGAGGTCGTCGGGGAGGTGCGGGGCCGCGGTGGCGGCGGTGCCGGGGGTTTCGTCGGCCGCGGTGCCGGTGCCGGTGGCTTGGTCGGCGGCGGTGGCGGAAGCGGGCATGCGGAAGTCTCCTCTCACCCTCGTGGGGCAGGACGGGGGCCCGTTCGGGGCCACGACAGAAATGATACCTAAGCCGTTTCATTAATAGACTGGGCGGTGCCGCCCCCCGAGCGACCGGCAACCCGGCCGACCCGCCCACGACCGCCCCGCGACGAGGACCGATCCGCACCGTGACCCACGACCAGCCCCCACCCCCCGCGCGCAAGCGCGGCCGCCCCACCGCGCGGGAACGCGAGGAGCGCCGCGACCAGATCCTCGACGCCGCGGTGCGGCTGTTCGTCGCCAAGGGCTACCAGCGCACGTCGATCGACGACCTGGTCCCGGCCGCCCGCGTCACCAAGCGCACGGTCTACGGCTACTTCGGCGACAAGTCCGACGTCTTCACCGCCGCCGTCGAACGGCTCCGCGACCGCGCCCTCGCCGCCCCCGCCGCGGCGGCCTCCCCGGAACCGCTCGCCGCCCTCGCCGCCCGGATCGTCGCGACGCTGCACGGCGACGAAGCGGTGGGCCTGCACCGGCTGATGATCGCCGAGGCCACGACCTTCCCCGCACTGGCCGCCCGCTTCCACCGCGACGGCCCGCGCGGCTACATCACCGCGCTCGCCGGCCGGCTCCCCGGCCCGGACCCGGAGCCCCTCGCCGAGGCGCTCTTCACGCTCCTCCTCGGCGAACCCCACCGCGAACGCCTCCTGGGCCTGCGCCCGGCCCCGACGGAGGAGGAGGCTCGGCGGCACGCCCGGACCGCCCTGGAACTCCTCGGCATCACCGCGAAGTAGCGATGGCCGGGCCGTCGGCCGGTCATGCCCGAGCCGGTCGGCGTCGCAGATCCCGCCGCACAACCGGCGCACCCCCCGGCGGGCGCGTCGGCGGCCATCGCCACCCGCGCCCGCAAACGTCGATCCCACGGTCGGGAACCCGCCAATTGTCGGGGTATCCCGGCGGTGTTGCCGACAAACGCGCATGGCGCCCGCGGTTTCCTTTCGGTAATTCCGTGCGCGCACCCGCGGGAGGCCGAGGGTGATTGTGCGGATGCGCGGTCTCGCGGCCCCGCGGAGCCGTCGTCCGGAGGCGCGCAGTCGCGCGGCGACCGCGCTCCCACCTGCCTGTTCCTCTAGTAGAGCGGGCTGTTGCGCCTGGCCGGGCATGCCTCCGGGAATGTCCGGATTTTCGACGGCTATTCCGCGGGCTGCAATTCCGCTAATTAACGGGGCGGAAATGCAACGCGCCATTGTGCGTTACCGCGGACCTCGATCCTCCATTGCGGGCCCCGGCCGCGCGGCCGCCCGGGCCGGCAGCCGCAGAAGGCCGCAGAGGCCCGTGCAAACCCGTGGAAGTCCGTGCTGGAGGACACGTGAACAACAGACCCCCGGAAACCGGGGATATCCCGGCGGAGGAAACCCCGCCGCAGCAGTCGTCGGCTACGCCGTCCGCGGAGGCCGGGGCCGACGTCCCCCGGAGCCGGCGTCTGTCCCGCGTCCTGGTCGGCGCCGGACTCAGTGTGGCCGCGGCCGTCGCGTCGATCGCCATCGCCATCCCGATGGGGGCGTCCGGGGAGAGCGGCAAGCCCGCCGCGGCCGGATCGCCCGCACCCGGCGGCAGCGGTGCGGGGACGGCCGGCGCCGCCGCTCCCGGCGGACAAGCATCGGTGTCGCCCGGCGGCGACGTCCCCGCGGAGAGCGAGCCGATGGGCCCCGCCCCCGCGACGGGCAGCGGCCGGGATCCGCTCACCCCCGACGAAATCGACACCGCCCTGCGGCTGGCCGTCGACCCGGCGCTCCGCCAGTCGGCCCGCACCGTCACCGGGGCGGCCGGTCCCGAGCCGCTGACCGTCGACCTGTCCGACCCGCTGCCGGCCGAGACCGACCCGGGCAAGGCGCCCCGCCGCGCCGACGTCTACTTCTACAACTACGCCGACAACACCCTGGCCAAGCGCGTGGTGAACCTGACCGCCGGGGTGCTGGAACGTTCATCCCAGGCGCCGAACATGCAGCCCGCCCCGTCGCGGACCGAAACCGCCGAGGCACTCAAGCTGCTGGTCGCGTCCCCGTCCGGCGCTCCGCTCAAGGCCCAGTACAAGGCCGCCACCGGCACGGAGCTGGCCGGACCCGAGCAGCTCGACGCGAACGGCTCGTCGTACATCGCCGACATCGGCGACACGGCGACCGCCCAGTGCGGCGCGCACCGCTGCCTGATCCTCTTCGTCAAGGTACGCGGCGGCGTGTACCTCGACACGACGCGCACCGTGGTCGACCTGTCGGCCCGCGCCGTCTTCCCGCCCCAATGACCGCCCGCATGACCGCCCGTACGACCTCCCGCATGACCGGCCGACCGGTCCGCCGCGCCCATCCGGCGTCGGATGAGAGGAAGACTCCGATGATTCGCAGACTGCGCCGCAAGGCGACCGGGGCGGCGGCCGGCCTCGCCGCCCTGGCGATGGCGGCGACCGTGCTCGCCGCACCCGCCGGGGCCGCGGCCGCCGCCGGCAAGGACCAGGACCGCTTCAACTACTGCGGCAACAACGCGATGGTGCAGGAGACCCTGAAGTCCGGCACCGAATGGCGCATGTGCTGGCGCATCGACACCAAGGCCGGGCTCGTCCTCGAACGCGTCGGCTACCAGCCGAAGGGTGAGAAGTACCCGATCACGGTGCTGCGTTCGGCGCAGCTCGCGCAGCTGAACGTGCCGTACGACTCGGGCGACCACCAGTGGAACGACATCACGTCGTACGGCTTCGGCGGCTACTTCTCGCACGCGATCGCCAAGCAGGAGTGCCCGGGCGGCAAGCTCAAGGGCCAGTGGATCGGCAAGAAGGAGGACGCGAAGAAGGTCCTGTGCGTCCAGAAGGTCGACGCCGGCCTGGCGTACCGCTCGCAGGAACAGGAATGGATGAGCCCCGACCTGGGCGACCTGTTCACCGCCAACGGCCAGGACCTGGTGATCTACACGATCTCCAAGGTCGACTGGTACGAGTACGTCACCGAGTGGCGCTTCGCCGACGACGGCCAGGTCTCCGCGCGGCTCGGCGCCACCGGCGACCTGTCGCCGGAGGACTGGACCACGCCCGACAAGGGCTGGCCCATCGGCAAGAATGCCACCGGCATAGCCGGCAACCACTTCCACAACGCCACGTGGCGCGTCGACTTCGACATCGACGGCGACGGGCGGGAGAAGGTCGAGCAGTACGACACGGTCGACACCGGCGCGCGCGGCAAACGCGGCGAGGTCTACAGCACGGCGAAGACCGACATCGCCAAGGAAGGCTCGTTCCAGAACGCCAACCTGCGCTGGTGGCGCGTCGTCAGCCAGAGCAGCAAGAACGCGGACGGGCACAACCGCAGCTACGAGCTGGTGCAGACCGTGACCAACCAGCAGTACGCGGCGAACCCGGCGCAGTCGCCCGCAGTATCGTTCACGCAGGCCAAAGCCTGTGAGAAGTTCGCCAGCTTCAACGCCGATCCGGAATGCGGTGCGCAGGACATCCCCGGATACGTCAACGGCGAGACGCTGACCGACCCGGTGATGTGGGTGACGGTGCCGTTCCACCACGTCCCCCGCGACGAGGACCAGAGCCCGATGCCGATCCACTGGCAGGGCTTCGACCTCCTCCCGCGCGACGTGACCGCGATGAACCCGCTGACGCCCAAGGGGCGCACGGACCACAACGGCCAGGTCGACTGACCGGAGCCGCCTCGTGCGGCCGCCCCCGCCCGCCCGTGCCGTTCGGCGGGCGGGGGCGGCCGCCCGCCATCCGGCCCGCCCGCCATCCGGCCCGCCCGCCATCCGGCCCGCCCG
>NZ_JBMULZ010000017.1:0-166319 GCF_049534875.1 Uniformispora flossi
CCCCAACCCCCCCCCGGCGCGCCGCCGGGGGGGCGCGGCGCGCCACCCCCCCCCCCCCCCACCCCTCATCCGCGCACCACCACCGCTGCGGTGTCCGCGGCCGCGCATCGCAAGGCGCAGGCCCGCCGCTCGCACTCGACCGTGTGCGAACGGGCCCTGCGAGGTCGGGTGCGAGCAATGCAAAAACCAGAGCGAGCACTTGGGGGAAGAAGACCTGACCGAGGCGGGAGAGACGAACTGGTGAGTCGCTTCCCGTTCGTACGGGACCAGGACGCGTTTGACGTCGAGCGGTCGTGCCGGATCCTTGAGGGCTCCCGGTCGGGGTTCTGCCGGTGGCGCGGGGCAGCCGGGGTGCGGGCCGACCGCGAGAACGCCGACCGTGCCGTGACGGTGCGGATCCGTCGGATTTCACCCCACGTATGACGTCTCGGGCTTCTGCGGCTCCCCGTCGAAGGCCGGCGACAGCCATGTCCGTGCCAGGCGTTCCCATGTACCGTCCGCGAGCATGCGGGTGAGTGTCCCGTTCAAGAACCGGACGAAGTCGGCGCGGTCGAGGCGTACCGCCATGCCGTGCGGTTCGTCGGTGAAACGCGGGCCGACGATTTTGGTATCGCCGTCCTGCGCCCGCAACCCCGCCAGCAGCGCCCCAGTTGTGGAGATGGCGTCCACCTCGGCGCGTTGGAGCGCGACCAGGCAGTCCGTCCAGTTGTCGACGGCATACGGCAGCGTGCCCTTGTCCCGCAAAGTCGCGATCGATGTCGTTCCGCGTACCGTGCAGACCCGCTTGCCGCGCAGGTCGCCGATGCCGGCCACGGGAGAGTCCCACGGCACGAGCACACGCTGCCCGTCGTCGTAGTAGTTGCCGCTGAACGACACCTGGCGCTTGCGGTCGCACGTGATCGTCATGGTGTCCACGACGAGGTCGACCTCGCCGTTCTGCAGCAGCGGGATTCGCTGCGCCTGGGTGATGACCCGGTAAGCGACATGGCCGGGTTCGCCGAACAGCGCCAAACCGACCGCCTCGGCCATCTCGATGTCGAAACCTTCGATGCGGTCCTTCTCGTGGTGGTTCCGCGCCGCGAAGTACTGGGTGTTCTGGTCGACGCCGACGACGATGCGGCCTCGTGCGACGATCTCGGCCATCGACGACCCGGCCGGCATCCGCCCCGGCGCGGGCACCGGGTCGAGCGGTCTCAGACTCTCCCGCACCCGGCACGAGGCATCGTCCGCGGACGCCGGATAGTCGGCGCCCACGGCCGGCCGCGCCACCGGAATCTTCGAAGGTGACACGGACACGGAAGTGGGCCGTGGTTGCGCCGACGAACATCCCGCCGCCGACACAACGAGCGCAACCAGCGGAAGCAACAAGGAAATCCGCGGAAGTCCGCGGATGCGTGGTCCAGCTGTCATCGCCACGATCTCCCCCCATCCGGTGCCCCCCATCATGGTCGTGACCGAAGCGCGAGAGCGACAGACTCCGCCGCCGATCAACCGCGATTCGAGGGTTTTCCCGCACGGGCGAGTGCCCACAAGTGTCCCGCCCACGTTCCCGCCGAGCCGTACGGGTGGACCAACTGGTGCGGAGGAGGGAGTGCATGGCCGGTGACACGAGCTCACCCTGAAGTGCTATGAGTGCTACGGGTGCTTGGTGCCTGGCCACCATCGCCGGCCTGAAGTTCGCGCATGCCGCAGGTCGTGTCGCTTGGGAGAGCGCCGCACCGCGCCGGCCACCTGACGTCGCCAATGCGCAATTGTCCTCGACGACTTCCTCGAACATCGCGCCGCTTCTGCAAGCTGTTCGAAGTGGAAGACCCGAGATGGGACAGCGCCTTGTCGAGGGCCGCAGCGTTCATGGCCTGGCAGGTAGGTGCTCCCGATCATCACATGGGGATCGGCGAAAGCGGCGCCGTGCCATGACGTGCCGTCGCCACGGTGTGCGCGCACTCCAGGCTGAGATTGGCTCGGCCTCACCGTGCCGACCGGTCGTCCTCCTCCGCGACGCGGGCACGCCGCATCGCGGAGGAGGACGATTCGGACCGCCGGACAGGCCGGTGTGCCATGCCTGGGTGGATGGTCGGCCGCAGGTCAAACCGCCGGGGCGAGGCGGTCCCAGACGCGGTGCTGGCTGAGCAGGTCGGCGACGTCCTCCAGCACGGCTCCGGAATCGGACGCGGCGACGACTCCGGGTCCTTCGGGGTCGATGTCGGCCGCGCGCAGTGCGTCCGCGCCGTTGCCCCAGGCGCCCAGGGGTTTGCCGTGCCGGTAGGTCTCGTCGAGCATCACCAGCACCCGCGGGTCGATGCCGGCCGCGGGGGCGCCCGCGAGCAACAGCGCGTCGAACTCGGTGGAGCGGGCGGTGGCGAACGTCCGTTGGATGGCGACGGGGTCGCCGTCGTCCTCCAACTGCCCGCCGGCCGGGGCGATCACCAGCGGGACCATGCCCTTGTCGAGGATGGCTTGGCGCACCGCCCGCACGTCGGCGAGGCCCTGTCCCGCCGAGGTGACGATGCCGATGACGCGGCCGTCCAACGGCCATCGGCCGCGCAGTTGGGACAGGGCGGGGCTGGCGTGGGTCTCGGCGTGTTCGACGGTCGCGGCGGGCGCGGGCAGGCCGAGGCCGGCGGCGACCTGGGCGCACAGTTCGGCGTCGATGTTGGCGAGCACCTTCAGGGCGCGTTCCTTGATCGCCGTCTCGTAGCACTTGTTCAGCTCGAAGGTGTATGCGGCCACGATGTGCTCGCGCTCGGTCGGGGTCATGCTGAGCCAGAACAAGCGGGGCTGGCTGAAGTGGTCGTCGAAGGTGGCCGCCGCGTCACGGACCTTGTGCGCGGGTGCCACGTCCGCGGGGACTTCGATGTAGGCGCCGTTGTCCGCGCCGGCCTGGAAGGGGCAGCCGCCGTCGAGGGAGTTGGGCCGGTAGGGCGCCACGCCTTGGTGGACGGCGGTCTGGTGCATGCCGTCGCGCAGCATGTCGTTGACCGGCGCGTGCGTCCTGTTGATCGGCAGCTGCGGGAAGTTGGGGCCGCCGAGGCGGGAGATCTGGGTGTCGAGGTAGGAGAACAGCCGTCCTTGCAGCAGTGCGTCGTTGGTGACGTCGATGCCCGGGACGAGGTTGCCGACGTGGAATGCGACTTGCTCGGTCTCCGCGAAGAAGTTCGACGGGTTCGCGTTGAGGGTGAGCATGCCGATCGGCTGAACGGGCGCCAGCTCCTCCGGAACGATCTTGGTCGGGTCGAGGAGGTCGATGCCCTGGAACATCTGGTCGTCGGTGTCGGGGAACGTCTGCACGCCCAGCTCCCACTGCGGGAAGGCACCGGACTCGATCGCGTCGGCCAGGTCCCGGTGATGGAAGTCCGGGTCCATGCCCGCGGTGATCTGCGCTTCCTCCCAGACCTGGGAGTGCACGCCGAGCTTCGGCTTCCAGTGGAACTTGACCAGCGTCGTCCCGCCCTCGGCGTCGACCAGCCGGAAGGTGTGCACGCCGAAGCCCTCCATCATCCGGAACGAGCGCGGGATGCCCCGGTCGGACATGTTCCACAACGTGTGGTGGGTGGCCTCGGTGTGCAGGGTCACGAAGTCCCAGAACGTGTCGTGCGCGCTCTGCGCCTGGGGGATCTCCCGGTCCGGGTGGGGCTTGCCGGCGTGGATCGCGTCGGGGAACTTGATGGCGTCCTGGATGAAGAACACCGGGATGTTGTTGCCGACCAGGTCGAAGACGCCCTCGGAGGTGTAGAACTTCGTCGCGAAGCCGCGGGTGTCGCGCACGGTGTCGGCCGAGCCGCGGGAACCCAGCACCGTGGAGAACCGCACGAAGACCGGGGTCTCCACGTCCTTGCCCAGGAAAGCCGCCTTGCAGATCCGCTCTGCCCTGCCGTAGCCCTGGAAGACGCCGTGCGCGGCGGCACCGCGCGCGTGCACCACCCGCTCGGGGATCCGCTCGTGGTCGAAGTGGGTGATCTTCTCCCGCAAGTGGTGGTCCTGGAGCAGGACGGGCCCGCGGGGGCCGGCCTTGAGGGAGTGGTCGGTGTCGTACAGCCGTGTGCCCTGCGCGGTCGTCAGCCACTCGCCACCCTGGGCGACGTCTTCCCGCGACGCGCCGGTGGGCTGCCCGGTGGGACCGTAGGTCTCGGGTCCGCGCTGGTCGGCTTTCGGGTGGAGCGGCCCGGTGGGCTCGGTCGGCTCGTCCACGGGCGGCGAGACCGCAGCCGGCGCCCCGGGGATCTCGTTCCCCGACGAGGCGGCCTCCTGGACCTTCTCGACGATCTTCTCGGCGGCAGCCGACACGGGGTTCTTCTTCGCGGTCACAGGATTCCGATCATGGGATTACGGCAGTGCCACGCGCACGGGGCGACACTCGGTCGTGGAAACCGCCGGTTGCGGTATCCCCGGCGGCAGCGTGACATTCGGCTGCCCGCGATCACCGGATCGAACACCTTGCCCGTGGCACCCGGCGCAACCGCCTCCGCAACCGGATCCACGAAACCTGCGCATTGAACCGGGGTTTGCGGGCAGTGCCGGAATCATGATTCCTCTTCTTCTGGTCCTCCTTCTGGCACTCGTCCTCTTCGGCGCCGGGTTCGCCCTGGAAGTGCTGTGGTGGGTTGCCGTCATCGTGCTGGCCATCTGGCTGCTCGGGTTCCTCGTCCGCAGCACCGGCGCGGACGGAGGCCGCGGACGCTGGTACCGCTGGTAGCCGAATCGTCGTACCGCCCGGCCGACCCCCCCGCGTTTCGGTGGGCCGACACCCGCTCAACGAGGAGGCAAGCGATGTTGTCGGCTCATCCGGCCCTTCTGGGCACCTCCGTACGTGACACTCGCGCCTCACCTCCTGACGGATCGGCGGGTGTGCCGCGGACGGGCCCGGCATGGTTCGGCGTGCCTCACGTCCCTCACGTGCCTCACCAAGGGACGCCGCCCGCGGCAGGGCGTCGGCCGGGTCACCGTGTGGTGCCGTCGGGGTGGAGGACGACCTTGGTCCAGCCCTCGTCGCGGTTGTCGAAGTGTTCGTAGGCGCTGGGGGCTTCGTCGAGGTCCAGTTCGTGGGAGACGACGAAGCCGGGTTCGGCCTTGCCGCCGGCGATCAGGTCGCGCAGGGCCCGGTTGTACCGCTTGACGGGCGCCTGCCCCGTGCCCATGCGCTGGCCTTTGAACCACATCAGGCCGTAGTCGATTGCTATCTTGCCCTGCGCTTCCATGGCGTTCTGGGCGTCCTCGCCGCCGGGGTCCTCGGGAAGGAACACGCCGACGACTCCGAGGCCGCCGGTGAAGCGGACGGCATCGATGAGGCCGTTGAGGGTGAGCGCGGCGTCTTCACGGCCCTGCGGGTCGTGCGCCTGGTAGCCGACGCACTCGCATCCGTTGTCGGCGCCCAGCCCGAGGGTCGCTTCCTTGACGACGCCGGCCGGATCCTGCGTCGAGGTGTCGATCGGGATGGCGCCGATCTGCTCCGCCAACCGCAGCCGGTCCGGCTGGTGGTCGGCCACCCACACCCTTCCCGCGCCGCGCAGGAGGGCGGAGTAGGCCGCCATCAAACCGACCGGGCCCGCGCCGAAGACGATCGTCTGGTCGCCGGGTTTCACGCCGGCCATCTCGGTGGCGTGGTAGCCGGTGGGGAAGATGTCGGCCAGCATGACGTAGTCGTTCTGGCGCTCTTCGGCGTCCTCGCCCAGGCGCAGGGCATTGAAGTCGCCGTACGGTACGCGCAGAAGCTCGGCCTGGCCGCCCTGGTACGGACCCATGTCGGCGAACCCGTAGGCGGCACCCGCCAGCGACGGGTCGGGCTGCATGGTCAAGCAGTAGCTCGTCAGCCCCTGCTCGCACTGCTTGCAGAACCCGCAGGCGATGTTGAACGGGAGCACCACGTACTCGCCGACCTTGACCTTCCGCACACCCGATCCGACCTCGACGACCACACCGAGGTTCTCGTGCCCGAGCGTGCGCCCGGTTTCGAAGGACGTCCGCCCCTCGTACATGTGCAGGTCGGAACCGCAGATGTTGGTGGTCGTGATCTTCACCAGAATGTCGCAGGGGTGCTCGATCTTGGCGTCCGGCACGTCCTTCACGGCGACATCGCGGGCGTAGACAGCGGCCTTCATGGTTTCTCATCACCTTTCCGTATGCATGGCGCGTTCGCGCACGCCCGGCGGCTGCCCGCAAAGGCGGCGGCCACACGAGCGCGACCCCGGGGTGTCAGGCGAAGGCAACCTGGTCTTCGGGGCAGACCCGGGCGTCGAGGTTGAGTTCGATCATGCGGAGTGCGGCGTCGGCGAGATCGGGGTGGATGTGTGCCACGGCGTCCCGGGGCACGACGATGCGAAAGTGCCGCACGTGGGCATCGATGGCCGAGTACAGGACGCACTGCTCCGTGGCTTGCCCGCACAGCACCACGCGCTGCACGCCGCGCCGGTCGAGCAGGTATTCCAGCGGGGTCTGGAAGAAGGCCGAATGGCGTGCCTTCACCACGAACATCGATTCGGGATCGGGTGCGATCGGCCGGACGAGGTCGCCGTGCGGCCCGTCCAGGCAGGCGGCGAGGAACTCCCGATGGTCGGATCTCCAGCGGCCGAAGTTGTCGTTGACGTAGATCACGTCCGTGCCGGCGTCCCGAGCCCTGCGGATCAGCCGCCGCATGGCGGGCAAGGTCTCGCGGACCGAGGAGACCAGGCGCTCGGCGTCCTTGTGCTCGTAGGTGTTGATCATGTCGATGACCAGCACCGCGGTCTTGTCCATGCCGATCGCTCCCGGGTCCGGATCCACGCCGTACTGCCGCAGTACGCCCGCGCGGATACCCGTCGGCCGCACAGGTAACGCCCCCGGGGCGGTCCCGCGGCCCGCGGGCTCCGGCGGTACGGCATGGGCGCCCGCGGTCCGGGTAGGCGCCCGGAGTGGACCTCACTCGCCGTCCGGGACAGGAGGAGCCACCATGAACCCCCTCGCAGCCCGAGCCGAGCCCGAACGAATGCTGCGCCTGTATCTGACGGACCACTTCGCCGGAGCCACCGGCGGCTCGGAACTGGCACGACGGTTGGCGCGCACCCACCGGAACGGCCCATACGGCCGCGAACTGGATACGTTCGCCCACGACGTCGCCCGGGACCGGGAAACGCTCCGCACACTCATGGCCTCTCTGGACATCACGCCGCAGCGGGCCAAGGTCGCCGCCGCGTGGACGGCCGAACGCGTCGGGCGGCTCAAACCCAACGGCCGGATCGTCCGCAGGTCGCCGCTCAGCAACGTGCTGGAGCTGGAGGCCATGCGTATGGGTGTCGAAGGCAAAGCCTCATGCTGGCGCGCACTCAGGATGCTCGCCGACAACGACGACCGTCTTCCCGCCGACGAGCTGGACTCGCTGATCGACCGGGCCGAGGACCAGTCGAGCTTCCTCGAGCGGCTCCGGGTCCGCATGGCCGCGGGAGCGTTCGGCCCGGAACCCGCTGCGGGTGACGTGCGGCGCACAGCCCACCGGCCGTCCCCCGCCTGACCGGGATCGCCGACCCCTGCACGGCTCGGTGCCGACGCGGCGGCACGGTCTCGTCCGCGCCCGAAGCCCCCGCCCCTTGCCGCGTTGGCCTGTGCCGCGCCGGATTCCTCAGCCCACATCGGGCACCTGCGGTTGATTTGCACAGGCCGGGTAGCCGCTGCGGCATGAACGTCCCATCGACATCGGAGCGCGGTCGCCTCCGCAACCATGCGGCCGCGCCGCATGGGCTGAGGTTCGAGACCCTCCGCGCGACCCCTGGGGAAGCCCTGGTCGGCGGGGTGTGCAACAGCGACCCTGCCGGGGTCGGCGGCCTGGCGTCCGCGCGCGCCGGCATCGATGTCGCGGAGCCGAACCCATGACCCGGCCTGCCGCCGTCCCCTTCACCTCCGCGCTGCCTGCTCATCGCGGCAGTGACGGACGGCGACGGCCGGCCGACGCGGCGGGGCACTCGCCGCCCGATGCCCTGCCGGGCGTGCTTCGCCTCCCCGGCATGTACCGACCGCAGGCCGACACGTGGCTTCTGGTGAGCGCCTATCTGGACACCGGCCTGGCCACCACGGCCCGCAGCGTCCTGGACGTCTGCACTGGCACGGGCGCAGTAGCGATGGCCGCCGCCGACGCAGCCGGGGCGAGCTGCCGGGTCACCGCCGTCGACGCCACACGCCGGGCCGTCTGGGCGGCACGGTGGAACAGCCTGCGCCGGCACCGCGGCGTCGCGGTACGCCGGGGCAACCTGTTCGCCCCCGTCGACGGCCACCGCTACGACGTCGTGCTGGCGAACCCGCCGTACGTGCCGGCCCCGGAAGCGGACCTGCCTCGGCACGGCCCCGGCCGCTCGTGGGACGCGGGCCGCGACGGGCGGCTCCTGCTCGACCGCCTGTGCCGCGCCGCCCCGCGCGTGCTGACCCCTGGCGGATCGCTGCTCGTGGTGCACTCGTCGCTGTGTGGTATCGCGGAGACGCTTCGGCTGCTCGCCGCCGCGGGACTGCATGCCACGGTCGCGGCCCGCAAGCGCGAGCCGTTCGGGCCGGTCATGTCGTCGCGTGCCGCCTACTTGGAAGAACGCGGCCTGATCGCCCCGGGCTGCCGGGAAGAGGAATTGGTGGTCGTGCGTGCCGATCGGTCATGAACCCCCTCCGGCCCCGAGGAAGCAGAGCGAACCCCGAGTCCTCGGTGTGTACGGGGCCGAACAGCGGGGCGCGGCCCACGTGACGGTCGTGCCCCGCGGGCCCGCATTGCTGCGCGGCCCGGTGGAAGTCGACATGCCCGACGGCACCACAGCGCGCTCGGACCGTGTCGTGGTGGCCGTCTGCCTGTGCCGGCGGAGCAAGCGCATGCCGTGGTGCGATACCAGCCACCGGCGCCCGGCGAGCGGATCCGCCGTGCACCCGGGGGCGTGATCGGCAAACCTCCCGGGACCCCGTCAGGTGCCTGCGACCACCCGGACCACACGCAGCGACGGGTCGTCGGCGTCCGGCACGACCATGCCGGCGGCGACGCCGCTGCGGAGGTAGGACAGCACGGGCTTCGACAGCCGTTCGCCGGGGACGACGACCGGGATCCCCGGCGGGTACGGGGTCAGCATTTCGGCGGCGACGCGACCCTCGGCGCGGTCGGTGTCGACATGCTCGGTGTCCGCGAAGAACGCGTCACGCGGCAGCATCACCGTCTCCAACCGCAGATCCGTCGGACTCGGCACATCGACGACGGCCGAGGCGCGGCGCAGACCCTGCGCGTGCGCGGGCAGGGCCTGCAATGCGGTGACCAGGGCGTCCGCGGTGGCGCGGTCGTCCGCGTACGACAACTGGGCGCTGACCCGGCGGTGGTCGCACACATGGAGACTGACGCGGTGGTGCATACGGAGCCAGTCAGCCGCCGCATAGCCGGTGATGCCCAGGGCGCCGACGTCGATGACCAATTGCAGCGGGTCGACTTCGAAGGCCCGGTCCGGGCCGAGGAATTCGTCGCAGTCGACGTGGAGTCCCGCGATGGCCTCGATCCGTTCGCGTACGTGCGACGCCAAAACGAGGGCATCGGCGAGCAACGTGTTCCCGTGCTGCGCCATCTGCCTGCGCCACCCGTCCATGGCCGCGTACAGCAGGACGTTGGGACTCGTCGTGTCGAGCAGGTCAGCGCAGGAGGCGAGATGATTGTGGTCGACCCGGTCGCCCTGTTGATGGAACACCGAGCCCTGTTCGAGGCCGCCACCCATCTTGTGGACGCTCGTCACGCATACGTCGGCACCGGCGTCCATCGCCCAGGTCGGCAGCCCGTCGTGGAACGGCAGATGGGCGCCCCACGCTTCGTCCACGATCACGGGGACGCCGTGCTCGTGTGCGGTCCGGGTGATGCCCGCCAGGTCCGCGCACGTGCCGTACGGCGTCGGGCTCGTCACCAGCGCGCCGACCGCGTCGGGGTGCCGATCGAGGGCCCGCGCGTAGTCGGCGGGGCCGGGCGGGTGCGCCAGATGCAGGTCCGGGTCCCAGTGCGGCTCGACCCAGCGCGGGCAGATGCCGCACAGGATCAGGCCCGAGACCACCGATTTGTGGGCGTCCCGCGAGATGACCAGCTCTTGGTGCGGGCGGGCGACGGCGAGCATCGCGCTCTTCACCGACAGGCTGCTGCCGCAGGTCGAGAAGAAGGTGCGGTCCGCCGCGACCGCTTCCGCCATGAGCGCCTCCGCGCGTTCCAGGACACGCCCGGACGACAAGCGGTCGTCGAGGCCGCCCACGGCCAGCACGTCGGACGCGAATACTCCCGGACCGAGCGTGGCGAGCACCCGCGGATCGGCACCGCGGCCCTGCTTGTGGCCCGGTGGGGTGAAGGGGATGTAGCCGCGCCGGTGGTAGGCATCCAAGGCCTCCAGCACCGGCGCACGGGACTGATCGAGACGGCCGCTCATGGCCCGCGGCTACCCGGCCGCGCGGGATTCACCCCTGCACGGCCGGCAGTACGCGCTCTCCGTAGGCGCGGAAGAACTCCTCGTGGTGCGTTCCGATCTGGCCCACGAACACCTCGTCGAAGCCCGCGTCGGCGAACGCCCGTAGCCCGGCGACGTGTTCCTCCACGTCGTCCCCGCACGTGACGGATTTCGCCACGATGTCGGGCGTGACCAGCCCGGCCGCCTGTTCGAAGTGCTGCGGAGTCGGCAGAACCTGCCCGAGTTCGCCGGGCAGCTGCTCGACGGCCCACAGCCGGTGTGCGGTCTCGACGGCACGGTCGCGGTTGCCGTCCCAGCACACCTTGAGACCACCCAGGACCGGCCCCCGTCCGCGGCTGTCGCGGAACGCCCGGACGGCATCGGGGTCGGGCTGCGTGGTCACCAGGCCGTCGCCGATGCGGGCTGCAAGGTCGAGGGATTGCGGGCCGAAGGCCGACACGTAGATCGGTACGTCGTTCTGCGGAACCGTGTACAAGCGGGCGTTGTCGGCGGTGTAGTGCCGGCCGCGGTGGGTGATCGTCTCGCCGGTGAAGAGACGGCGCATGACCTCGACGGCTTCCGCGAGCATGTCGGCACGGACGTCCCACGCCGGCCACGGCGCGCCCGTGACGTGTTCGTTGAGTGCCTCGCCGGTGCCGACACCGAGGCGGAACCTGCCCGCGGTCATGACGGCCGCCGTCGCGGCGGCTTGGGCGGTGACCGCCGGGTGCAGGCGAACGGTCGGGCAGGTCACGAGTGTGGTCACCGGGAGCGCGGTCACCTGGCTCAGCGCGCCGATCACCGACCAGACGAAGGGACTGTTTCCCTGCGCCTCGTTCCACGGATGGAAGTGGTCGGAAATCGCGAGGCCGGCGAAACCGGCCTTCTCCGCCAACCGTGCCTGGTCGATCAGCTCGGCCGGGGTGTACTCCTCGCAGGACAGAAAGTAGCCGATGCGTGCCATGGCGGTCCGTCGCCTCCTCGGTCGCCGCCGGGCCGGCGGGCTTTCCGCGACCCGCGGCGGGTTTCGCCCGCGCGGCTACCCCGGAAGTTCCGGGTCGTGCGGCGTGGCGCCGGATTTCGGTCCCTCCGCCGGGGTGCCATCGTGGTTCCAGAGGGCGCTTCGGTGGACGACCCGGGAGGCTGTGGCCGATGGACTTCGAGCGATTCGCGGATGCGTTGGACTACCCGATGTTCGTGGTGACCGCGGCGCACCCGGCCACAGGTGAGCGGTCCGGGTGCCTGGTCGGGTTCGCCTCGCAGTGCAGCATCGCCCCCGCGCGTTTCCTCGTCTGCGTCTCCCGGGCCAACCACACCCACCCGGTCGCCCAGGCATCACGCGTGCTGGCCGTGCATGCCTTGAGCGCTCGTCAGCGGGAACTCGCCGAACTGTTCGGGGAACGCACCGGTGACGACACCGACAAGTTCGCCCGTTGCCGCTGGACGCCGGGGGAGGAGGGAGTCCCGCTGCTGACCGACTGCCCGCGTCGGTTCGTCGGCACCGTGGTCGATCGCCTCACCGGTTTGGGGGACCACACCGGGTTCGTCCTGGCGCCGCTCGATTCGGGCGACTCCGCCGCCGGAACCCCTCAGATGGAGCCACCGCTCATGTACTCCGACGTGCGGGACATGCAGCCCGGCCACCCCTCGTGACGACCGGCACCCGCCGGCAGCGCGCTGAAGGGACACAGCGGCGTTCACCAAGGAAAGGAGCAAAACTACCCATGGATATCCGGATCGAGCCCCTGGGCGATCACGAATACCTGGTGCGGTTTCCCGGCCCCGACGGGGAGATCACGTCGCGCTTCCGAGCGACTCAGGCCGTTCTCGACCAAGTCGATGTCCCCGGCGTCGACGAGGCGCGGTTCATCGAGGCAACCTCACAGTTCCTCACGGATCGGCAGCCGGTTATCGACATCCCGCCGATGATCGACCTCGAAGACGTCGTGGCCGCCTACGGTGACGACTACCTCCGGGAAGTGACCCGCCGCCTACAGCCGCTGTGAGTGCCATGGGTGATCCGGGGGAGGGGCGCGAAGTTTCGTAGTCGGGCTGACACAGGAGTTCGTCAGGGGCGCCCGGTTGGCCCGAGGGCTGAAGTGGCCGGGGCGGTCCCTCGACCACACCATGGCGACACGCTGCGTCAATCCGGAAGTCCGGGGTAACCGGCAGACACAGGGAACAAGCCGGGAGGGACGCGGTGAGCGGATCATCGGTGCGGGCGGTGGGCTGGGCGCGGGCCCTGCCGTTGACGAGCGAGGTGAAAACCGCGCGTGACTGGGCGTATGAGCGCCTGGAGTCGATCGGTTGGACGGCGACAGCTCCGCAGACGGTCGATGCGGTCATTCTCACCGTCTCCGAACTGGTCACCAACGCCCAGGTCCACGCCCACAGCACGGCATGGCTGGTACTGACCTGGGACACGCGGTGCCTGCACGTGGCGGTGCACGACGCCTCCCCCGTACTGCCCGAGCCCGGACCGGTGGACGTCGGGAAATCCGGGGGCCGGGGCATGCTTCTGGTCGACGCCCTGGCCGACAACTGGGAGGCCAGGCCCTGCATTTACGGCAAGACCGTCATCGCATGCTTCCGTCCGCCTGCTCCCGAACCGGACCCCGACAGCAGCGATCGGCGCCCGGAGCAGCACCTCTGAACACCGCTCCGGGACAGCACGAAGCTCGTGTCCGCGGATGAAAGGAGCCGGCGGCAACCGGCCGGTGCGCCGATTCCGGCATGGGTGTCGCCCAGGAGGGCAGGCGCCAGGGTGGGCCGCTCACCCTAAAAAGGAGTCGCGCTGATGAGTGACACGGACACGCAGCAGAAGAGCAATACGCACCAGCGGGACGAGGGGCGGGCTCCGGCCGGCAGTCTCCAGTCCCGCCCCTCCGGTTCCGGCTCGCCCGACGCCCTGAGTTCGGAGCGCGGCCGCACTACCGTCGCGGACGGTGTGGTGGCGAAGATCGCGGGCATCGCGACGCGCGAGGTGCGAGGCGTCCACGAGATGGGCTCTGGCACGTCCCGGACGTTCGGTGCGATGCGGCAGCGCATCCCCGGCGCGAAGCGCAACGTCGCCCAGGGCGTCGACGTGGAGGTCGGCCGGAAGCAGTGCGCGGTGGATCTCGACATCGTGGTGGAGTACGGCGTGGAGATCGCCGCGCTGGCCGCCGAAGTACGCGAGACCGTCATCGAAGCCCTGGAGCGCATGACGGGGCTCGAGGTGGTCGAGGTGAACATCGCGGTCGACGACGTCCACATCGCAGAAGACGGCTCGTCACAGGAGCCCCGAGTGCACTGAATCAGCCGCGTGGAGGAATCGAGGTGCCATGGACGCGTATCTGCCCGCCGGACAGCCCACCCGGCCACACATCGCCTTCGCCCTGGTGGCACCGCCCGACGCGGACGTGCTGCCCTACCCCGAAGCGCTGGTCGAACCTGCCGCCGAGCGGTACCCGGTGCTGGTCGACCACGCGTGGGAATCGGGCTTCGGACTGGCGGTTGGTGATCCAGCGGAGACGACCGCCGAGGTGTGCGCGCACGACGGATGGTTCACCCGGCTGCGGATGGCCGGAGGGCGGCATTCCTGGACGATGGGTGCGCCGACGTCGCTGCACGGGTCGTGGCTGGAGTCCGCCCGCGCGTACGGCTCGGTGACGGTGGAGATCGTGCCGCCGGGCACCTGGCCGGTGGGAACCCCCGAGTTGGCCGGTGACGCGCTGGTCGCGGCGTTCAACGCACGGTTGCGCCAGGTCGCCGAGTCGGCGGTGATCCTGCGCGGTGAGGCCGCCTTCACCGAGACCTGACCTGCCTTCACCGAGGCCCGACCCGGGCGACGATGGCACGGCCGGCTGCCTTCCGCCCAGTACGCATCGTCAACGTCGACGACGTCAACGGCCGGATGGTGAGGGGTCGCCGGGGTCGCCTAGGACGCGGACCGGACCGCGTCCAGAAGTTCGGCGCGGGTCATGCGGGACCGGCCGTGCACGCCCAGGTCGGATGCCCGCTCGTACAGCTCCTGCCGGGTCAGGTCGGCCAACGCGGAACGGCGCTTGCCGCCGGACCGCCCCTGCGCTTTGCCGCGACCCGACTTGGGCCCGCGGCGGCCGCCGCCGCGGTTCGTCGGCCGCGACCGGCCGCCCGCACGATCCCAATCCGCACGATCCGAACCCGGGGCCCCGCCGGATCCGGCCCCGGCCTGATCGACGCTGCGGCGCAGGACCTCCATGAGGTCGACGACCTCGGTCGGCTCCGGCGCGCCCTCCTCGGCCACGACCTCCCCGCCTTCGGCCTTGGCCTCGATCAGTTCGCGGACGCGTTCTTCGTAGGTGTCGCTGTATCTGGCGGGGTCCCAGTCGATCGCCATCGCGTCGATGAGCTGCCGGGCCATCTTCGCCTCGTTCGCGGCCGGCTTGGTGTGCCGCGGCAGGTCCAGCTCCGACGAGGGGTCGCGGACCTCGTCGGCCCAGTGCAGCGTCTCCAACGTGATCACATCGTCCCCACCGCGCAACGCGACCAGGTACTGCTTGCCCCGCATCACGAACGTCGCCACCCCGACCCGGCCCGAGTCGCGCAGGGCTTGGCGCAGCAGCTCGTAGACCTTCTTGTAGGGCTCCCCGCGCGGTGCGAGGTAGTAGGTGCGGTCGTAGAAGATCGGCGCGATGGCGTCGGCGTCGACGAACCCGTCGACACCCAGCAGCTCCGACTTGCCCGGGGCGATCGCATCCAGCTCGCCGGGTTCGACCACCACGTACTCGCCGTCCCCGAGGTCGAAGCCCTTGACGATGTCGCCGTAGTCGACCTGTTTCCCGGTGCGTGCGTTGACCCGCTGCATGCGCACGCGGTCCGAGGTGCCGCGCTGGATCTGGTGGAAGTGCGTCGTGTGTGCGCTGGTCGCCGCGTACAGGCCGACGGGCAGGCTCACCAGCCCGACGCCCAGGACTCCGCTCCATATCGACCGTGCCGCCATGGCGTCTCACCCCTGACCTGCGGTGTTCCGCCCCGAGACCGTCCGAGTCGAGCCGACGCCCCGGGAGCGGGACCGCACCGCGGCCTCGCCGACGACTACATGTGCGCCTTCCCCCTACGCCCGGCCTCACGCCATGACGAGCGGCTCATGCCAAGAAGCCACCACGCAGCCCCCACAGTAAGTAGCTAAAGCGATACGCGGTGTATTTCTTGTTTTGTGGTGGTATCCGCCCGGTGCGGGCTCTTGCCCGCCCGAATCCTGCACTGGGAGCACTGTCATGGACCTTCAGGCCCGCGTGTCCGACGTCATCGCCGACGAACTCGCTGTCCCGGTCGCGCAGCTGACCGCCGAATCCCGGTTTCACGACGACTACGGCCTCGACGAGTTCGGCATCGCCGAACTCGTCTTGCGCGTCAACGAGGAGTTCGGGGCAGACCTGAGCTTCGCCGACGTCGAGGCGGTCAGTACCGTCCGCGATCTGGTGGACCTCGTCGTCCGACGCACCCCCCGAAGCACCCCGCACCCCTGACCGGGCCGACATATCGCCAACCGCTGCAAGCCGCTCCTCGGCGGACAGCCCCCCGGCTCGGCTCCGCAGTCGGTAGCACGTGAGCAACACGCCTTGAGGACGGAAAGTCAGCCGCTCACCCTCCGGCCGTGAGCGGCTGACGCCTTGGTGGGGCTCGTGGGTTGCGCCGGGTCAGTGTGGTCGCTGCCGGAGTCGATAGCCGCCCGGGGAGCCGCGCCCGCTCCCGCGTGCGCCGCGCCCGCGAGCTGGGCCGACGAAGTGCGGGTGGTCACGAGCCGTGCGCGGGTTCGCGCCCGCCAACCGCCGCATAGCCGTACAAGAAGGTCAAGACACCTGCGGTGGCCATCTCGCGGAGTGTGTCCTCGTCCTGGAGGTCCGCCCGATTGTCGAGGTTGTCGGCGGAGATGAGCAGCATCAGGTGCCTGGCCGCGCGAGCGGGGTCGTCGATGGTGAGGTCGCCGTGCTCGGCGATCCTGCGCAGGTGTTCGGCCAGTGCGCGTCGGGTGCGGCCGGGGCCGGTTTCCTGCCAGAGCTCGAGGGCTGTCGGCGGGATGTGTTCGATCTCGGCGTTGATCTGGCGGATGAGCGCGAAGTGCGGGGCCAGGTCAGAGGTCAGTACGCCGAGCCAGGCCACTCCGAAGTCGATCAGGTCGTTCTCGAGGTCGCTCACCTTGGTCAGATGGCGGTCGATGATGTCGACCATGACATCCGCGACCCGCTGCGTGCTCTCCTGGATCACCGCCTGGAACAACGCGGCCTTGTCGGTGAAGTGGTTGTAGATGGTGCGGTTGGACACTCCCGCCTCGGCGGCGATGGCGTCCAGTCCGGCGCGTGTGTAACCGTCGCGGGCGAACAGGGTCAGCGCCCCGGCCGTGATCGCGCGGCGCTTGTCCGGGTGGCCGCCCGGCTTCCTTCTCTCGGTCACGGTCTCCGACTCTAGTTGCTTACACCGATCGGTGCATGTGTTGCACCGTTCGGTGTAATGTCTACACCGTTCGGTGCAACATTTCGCACCCAAGGGAGCTACCACGACCAAGTTCGGCTTCCGCGAGGGGGATTCGGCATGACCACGTTGACGACCGAGACGGCGTACGACGAGCTGGCCGCCGCGATCGCCGCCGGCGCGACCGTCGCCGGACTCGGCGAGTCGACGAGATTCGCTCATGAGACCTTCGAGGTGCGCGACCGGCTATTCCGCCGCCTCGTCCGCACGCACGGCTTCCGTGCGCTTGCCGTCCAGGACAGCGCCTCGGCGGGTGCGGCACTCGACGCGTACGTCACCGGCGGTACGGGCACGGGGCGATCCGCCCTTGCCGGCGCCTGGCGGCCCTGGCGCACCGCGGAGATGGCCGCGGCGCTGGAGTGGATCCGCGCTTTCAACCGGGACCATCCGGACGACCCGGTCCGGATCTTCGGGGTGAAGCCCGCCCAGGCGCAACCGGCCGACTACGACGTCGTGGTGGAGCACGTCCGCCGTGCCGCACCGCACCGGCTCGCCGAAGTGGCCGGGCACCTGGACCCGATCCGTAGCGCACACGAGATCGACGAGCACGTGCAGCGGGCGAGAGGCCTGCACCCGGGCCGTCCGTTCGCCGACCACGCCCGCGACGCACTCGCGATCGTCCGGCAGCTGCCCGGCGGCGGCGCCGGCCTGGAACGCATGCGCCTCATCGTGGACTTCCACCAGCGCAGCGTCGCGGGACGCGACAACTACGCCGGCGACGCGCGGACGTGGGCCGACACGATCGTCGACCACCAGCACCGCACAGGGCACCGCGTCGCCTACTGGGACGGCATCGCGCACACCTCGGCGGCGCCGGCGACGCTGGGCCTGGCCCCGCAACGAGGCTTCCAGCCCACGGTCGGCAGTGTGCTGCGCGCGCACTACGGCACGCGTTACGTCTCTGCGGCGATCGGCTTCCACCATGGTGACCTCGGGCCCTTCCAGGTCCCGGAGCCCGCCCCCGACTGGCTCGACGCCCGCCTCGGCGCCACGGACCGGGCCGCCCACTGGCTCGACCTGCGCGACGGCGGATGGGATGGGCCGATGAAGGCACGGGTCATCAGCGGCGTCTACGACCCTTCCCGGGACGCGTCCGAACACCTCGCCGTCGCCCGCCTGCCCGCCGCGTTCGACGTGCTTGTCCACCTGCGCGAAGTGTCCCCGGTGCACGGGTTGCCGGCGTAGCGGCGCGGCAAGGCGACCCGGCGCTCGCCCCGAACTCGACAGCCCCGCAGGAAGCCCGCGCGCGTCACCTCCAAACGAGCGGTGCCCCGTCGTGGAGGACACACCAGGCCATGGCGCCGATTGCCGCACTGCTGCGCGCTGATGGCAGGGGTCGGCGGTCGCGGGCTGACCGCGGCGCAGTGTCGCGCGCATCGTCGGAGCGCGGGCCGCCGCGCAGGTACCCCGTGCGGGGACGTCGTCAGCCCGGGCTTCCAGGGCTGGTGTGGCCGTATCGGGACAGGTCCGCGGATCGGGTGCCGGGTGCTTGGAGGTCGGCGTAGGGGTGTTGGCGTGCTCCGGTGGGGTGGAGGAGGACGCGTCGGGGCTGGGCGGGGGTGGGTGCGGGGCCGGGGGCGCCGAGGAGTTCGAGGGCTGCGGCGGGTCCGTGGTCGCGCCGCACGGCGGCGATGTGGTCGAGGTCCCAGGCCATGGTGCCGACGACGGTGCGTCGGCGGCCGCGGGCTTGGACGGTGCCGCGGACCAGGAGCAGTCCCGAGTGGAAGACGGTGTGGGCGCACGCGGCATGGCTGTCCTCGAAGAACGCGAGGTCGACGAGGCCGGACCCGTCTTCGAGGGTGACGAAGATGACGCGTTTGCCGGAGGCGATGGGCGGGGTCTGGGTGGAGGCGCGGATGCCGGCGACGAGGACGGTTTCGCCGGGGCGGCGGTGGGTGAGGTTGGCCGCGTCGACGGCGCCGATTTCGCGGAGAAGGCGGTAGTGGTGCTCCATGAGGTGGCGGGTGACGTCGATGCCGAGGACGTGGAGTTCGGCTCCGAGGGCTTCGCGGGCGGTCATGTCGGGGAGTCCGCTCGGCTGGGTGGCGTCGAGTTGCGGGTCTTCGAGGGGGATTTGGCCGTCGCCGACGCGGCGGTCGCGGCGGTGGAGTTCGCCGAGTTGGAGGAGGAGGTCGCGGCGGCTGGTGCGTCCGTCGTGGAGGGAGTCGAAGGCGCCGATGGTGGCGAGGTGTTCGGCGGTGGGGAGGGCGGGGCGGGCGCGTTGCCACAGGTCGGTCAGGGAGGTGTAGGGCTGGCCGTCGGCGATGCGGGTGCACTGTTCTTCGGTGATGCCGCGGACGGCGGAGAGGGCGAGGCGGACGGCCCAGGTGCCGTCGTCGGCCTGTTCGATGGTGTGGGTGGGGGCGGAGCGGTTGACGTCGACGGGCAGGACTTGGACGTGGTGGCGGCGGGCGTCCGCGACGATGACGCGTTTGGGCCACATTCCCGGGTCGTGTTCCAGCAAGCCGGCGTACAGGGCCGCGGGGTGGTGGGCTTTGAGCCAGGCGGACTGCAGGGCGGGGACGGCGAACGCGACGGCGTGGGCGCGGCAGAACCCGTAGGCGCCGAACGCTTCGACGATCCGCCACACCTCGTCGCGGACGTCGGCGGTGTAGCCGCGGGCGGCTGCTTTGTGGTGGAACCAGTCGCGTAGTTGCGGGGCGCGTTCGCGGTCGCCGAGTGCGCGGCGTGCGACGTCGGCAAGTGCGAGGTCGCAGCCGGTCAGCGTGGCGATCAGGCCCATGATCTGCTCGTGCCAGATGGTGACGCCGTAGGTGTCGGCGAGGACCGCCTCGAGGTCGGGGTGGGCGTAGGTAGGGGCTTTGCCGTGGCGGGCGGCGATGTACTGCTCGGGCATGCCGCCGGCGACCGGGCCGGGTCGGAACAGGGAGATGTCGGCGATGACGTCCTGGACGCCGCGCGGCTGCAGCCGGCTCAGCAGGTCCTGCTGGCCCGGGGATTCGAGTTGGAACATGCCGATGGTGTCGGACGCCTGGATCAGCTGGAAGGCGAAGAAGTCGTCGAGGGGCACCTGGTGGTCGTCGTCGAGGTCGATGGTTTCGCCGGTGGTGCGTTCGATCTCGGCGACGGCGTGCGCCATCGCGGACTGCATCCGCACCCCGAGCACGTCGAGCTTGATCAGGCCGAGCGCTTCGACCTCCTCCTTCGCGGCCTGGACCATCGGGTACCGGCCGCCGGGGGTGGGCTGGACGGGCAGCCGGTCCAACAGCGTGCTGTCGGTGATGATGACCCCGCACGGGTGCATCGCCATCCCCCGCGGCAGCGCGTCCAGCTGCGCGGCGAGGGTGAACAACGGCCCGAACCGGCCGGCCTCGGCAGCCACGCCGCGCAGCTCGGGCAGTTCGGTGAGAGCGGCGGGGATCTCGCGGGCGCGGATGTGCGGGAAGGCCTTGGCGATCCGGTCGATGTCCGCGGGAAGGAGGCCGAGCGCGAGGCCGGTGTCGCGCAGGGCGTGGCGGGCCCGGTAGGTCTCGGGCATCGCGGTGACCGCGACCCGCTCGGCGCCGAACCGCTCGAAGATCCGGTCGTAGACCTCCAGACGCCGGGCGGACTCCACGTCGATGTCGATGTCCGGCAGCGCGGTGCGCCGTTCGGAGAAGAACCGTTCGAACAACAGCCCGTGGTCGAGCGGGTTGGCGGTGGCGACGTCGAGGACGTGGCAGACCATGGACCCGGCCGCCGATCCGCGCGCCGCCACCCGGATTCCCATGTCCCGGATGTCCGCGGCGACTTGGCCGACGGTCAGGAAGTACGCGTCGACGCCGAGCTTGGAGATCACCGCCAGCTCCTGGTCCAGCCGCACGGCCGCGGCCGGGTCGCCGTCCAGGCCGCGGCGCACCAGGCCGGCCTCGCACCGGCCGCGCAGCAGCCGCGCCGCCGCGGCGAGGTCGCGGGCGCCGACCACGGACGGTTCGGGCAGGTGCGTGCTTCCGATCCCGAGATCCTGTTCCGGGGCGACGCGGCAGGCGTCCGCGGTTGCCGAGGTCTCGCGCAGCAGACCGGCGGCGCGGTCCGGCGCGCAGCCGGCTGCCTCGGCGATCCGGGCGGCCGCGGCGGCCATCGCGTCGGCGGGCTTCAGCCACCGTTCCCCGCAGTCCAGCCAGTGCCGGTGCCACCGGATCGGCCGCAGCAGCCGCGCCGCGTCGAGCACGTCGGCGATCTTGTGCTGACCGGGGTCGGCGTACCGGACTGCGTTGGTGAGCACCGCCGGGACCCCCGTCCGGTCGGCGAGCTGCAGCGTGCGCGCGGCCAGTCGCAACGACCCCGGGCCGGTTCCGGTCAGCCCGTAGTACACGGCCTCCAGCCGCACACCGTCACCGAACAGCTCCCGCCACGGGCGCAGCAGCTGCTCGGCGGTGTCCGGGCGTTCCGCGGTGAGGGCCCGACCGGGTTCGGACGTAGGACCGAGCAGCACGAACAGGCCGGGACCGGCGTGCTCGCGCAGCGCCGTCCACGGCACCACGGGCAGGCCTCCGGAGGCATGGGCCGCGGACACCAGCCGGCACAACCGCGCCCACCCGGCCCTGTCCCGCGCCAGCAAGACCACCCGCAGCGGCGGCTCCGTGACATGCGCCCCGCCGCGGGCCGGCGTACGGCGCCGCCCGGGCCGGGATTGCTCCGGCACCAGCGGCGCGACGGCGACATCGACGCCGAACATGGGCCGCACCCCGGCCCGGGCGCAGGCGCCGGCGAACCGCACCGCCCCGGCAACCGTGTCCCGGTCGGTCAACGCGAGCGCCTCGACGCCGCGTTCCGCGGCTCGTGCGGCGAGGTCCTCGGGATGGGAGGCGCCGTAGCGGGCGGAGTACCCGGAGGCCACGTGCAGGTGCGCGAAACCGACCACTGCACACCTCCGCTCCGTCACCCCCGGATGTCCGATATAGCCGTCTCTCTGTCGAACGATAGTTCGATTTTTGCCGGGATGCCACCTCCGCCGCCGCGGCGCGGTTGATCGACGGTTGCGACCCTGTGTCATCGAGCTCTGATGAGGCGCACTCCCGAAGCACCCCGCAATCGTCCCGGTGTCGAGACCGACTGCGGCGCGGCATGCCGGTCGGCCTTCGTGCTTGCCACCGGCGGTTTGACCGGTCCGCGGGACGCGTAATGCTGGAAGGGCAGCCGGCCACCGAGCCCGAAGCGGGGGCGGGGGCATGCGCACCGGGTGGCGGACGGGGCAGTGAGGAGGCCGACCGATGAGCCACGACGACCGTGTCCGCTACTTCGACGTGTTCCAGCGGTACGACACCGACCACGACGGGTTCCTGGATGCCGAAGGCCTGATGGCCGCGCTCAAACGGCTCGGCCGCACCGCGGAAGCGGCGGGTGCCCGGCACCTGCTGGACACCTACGACCAAGGCTCCGGCTCCATCGACTTCGACGCGTTCCTGGCCCTGCTCAACGCCGCGAAGACCAAGCCCGGCCGCAGCGACGAAGCCCGCAGGGAACGCTCACCGTGACCACGCCAAACGAGCCCGCGGCCGGCCACCTGCGTGTCTGGGCCCGGTTGCTCACCGAGGACCCCCGTCGATTGCGCCGGCCGGGCCCGAAACGCGGTGCCCGCGGACGTACCCGTCGGGGTCCGCTCGCGGCCACCGCAGCGACAGCCCGTGTTCACGCGGCGGTGTGCCTCGTTCACACGGGCTGGGGGTGTCCGAAGAGCAGGTCGTAGCCGGGGGGAAGTTGCAGCAGGATACGGCGCATGAGTTCGTCGCCTGCGGCATCGGCGGCGGTGCTGAGGACGGCGCTGACGTCCCAGGCGGCGGTCTTCTCGGTCGCGCCGTCGATCCAGGCGGCGGTGGCGCGGACGAACCGTTCGGGGTCGAGGGGTTCGGAGGCGTGCATGGGGTTGAGGAGCACGAGTGCGCAGGTCTCGGGTAGCCGGGCGGCGAGGTCGGCGCGTTCGGTGCCGACCAGGTGGGCGCCCAGCAGCGCGAGGACGGTGCGGATCGCGCGTTCGGCCTCGCGGCGGCTGGGGTATTCGCCACGGTCTTTGACCTGGTCGAGGAAGGTCTCCCAGTTCATGGCCTGGTCCGTTCTGGCGCGGGTCGACGGGTGGTCTCCTCACGCCGGTTGGCGATGTCTTCCGGCGCCGGCGCCGGTGGCGGGTGCCGGGTGGGCGGGGTGCCTGGGCGGTGGGTACGAAGGGCGGGGCGGCGCCGCCGGTGGGGGTGGTTGCGGTGCGTCGGGGGGTGGCGGCAGTGTTTCCAGGATCCGGGCCGCGCGGGCGTCGAAGTGCGCGGTGAGTTCGGCGGCCCGGGCTTGGAGTTCGGCGAACCTGCTCTCGGTACGGCGGGCGAGGTCGTCGAGGCGCCGCAGCACGTCGGCGAACGCCTCGTCGATGCGGCGTTCGAGCCGGACGCGTTCGTCGGCGGCGACGCGCTGCGGCGGGGTGTGTGCGTCGTTCATCGGGTGGTCCGCAGGTGTGGGTCGAGCCGGGTCCACGTGAGCAGGCGCTGCACGGGTCGGCTGGGGTCGTGCACGACGAGGTGCCGGCCGTGCCGGTCGGCGAAGGCGCGCGCCGCCAGGAGGGCGCGCAGGCCGGCGCAGTCGATGAAAGTGACGGCCGACATGTCGGCCGCGACCTCGGCGTGTTCGGTCAGCGCGGCGCACAGGCGGTCGCGCAGGGCGTCGGCGGTGGCGATGTCTATTTCGCCGTCGGCCCGGACGACCGTGCGGCGGGCGGCGGTCGCCTGCACGGGAACGTCCGGTCGCCCGCTGCCCCGCGACGGGCCGCCGCGGTGCCGGGGGTGTTCGAGGGCGAGCATGCGGCAGGCTCCCGGAGGGTTCGGACGGGGAAGGGGCGCAGCCGGGGCGTGCGACCCCGTGCGCCGGGTGCGCGCCCCGGGAAGGGGGGGCCGGTGCGCGCACCCGGAGCGTCATGTCATGCCTTGATCTGCTTGCGGTCCGTACCGCCGTGGGTGATGGCGATCTTGCGGGGCTTGGCGCGCTCCGCGATGGGGATGCGGAGCGTCAGCACCCCGGCGTCGTAGTCCGCCTTGATGGCGTTGGTGTCGAGCGTGTCGGCGAGCATGACCTGCCGGGAGAACACTCCCAACGGCCGCTCGGACAGCTCCGCCTGGGCATCCTCGATGCCCGGCAGCGGACGGCGCTCGGCCCGCACGGTCAGCATGTTCCGCTCGACGTCGATGTCGATCGCCTCGGGCGTGACACCGGGCAGGTCGAACGCGACCACGTACTCGTCGCCCGCGCGGTAGGCGTCCATCGGCATCGCGGACGGTCGCGACCAGGTCCCGGTCACTCCGAACACGTCCCGGGTGATCCGGTCCAGCTCGCGGAACGGGTCGGTGCGCATCAGCATCGCAAGTCACCTCCGTGTCGTTCCGGCGCGGCGGGCCCGTCCGGGGCCGGGGCCGCGCCCGTGATTTCACCTCACCACTGTTGTAACATGTCGTCGTAACGATGACAAACGATGAAGTCACCCGAACGATGACTGAGGGAAAAGCAGGTGAACAGGTGAATCCCACCGACCATCCCCGGGGCGTCGAGCCCCGGGTCCGCTTCCTGGCGGCCGCTGCCGCGCTCCGCGCCATCGACACCGCGGTCACCGCGGCCCGGCACGACGCAGCCGACCACGCCACGCCCGAACGGCCCGCCTCGGCGCCGGATCCCGTACCCGAGGCCGACGACGCCCTCGCCGCGCTGGTCCTGCTGCGCGAGCTGCGCGCCCGCCTCGCCACCTGGGAACCCGACCTGATCGAGGACGCACGCCACGCCGGCGCCAGCTGGGCCGCGCTCGCCGAACCCCTCGGCGTCACCAGCCGCCAAGCCGCCGAACGCCGCTACCTGCGCCTACGCCCCGGCGGCGCCCCCGGCACCACCGGCGACGAGCGTGTCCAGGCCACCCGCGACCGCCGCGCAGCCGACCGCGCCGTCACCGCGTGGGCCCGCGAACACGCCGCCGCACTGCGCACCCTCGCCGGACAGGTCACCGCCCTCGACGACCTCACTGCCCAGGCGCGCAAGCCGCAGGCCGAACTCGCCGCCGCCCTCGGCCACGACGACCCCGCGCACCTCCTCGACCCCCTGACCGCGACCCGCCCCCACCTCGAACCGGACCATCAGGACCTCGGCGCCCGCATCGACACCTACACCGCCCACATCGACCACCTGCGGCGGAGCAGCGACCGGCGCCGCCGGGAAGCCCCCTGATCCTCCGGAGCGCCGGCACCCGACGCGACCACCCCGTGCTCTCGCGAATCTTGGGCCCGCGAGACGCGGCGGTCGGTCGTTGCCCACGGAGCCGCACACCGAGCAACGAGGCCGCCCGCGAGATGCGGGCGGTCGGTGGCACGCGGAGGGCGGGCATACGTGGCGGGCTGGGCGTACTCGGACTGACCTGCAATGTCGTCGGCATGGGGTCCGGCAGGCAGTCCGGTCGCCCGGCGGACTCGTGCCATTCACAGGACGCCGAGGCGCTCCTGGAGTTCGGCGAGCCACACGTCGCCCTCCGCGAAGAACGCCGCCAGTTGGCGGGGGCTGACCTCCGCGTACCCGGCGCTTCCGGTGGACTCGGTGTCCATGTGCGCCGCGGCCTCGGGCCAGTGGCGGGTCAGTGTCTCGCGCAGGACGTCCAAGGCTTCCGGGTGGTCGAGCATCTGTGACATCGGAGTGTCGACGGTCAGCGCCACCGGCGTCCCGCCGGAGAGGAATGCGGCCGACCACGTGTGACGTCCCGAGCCGACGACCAGCCTTCGACCGTCGGGGAGTTCGACGTCCGCAGAGGTGTTGGGCGGTACGACGGCCGTTACCGCCACCACATCGTCGCTCTGCTCCCAGGACACGGACGCTTTTCCGTACGGGGTACGCAGGTCCGCATGGGCGTGAGTGAGGCCTCCGCCCGGGCGCGGGGCGATGCGCAGGCGGCGGTACCCGGGTTCCGCGGCGTCCAGGCCCGCGACCGTGCGGTAGAGCCAGTCGACGACGGCACCGAATGCGTAGTGGTTGAACGATGTCATGCCGCCGGGGTTGAGCGTTCCGTCCGGTCGGAGGCTGTCCCAGCGCTCCCAGATCGTCGTGGCGCCCTGGGTGACGGCGTACAGCCAGGAGGGGCACTCCTGCTGGAGCAGCAGACGATAGGCGGCGTCCAGGTGGCCGTTGTCGGCCAGGGCGTCGCACATCAGCGGCGTGCCGACGAAACCGGTGCCGATGCGGTGACCGTTCTCGCGGAGCAGGGCCGCCAAGCGGTCCGCGGCCCGGGCGCGCTGCCCGGCGTGGGGGAGCAGGTCGAACTGGAGCGCCAGTGCGTAGGCGGTCTGGGCATCGGGGATGACGCGGCCGTTGGCCGTCGTGTATTCGGCCTGGAACGCGGCGCGCACGCGAGCCGCGAGTTCGCCGTAACGGGCCGCGTCCTCGTCACGGCCGAGCACCTGGGCAGCCTTCGCGACGATGTCCGCGGAGCGGGCGAAGTAGGCGGTGGCGACCACGTCCGGAGGCGTCTTGCCCGCCTGGGGCTGCTCCGGCGGCGCACTCGGGTCCAGCCAGTCGCCGAACTGGAACCCGGTGTTCCACAGCAGGTCCGGCCCGGCCAACTCCGCGACCTTGTCGACCCAACCGCGCATGCTGGCAAATTGCGCGTGGAGTACGCCCGCGTCGCCGTAACGGAGGTAAAGCGTCCACGGCACGATCGTGGCGGCATCCCCCCACGCGGCCGTCGGAATGCCGGACCCGGAGGCGGCGGCGCTCGGGACGATGAACGGTACGGTGCCGTCGTCGCCCTGCTCCAGCGCCAGGTCGGTGAGCCACGACTCCAGGAACCCGGCGCCGTCGTACAACTGGCACGCGGTCGGTGCGAACGCCTGGATGTCGCCGGTCCAGCCGAGGCGTTCGTCGCGCTGCGGGCAGTCGGTGGGCACGTCGAGGAAGTTCCCTCGCATGCTCCACACGGCATTCTCGTGCAGGCGATTCACCAGGTCGTCGGAGCACGTGAAGTGGCCGGTGCGGGTCATGTCCGAGTGGATGACCACGGCGCGCACGTCAGCGGGGTCGAATTCGCCCGGCCAGCCCGTGATTTCGGCATACCGGAAGCCGTGGAACGTGAAGCGGGGCTCCCAGATCTCCGGGCCGCCGCCGCGCAGGATGTACCGGTCGGTGGCTTCGGCGGTGCGCAGCGGGCCCGTCGCCAGTTCGCCGTCCTGGAGGACCTCGGCATGCCGCAGCACCACTTCCCGACCGGCGTCGCCGTCGACAGTGATGCGCAGCCGGCCGACGAGGTTCTGGCCGAAGTCGAGGATGGTCGCGCCCGAGGAGGAGACGGACACCGCGACCGGTGCCAGCTCCTCGGTGCGGCGGACCGGGGGACCGCTCGGGGCACTCAGGCGGGCCAGGTCGAAGTCGACTGCGCGCACGCCGTGCCAGGCTTCGGGGACGGCCCGGGCGTCGTGGGTCTCGCCGTCGTAGAGGCTGGACCGGCGGATCGGGCCGTCGGCCGCGCGCCAGGTACCGTCGTCGGCGGTGGCGACGACAAGGACCGTCCCGTCCTCGCAGGTGACCTCCAGCTGCGCCAGTAGTGCCAACCGCTCGCCGTAGAGCGCGCGCTTGCCCTCGAAGCCGAGGCGCCCGCGGTACCAGCCGTCGGCGAGGGTCGCCGAGAGGCGGTTGGTGCCGGTGGTGAGCAGCGCGGTGACGTCGTAGGTCTGGTAGCGCAGCCGCTTGTCGTAGGGCGTCCATCCGGGAGCAAGGACGTCGTCGCCGACGCGCACCCCGTTGAGCGCGGCCTCGTAGACGCCCAGCGCGCTCGCGTACAGCCGGGCGGAGCGTACGGGGCCGGGAATGACGAAGTCGCGCTGCACGACCGGGCACGGATTGTCCTGGCCGAGGTCTTCCTCCGTGTCGGGGGCGACGAAGCACGCGGTCCAATCGCTTCGGTCCAGCAGCCCGGCTTCCACCCAGGCGATGTCGCTCCAGGCGGACCACGCCTCCGGTGTGTCCGTGCCGGCGACCCGCACGCGGACTCCGGCGCGTGCGCGCGACGCGAGCGGGGCAAACGGCCACGGCACCAGTACGGATGCGTCGGAACGGCTCACGACCGTGTCGAGGGGCGCCCCGTCCGCGGCGACAAGCTGGATTTCGCCGGCGTGCTGGCGCCACTCCGGTGCGTCGGTCCGGGTGATCCAGGACAGCCGCGGGGACGGCCGACCGATGCCGAGGCCGTCGCGCACATGCTCGAAGGCCACCGGCTCCACGGTGATCGTCGGGAGGGTGGGTTGCGTCATGGTGCTCCTCGGCATCCGCGGCTACGACCGAGTCTGCCCCGCGTGCGGTCTCGTGTGCGGGCCCATCGGATCGGGCTCGGCGGCGGGGCGTCGGCGTGCGAGTTGAAACGTTTCGATCCGTGGTGACGCTAGGCGATAAAACCAAGCAAGGCAAGGTTTGATCCACGGGTCGCGCGCGGCGCCCGCGATGCCGGGTAAGAAAACCTGGCATCGCTCAGTTCAAGCCTCTACGCTGAGCCCCCTTCCAGCGCGCGTCGCCGAAGCGGGGGACTCCGGCGCGCGCGATCGCCACCGCATGAATCGTTTCATGCGCTGCGCATTCCCTTCGATCCTCGGTGAGGCGAAATCGTGCATCGCTCTCGTGCCTGCCCCCGTCCGCGGCGTGGCGCCACGACGCGTCGGAGACGCGCCGCCCGTCGGACGACCGACCTCGAAGCGCGCCGCGAGGCCTACACCCGCGTCCAGATCCAGCTCAACCAAGACCTGCCGTTCTGGGTCTACCAGGAGGCGGTGAACGCGGTCGTCTTCGATCCGCGGGTCACGGGCATCCAGACCGTCGGCGACGGCGTCGTGCTGTTCGACCGCATCGGCTTTCGACGGTAGGCGCATAAGCAGGCTGCCGCCCCCTCGCCGGAGCGCGGCAGCCTGCTCGGGGCCGGCACGACTGCCGTGCTTCAGCCTTCGGCACCGCCGTGCGACAGCCTGATCAGGTCGTCCATGTGTGCCACGGTGACGACAGGGCTGATGAAGGCCATGAACTGCCGCATCGTCATGGAATCGACCATGCGCATCATGCGGGCGTTCTCCTCCGCCTGCTCGGGGGTCTGCTCCGGCATCCCGGCGCTGAGACGGGTGACGAGCTCGGGACCGACGACGGGATGCGTGAACCAGTCGCTGACGGTGGAGTCGAGCGACAGCGGACGGGCGATGACGTCGCCGGTCAGGGTGAGCGCGGCTTCCGCGACGATGTCGACGGCGCTGTTGCCGATCTGGACGCGGTATTCGCCGCCCGCGACGACCCAGCCCTTCTCGGCGACGTCGTAGTACGCGAAAGCGCGGCGGTCCAGCATGAGTTCGACCGTCCGGGAAGCCCCGGCGGGTACCGCGATCTTGGTGAAGGCGCGAAGCTCGCGGGTGGGGCGGCGGACCGGCCCGGCGTCCGTGGCGACGTACACCTGGACGACGTGCTTGCCGTCCCGCGGACCGGTGTTGGTGACCGTGGCGGTGACGGTCACCGTGTCATCGCCCGTCAACGCGACGCGGAGATCGCCGGTCTCGAAGGTGGTGTAGCTCAGCCCGTGCCCGAACGCGTAGCGGACCGGCAGGTCGATGCTGGTGTAGTAGCGGTAGCCCACCATGACGCCCTCGCCGTAGCGGACATGGCCCTGCTCGCCCGGGAAGTTCAGGTAGCTCGGATTGTCCTGGAGCCGCACCGGGACGGTTTCCGCGAGGTGGCCGGACGGGTTCACCACCCCGTAGAGCACGTCGGCGAGGGCGCCGCCGCCGGCCTGGCCGAGCAGCCAGCCTTCGACGATCGCGTCCACCTCGTCGTGCCAGCCTTCCAGGGAAACGACGCCGCCGTTCGACAGCACCACCACGGTACGGGGAGCCGCCGCCGCGACCGCGCGGATTACGGCGACCTGTTCCGGCGGCAGGTCCAGCGTCTCGCGGTCGTACCCCTCGGACTCGTCGGCCTCGGCGAGGCCCGCGAACACCACGGCCACGTCCGCGCCGCGGGCCAGGGCGACGGCTTCGGTGAGCAGCACGCCGGGGTCGGGGGCGGCAGTACCGGTGACGGCGAAGCCGCGGGCGTAGGTGACGCGGCCCGCATCCGCGGCCGCCTCGGTCAGCGCCTCCAACGCGCCTTCGGAGCGGGTCGCGTTGATGTGGGAACTGCCACCGCCTTGGAAGCGGGGGACCGCGGCGAAATCACCGATCACCGCGACGGATGCGGCGCGAGCGAGCGGCAGCACGGCGTTGTCGTTCTTCAGCAGCACCACGCACTCGGCCGCCAGCTCGCGCGCCAAGGCATGGTGGTCCCCGCCGTCCCCGGCCGTCTCCGCCGCGTCGTTCGCCGAGGCCGTCCGTTGGGCGAGCGCCGCGAGCCGTCGCACGCTCCGGTCGACCGTCGATTCGTCCAGAGTGCCCGCGTGTACCGCTTCCGCTACCTGCTGTTCCCCCGTTCCACCGTCGAAGGGCATCGCCAAGTCCAGGCCCGCGGCGAGCGCCGCGACCCGGTCGTGGACCGCTCCCCAGTCCGACACGACGACTCCGTCGAAGCCCCACTCGTCACGGAGGACTTCGGTCAGCAGCCAATGGTTTTGCGAGGCCGGTACGCCGTTGATCCGGTTGTAGGAGCACATCACGGTCGCCGGACGCGCCTCGGTCACCACCCGCTCGAACGCCGGGAAGTAGATTTCGCGCAGCGTCCGTTCGTCCACATCGGCGCTGACCCGCATCCGGTCGTGCTCCTGGTTGTTGGCCGCGAAGTGCTTGACGGACGCGCCGGCGCCGGCTGCTTGCATGGCCCGGACGTGTGCGGTCGCGAGCACACCCGCGAGCAACGGGTCTTCCGAGTAGTACTCGAAGTTGCGTCCGCACAGCGGTGAGCGCTTGATGTTGACGCCCGGCCCGAGGACCACGTCGATCCCGTACGACCGCGCCTCCAGCGCCACGGCCGCGCCCACGCGGGCGGCGACGTCCGGATCCCAGCTGGATCCCACCGCGACCGCCGGGGGGAAACAGGTGGCCGGCAGGCTCGCGTTGATGGCCAAGTGGTCCGCCGCGGCGTCCGGCGGCCGGACGCCGTGCGGACCGTCGACAAGCGTGACCGGGGCAATGCCCGCGTCGGCGGCGGGTTTGGTGGTGCTGAAGTCGCGTCCGGTGAGGAGCGAGGCCTTCGTTTCGAGGTCCAGGGATGCGAGGTCGACGTCGGACACCCGGGGTCCTTTCCATGAGGTGGGTTTCGCCTGCGGTCGGAGCCGTCTCGGGCCCTGGGCGCTGAGGGCGACACACGACTGCTAGCGCGCGCTAGTTCACGGTGCTCGGTACGTTATGCTGTGTAGCTAGCGCGCGCAAGCGCCGAGCAGGTCGCCTCTCGGCGCCGATCCCAGGGGGAGCCCCATGCCGAAGCCGACGTCGACCCGCCGTGTCACCGCGGCCGATGTCGCTCGCGAGGCCGGAGTCTCCCGGGCCACGGTCGGATTCGTCCTGAACGACACTCCGGGGCAGACGATCTCCGCGGCCACGCGTGCCCGAGTACGGGAAGCGGCGGCACGCTTCGGCTATCGCCCCAACAAGGCCGCCGCTGCGCTCGCCGGCGGGCGCAGCAGGGTCATCCTCCTGATCCTGCCGGACTGGCCCGCCGAGTTCAGCATGCGCGTATATCTGGAGGAAGCCTCGCGCACCCTTGACGAGGCCGGCTACTCCCTGGTCACGCAGACGCGTTCGGCCGAGAGCGTCGCCCGCCCCTTGTGGGAGGCGCTGAGCCCCGATGTGGTGATCGGATGGACGGCGTTCCAAGCCGCGGACGTCCTGTCGATGCGCGCGGCGGGCGTCACCCGGATCGTGCCGGGACCCGACACACATGTGCGCTTCGAGGATGCGCCGGGTATCGGTGAGGGCGCGAGACTCCAAGTGGATCACCTCGCCGAACTCGGGCACCGCAAGATCGCCTTTGCGGCCGCGGGCGATCCGCGACTCGGGGACCTGGTGCGGGCGCGGGCTGCGGCGGTCGAGGCGCAGGCGGCCACGCGCGGGATCGAGATGGCCGATGTACGGACGGTGGATCTCGGAGACGGATCGGCCGCCGCAGCGGTCCGTCGGTGGCGTAAGGCCGGGGTGACCGGGGTCGCCGCCTACAACGACGACATTGCCGCTGCCGTCGTGGGTGCTGCCGTGCGCGACGGTGTTGCCGTGCCCGGCGGGCTTGCCGTCATCGGACACGACGACAGCCCGCTGGCATCGTTGTTCGTGCCCTCCCTGTCCAGCATTCGTATGGATGCCGTGCACGCCGGGCGCTTCCTCGCCGAGGTGGCGCTCCACGAAGCGGAGGGCCGCTCGCTGTCGCCGATGGGGTACGCCCCCGAAACCCGCCTCGTCGTCCGCGAATCCACCGCGGGGGGCTGATCGTCGCTTCGCGGTCCGACCGCCTGTCGGCCCCGCGCGGGAAGGGCGGGACGAGTTCCGTACGGGTCCTCGGGGTCGGCCGGCATTCGGGCACAACCCCGGCGGCGCCGCCTCGGTGAGACGGCGCCGCCGACGGTGCTCAGGAGGTGGCGACGGTGAACTTCCGTGCCGCGGGGTCGTACGTGAACAGCCGTGCCGGGATCGCACCGTGCGGTGCGGCCTGGCTGAACGTGGCCTTGTCCGCGTACCCGGGGTCCTGGAAGGAACCGAGGCCGAAGCCCGCGTTCTGGAAGGTCTCGTAGTTGAGGTCCTTGCCGGCCTTGTCGGCGATGGCCTTGAAGAGCGTCAGGTTGCGGCACGCCACCGACGCGGAGACCTGCGGGGTCGGAGTCCCGGCCGGAAGGGTGGCCGGGTCCACGGTCAGCTTGCCCTTCATCTCGGGAACGGCGGCCTCGATCGTGGTCATGCACTCCTGATTCGCGGGGTCGCCCCACTGCGCGTTCAGGCCCAGCGCCGCGGCGTCGGTCAACGTGCTGTAGTCGTGCTTGCCCTTGTCGTTGGCGTAGGCCTGGACCTGGAGGACATCCGTGAACAGCAGCCGCGGACGGTACTTCGTCTGCTCCAGCACCTGGGGGAACGACGCGGCCATACTGCCGACGACGACGACCGTGTCCGCACCCGATGCCTGGAACTTCTGGATGAAGACCCCGGTCTGCTGGCCGATGGCCGCCGCGTCGATCGCGGGGGCGTCGAGAACGCCCGTCTCGACGGGAGTCACGCCCAGCTTCTGCAGAGCGGGGATCACCGTGTCCTTCATGACCCCTTGCTCGTTGACGTTGGAGAGCACCGCCACCTTCTTGCCGGCCAGGCTGTTGCCGGCGTTGAACAGCGCCATGCCGTCCGCGACTTCGTCGCCCCCGCGGAGGTCGCTGAACCACGGCGCCTGGGCTTGGGCGTAGCGCTTGGCGGTGAGCTGGCCGCCGACGGCGATGGTCTTGTTGGTCTGGACATAGCAGAGCGGCTCGTCGCCGTTGAAGTTGCCGAGGACGGCGAAGACCTTCTCATCCTGGGTGAGCTTGACGCAGGTCTCCTGTGCGGCCGCCGGGGAGATCAGATTGATCTTGCCGAACACCGGGACGATCTTGCGCCCGTTGACGCCGCCCGCGTCGTTGATCTTCTTGACCAGGGCGTTGTAGGCCGCTTCGTACGGACCGTGGTCGATGCTGACGAACTGCTTGACCGAATCGAGGTCCGGGTAGGTGATGCCGATCTTGATGGTGTCCGCCGTCACACCGGGGGCCGCCTTGGACACCGGGGGAGCGGCAGGCCCGCCCGAGCCGGTGGTCGCGGCGTCGTCCTTCTTCTCCGCGGTGCAGCCGGCGAGGACGAGGGCACTTGCGGCGGCGAGCAGGACGGCGGTGCGGCGTCTGGCACGGTGCGTTGTCATGCGAGGTCCGTTTCTGGTCGGATTGCGGGTCGGGTACTCGGGGCGGACGGGGGACGTGCGGTCAGGCGGACGCCGTGGCCTCGTCGGAGGGGGCGCCTGCGGTCCTGATCGGCGCGGCGCCGCTGCGCTCGATGGCGCGTTCGTCGGTGCCGAGGTAGCTGGCGACGACCTTGGGGTCGTTGCGGACCGCGGTCGGCTCTCCGGCCGCGATGACGCGACCGGTTTCCAGGCAGTAGACGCGGTCGCTGATGCCCATGATCAGCGGCATGTCGTGCTCGATGACGAGCATGGAGGCGCCGAGTTCGCGGCGGATCTCCTGGATGAGCGGGCCGAACGCCTCGGTCTCGCGCTGGGCGACGCCCGCCGTGGGCTCGTCCAGGCACAGCAGACGCGCGTCGAGTGCCAACAGGCCGGCGAGTTCCACGATGCGGCGGGTGCCGGTGGACAAGTCGGAGATGAAGGCGTCGGCGTAGCGGCCCAGCCCGAGGAAGTCGATCAGATCGTCGGCGTCCGATCGCTTGGCGCGCTCGCGCACGAACGTGTGGGGCAGGTGCAGGGCCGTGGACAGCAGGCCGGTGCGGCCGCGCGCTTCCAAGGCGATCTGAACGGTTTCCCGGACGGTCAGCTCCGGAAAGAGGGTGGCCGCCTGGAAGGTGCGTCCGAGTCCGAGGCGGGCGCGGTCCGCGGGCCCGGATCGGCCGACATCGCGGCCCAGGAGACGCACCGTTCCGGTGGCCGGGACGAAGCCGCCGACCGCGTTCATCAGCGTGGACTTGCCCGCGCCGTTCGTCCCGATGAGGCCGACGATCTCGTTCTGCCGGACCTCCAGCGACACTCCGTCGACCGCGGCCCGTCCGCCGAAGCGCACCCGCACGTCCGATGTGGCCAGTACCGGTGTTTCGGCGGGCAACGGTGCGTGGGAGGCGTGGACCAGGGCCTTGGGCGGAGCCGGGGACACCTTGCGGGTCGGCTCCGGTGCCAGTTTCCGGTCGGCCCAGGCCAGCAGCGCGTCTCGCGCGCTGTAGCCGATCTGCACCAGTCCGCCGGGGAAGTACAGGAGCAGAATGAGCAGACCCAGACTGGAAGTGAGCAGTGGCACGAGCTCGTTGCCCGGCATCAGCGCGGGAAGGCCGATGACCCACAACGCGCCGAGGACGGATCCGGACACCGATCCGAGGCCGCCGATCACCACGATCGAGACCAGCGTGAGCGAGTCGGGGCTCAGGAAGTACTTGTCGGCGTAGGGCACGGACTGCACGGAACCCGCCAGCAGCGCCCCGCCCAGGCCGGCGATCCCGCCGGCGAGGGCGAACATCCGCAGCTTCACGTGCGCCGATCCCACGGTGTACGCGGCCGCGGTGGCCGGGTTGTCCCGCACTCCGATGGTCGTCCGGCCGACGCCGGATTTGCGTAGCCGGGCCACGACGGCGAGCACGGCGACGAGGACGACGAGGACCAGGTAGTAGTAAGCGCGTTGCGTCGACACGTCGATGCCGAACACGGTGCTCCGCGGGAACGACGCGGTGCTGGTTCCCTCGTCGTGGAAAACGTCGCGCCGGTACAGGTACTGCTCGCACGCCACGGCAAACGCGAAGGTGCTCACGGCCAGCAGCAGTCCGCGCACCCGCAAGGCTCCCGCGCCCACCACGGCGGCCAGGGCCGCGGTGAACAGTGACGCCACGATCACCGCGGCCGGGAACGTCAGTCCGCGGAAGCTGTATGTCGTGTCG
Source organism: Uniformispora flossi (assembly GCF_049534875.1). Taxonomy (NCBI): domain Bacteria; kingdom Bacillati; phylum Actinomycetota; class Actinomycetes; order Kitasatosporales; family Streptomycetaceae; genus Uniformispora; species Uniformispora flossi. The sequence goes on from NZ_JBMULZ010000017.1 coordinate 35,453, forward strand.
CCGACGTCGATGCGCAGCCCGCGGTTGAGCGCGGCGGCCGTCAGTGCTCCGAGCCCGGCGAACGCCATTTGCCCGAGCGAGAGTTGGCCTGCCCACCCGGTGAGGAGGGTGACGGACGCCGCGCAGATCGCGTAGCCGAGGATCACCGTGTACAGCAGATGCCGGGAAGGCTGGGTGACCAGGAGCGGAACGACGATGGCGATCACCCCGAGCAGGAGCAGCCCGGAACGTTCCAGGTTGCGCACCCACCACAGCCCGCGCAGCCGCTCCGGCACCGGGCGGACCCGCGGCGCGAACGAGAACGTCGAGGCTTCGGTGTCCCGTCCGCGGCTGACCGCGAAGACCGCGACCAGCACGACCACCAGGACGACGAGGTCGGTCAGCCCGGGCTGGTCGAGCCAGTTGAACTGGATGAAGGCTTGCAGGAGCCCCAGCCCCATGCCCGCCGCGAGAGCGATGCGGAACGACACCATCCGCGCGATGACGGCGGCCGCCAAGGCCCGCAGCAGCGTCGTGGGTCCGAGTGTGGTGATCTGCGTCAGCGACTTGTTCTGTGCGGAGATCAGGATCAGGCACAGCGTGCCCAGCAGACCTGCCAAGGCCCAAACCGTGGTCGACACGAGCTTCGGGCTGATGCCCTTGAGCCGGGCGAGTTCGGGGTTGTCGGCGGAAGCCGTGACGGCCTTCCCGAGGATCGTCCGGCCGAGGAACCAGGTCAGCGCCAGCGCCGCGGCCGGGACCATGACGAGAATGCTCAGCTGGGCGCCGGAGACCTCCAACCCGTCGAACGGAGACCACGTCCCGCTCCACGGGAGGGGATAGCTCTCGGTGGTGTAGTCGTCGAGGTCCGGATAAGCGGTGACGATAGTGAGCGCGAGCTGGGCGACACCGATGCTGGCGACCAGGACGATCACGCGGGGGGCGCCGAACAGCCGGCGCACGATGGCCAGATCGACGACGGCACCGAAGGCCGTACCGGCGGCGAGGGCGACCGGCAGCGCGAGCCAGTAGGGAACGTGGTAGCGCACGACCAGCAGGGCGAACAGTACGGACCCGACCAGGCCCATGTTCGCCACCGCGAAGTTGATGACGCGCGACGAGCGGTGCACGAGCACGATGCCCATCGCGAGCAGTCCGATGACCATGCCGGTGACGGCGCCGTCGAACAGGAGCTGGGTGGTTGGCATTTGCATGTGGGTCAGCCGCCTTCCCGGCCGAGGAAGACCGCACGTGCGAGGTCGTCGCGTTCGGCCAGTTCGCGAGCAGGTCCCGTGAACCGGACCTGGCCCTTCTCGAGGAACACGGCCCGGTCGGCGATCGCAAGCGCGATGTTCAGCGACTGTTCGACGATGACCATGGAGAGCCCGTCCGCCTTGAGGCGTTCGATGACCGCCAGCAGGTCCTGCACCACCACGGGGGCAAGACCGAGCGACAGTTCGTCGATGAGCAGTACTTCGGGCTCGAACATCAGCACCATGGCCAACGCGAGCATCTGTTGCTGCCCGCCGGAGAGCGAACCGGCGAGCTGGTCGCGGCGGCCGGCCAGGTCGGGGAACAGCTCCAGAACGTAGGCGAACCGTTCGTCGCGGCGGGTCGGCTCCTGGCGCATGCGGAACGCCGCGACCTCCAGGTTCTCCCGCACGGTCATGCCGGGGAAGACGCCCTTGCCGCCGGGCAGCAGGTGAACGCCGTAGTCGCCGCGCCGCTCGGGGGAAACGTAGGTGATGGTGCGGCCGTTGAGCCGGACCACGCCGCGTGACGGCGTCCCCAGGCCGCAGATCACCTTGAGGATCGTCGACTTGCCGGCGCCGTTCGTACCCAGCAGGGCAAGGGTCTCTCCGCGCTTCAGTTCGAACCCGACGTCGAACAAGGTCTGCACATGGCCGTAGGAGAAGTCGATGTTGTTGACCTGGAGCACCGGGATGTTCTCCGGGTCCTGCAACTGGCGGTCTCGCTCGTCCAGTTCCTCGCGCAGTTCTTGGACGACCAGGGACAGGTCGTTCCTGATGAAGGAGGAACCGCGGACGACCAGGAACCCGCCGATGAGCGTGGACGGGATACCGACGACCAGGACCGCGACGCGTGCGTCGTACGCGTTGCTGATGAGCCCCGACACCAGCGCACCGCCGGTGGCGCCGATGAAGAAGATGTAGATCGCGGAGAGCGCACTGCCCAGCCCGCGGAGCCGGTACGGCACCACCGAGGACAGCACGGGACCGACCATCGCGAAGGTCACCGACGAGAGCACGGCCGCCGGGATACCGGCGATCATGAACGCGATCCCGTTGGGCATGAACCACTGGACGGGAAGCAGCACGGTCCCCGGCAGGATCAGGTAGCCCAGGAGCGCCAGGGCCCGTGCCGGATCACGCCGGTAGAGCCGGTCGTACCGCGGGCCCACGAACGGGAGCGCCAGCAGCAAGGACGCGCCCGTGATCGAACCCATGAGGCCGCGTTGGAACGTCGACATCCCGAAGTGGTCCTCGGCCCACAGGTTCGCCAGGACCCCGCCGGTGAAGATGCTGAAGCCGAGCGCGGAGAACGCGGTGATCGAGTTCTTGATCGATCGGATCCGCATGAGCCGGGCGAACGCCGCTTCCACCGAGATCGGCATGGGCTCGACGTCCTCGACGACTTCTCCGAGCACCGACTTCATTTCGTGCTGTCCGCGCGGCGGCTCGGGGAGACGGAACGCCCAGACGGCGACCAGCAGGGCGGGAATGCCGAGCAGGAGGAACGGCCAACGCCAGCCGTCGTCACCGCCGGCCAACGTGGCGATGCCGCCGACCGCGAGTGGGCTGAGCGCGCCGGCGATGCGTGCGGCACCGGCATTGATCGTGGCCAGGCGCCCGCGCACGCCGATCGGGTAGGTGTCGGCGTTCAGCGAGCCGTGCACCGGCAGCGTGCTCGACTTGGCCACGCCCACCCCGAACCGGGTGAGGAAGAACAGGAACGCGTTGGCCGCGAGCCCGCACGCGAACACCATCGCGGAGAACGCGACACCGGCCCACCCGATGACTCGGCTGCGGCGGCAGCGGTCGGCGAGCCAGCCCATCGGCAGGGCGCCGAGGACGAGGAAGGCGCCGGAAGCGGCGGATATGAAGACGATCGCGCCGTCGCTCAGACCGAACGAGTCGCGGATGTCGGGGGCGAGGATGCCCAGCGCGGCGGATTCGAGTTCGTCCATCGCGGCGAGTGCCGTCAAGGTCACGAACGTCGCCGTGCCCCCCGCGGCGAGCCCTTGGCGCAGCGACAACTGCTCGTCGCCGACCCCGGGGAGCAATTCGTCGGCGAACAGCACCTCGCGTGCCGACTCGGCCTGACGCGCTTGGCGCTCGGCCTCCGCGTCGATCAGGCCGGCCGCCAGGCCGGCCGCGACCGACGTGTCCGGCGGCGGCGCGCCGTTCCGCGCGCTCATGGCGTCGGCCCCGGGATACGGGACGGACGGGGGATGCTCTTGGACATGGATGACTCCGCGATGGGCGTGCCGACGGGACGGTGACCGGGGTGGCTCCCCGGTATGTCCGGCCGGATCGGGCGGACACATGGGCGCCGGGGTCCGGTACACCCGCCACGGTGAGCTGTGAACCGTTTCATTCGGGCCGGGGAGATGTCGAGCGCGTTAACTTTCAGGACCGTGTGCGGGAGCGTAGCCCCCCGTGCTTGCGCGCGCTAGTAGTCGGGCTTGCACTTTCGGGAAGTCTCTGATCCGGAAGGTGTCGTTTGCGTATCGCCTACGCGCGAGCGCCGCGGCTTCGCCGCGCGCATGAAACGATTCATCCAGCGGGTCGGCCGGGCTCGACCGCAAGGCGGTCGAGGCGCCCGCGAGTCCCTCTTGCGATTTTTGTGTATCCCGTATTTTATTTGACTGGCGGGTCCGGCGCGCGGATCGGGAAACCCGGCGCGCCACGCCGGACCGCCGCGGGCCACCGCCGGTGCGGATGTTTCGGCGCGCCGGCCCCTTTCCTACGGCTTCCAGCATGAGGAGCAGCAGGCCATGACTGTCATCGACGTCGACGCGCACTTTGAACCCGCTCGAAACTGGCTCGACCAGTTCCCCAGGCTGCGCGACCGGCTGCCCGGGCAGCTGCCCGACGACGAACCGGAGTTCGCACCGAACACGGCAGAGCACTTCGCCTACGCGGCGTTCCCTCTCCGGCATGTGGCCGCGCGTGGGACGCGCATCCCGATGCGGGACATGACCACGCCGTTCATGCACGCGATCTTCCCCGAGGACCGTCCCGCGGGCTTCAATCTCGGCGGGCACTCGCAGTGGCAGGAGGTCGACGCGGCGGCCCGGGTCCGGTTGCTCGACGAGCAGGGCATCGCCGTGCAGAACATCATGAGCGGTCTCGGCATGGTGTACATGTCGCTGATCCGCGACCCCGAGCTCGGCAAGCTGGCGGTCGGCTCGCTGAACACGCACCTGGCCGAGTCGACGGCGGACCACCGGGACCGCCTGCTTCCGGTGACGCTTCTGCGGTACGACGACCTCGACTGGTCCATCGAAGAGCTCACGCGGATGCGTGCGCTCGGCAGCCGGGCCTTCCACGTGACGAGCCGTGCGGTGAACGGAATTCCGCTGTTCCACCGGGACTTCGACCGCTTCTGGTCGGCGGCCGAGGACCTCGGCATGGTTGCCGTCCTTCACGTGGGCCTGGCCGATGCCGAGTTCGACCCCGGGTACGCGAACACCACGGACCCGAGCGTCCTGACCCATATCGCGACCGGGCAGACCCATCAGATGGGCGAGGTCTTCCTCAACGCCATGGTGTTCGGCGGCGTCTTCGAGCGCCACCCCAAGCTCACCGCCCTGATCTGCGAACTCGGGATCGGATGGGTCCCGTACACCGTCGCCAACATGGACGGCCGGGCCACTCCGGAATCGGCCGTGTTCCTGCACGAGTACAAGCTGCCGCTCAAGCCGTCCGAATATGTGCAGCGCAATGTGCGCATCACACCGCTGCCGAACGCCGGGCAGCTTCCCTTCGACCTGTTCGAGCAGCTTCCTGGTGTGGCGGCGTTCTCGTCCGACATCCCGCACTTCGAGGGAAACCTGACGCCCGTGCAGTTCTACGACAAGGAACTCGCCGGCACCGCTCCCGACGTCCGCGACGGCTTCCTCGCCGGAAACATCGCGGAGTCGTACGCGCGGATGGGCGACCCGCTGGTGCTGCCTGCCTGAGCGGTTCGTGGGTGACCGCGATTCACCGAACTCCGTCGCGGATCGGCGGTGGCACAGAGCCGCCGCCGATCCGCGCGTGGTTTGCCTACCGGAGACCGTGTGCGATGGCGTCGAGGACCGGCTTGGCCGCCGCGGTCCCGCCGGTAGCGGTCGCGAAGTGGCTCATGGGCTGCCAGAACGTGACGCAGGAGTCAGGCGCCCACGGCCGCACCCCGGCCAGGCAGCCGTCCTGCGCACCCCACGCGACGACGTCCCGCACGAACTCGTACTGGCCTTGCGGGGTCAGGGGATAGCCGGTGACCGGGGTGTTCCACTCCAGGGGAGCGGTCATCGTGCCGGACGGGTACCCGCCCTCGGCGATGAACACTTGCTTGCCGAAGGTGCTGTGCAGCGACTGGCTGGAGCTCTTGAACGCGGCCAGTTGGTCGCCGTACTGCACCGAGGTCGGGTAGTACGACGTGCCCAACTGGTGGACGTGGAACCCGGCGTCGTCCATGGCCCGCCAAAAGGCCTCCGCGAACCCCGGGTACTGCATGGCGATGACGCTCGTGTGCGAACTGAACTTGGCCTGGGGGTCGACCCAGCGGATGCCCTCGGTCACCGCCGCGAGAAGGCGCCCGGTGTACGGCCACAAGTGCGCGTTGAGCCAGGAGATCCGGTCGCTGTCGGACATCTGGAGGAGCAGGGTGTACACCTGCATCTGCCCGATGGCCGGGTCGACTGCATCCGGGGCGCGGTACGTCCAGTAGTCCGTCGATGCCGTGAACCCGTGCGGTGCGACGCCGGCGACGCCGAACTCGACCTCGTTGCCGATGTCCCAGACGTTGACCTTCACGCCTGTGGCCAGGATCTGGCTGGCCGCCATGGCGCCGTACATGCGTAGGGCGTACACCATTTGATCCAGGGTCAGGGTCTCCCACGGCCCGGGCAGCCAGATCAGCGGGTAGTCGGAGAAGTCCGGTCCGGGCTGGTGGGAGACGTCGCCGTAGACCCCCCACAGACCGAGTTCGACGTTGAGGGGGAGCCCCAACTTGCGGGCCAGGCAAGCACGTTCGATGACCCGCTGGAATCCGTGGTCGCCGCCGTTCGCGGCGGCGACACGGCGCGTGGCCATGCGCGCGTACATTTCGTTGGATCCGTGCGCTATGTAGAGGCGTTGGAGTTGCTCCGGGGTGGTCGCCGTCCGGGTGCCGTCACTCAGAGCGACTTGGGCGAGGACGTTCTCGGTTTCCGGGCTGACGGACAGCGACGTCCGGAACGGTGCCGAGGCGGGCGACGCCGCTGTGCCGGCGCTCGTGGTGGTACTGGTGGCGTCGGCCCGAGCGGTGCCCGGGAAGGCGCCTGCGGCAACGAGGCCGGCCGCGGCCGACATCCCCAGGAAGCCGCGACGGCTGAGGCGGCCGTCGGCGGTTCCGGGCCTCGCATCGGGTGAGGAGAGGTGAGCGTTCATGCGCGTGCGGGTCCTTTCGCCGTGGCGCGGGGTGGCCCGTGCCGACGAGGTCTCTACAGAACAGGTGCCGATCGTGTTCCGCATGCGAGAAGGCATGGCGCAGCATCGCCGATGCGCGGGAACCGCGTGACGAAACGAGCCTTATGAAACGATTCATTTCCATCGGCATAGCTGGCGTGCGTGTTCTCGGTGGGGTGCGTCCGGGAGCGTACCGGCCGCGGCCAACGGACACCAGGCCGAACGGGCCCCGCTGTCGACGAATTCGTGTATGCCGTACGGGGCGACGCCGTGGTGCCGTGCTGCGCGTGCCTCTGGTCACCGGCCGGGTGGATTGGCGGATCACCAATTCGGGCCGCGGCACCACGCGTTCGTGGTGGCAATGGTCGGTGGGAGCCGTCCCGGGTTTCGGCCAGGAGGAGCCCCGCGGCCGTCCGGCCCACGTGTGCCGCGGGTTGGCGGACCGGGGTGAGCGGCACCGCGGCCGCCGGTTGCCCGGACTGCGTACCCTGGAGCCCAGGCACCGCGCGACGCGGGCGCGGTGAAGGGACGGACCATGGCTCAGCAACCCGACGACACCCCTCGGCGTGGCCGGGGCCGGCCCCGACGGCTGTCGCGCGATCTGATCGTCGAGGCTGCCGTGGGACTGGTGTACGAGGACCCGAATGCGTCGCTGACCATCAAGTCCGTGGCGGACGCGGCCGGTTCGGCGCCGATGGCGCTCTACCGCTACTTTCCGGACCGCGAGGACCTCCTGCACGCGGTGGCGGACCGCCTCACGAAGGACCTCGAAGTCTCGATCACCGAGCTGTCCCCGGGCACCTGGCAGGGCCAGCTGCGCGAGTGGATGGTCCTGAGCATGGAGAGCTTGCGGCCCTATCCCCGGCTGTTGCCCTTTATTGTGTCCACCCGGCAGCCCGCGTGGCTGCCGTCCTTCGTCATCCTGGCCAAGGTGCTGGAGCCGCTCGCGCTGAACCGCGAGGACCAGGCCCTGGCCATCGCGCTCGTCGGCACGACGATCGTGGGCCAAGCGTCGCTGGCTGCCGCCCGCAGGCCCCCCGGCGATATGGCGAACGCCCTGCGGGCGGCGATGGATGCCACCGAGGAGCGTGACGCCGCCGAGCGCGCCAAGGTCGGCGCCATCATCGACGAGCTGCCGGGCGCCTTCGACAGGCTCTATGACACCGTCATCGACGGCACCATCGCCGCCATCGAACGGCTCCGCGACGGCCGCCCTGCGCCGCAGCGCCCAGGGCGCGTCCGGGTGGATGCTCCGATGTCACCGGTATTCAGCAACCCGGAACCCTGGTAGGCATCCGCCGACCGCCGACGGCGGGGCCGAGGCCAAGACGCCGCGCCCCGCCGACAGGGAGATCAGCTGTTGGTCACTGCTTCAGTCCGAGGCGGTCCATGAAGATGTTGCCGGCGTTGTAATGCTCGATGCCCGCCACCTTGCCGTTGGAGACCACGCCTGTCACGGACTCGGCGTACGCCCATAGCGGTACGTCGGAGACGAGGGCCTGCTGGAGCCGGGAGTACGCCTGCTTGCGAACGTTCGGGTCGGTGCTTGCGCGCCCCGCGTTCAGTGCCGCGTCGGCATCGGGGTTGTTCCAGCCGCTGAGGTTGAACGGGCTCTGCGAGTACCAATATCCGTAGAGCATCGGCTCCGGATCGACCGCCCAGATCTGCGTGAGCACGGCCTGGTAGTCGCGCTGGATCGCGTACTTGACGGTGTACTGGCCGATCTCCACCGGCTCGATGCGCATCGAGACGTTCCGGAACTCCTTGAGACGGCTCTGCATGAATTCGGCGACGGCGACGGACGAGGGGTTCTGCGGAACGAGGTAGCTGAAGTCGACCTTCTTGCCCTCGGCGGCGAGTTGGTCGAACAGCCGCTGGGCTTCGGCCTTGTCCTGCGGTGCCTGGCTGACCGCGGGATCCGCGAACTGGCCCGACGCCGTGAAGAAGCTCTTCGCCGGTGTGTAGCCGTTGTTCAGGGTCTTCGGGATGTCCGCCGGGTCCAGGGCGAGCGTCAGGGCGCGCCGGGCCCGCACGTCGTCGAACGGGGCCTTGCGCAGGTTGAACTGGACGATCTGGCCGCCGTCGGTCTCGAACTTCGCGAGGTTCAGCTCGTTCTTCGCCTGTTCCAAGACCATGCCGTCGGAGCTGATGAACAGATCCGCCTGGCCGGACTTCACCGTGTTGTACTGCTGCTTGATGTCCGGGACGCTCCTGAACGTCAGCTGGTCGAGCTTCGGCAGCCCCTTGTCCTTCTGCCAGTAGTCCGGGTTGCGCTCAAGGACCTGCTCGGAACCGCGCGTCCAGCTCTTGAGGACGAACGGACCGGCGCCGACCGGTTCGGCACCGTACTTCTCCGGCCCCTTGGCGATCGCGGACGGCGCCATGATGTAAGTGAGTTCCGTCGCGATCGCGCGGTCGAGATTGGGGTTCGGGGCGGCGGTCGGCATCAGCTTGACGGTGAGGGGATCAACGACCTCCGTCTTGATCCCCATGGCTACGGCGATGTGCACGGACCGCGCCGCGGGGTTGGCGTGCGTGTCGTAGTTGAGCTTGATCGCGGCGGCGTCCAAGGGGGTGCCGTCACTGAAGCGCACACCGGGCCGGAGCTTCATGGTCCATGTCGCCCCGTTGTCGGCCGTCGACAGCGACTCGCCGAGGTGCGGCGTCACTTGGTGCGTCTTGGGGTCGATGAAGAAGAGGGGATCGTAGAGAGCCGCCATACGCGGTTCGTCGGCCAAGGCGACACTGGGCACGCGGAACGGGTCCAGAGCCGCCGAGTCCTGGACCGCCAGCATGGTCAGCTTGCCGCCGGATTTGGCAGCTGCGGAGGCACCGGCATTGCCCGCCCCGTCCTTGCCGTCATTGCCCGACCCGCCTCCACCCCCACATGCGGTCAAGGCCAGGGCCAGGGCCACGGCGCCGGCCAGTGCCGCGACCCGTCGCTCACGGGAACGTACTTGGGTGGCAGAGCTCTTCGATCTGGATGACACCGTGTTGCCTCCTCATGCCAAGAACATGGCGGCCGGACGGAGTGGGGCCTGATCGTGACGCGGTGCAAGACGCGGGCTTCGGGGCCGTGGGGAACGTGCGACTTGAGGACGTGCACGCGCAGACGGGAAGCCTGCGCCCGAGGTGAGGCGTGAATGTGCGCACAAGGTAGGGCGTGCACCGGAAGAAGACAACAGGCAGCTGCGTAGCCGCAGCTCAGCGGGGGAGCAGAACGGCGGCCTTTTGCGTAGACCGTACGCTGGAGTGTTTGCGTATGGCGTACGTCGGTCCGCTCGACACGCTTACCTTCTCTTGTGCTTATAGATATTAAGGAAAAGCGAATAGGGGACTCGTTCGATGCATCTGCCTCGGCGCCAGGCGGGAGGCGGACTGTGAGGAGAAGCGGTGCGCAAGAACGAAACGTCGGATCTGCTGGGGCTCCACGGCCGCACGGCGATCGTGCTGGGCGGGGCTCTGGGGCTCGGCCGTTCGGTGTCCCGCCGACTGGCGGAAGCGGGATGCAAGGTGGCGGTTGCCGACATCGCCGATGATGCGGGCGAGTCGCTCGTTCAGGAGATGCGCGGCGCCGGAGCCGAAGCGCTCTACCTGCACACCGACGCGCGGCGACGAGCGGACGTCCGCAGGCTGATCGACCTTGCCCGCAGGGAACTCGGTCCGCTCACCGTGGCGGTGAACGTCGTCGGCAACCCCGGCGGAGCCGAAGGCATCAAGCCGTTTCTGGACATGACGGAAGACGACATGCGGGCCCGGCTGGACCTGAACTTCATGACCGCCTTCACGGCGTGCCAGGAGGAGTCGCTGGCCATGATCGAGGACGGAACTCCCGGCCGCATCGTCAACTTCGGGTCTTCCAGCGGTCTGGTCGGCGCTCCGAACATCTGCGGGTACGGCGCGGCGAAGGCCGCCGTGGCGCACTTCACCATCTCGGCGTCGATGGAACTGGCCCGCTACGGGATCCGCGTCAACTGCGTCGTGCCCGGCACCCACGTCAACCCGAACGCCGGTCCGCCGGCCAATGAGGGCATGGCCGAATTCCGCAGGCGGGCGGCCGCGGCGCCGATCCTCGGCCGCTTGGGCGAGGCGGACGAGACCGCCGGCGCCGCCCTGTTCCTCGCTTCCGACCTCTCCGGCTACATGACCGGCCACACGGTCGTCTCCGACGGCGGCGTCATCCACACCACGGCCCGTCCGCCGGTCGGAATGGACCTCGAACCCGCGGCCGTCCGGAACCTCTTCGACCAGCGCGCCCAGGAGGCCTGATATGGCGACGACCGAATCCGTCATGACCGGCGACGGCCCAGGGGCCGTGCCGGAGCTTATCGACGCCCACACCCATGTCATGCGCTCGGAAGACCACGGCCGCGAAGCCTTCGGCTACTTTCTCAGCCGGAATCCGCGCTCCGGACATGCTGCCGAGCCCGTCGCCTACGGAACCGTGGACGAACTGCGCGGCATCATGCGCAGCAACGGCGTGAGCCGTTCGAACATCCTCATGTTCACGTGGTCCGGCCAGTACTGGCGGGACGGCCAGTACACGTTGCCCGACGGCCAAGCGCGCGGGGCCGCAGCCGAGGAACTGCGGCGCCGCATCGTGCGGCGGATCAGCGACAACAACGCGTGGGCCCAGGAGACCACCCGGGAGAATGCCGAGTTCTCGTACTTCTGCGGCGTCGACGCTGTCCTGATGAGTGAGGAGCAGCTCCTGGCCGAAGTCGAGGAGCGGTTGGCGCACGGCGCGCTGGGAGTGAAGATCGTTCCCCGGGACATGCGCATCCGTGGCGACGACCCGCGTCTGAGGCCGCTGTTCGACTGGTGCGCACGCCAAGGGGTGCCCGTGCTGACGGAAGCCAGCGGCCACGCGGGCGCGCCGAGCCGGCCCGCGTACTTCGAGAAGGCGCTGGGCGAGTTCCCGAGCTTGAAGATCATCTTCGCGCACTGCGGCCACAATCCCGTCTTCGGCGAAGGGGCGGATGCCGAGGTCGTCGATCTCGCACAGCGGTTCGCCGGGGTCGCGGCCGACTTGTCGTTGCGCTTGCTGGAAGTCGCGGACGGTCATGTGGCACCGGAGCGTGTGGTGGAGTTCGTGCGCGGTCTGGGCACGGACCGGGTCTTGTACGGCAGCAACTACGTGCTGGCGGAACTCCTTCAACCCGACGGAGACGGGAGTCGGCCGCAAGCAACCCGCACGGAAGCGTCGCTCGCCGCCTTCCGCGCACTGCCGTTCACCGCGGACGAGGCGGCGGCGATCGCCTCCGGCAACTTCCGTCGGATCACCGGGCTGACGGGCTGACCGGCTGACCGGCGCACAGTACCGACCACAGACCTACCGGGTGACGGAAGGCGGCGGCCGAGGCCGGTGCCTGGTCGAATGCGACCAGGCACCGGCCTCTCCTCGCGTCGGACCCTCTCGTCAGCTGCGCGTGAGCAGGCGCCCGGAATCGATCTCGGCAGCCTGCCACCCGTCGACGAGCGTGCGCCCGTCGAGCGAGCGAACCTCGATGCCGAGCTCCTTGATCAGCGACAGGCTGTAAGCGATACGACCGGTCAGCCTGTCCGGATCGCCCGTGAGCAACGCCAGGGCCGCGGAGACGAAGGTCTCCATGGACTCGGTCTTGTCCGGCGGGAGATTGGCAACCGACGAGGCGTGCGGTGTGGCGACCGCGCCCTCGGGAGCCAACGTGTTGACGGCGATGCCGCGTCCGTGGAGATCCATCGCGGCGCCGCTGGTGACGCGGTCGATGGTTGCCTTGGTCCCGCCGTACAGGCAGGCCCCGCCCGACGAGATGCCGGAGTAGGGCGGGCCGACCCGCGGTAGGGCCTGCGCGGATGAGACGTTGAGGATCCAGCCGGCACCCTCGCGCAGCATGTCGGGGATCACCATGCGCGCAAGGTCCCAAGCGGCCCAGACGTTGACTTCGATCGCTGCGCGGAAGGCGTCTTCCTCCATCCCGTCGAAGCGCAGGTCGAATGCCCTCGGGGCCGCGGCATTGTTGACGAGCAAGGTGACCGGCCGACCGAAGTGACGTTCGGCTTCCGCCACGGCGCGGCGCCGCTCGTCCGCCGTACCGATGTCGGCGGCGACCGCCACGGCCTGTCCTCCTGCGGCGGTGGCCATGTCGACCGTCTCCGCCAGGGATCCGGCATACCGGCTTTCCCCGGGCTTCGCGGTCCGGCCCACGGCTGCGACCAGTGCCCCTTCGGCGGCGAGCCGGACGGCCAGCGCTTGGCCGATGCCCCGGCTGGCGCCGGTGACGAGTGCCACCCGTCCGGCGCATGTGCTTGCGGTCATACCGGGCTCCGATCGGTCTTGGGGCGAAGGCGGAAGAACGGGGCGCGTACCTCGCCGGGCACGCCGGGGTAGGAGAGCGGGGCGAAGGAGACCTCGACGGGTGCATCCACCGTGAGCTCCGCCGGAGTCGCGCCGACGATGCGGGTGGGCAGACGTACCCCCGGCGCGGCATCCAGGGTGACCAGGGCGGCAACGAAAGGCAGTTGCCCGGCGAAGGCGGGCAGGAAGGCGTGATGAACGACCGTCCAGGAGAACAGGCGCCCCGTTCCGGGTACTTCCCTCCACGGAAGATCGTCCGTACCGCATCCGGGACAGACCGGCTTGGGGTACCAGCGGAAGCGGGCACAGGTCCGGCAGTAGGGCAGGGCCAAAGCGTCGCGTGCGGCAGCGAGCCAGAACGCCGAGGTCAGTGGCTCCGACAGGTCGGGAAGGGGGAACCCGGGCGGGAGCGCCGTCTCGGTCATCGGGACCTCCGCAGGATCAGGGTGCTGGCCTGGGGACCGGTGTAGCCGCCGTACGCCGCGATCTCCGCACCGGGCACTTGGGCGTCGGCCACGCCGCGCAGCTGCCGACACAGCTCGACCACATGGGCAATGCCGAGGACGTAGGAGTGCGACAACAGACCTCCGTGGGTGTTGTAGGGGATGCCTCCGCCGTCGAAAGCCAGGGCGCCGCTCTCGGCGAACGGCCCGGCCTCGCCTTTCGCGCACAACCCGAGATCTTCCAGTTGCATCAAGGAGACGATCGTGAACGGGTCGTAGCACGCCAGCACATCGATGTCGGTGGCACTGATACCCGCCATGCGGTACGCGCCGGGCGCGGCAAAGATCTGCGGTGTCGAGGTGAACTCCGGCTGCTGCGCCCAATGACCACCGGTGTCGCTGGTGCCGAGGCCCACTCCACCGACCTCGATGACCGGGTGCGGGAGATCGCGGGCGCGCTCCGGCGTGGTCATGATGTACGCCGCGCCGCCGTCGGAGATCAGTGAGCAGTCTTCCTTGCGAAAGGGATCGGCCACCAGGGGCGAGGCACGGTACGCGTCAAGGGTCAGGGGACGGTCGTGCATGATCGCGCCGCGCGTGAGGTTGGCGTGGCGCCTGGTCTGGACGGCGACCGCGCCGAGCTGGTCGGCCGTCGTTCCGAACTCGTGCATGTGGCGGCGTGCGACCGTGGCGAAGTAGGTCGGCTGGGGGAACCAGCCGAACGGCACCTCGTATTGGCGCTTGGCGAGTTGCTGGGCGTGGCTCTGTCCCGGACCGCCGACCATGGCGGAGCGCTGGGTGGCCCATGCGACGGCGAAGGCGTTGACGATGTAGCGGGCCTCGCCGGACGCCAGCGCCCGGGATGCGGTCGCGGGTGCGGTACCCGCCCACACCATGCCTCCGCCTTCGGTGGACGTCCACATCGCGTGATCGGTGCCGAAGTGGGCGCGGAAGGCGGCATCGTCGAACTGCTCGGAGAACGCGGGGTGCCACATGATCCCGTCGATGTCCGCCGGCGTCAGTCCTGCGTCGGCGATGGCACGGGACACGGCTTCGGCGGCGATCTCCGCCGTGGTGCGACCGGATGCCTTGCTGTGCTCGGCCTCCCCAACGCCGACGATCGCGACTGCGCCCGCGATGTCGTCGAGTGGCTCGGCCCGGCCCCAATCCGGGGTGGTGATCACAAGGGGAGTCCTTTCTGGCTGCCAACGCCCCGGGTAGGGCGTCGGCATGGACGGATAGGCATGTGCACGGTCACGAGAGGTCGTCGCCTACGACGCCTGAGACCCGTAGTGCGTCGAGTTCCTGCGGCGAAAGGCCCAGGAGTCCGCCCAGGACGGCCTCGTTGTCCTGGCCGAGCGTGGGCGGCGGTCCGGAGAGCCAGGGGGCGCTCCCACGGGCACCGAAGCGGAACGGCGCGCCGGGCAGGTCGAGGGCGCCGGCCAACGGGTGCTTGACGCGCTCGAGGAAACCGCGTGCGGCCAGATGCGGATGCGATGCGGCAGTGGCGGGCGAGTGGACGGCCGCAGCGGGAATTCCGGCGGCCAGCAGGCAGGCGACAGCCTCGTCCTGCGCTCGCGGCGCGAACCATCCGGCAAGCCGCTCATCCACATCGTCGTGCTCGCGGTGCCGGTCCTCCGGGGTGGGCAGCCCCGGACCGCCGATGAGAGCGTGGAGCGCGCGCCACTGGTCGTTGTTCTCCACGGACAGAGCGACCCAATTCTCATCGCCCCTACACGCATAAACGCCCTGAGGCGCCGCGACCGAGCTCCTGTTGCCCATGCGCTCCGCGACGATGCCGTATGCGGAGTGCTCGACAAAGGCTTGGGCACCGACGTTGAGTACCGTTTCGATCATCGGCACCTCCACCACGCACCCTCTGCCGGTGCGATCACGCTGCTCCAGGGCGCAGAGCGCGGCGATGACCGCGTGGACACCGGCTATGGGGTCGCTTGCGCGGGGCAGCATGGGGGGCAGCTCCGGATCACCCGTGACCGAGGCCAGCCCCCCGACCTGCTCCATCGTCTGGGCGAACCCCGGGCGGTCGCGCCAAGGTCCGTCGAGGCCGAACGCCGGCATGCGCACGATGACGGCGTCGGGATTCCAGGTCCGCAGCCGGTCCACGCCAATACCCAGTTGGTCGAGGACACGCGGGGTGAAGTTCTCGATGACGAGATCGGAGCGCTTCACCAGTTCGCCAAGGAGCCGGCGGCCTTGCTCGTGTATCAGGTCGAGGGTGACTCCCCGCTTGCCGGCGTTGGCACCGTGGAAGACCGGTCCGTACTCCCACCACCGCGCGGCGTCGCGCCGCGCCGTCGTGAAGCGCATCGGGTCGGGACGGCGGGGTCGACTCCACCTTGACGACTTCGGCGCCGAGCAAGGCGAGCAGGTGCGTCGCGGAGGGGCCTGCCCAGAACGCGGTGAGGTCGACGACTCGCAGACCCCGCAACGGGAGACCGTCGTTCGCGGCCGGACCGGCGGGCCCCCGTGCCGTTTCGGTGCGATCCGGCCAAGCCGGGGCAGCGCCGGATTCCCGCGCCGTCGGGGTGCGCCCCACCGGCGGCGGGGGCTTCCCACCCAGTCTGTAGGGCACCCGAGGCTGCTGGAACCCGTGCGGGTTCGGGACGAACACCCCTCGTTCGCGAAGATGGGCCAGGTCCGCAAGCCGGCCCGCGGAGGTCACGGGAACCGCGGGGATGCGCAAGGCATCCGCGAGTTCCACGATCTCTCCGGTCGTGCGGGCGGTCGTCCAGGCGTGGACGGCGGCCAAGAACTCGTCCCGGCGCCGTCGTCGGCCGGACGCGGATGCCAGCTCCGCGTCGTCGAGGAGGTCCGGTCGCTCGATCATCACGAGGAAGTCCTGGAACTGCTGCGCAGTCACCGTGCAGAAGCCGACGAAACCGTCCTTCGTCGGCTCCACGGACGGGGTCTCGACCGAACGTGCGGGGGACTCCTCGGCTCCGTCGGCCAGTTGTGCGGCCACGTAGCCGTACGGGTTCTGCGTCAGCAGCATCGCCTCCAACATCGAGACGTCCACATGCTCGCCCGCGCCACCGCGGCGCACCCGCCTGGCGACCGCCAGGGCGGCCACCGCCGCGTAAGCGCCGGTCGCCCACGCGCCGAGCTGCCCGCCGCTCTGCATCGGCGTGCCTTCCGGCACGCCGCGGCCTCCGGTCGACCCGCTCAGCGCCTGGAGCGTGAATTCGTTGGCAGGACGTGCCGCCCACGGGCCGGTGTGACCGAAGGGCGAGATCGATACCACGACCAACTCCGGGTGGGTCTCGCGCAGCCGAGCACCACATCCCCCATCGGAGCCGAGGTCCTCGATCACGATGTCGGCGCCGTGTGTCCAAGCGGCCGAGACGGGCATTGTGCCCGGCGGGGGCCGCAGACGCTGCTTGCCCGCGTGCAAGTAGCGGAACAGCGCGGAGTCTTCCCCACCGGTGCGGGCGCCGGCCCCGGTGCCGAGGCGGGGCGGATCGCCGTGGTCCGGCAGGTCGACCCGGGCGACCGTTGCCCCGGCGTCGGCCAAGAGCTTGCCGGCATAGCCGCCGGCAAGCCCGCGGGTCAGCTCGAGGACACGGTAGCCGGTGAACGGCCCCGCTCCGTCGGACGCTTGTACGTCCACAGCCGCGCTCACCGGGGGAGGGGCAGGTTGTAGAGCCGGACGGCGTTGTCCTGCATGACCGCCTGGACCACGTCCGGCGCAAGTTGGCGCATGGCACGTGCGGCGATTCCGAGGCTGTCCGGGTACAGGCAGTGCGTGTCCGCGTCGACGACACGAAGCCCCTGGCCGAGGGTGGCGTCGGCTTCCTTCGAATGCTTGGCATCTGCTTGAGCAGTATTCACATTAACTTAATAGCTATAAGCTCCGCGGCATGCAAGGGCACGTTGCGACACGGAGGTGGGCATGGGCATCGACGCGCTGCTGGACATGACATCGGGGGCGGTGCCGGACCGCATCGCCTGCGGCTCGCGGGCGGCGGGCCGGAGCTTCGCCGAACTGGCGCGCCGGGCCGCGGGAGGTGCCGCACTGCTTGCCGCAACCGGCGCCCGACACGTCGGCTACCCGGGGGTGCAGGGTGAAGCGTTCCCCGCCGCGGTCTACGCGGCCGCCGCGGCCGGCCTCCCGATGACCCCGCTGAACTACCGCCTCACAGACGCGGATCTCGCCGAGCTGATAGGCCGTCTCGACACTCCGGTGGTACTCGCCGACCGAGACCAAAGGCATCGCGTGCCGGCCGGTGTCCCGGTTCTCACGACGGGAGAATGGTTCGTCCGCGCGGCCGAAACCGAACCCGCGGGCCCGCCTGCGGATCCCTCGGAAGTGGCGGTGATGCTCTTCACGAGCGGAACCACCGCACGGCCCAAGGCCGTCGTCCTGCGCCACGAGCACCTGATGGCATATGTGCTGGGCAGCGCCGAGTTCCTCTCCGCCGGCGACGACGATTGCGCCCTGGTGGCCGTGCCGCCGTATCACGTCGCCGGGATCGCCTCGGTCCTCAGCAACGTGTACGCCGGGCGCCGGGTTGCCTACCTTTCGGACTTCACACCGCAAGGCTGGCTGGAGACGGTGCGTCGGGAGCGCGTCACCCACGCGCTCGTCGTCCCGACGATGCTTGCCCGCGTGGTGCGACACCTGGACGGCGCTCCCGCCTGCGTGCCCGAGCTCCGGTCGCTCGCCTACGGCGGCGCCAAGGTCTCCGCGTCGGTCCTGGAAGCCGCACTTGCTGCCTTCCCCGCTACGGACTTCGTCAATGCCTATGGCCTGACCGAGACTTCCTCGACGATCGCGGTGCTCGGACCGGCGGATCACCGTGCCGCGCTGGCTTCCGACGACCCGGTGGCGCGACAGCGGCTGTCCAGTGCCGGCCGGCCCTTGCCGGGCGTCGAGTTGTCGATCCGCGGCGAGGACGGGTGCGAGGCGGGGCCGGGGGAGTCCGGAGGACTATGGGTGCGCGGTCCGCAGATCTCGGGCGAGTACGCCGGCCTCGGCAGTGCCCTGGACAAGGACGGGTGGTTTCCCACACGCGACGTCGCATGGATCGATTCCGGCGGCTGTCTGTTCATCGAGGGACGCGGAGACGACACCATCGTGCGCGGTGGTGAGAACGTCGCCCCCGCCGAGATCGAGGCCGTCCTCGATCGCCATCCGGGCATCGCCGAAGTCGCCGTTGTCGGTGTGCCGGACGAGGAATGGGGCCAGCGCACCGTCGCCGTAGTCGTCTCCTCGGACGCCGGTATCCCGGATGCCGAAGCCCTCCGGGCCTGGAGCCGAGAGCGCCTGCGCTCGTCCCGCACGCCCGACGAGTTCGTCTTCCGCGGATCTCTGCCCTACACCCCGACCGGCAAACTGCTCCGGCGGGAGCTCGTGGCCGAGCTCGCCGCCCGCGCGACCTCCTCCTGACCCTTACCGACCCTTACCCCCCGTACCGAACCAAGGAGCCTTCCGTGACCGATCCCGCACGTCTCGCCGCCGGCACCCGACTGCGCAGCCAGGTGTGCGCCACCGAAGTCATCGTCGTACGCCCGCCCCAGGGCACCGTCGACCTCACCTGCGGAGGCGTGCCGATGATCCCGCTCGCCGAGGCGCGCCCCGACGAGACCGCCGCACCGATCGCCGGGCTCGACACCGGAACGCAGCTGGGCAAGAGGTACACCGTGGCGGGCGAGGACGATTTCGAGGTCCTGGTGACAAAGGCCGGTGCTGGCAGTCTGGCGGACGACCGCACGCCGCTGGAGATCAAGTCCGCGAAAGCGCTGCCCTCCAGCGACTGAGGCCCGGACGCGCGGCCGACCGGCCGTGCGTCGTCCGTGCCGTCGTTTGCCCGTCGATTGCCCTGCCGGACCCTGGTCGGGTGCTACCGGTTCGGGGCGTGGGGAGCCAATGAGCCGATGGTGCGGATGGTCTGGGTGACAACCGTCTCGACGAGGTCTCTGTGGCTGCCCAGCACCCGGTCGAGGGCGGGGCGGATGCGGCTCTGGTCGTCGGGGAAGTCCTGCGCCATGACGGCGTGGAGCTTCTCAAGGTCCCCGCGTGTGGCAGGCGCGTGGGCAGTCAGGGTCGCCAGTCCCACGATCGTGGTGCCCACAAGGGCGATGGCCGCCGCCAGATCCGCTTCGTCCAGGTCCAACGGGCGCAGGATGTCGCCGAGCAAGACGAACGAGGGAAGCCAGGCGGCGCGCTGCGTCGACGCGAGGTAGGGCACCAACTGCGGGTATGCCTGGGCGTGCTCAACGTTGACGAGTAGCCATCGGCGCAGATCTTCGTGCCACGGCGCGCCCGCCGGGCGCCGATTCAGCGTGGGCGCGGCGACCCGCTCCGCCACCGCATGCAGCAGTTCCTCGTGGCCGGCGAAGTAGCGGTAGAGGGACATCGGCGTCGCTCCGACGGCCGCCGCCACCCGGCGAATGGTCAGATTCTCCGACGGGGCCGCCCGGATCAGGGAAACGGCGGCATCGAGGATCTGTTCGCGGGACAGGCGCGGCGGGCGGCCGCGCCCGCGCGCGGCGGGCGCAGCCGAGGCCGTGGCGCTCACTTGGGTGTCTCCGTGGGCTGGATGACGGGTTGTTCGGCCTCGGTAGCGGTCACCCGAACAGTGAAACATGCATAAATGCATGAACTCAAGGGCGTGCCCGCGCGCCGATCCATGGCACCCTGCCGGCCGCCCGGCTGAAAATCCGGGCGGTCCTGAACCGTTGTGTCAGGGCAGTGTCCGGGCAGTGTCAGGGCATGGCGCAGGTCGCCTGATGCTCGCCGGGGCCGACATCGAACGTGCGCCCGTCGGGGAGCACCACCGTCGCCGTACTGCCGGCGGGCACCGTGGCACTCAGGTGAAAGCGGTCGCCCACAAGGTCCCACCTGGTGGCAATCCGGCCGTGGACCGCGTCGTACTGGGCCTCGGCCCAGGTGAGTCCACCGCCGGGACGCGGAGCGATGTCGAAGTGGCCGTACCCGGGGGAGTCCTCGCGCATCCGAATGCCGGCGGTGAAGCGGTGCAGGAACGAGACCACCGCTCCCTTGCTGTAGTGGTTGAGCGAAGCGTGCGGGATACCCTTGTCGTCGACTCCCTGCCACTCTTCCCAGATCGTTGTCGCCCCGCGATCGATCATGGCGAGCCACGACGGGCAACTGTCCTGGAAGAGGAGCTCGTAGGCGACGTCCACGTGGCCGGTGTCGGCGAGGACGGGCAACAGGTAGGCGGTGCTCAGGAATCCGGTGCCGAGGTGGTTGTCGACTGCCCGAATGAGCGCCACCAGACGTTCGGCGGTTCGCGGACGGAGTTCGTCCGGCACCAGCCCGAACGCGAGAGCACGCACGTGGTTCGCCTGCGTATCGACGGTGAGCGTTCCGTCGGGGCGGATGAACTCCGCCCGCCAGGCAGCCAGGACCTTTGCGGCGAACTCGGTGTACTTCGCAGCGTCACCGGTCCGGCCCAACACGTCCGCGATCCGGCTCAGCAGATGCGCGGACCAGTAGAGGTACGCGGTCGCGACGGGGCCGTGGTCCTGAAGGTAGAAGGGCGTGTCGTCGGCTTGCTGCGGCTCCAGCCACTCGCCCCAATGAAAGCCGCTGTCCCACACGTATGCCTCATGTGGTGCCGCGACCGGGCGGGCGGCTGCCCGTTCGTGGAACCGTTGGTCACGAGCGATGCTGGCGCCGTACTCGACCCAGCGCACCATGGAGTCGTACTGGTCGGCCAGCACGCGGGTGTCGCCGTAGGCGAGATACATCTGCCAGGGGACGATGACAGCTGCGTCGCCCCAACCCGCCGAGCCGTTGATGAAGGCGTACATGTCCTCGGAACGCCGGTCGTGACCGGGCTCGGGCGCCCAATTGGGGAGACGGCCGTCAGGCCACTGGTCGGCGGCAAGGTCGCGGAGCCACTTGGCGGAGAAACCCGCCACGTCGTACAGGAAGGTGGCGGTCGGGGCGAAGATCTGCCAGTCGCCGGTGAATCCCGCCCGCTCGCGCTGCGGGCAGTCGGTGGGAACGTCGCAGGCGTTGCCGCGGAAACTCCATACGGCCGCCTCGTGGAGCCGGTTGATGCGCTCGTCGCTGGTCCGGAACCAGCCGGTGCGCCGCAGGTCCGTGTGCACGACCACCGCGCTGATGTCCTCAGGGGAGAGTGCGCGCGGCAAGCCTTCAACGCGCACGTAACGGAAGCCGTGCGTGGTGTGCCGCGGTTCGAAGACGTCGTCCGGGCGCCCGGCCGAAATGACCTGGTCCTGTTGGCCGGGTCCGTAGCTCCCCTCCGTGTCCACGGCGACCAGGTGGTCCATGGTGACATCGCCGTCGGCCCCCAGGGCCTCGCCGTGGGTGAGCGTCGTGGCCGTGCCCCGCGGCCCCAGCTCGTGAAGCCGCACCCACCCGTTGATGTTCTGGCCGAAGTCGACCACCTGAACTCCCGGACGCGGAGTGGTGATCGCCGTGGGCGAGAGTGTCTCGATCCGGCGGACCGGCGGGGCAGGGCTGGTGGTGAGACGACCGAAGTCCGCGTACAGCCCGTCCCGCCGTACTGTCGCCGTCGACCAGTCCGAGTCGTCCAGGCCCGGCTCGGACCACCCCGGCACGGCCCGCCTGAAGTCGACGCGCTGGCCGTCCATGAGGTCGGCCGCGGTGATCTCCCCGACGGTGCTGCGCCACTCGGCATCCGTGCCCACCACGAGGGCGGTGCCGTCCGCGAGGTCCGCATGCAGCTCCGCAAGCAGCCCGGTGCGGTCGCCGTAGCCGTCGGCCACCCGGTGGAATCCGAAGCGACCCCGGAACCAGCCGTCGGACAGCACCGCACCGATGGTGTTCGCCCCGGGCGCCAGGAGGTCGGTGATGTCGTAGGTCTGGACGTGGAGGTGGGTGCGATACGCGGTGAAGCCGGGGGTCAGCTCGTCGTCGCCGACCCGGACGCCGTTGACGAACAGCTCGTAGATCCCGTGCGCCGTTGCGTGCACCCGCGCGCGCACCGGCGCGGCATCGAGGACGAATTCGCGACGGAGCAGGTAGGCCGGGCGTTGGCTTGGCGCACCGGGGCTGTCCTCCATCGGTTCGATCCAGGATGCCTGCCATGCCGTCGGCGACGGGAACGCTGCGGCGTCCGGCACTGGCGCATGGCCGTGGTTGGGCTGGTTCACGAAGTTCCTTCGGGGGACGCGTGGAGGAGGTCGGTGGTCACCTGGGCGAGGAAGGCGTTTGTCCGCGCTTGACGGGTGTAGCCGGCGGTGTCGCGGACGCAGTCGGGGCACCAGTGTCCGGCGGTGAGGATCAGCCTCGGGCTGCCGCTGAAGGCGTGCCCGTCGGCGCACTGCCAGGGCAGGGGCGTGGCGATGTCGCCGGGTTCGAAGGTGTCGGCGAGGAGGCGGCCGCCGCGGAAGTCGGCCGCTCCGCGCAGGTCCGCGAGGGTCCAGCTTTCCGGGTCCTTGCTTTCGTCGTAGCCGTGGTCGAGGAAGGAGGGGGTGCGGTCGGGTTCGGGTGCCTCGAAGGTGGACCAGTCGCCGATGGCTTCCCATGCGCTGCGGGAGCCGAAGTAGGCGGCGATCTTCTCGTCGTCGTCGGCGCGGATGAACGCCATCGTGCCGCGCGGCTTTCGCGTGAGCGGCTTCATCACCGCGTGCTTGACCAGCCAGCCGGGGACCTTGCCCGCGCGCTTGAGCCCGGGGTTGGCGGCGACGGCCCGGCGGAGTGCCGTCTCGAAGGTGTCGGCGCGGAAGGGGACGAGCTGTTCGAGGCGGTCGGAGTCGGTGTACCACTGGCCGTGGAAGTTGCGGGTGGCGAACCAGTTCCGGTCGTACCAGCGGCGGACGTCCGGCACTCCGAGCGCGCCGGCGATGCTCGTCTGGAGCTGCCAGTTGGTCAGCCGCCAGTCCGCGCCGCCGCCGATGTTGTAGACACCGCCCCAGAACTCCTCCGGGACCCCGTCCTCGCAGATGTTGGCCATGAGCCGGGCGGAGTCCTCGGCGGAGGCCCACTCCATGACGCCCGCGAACGGGGAGTGCGTCATGATCGGGTCGCGGATCTCCAGCATGCCGGGATGGAAGATCCCGGTCTGCCGCAGCCATGCCCAGCGGGGGAGGCCGGAGTCGACCAGCAGGCGCTCGGCGACGACCTTGGTCTGCCCGTACTCGTCGAAGCGCGACACCGCCAGCGGGTCGCCGACCCGCCCCCAGTGGCGCGGCGGATTGCGGTCTCCCGTCTGGGCGACGGAGCCCACCATCACCACGCGGACCGATCCCGGGTCCGGCTGGGCCCGTACCGCGTCGACGATGTTGCGGGCGCTGCCGATGTTGACCTCCCGGGCGAGGTCCGGGTGGTCGTCGGCGAGGGGGGAGACGACGGCCGCGACGTGCAGGACGTAGTCCGCGCGCGCGACGCAGGCCTCCACGGTCGGGTAGTCGGTGAGGTCGCCGTACACCACTTCCAGGTTGGGCATGCCGGCGAATTCGGCGAGGACCGGGTGGTCGCGCTCGCGGGGAAGGACAAGTGCGACCACCCGGAATCGGTCGCCCCGGTCAGCGAATTCGCGCAGGATGCACCGACCCCAGTTGCCGGTCGCGCCGGTGAGGAACACGCGCGTAGTCATCCCGCCGCCTACTTTCCCGTTGAACTTGAATCGTTTCAATCGCATGTTGGCAAATCAGTGCCGGCCTCGGTGGGCCGTGGGGTCGAGCCCGCCGCCGCAGCGTCGGCATGGCGCTGCGGCGGCGGGGGTTCCAGGGGGCCCGGGGGCCCGTGCGGATCGCATCTGAGCCCGGCCGGTGGGCGGAGGATGCCTCACCGGCCGGACGTTCTGGGCGCCTGGTCTCAGGCGGGCGTGTCCGGGGTAGGGAGTGGGTCTCCCATGCGCTCGTACACTGCGGCCATTCCGTCGCCGACGAACGAGTCCCACGTCGCCGAGTCGACATCCGCAAGCTCATCGCGCCAGAAGTCGACCGGCGTGATGCTGCCTTCGAAATGCGGCATGTCCGACGAGAACACGGCTACGCCGGGCAGCCGTTCGAACAGCCGGAGCGGCGACTGCGCGGTCTGCGGGAGCGGGCTGATGCGTACGTTGCGTTCGACGTACTCGCTGGGCTTGAGCGGCAGGCGATACGGGCCGAGTCGCGACCCGGCGTCCGGCGTAGCCCGGCCGTCCATGTTCTCCACCGCGAACTCGACCCAGCCGATGCCGGTTTCGAGAAGGAGGACCGTCAGGTTCGGGTGCCGTTCGAACACGCCCCCGAAGACCAGGGCGTTGAGGTAGACCTGCGCGGCCTGGAACGACTGGGACGTGCTCATCCGTGTCACGAGCGAAGGGTCGTCGGTGTTGGCGT
Organism: Uniformispora flossi; assembly: GCF_049534875.1. Taxonomy (NCBI): domain Bacteria; kingdom Bacillati; phylum Actinomycetota; class Actinomycetes; order Kitasatosporales; family Streptomycetaceae; genus Uniformispora; species Uniformispora flossi. The sequence goes on from NZ_JBMULZ010000017.1 coordinate 60,190, forward strand.
ACGCCGGGTGGTAGCGCGGCGGCAGCTGTCCCGCGTGCAGCACCGCCACCATGCCGAGTTCGGTGGCCGCCGCCCAGACCTTGTCGAACTCCGGATGGAACGGCGGGATTCCGTTGCTGAACTCCGTGGTGACGTGGAACGCTCGGCTGCCTCGGGCCCGCATGCGCGCCAACTCGGCGACCATCCAGTCAAGGTCGTCGAAATGTGTCAGCGTCACAGGCATGAGGCGGTCGCGGTGGTCCGCCAGTTCGTCGCTGAGATGGGTGTTCAACGCCCAAGCCACGTCCCGAGCCAAACCCGGGTCGCGCAGGCACGACATGAGTGTGTAGCCGGCACCGGATATGAGGTTCTGGACCGTGATCCCTTGGGAGTCCAGGGTCTTGATCCGGTCGTCCGGAGCGAGGGTCGGGTGCATGCTGTGCCCGTTGATGCTCGCGGCGCCCTCCCCGCGCGGGTACATCGCCCGAAGTGCCGGGGTGACCACACGGTCCAGCGGCATCCGCTGTTCGGGCGGCACGAGCGGGCGAATGCCTTCCGAGGTGTAGTACGCGAAGTGCTCGGCTGTCGCCAGTGCGAACTCCGGCTCGTCCTGGGGCAGCAGGTCGGGCACGCGACTCTTGAGGTCGGGAAAACCGTCCATCCAGTCGGGGGCGGGTTCGAAGTGGGAGTCCACGTCGTAGACGAACGAAGTCATGGCACGTCCTCTCGTCCACCAGGGATAAGCGTTGAAGCTACGCTAATTCCGCTGAGGCCTCAATGGCTTCGGCTGTACCGGATTGCGGGCAGGCTCGGATCGTTGACTATTCGGCGTATCGCCTCCACGATTGGGCGCCGGCGCGGGCCGCTGCTTCGTCTGCGCGCCGTGAGACCGCGCGCCCGTTCGCCTTCGGCGCTGCGTGTCCGGCTCTTTCCAACCCAGCAGATTGGAGTGCAGCCGCATATGGCCGTCTTCGCTCTCCGCTTCGACTTCAGGAACCCGGCTTTTGCGGACGCGTCCATGGCGGACCGCTTCACCGCCGCGCTGGACATGGCCGAATGGGCCGACCGGCTGGGGTTCGCGTCGATCGTCCTGTCGGAACACCATGGCAGCGATGACGGCTATCTGCCGGCCCCGTTGCCGTTGGCCGCGGCCGTCGCCGCCCGCACGCGGGACATTGCCGTCACCATCTCCGCCATACCGGCACCACTCCACGACCCGGTGCGGTTGGCCGAGGAGATCGCGGTCGTGGACCTGATCAGTCGCGGCCGCGTGAGCGTCGTCCTGGTGAACGGTTACGTGCAGGCCGAGTTCGCCATGGCGGGAGTCGCCACCAAGGACCGGGTCCGGCTCACCACCGAGACGGTACGGACACTGCGGGAGGCCTGGACCGGCAAGCCGTTCGAGTTCCGCGGCCGGTCGGTCCAGGTCACCCCGACGCCGTTCCGGGAAGGCGGTCCTCCCCTCGTCCTCGGCGGCAGCGTGGAAGCCGCCGCACGCCGCGCGGCACGGATCGCTGACGGCTTCATGCCGTCGAACCCGGAGATCTGGGAGTTCTACCGGGACGAACTGGCACTGCTCGGAAAACCTGATCCCGGACCGTACTTCGGTACGGGTACTGCCTTCGTCCATCTGTCCGACGACCCGGAACGCGACTGGGCGCGCATCCTCCCCTTCGCGATGCACGAAGCGAACGCATACGGGACCAACATGGCCGTGGCCGGCACGGAAGGCATCGGCGGCTACTCGACGCAGCACGACGCCGACAAGCTGCGGGAGTCCGGCCAGTACCGGGTGGTCACGCCCGAGGACTTCGTTGCGGAGTTGGTGGCTGCCGGGCCGTATGGATTCGCTCTCTTCCACCCCATGATGGGAGGCATCCCGCCGGAGCTCGCTTGGGAGAGCCTTCGCCTGTTCGAGACGAGGGTCCTGCCGCACGTGGGTGGCAGCGGGGAGGGGCAGTGACGGCCTCACCCCTTTCCGTCGCGGACCGCCTCGACCTGGCGGAACTTCCGGCGAAGTTCTGCCACTTCTCCGACTACGGCGACTTCGCGGCGCTGGCAGACCTGTTTACCGAGGATGTCGTGACCGAACTCGTGGGCATCGGCGTCTACGAGGGGATCGACGCCTTGGTGCAGCACGCCCGTGACACCGCGGGCTGGTCCTCCGGCCATACCTGGCACGTCGTCGCCAACCTGTGGATCGAGCCGACTTCCCAGGGTGCGGCGGTGCACTACTACATGCTCGGCATGTTCAATACCGCGGCCGGTGAACGCGCGGGCGTCGCGCACACGTCCGGGCGCTTCGTCGACCACGCGGTCCGCACGGCCGCGGGCTGGCGCATCAATCGGCGGGTGTTCCGCATGGACGCGGCGAAGACGCCGCCCGACCTGCGCTGAGGCGGGTCAACGGCGCGTCGGTGGGCCTTATGGTCTTGGAATGGCCTTGCAATGGCCTTGGAGGGGCGGCGGGGGCGCGGTTCGAAGAACTCGGACCGCGCCCACCGGCGTTGTCCATACCGTGGTCAGATGAACGACGTCTCCGCGGTGAGACCGAGCTCCGGGAGTTCGCCGGTGGCCATCGGCTGCCAGTTGCCCCAGCCGACGCCGCCGCCGACCGGGTCGCTGATGCGCACGACCGTGTCCCGGATCTGGTGCACCCGCCGGGCATTGTCCGGCGTGGAGCAGTCGTTGATCCGTTCACCGTCGACGTGCAGGGGTCCGCGCCACTCGCCGTGGTGGTGGCCGTCGAATCCGAAGTAGAGCCCGGTGCCGAGGTGGAATCCGGTCTCCGAGACGACCTCGACCGTCATCGTCCGCGTGGATCCGTCGCTCATGGTGCAGTGCACGCGGCCGCCGAGCAGACGACGGTTGACCGGGTCGTAGGACAGCTCCGGCACGATGTCCGTCATCTGTTCGACTCGGCCGTCAGGGTGCTCGATGGTGCCCCAGGTCGCCTTGCTGTTCAGGTTGGGGCGACGGAAGTGGTTCATCGCCATGAAGACGCCGTAGGCGCTTCCGTCGGCGCGTTCGAGGTAGCTCGGTGTCCAGAGGAAGTGATAGGCGCCGAGCGCGGTCTGGGGCTCCTGATCGACGGGCGGGCGGCCCACACCGACGCGGACGCCCCACGAATGGTCGCGCGTGGAGACCCACGCGTCCGGGGTGATCTCCGTACGCTCACCGTCGACCTCGATCCAGCCGGAGCACCGTCCGATCTGGTGGTAGCGCACCAGGTCGGAGCGCACGCGATAGCCGGAGCGCAGGTGCGTCCGGTCCTCGAAGGCCGGCGGGAAGGCGCCGTCGAAACGGCAGTCGAACGCGATCGGCTGGGTGTCGTTGGCCTCCAGCACGAATCGGACCGACCGCAGCGGCTCCAGGATCTCGTAGCGGATCGGGCCGATGACCGTGGCCTCGGGGTTCGGTGCGAGCGCACGGCTCGCGCGCACCGTGATCTGTTCGACGCCCCGGGACACCCCCGCGTAGGCGTCCATGACGTTGCGGTTGGGGTACTTCCCGAGGCCGAAGCCGAGCTGGAGACTACCGTCGCGGGCCGCCGCCATGGCGCAGACTTTCTCCGTCCAGGAGGGATCACTGGACCCCACGACGGCGAAGGTGTCGGTGATCTGGTGGGAGAAGCCTTCGTCCGCCGGGGTCAGCGGGCCGATGGGGTTGATCACGAATGGACTCCTTGGTTCGCGCCGGGCAGGTGCCGGACGGGGAGGAACCGGCCGGCCAGTACGTCTTCGAGTTCGCTGCGGACGATGATCAGGTCCTCGGGATCCGCCGGCATATCCCGTTCGCCGAAGTGGACGGCGCGGCTGGACACCCGGATGGAGGTCAGCGCCTGGCGGAGTGCGGCGTAGGCCACGTACCAGTCGAAACTTTGCGGCGCATAGCCGGTCGCCGCCGTGTACGCGGCGAGGACCCGGTACGGCGCGAGGAAGCCGGGCATGCCGGGTTTGCCGAGTCGGCGAGCGATGCGTTGGAAGTACTGGTGGAAGAAGACCAGCCAGCCGAGGTCGAGTTCGCGTGGACCCAGGGCGACCGCTTCCCAGTCGAGGACGGCGACGGGCTCGAAGTCCCGGAACAGCACGTTGGCGACCCGCGCATCACCCCAGCTCACCACGGCGGGTCCCTCCGTCCGGGGCCACGTGTCCGCAAGAAAGTCGAAGACGTCCTCGATCAACCGGAACCTGCGGTCCTCGCGGATCCAGTCGTAGTAGGCGCGTTGATGGGCAACGTGACGCCGCAGGGGCGTGTTGCCGGGTGTGTCGAACTCAAGGAAGTCGAAGTCCACTGCTGCATCGCCGACCTGTACCCCGTGAATGTCGGCGAGCGCTCGGACGACGCCGGACTCGGCAGCAGCCTGCTCCGCCGGTGACGCCTCGGAGATCCAGCTTCCCAGCACGTAGGGCGGCATGTCCGCGGCGGCGACGCCGTCGATTCGCTCCATCACGAAGAACGGCGCTCCCAGCAGCGAGGAGTCGGCCTCGAACCAGGGGACGTCGGGGACCGGTACGCGAGTTCGCTCTCCGACCAGGCGCATTGCGGTGACTTGGCGAGCCAGGTCATACCGGGGAAAGAGGGGGTAGGCGTCCGCAGGCGGAGGCAGCCGCAGCACATAGGCGCCGCTGTGCGCCATCCCTGAACGGCGCCACCGGGCGTCGAACAGGACGGTCTCGCTCGAGAACCCGGCGCCTGTAGGTCCACCGCTGACGGCCACCGTCGGCACCTCGTCCGCGCCGAGCTTCTCGCCGAGCCAAGGCGCCAGCACCTGGCCCAACGCCGTGAGGTCACGGGTGGTGGTACGGGGGCGGGCATCACTCATGACGTTGCCCGCTTGGTGTCGCTGTCGAGTTGATGCCGCCGCTTCGGGATGTGGTCGATGACTGGAACAACATGGGCTCCTCGTGTGGTTGCCCGCCGAGGGTGTGGCGCCGACGATGCCGCCTTGCGGCCTTCTGTCGTCGTGGGTCGGCCTCGGTGACGAGAGGCGGGCGCTCGACCAGTCATACATGCATTGATGCATGACATCAAGACGCGAGAGGATGTGCATGCATTGATGTCATGCACTGATGCATGTATTAGTGGCGTGAGCGCATGCCGGACACCGGCTTGCGCCGATGCACGGCGACCCTCCATGAGGAGGAACCTGTGCCCTCAATCGCGCCCACGGGTGTACGAAGCGAAAGGACGGCAATGTCGCTGATTCGTGTCGACCGGCCAGAGGCCGGCATAGCGGTGCTCACCTTGGACCGGCCCGAGCGGCTGAATGCCTTGTCCTTCGAACTCGTGGACGATCTGCATGCGGCGTTGGACGAGGTCGGCGCCGACAACACGGTGCGTGTGGTCGTCCTCACCGGTGCGGGCCGCGGGTTCTGTTCCGGGCTGGATCTGCGGGCGATCGGCCCGTCGTCCGTCTCGGCCGGGCTTCGCCCGCCGGCGGGCGGAATGCGCTCACAGGCGCATATCGCCGATCTGGGACCGCATCTGCGTCGCATCCCTCAGCCGGTAATTGCCGCCATCAACGGTCCGGCGTTCGGCGGCGGGCTCGCGCTGGCATGCGCGTGCGATATTCGGATCGCCTCTCGCTCCGCGCGCATGTGCGTGCAGTTCGTCAAGGTCGGTGTCGGCGGATGCGACATCGGCATCAGCTACACGCTGCCGCGCTTGATCGGCGGCTCGCGGGCCCACGAACTCATTCTGACCGCACGCGAGTTCGATGCCGCCGAAGCCGAGCGCATCGGGCTCGTGGCGCGTGTCGTCGAGGACGGCGGCGTCCTCGACGCGGCGCTGGAGACCGCGCGGACGCTTCTCTCCTACAGCCCGTTCGGCGTGACCATGACCAAGGAAGTCATGTGGGCGAACCTCGACGCGCCGAGTTTCGACAACGCCCTGCATCTCGAGAACCGGACCCAGATCCTCGCGAGCACGAGTGGCGACGTCCTCGAAGCGGCGAAGGCGTTCGCGGAAAAGCGGTCGCCCTCCTGGGGCGGCTGACCTGCGGCGTCCTGCGTTCGGCCGGGCAGATCATCTGTCACCTTAGCCCCTATAAGATAAGGGCATGCGGCGGACAGCCCGGTCGGCCGCGGGCACGGATGGGGAAGCGGCGGATGGCTGGGACTGCGCAGACCGAGACGGCGCGCTCGGAATCGGCAGCGCCCGCGAAGCGGCCACGAAAGCGTGCCGGGCTGAACCCCGACACGATCACGATGGCAGCCGTCGAACTCGTCGACGAAGAGGGTGCCGCGGCCCTGACCACCACCGCTTTGGCCCGGAGGCTCGGGGTGAAGCAGCCGGCGCTGTATGCGCACATGGAGAACCTCGCGGCCATCCAGCGGGCCGTGGGTCTGTACGGCATGCGCACGATGAGCGAGGAACTGCGGTCGGCCGTCCTGGGCCGATCCGGCGACGAGGCATTGCGGGCGTTGGCCGAGGCCTACCGCGATTATGTGCGCAACTATCCCGATCGCTTCTTGGTGCAGTGCAGCGCGCCGCTGTCGCCGGAGTACCGGGCGGCGGGTGAGCGCGCCGCGGAAGCCGTGCGCGCGGTTCTCCGCTCCTATGGCCTCACCGAGGACGAGGTGCGCCTGGCGCATTTGTCCTTCCGGGCCACCATCCACGGGTTCGCCGTGTTGGAGGTTCAGTCCCGGAGCGCAGGCGCGGTATACGACGACGACGCGTTCGAGTACTTCCTGGACCGATTCGCCGAAGGACTCCGGGTACGCGAGGCCGGCACGCGCCGCGAGGCCGGCACGCGCCGCGGTTCCGGCACGTGACACGGCGCGGCGGCCTGCGCGGCCACCGCGCCGCGTCTCGGGTCAGCCCGCCGCGCGCCCGATTCGGTCGGTCATCAGCATCCCGTCGTTGGTCAGCACCACCCCGGCCACGCCGTTGCGGAAGTATGCGGTGACGAAGCCCTGTTGGTAGGTCCACACCGGAACGTCGACCTGAAGGAGTCGCGCGAGGTCGGTATAGGCGGCTTGCCGCTGCGCAGGATCCACGGCGATCCGCCCCCGTTCCAGCGCCGCATCTGCCGCAGGGTTCTTGTAGCCGAGATAGTTGGACGCACCGGTCGACTGCAAGTAGCCGTACATCGACGGCTCCGGGTCCGACAACAGCCAGTTTTGCAGCGACGCCTGGAACGAGCGGTTCGTGCGGATGGCCGTGACGAATGCGGCCACCTGAAGCGGCTCCAGCCGGACCGAGAGGTTCTTCAGCGTCGCCAACTGGGTCTGGATGTACTCGGCGGTACGCGTGGCTTGGGGATTCTGGGGGATGGTGAACGCGAAGTCCAAGGGCTCGCCCTCGGATGCCAGTTCGTCAAGGAGACGCTGGGCTTCGGCGCGATCGCCCGCGGGATTGGTGTTCACGCCGGGCGCGACCAGGGGGCTGGCGTCCGGGAACATCCCCTTCGCCGGCGTGCCTTGTCCGCCGAACGCCACCTTGTTGATGTCCTCGGGATTGAGCGCCAAGGCGACCGCCCGCCGCGCGCGGGCGTCGTCGAACGGCGGCTTGGCGTTGTTGAACATGATCGATTCGCCGGTGATGCCGCTGACCTGAACAACGTTCAGCCCCTTGGCGCGGGCTTTGGCTCCGTCCACCGCGCTGACACTGACCTTGGCGTCGACTTGGCCGGACGCGGCGGCATTGAGGCTCTGCTCACTGTCGCCGATGAGCTGGAACGTGATCTTGTCCAGGTAGGGGTGCTCGGGTCCCTGCCAGTACTTCGGGTTCTTCTGCACCGTCATTGCGCTACCACGGACCCAGTCCGCGAGCGTGAACGGCCCTGCGCCGACGGGGTGAGTCTTGAAGGCCTGCGGATCCTTCCGAAACGCCGTCGGTGAGGGGATGAATGCGAGGGACGTGGCGACGACGCGGTCGAAGTGCGCATTGGGTGCCACCAGGTCCACCTTGAGCGTGGTCGGGTCCACGACCGTCGTGGCCCGGATCGCCTGCGCGGCCCCGGCGGCGAGCGACCGTCGCTCGGGGTTCTTGTGCTCGTCCCAGGTCCACTTGACCGCTGCGGCGTCGTACGGCGTGCCGTCGGTGAACCTGACGCCAGGTCTCAGCTTCAAGGTCCAACTGGCCGCGCCCGGGTCCGGGGTCAGGGACAACGCGATCTGAGGGACGGGCTTGCCGGTGCCGGGCTCACTCCACAGGAGCGAGTCGTAGAGCGCGTTCATGCGCGTGCTGTCGATTGCCTGGTTGCCCGCGGCGCCGAACGGGTCGGCGGTGTTCAGATCGCTGACCACGCTGATGGTCAAGGAGCCGCCCGGCTTCGGCGATGCGGAGGCGGCGTCACTGCCGGTGCGGGATTTTGCCGTGGCCTCCCGCGCAGGCGGTCAGCGTGAGTGCCGATGCCACCGCGATGGCGGCGACGGAGCGTCGGGCGGCGGGACTACGAGCCGGACGAGGTATGGATGCACCTTTGTTTGCTGTCGGAATGCAGTAACTGCTCTTCGCTTGGTGGTGAGCCCGGTGTCGCCGGCGGCCCCGGTGGCATGGAGAGCTTCGATCCCTCCCTCGACAGGCCGAGCAGCATGCCGAGAACGGCCGCGTTGTCGTCGCCCAGGGCGTGGCTCTGCGGCCTTCAGGCGTGGGCCAAGTCGGCCATGAGCTTCAGCGTGGCCGGGTTCTTGGAGCCGATGATCATGTCGGTGACGTGCGCGTCGTCGCGCCACATGCCGAAGCGTTCGCGGATGCGGTCGGCGGGGCCGACGAGGGCGATCTCGTCGACGAGTTCGCTCGGGACCGCGGCAACGGCCTCGTCGCGGTTCCCCGCCGCGAAGAGGGCCTGGATGCGGTCGGCGGCGTCCGGGTAGCCGAAGCGCCGCATGAGGTCGGCGTGGAAGTTGCGGTCCTTGGCGCCCATGCCGCCGACGTAGAACGCGAGGGAAGCCTTGACGGGCAGCATCGCGCGTTCCACGTCGTCGTCCACGACGACCGAGACCGTCGGGGCGACGCGGAAGCCCTCCGGCTTGTCGTGCAGCGCGTCGCCGTAGGCGTCGGGGTTGTAGGGCGACCACTGCAGCGGCAGCCATCCGTCCGCGATCTGCGTGGTCAAGCGGACGTTCTTCGGGCCGGCGGCGCCCAGGAAGAGCGGAAGGCCGGGGCGAAGCGGGTGGGTGATCGACTTCAGCGGCTTGCCCAGGCCCGTTCCGTCGTCGCCTCGGTAGGGGTGCTGCGCGTAGTGGCCGTCGAGCTCGACGGGCGCTTCGCGGCGCAGGACCTGGCGTATGACGTCCACATATTCGCGGGTGAAGGTGAGCGGGCTGCGGGGGAACGGCCGTCCGTACCAGCCTTCGACGACCTGCGGGCCGGAGAGCCCCAGTCCGAGGAGCATGCGGCCGCCGGACAGGTGGTCGAGCGTCAAAGCCTGCATCGCGGTGGCGGTGGGGGTGCGTGCGGACATCTGCGTGATCGCGGTGCCGAGTCCGATGCGCGACGTGCGGGCCGCGATCCAGGTCAACGGGGTGAAGGCGTCCGAGCCCCACGACTCGGCGGTCCATACCGAGTCGAAGCCGAGGCGTTCGGCCTCCTGGGCGAGTTCGACGACGCCCGACGCGGGGCCGCGGCGCCAGTAGCCGAAGGTCAGGCCGAGCCTCATCGATTGCTCCTCACGTCGTGGGTGCCGCGGACGCCTGCGGCGAAAGGCGGTGTCCGTCCGATCGCTGCGGAAGCGGTGGCACACGCGGGGGATGTCCGCGAAATGCGCGAGTGCCGCGTATGAGCCCTGCGAGGCGCCTCGGGGTGTAGATGCTTCGCGCTCCGGCACCGCACCCGATCAGTCATACATGCATCGATGCATGACTTCAAGAACGGTGGCGGTATGCAGGCGGGTGGATCGTCTTCGCGGTCTGCCGGGGCGGAAACCTGGCCATGCATTGATGTCATGCATCAATGCATGTATGAGTGGTGTGCAGCATCCTTCACACCGTCCACACGATCCGATGTCTCGGCACACCTGTCGGGTGCAAGACATCCCGCACTCACGGAGGTTCCCGATGCCCACCGGTCCCCGCGTACCGTCCGCGTCGTTCGACCTGTCCGACCGCGTAGCGATCGTGACCGGCGGGAGCCGCGGCATCGGTCTCGCGATCGCCAAAGGCTTCGCCGCGCACGGCGCCAAGGTGGTGATCGCCAGCCGAAAAGCCGAGGCATGCGAGGCGGCGGTCAAGGAGATCGCGTCTGCGGGAGGCACGGCACTTGCCGTCCCGACCCATCTCGGCGAGCTTGACGCGCTGGAACGCCTGGTCGACCGGACCGTCGCCGAATTCGGCGATCTCGACATCGTGGTCAACAACGCGGCGAACGCCCTGGCACAGCCCGTTGGCGAGTACACGGCCGAGGCATGGGCCAAATCGCTCGACGTCAACCTCCGCGGGCCGGTCTTCCTCACCCAGTACGCGCTTCCGCACCTGCGCCGCAGCATCTTCGGAGCGTCCGTCATCAACGTCCTGAGCGCCGGGGTGTTCCTCCGCTCCGAAGGCACCTCCATCTATGCGATCGGCAAGGGTGGCCTCCTCGCCTTCACGCGAGCCGCCGCCGGGTCTCTGGCGGCCGAGAACATCCGGGTCAACGCACTCGCGCCGGGGACCGTGGACACCGACATGGTCCGTGCGAACACGCCGGAGCGGGTTGCCTCGATGGCCCAGTCCTCACCCATGCGCCGCATGGCCGAGCCCGATGAAATGGTCGGCCCCGCGCTCCTCCTCGCCTCGGACGCCGGCAGCTACATCACCGGTCAGGTCCTCAGCGCCGACGGCGGCCTGACGGTGCACTGACCGTTCGGAGCCCGGCATCCCCAAGGCGCCGTTGTCGTCCGCACGATCCGATCCGAGGTGTCGAACATGGCCGAATTCAATCTCGCCGACTTGTGGGAGCTGCTCGCGGACGCCGGAGGCGATGCCGAGGCACTCGTCGCCGGCCACGAGCGGCGGACCTACCGCGAACTGGAGGAACGGGCGAACCGGCTCGCCCACCACCTCCTGGACCAAGGCGTCGGGGCCGGCGACCATGTCGGCATTTACAGCTTCACCCGAGTCGAATACGTCGAGGCGCTCCTGGCGGCGTGGAAGATCCGGGCCGTCCCGATCAACATCAACTACCGCTATGTCGAAGCCGAGTTGGAGTACATCCTCAGCGATGCCGACTTGGTCGCGATGATCTATGAACGCGGCTACGCCGAGCGGCTTCGGCCGTTGGCCGCCAAGTTCCCCGCCGTAACCACCTACGTGTCGATCGCCGACGGTACTCCGCAAGCAGCGGACCTCGACGATGCCGTCGAGTACGAGACGGCAGTAGCCGCCGCATCGCCAATCCGAGGCTTCGGTCCGCGCAGTGCCGATGATCGCTACATCGTGTACACGGGCGGAACGACCGGCATGCCCAAGGGCACCATGTGGCGCCACGAGGACATCTTCTTCGGGGCGTTCGGGGGCGGTGGGTGGTCCGGCAACCCGATCACCACGCCCGAATCCATCGCCGGGAACGCCGCTCTCCAGGTTCGGCTCACCTTCATGCCGACCGCTCCGCTGATGCACGGCGCCGGTCAATGGTTTGCGATGGGCGGGCTGCTTGCGGGCTACCGGGTGGTCCTCAACACGGCACGCACCTACAACGCGGACGAACTCCTCGGCATCACCGAGCGCGAACGGGTCTCGTCCCTCACGATCGTCGGTGACGCGATGGGACGCCCCCTGGCCGAGGCGGCGAAGTCCGGCCGCTACGACCTGAGCAACTTGCGTGTCGTCGGGTCCGGTGGCGCAATTCTCTCGGACGCCGTCCGCGCCGAAATCGTCGCCGCCATACCCCACGTGCTCATCCGAGACGGCTATGGCAGCTCCGAACTGGGCGCGGGGGGCAGCGCGGTGGAAAAGAGCGGCGCCGCCGACGCCGACGGCGTCGCTCCGCGCTTCGCCATGGGGCCGCAGGTGACCGTACTGGATCTCGAATCCATGAAACCCGTCCTGCCGGGATCGGGCCGGGTGGGGAAGATCGCGCGGTCGGGGCACATTCCGCTGGGCTACTGGAAAGACGAGGCCAAGACGGCGGACACCTTCCCCGTGGTCGACGGTGTCCGGTACGTCGTGCCAGGCGACTTCGGGACCTTGGAGGCGGACGGCACCATCGTCATGCTGGGCCGCGGTTCGGTGTGCATCAATTCCGGGGGCGAGAAGATCTACCCCGAAGAAGTGGAAGCCGCGCTCAAGGCGCATCCTGCGGTATTCGACTGCGTCGTCGTCGGTGTTCCGGACCCGCGTTGGGGGTCTCGCGTCGTCGCGGTAGTCGCCCCCCGACCCGACCACAAGCCGACATATGACGAACTCGCGGATCACTGCGGTACGTTGCTGGCCGGCTACAAGGTTCCTCGTGCGGTCGTCTTCAGGGAGGAAATCGGCCGCACCAACGTGGGCAAGGCCGATTACAAGTGGGCCGAGACCGTGGCGGCTCAAGCCGTCTGAGCTGATTGGCGGACATGGTGAACGACTACATCGGTCACGGGATCAAGCAGCGTGACAAGGTGAGGATGACGCCGGAGGAAGTCGAGGCGTTTCTTGGCGAGCGCCACTCCATGACGATGTCGACGGTCAACGCCGACGGCAGTATTCACTCGGTCGGCATGTGGTACGGGTTCCTCGAGGGTGCGGTCGGCTTGGAAAGCAAGGCCAAGGCTCAGAAGGTCCTCAATCTGCGCCGCAACCCGAACATCACGTTGCTCGTCGAGGACGGCCAGTCCTATGAGGAACTCCGCGGCGTCTCGATCGTCGGCAAAGCCGAGATCGTCGCCGACCCGGAGCGGATGTGGGAACTCGGCACCAGCTTGTTCAGCCGCTACTACGCGCCGTACACAGAAGCCATGCGTCCCGCGGTGGAGGCGATGCTCAACAAGCGTGTCGTGGTCAAGGTGGTACCCACACGCGTTGTCAGCTGGGACCACCGGAAACTGGGCCTGGTGCCGCGGCGCGAGCCGTCGGTCTGATCGCACCAAGAGGCCGTGCCGGGTCGACACCGGCACGGCCTCGTCGTCTCCACCGACAACCCGCGCGCCACCCTGTGTGCGACACAGGGGGGCGCTGACCGGCGCGGTTGCCTCTATTTCTGCGGGATGCGCACGGCTGCGGTCGGGCCGAGGTGAAACTGCTGGTCAGCGGAGTCCTGTGTAGTCGACGTTGCCAACCGTCAGGGACGCTTGGAACCCGCCGTCCAGATTGATGTTCGCCCCGTTGATGTAGGCGGACGCATCTGCGCCGAGGAACGCGAGGCCGAGGGCGACGTCGTGCCCGGTGGCGAGGCGGCCGTTGCCCTGGGCAACGTTCCAGTCGATGACCTTGTCGCCCATGCTCGTCCGGAAATCCGGAAGCAGGGGGGTGTCGATGGGGGAGGGGCAAATGCTGTTGATACGCAGGCCGTTGGCAGCAGCGGTCTTGGCGTAGTGCATGGTGTAGACCTGCACGAGTTCCTTGGAATAGACGTACGGATCCTGAACCTTGCGGGCCGTCAGTTCCGCGAGCGCGTCGTCCCAGGTGGACAGGGTGATCAGTGCCTTGTGCTCATCGAGGCGGTTCGGCCACGCGTAGCCGGCAATGGACGCGGTATTGACGATTGCTCCGCCCCGGCGGAGCATGCCGTCTTCCACGAGCCGTTCGGTCAGGTGACGAAGACCCAAGTAGTTGACGCCGAAGACGACCGGGGCCGGGGCCGTGCCGGCGACGCCCGCATTGTTGAAAAGCACATCGATGGGCCCGTCGGTGCCTATCGCGGCTATCGCCGCATCGACCGATGCCCGGTCGTTGAGGTCGGCACGCACGAACGTGTGGGCGCTGCCGGCCGGGTGATTGATGTCCAGCACGGTGATCCGTGCGGCGCCCAGCGCGTCCAGGAGCTCGACCAGGGCGGCACCCACTCCCGAGTAGCCGCCGGTGACGAGGACATTCTTGCCGTGGTAGCTGAAGGGGTTGTTCATTCATGGCCTCCTGTAAGTGGGGCTGCCGGAGGGGGGGTAAGCGCAGGCCGTGTTCAGCCCGCGGCCACGCCATCTCGGCCGAGTCCGGCAAGTGGAGGTGGAAATGCCTGTGCAGGGGCAAGGCAACATCTAGGCATGGCCACACGAGCCCCGGTGCGGCTTTGGCTCACTGAGGGGCGTGCCCCGGTCCGTCGTCGGCGGCGCCCGGAGCGAGTCCCTCGGTTGCGGCGCCCTTGGCCCACGCCTCACTGAAGCGCTCCAGCAACATGCCCAACGCCGCCCGGTCTTCGGGCGACCAGTCCTTGATGGCCCACGCAATGTCTCGACGACCGACGGCCTGGGCGCGCTCGCATGCGGCAAGGCCATCCTCGGTCAGATCGAGCAGCGCGATCCGCCGGTGCGACGGGTGCACGCTGCGCCTGAGAAACCCGGTCTCCTCCAACGGGGCCGCTTGGCGGCTGGCCGTGGACTGGTTGACTCCGAGGTGCCTGGCGAGATCCGTCACCGACAAGGGCCCTGTCCTCCGCAGGAGCATGAGGATCGCGAGCCCTGAGTCGTGTGTGTCGATCTCGGCGAGCTGCCGCAGTCGCCGCCGCGAGGCTGGTAGGCGGCTCATCGCCGTGATCTGACCGATGAAGGCCTCGATGCGCCGCACCGCCGGGTCTTCCGTCACGTTGCTTGCCACCCTCACAGTCATACATGCATTAATGCATAACTGCAACCAGGGGCTGTGGGGCGTTTCGCGCGGGGGCTTGCCGCAAGTATTTGCGCATGCCGTACAAAAAACCGCCGCCTCCCTTGATGTCATGCATCAATGCATGTATGTCTGTCCAGTGCAGGTTTCGACGCCGCGGCCGCTACTCCCGACGACAAGCCGGGTCTCGGCTGCCGTGATCACCACGACCCGGAGTGTCTCCATGAGCACGCACGACCATTTCGCGGCGCACCAGCTCGTCCACCGCTGGTGGTTCACCTACGACGAGGGCCGGCTGGACGAGCTTGCCGGCCTGCTCGCCGACGACTGCCACCTCAGTTCGCGCACCGAGACCGGGCAGCATCCGCACGAGGAGTTCATCCGGTCCGACTGCCGCGGCCGCGAGGCCGCCATGGCGTGGACCCGCGAGCACCGCCGGCACAGCCCCTACCCGCTGCGCCACCATGCCGCGAACATCCACGTCACCGCCGAACGCGACGGCGAACTCGACCTGGAGTCCTACCTCTTCGTCACCCAGATCGTGGACCGCAGGCCGAGCACCCTGTCCAGCGGCATCGTCCACCTCACCCTGGCGCGGACCGACTCCGGCTACCTGATCCGGCGCAAGGACGTCGTCCTCGACTCGATCGAGTCGGCGCCCTTCCACCAGGTCGACTTCGTCTCCGACCGCCAGAAGAGCTGGTGACGGGGCGCTGCATGAAGTCGCCGTTCGCGGCGTGCGCTCCGCGGGAGCCGCGGCGTGCGGTGCGGTGGGCCTGAGCGGCGGTCGCCGGGCGCACCGCACAGCTCTGTGCCTTCCGTGGTGAGCCGAGTTTGTCCGGCTGGGGCGATTCCGCTCTTGAATCATGCATCAATGCATGACATTCTGATGCTCCCGCCCCTGCCGATCAGTGCAGGGGTATGGGCCCCGTCTTTGGCCGCGTGTCGATCTACCGCAGCCCTACTTCGAATTCAGCCTCAAGGAGACCCGTATGGGCAGCAAGCGACTGGATGGCAAGCGCGTCGTGGTCACGGGCGCGAGCCGGGGCATCGGAGCCGCCGTCGCGCGGCGCGCCGCCGCCGAGGGCGCGGATGTCGCGATCGTCGCCCGCACCGTCGACGCGGCGGACGCCTACCTCCCCGGAACGCTCGGCGACACGGCGGACCAACTGCGCCGATTCGGCGGCCAGGTGGTCGTGATCCAGGCCGACCTGGCGGACGAACGGGACCGGGACCGGGTCGTCGCCGAGGCGGAGGCCGGGCTGGGCGGCCCGATCGACGTCCTGGTCAACAACGCAGCCGTCGCCCTTTACGGCACCGTGGCGGACTACACGTTCAAACGCATGCGCCTGATGTACGAACTGAACTGTGTCGCGCCGCTGCACCTGGCCCAGGCCGTCATCCCCGCGATGGCGGAACGCGGCGAAGGCTGGATCGTCAACGTCTCCAGCGGCACCGCCCGCCACTGGCAGGGCCCGCCGTTCCAACTCGGCGGCACCGGCACCGGTACCACGGTGTACGGAGCATCCAAGGCCGCGTTGAACCGCGTCAGCAACGGGCTCGCCGCCGAACTCCACGGCCACGGCATCCGCGTCAACACCGTCGAACCCCGCGCCGCCGTGATGAGCGAGGGTGCCCGCGACCTGGTCGGCGACATCGTCCGCCCGGACCAGATCGAATCGATGGAGGAGATGGTGGAAGCCATCCTTGCGTTGTGCGACTGCCCGGCCGACCACACCGGAAACACCCACATCAGCCTCGACCTGATCGACGAACTCGGCCTGACTGTCCACTCTCTCGACGGCGCTCCGATGTGAGCCGGCCTCCGCACCCGGTGAATCTTCGGCTCCACGCAGAAAGACCCCAGAGCACCATGACGACCGAGCTGACCGCCGAGCAAGTGCTGACGACAACCCGTACCGTCCGCCGCAGACTGGATCTCACCCGTTCCGTCGAACGGCACGTGGTCCGGGACTGCCTGCGGATCGCCTTCCAAGCGCCCAACGGCTCCAACCTGCAGCGCTACCGTTGGCTGATCGTCGATGACCCGGCGACCCGTGCCGCGATGGCCGACATCTACCGGGCGTCGCTCGGTGACCAGCTCGCGGCATCCGCTCGCGCGCAGGCCGCCGGCGTGCCTTCCCCGTATCCGAAAGGGGAGGCTCAGGACAGGATTTCCCACTCCGTCACCTACCTGGCCGATCATCTCCACGAAGTCCCGGTGCTGGTCGTACCCACGTTCACCGGTCGCCTGGACAGGGCGGACATCTTCACGCAGGCCAGCGCCTGGGGATCGGTCCTGCCCTCCGTCTGGAACTTCATGCTCGCCCTCCGCACCCGCGGTCTCGGAAGCGCATGGACCACACTGCATCTGCATCGCGAGCAGGAGATGGCCGCGCTGCTGGGCATCCCCTACGACGAGGTCACACAGGTGGGGCTCTTCCCCGTGGCCTACAGCCTCGGCACGGACTTCCGCCCCGCAGTCCGCGCGGAGACGGAGACGATCGTGCGCTGGAACCACTGGGACACGGCCGAAGTCGACCCACCGCGCGCCCAGTTGCCGAGCTGACCGAACCGGTAGGACCACCTGCCACCACCCACGAAGCACCCTCGCGCCCGGAGAATCCGCATGTTCGAACTGCAGCACAAAACAGCCCTGGTCACCGGCGCCGGACAGGGGGTGGGCGCAGGTATAGCCCGGCTCCTCGCCGAGCAAGGCGCACTCGTGGCCGTGAACGACGTCGACGCGGCACGAGCAGACGCGACAGCGGCGAAGATCCGAGATGCCGGATACCCCGCAAAGGCACTGCCCTTCGACGTGACCGACTACGACCAAGTAAGCACCGAGATTGCCGCATTCGAGCGCAAGACAGCCCCGTTCGACATCCTCGTGAACAACGCGGGCAACGCCGGCGACGGGGCGTTCCGTCCGAAGCCGTTCCGTGCCGGCGAGCCAGGGGAGTGGCGCCGGTTTACCGACGTCAACCTCTTCGGCGTCATGAACTGCGCCAAAAGCGTCATCGACGGAATGAGCAGCCGGGGACACGGTCGCATCATCACGATCGCCTCCGGCTCCGGCGTGATGGGCCAAGCCATCGGAGTCTCGCTCTACGCCGCCGCCAAAGGAGGAGCCATCGCCTTCATGCGGCACCTCGCCCTGGAGACGGCGAGCGAAGGCATCACAGCCAACACCATCGCCCTCGGCATGATCGACCCGGCCACGAGTGGCCGCGTGGCAAACCACACCCGGAAGCTCGCCGCCCGGATCCCCGTGGGACGAACGGGATCTCCGGAAGACGCCGGGGCGCTGTGCGTGTATCTGGCGTCGGATCAGGCGTCCTGGGTCACCGGGCAGACGATCCACCTGAACGGCGGGTCCTACACGTCGTAGACCGGGCGAGGCACACACCGAGAGGCAGGGCATCCATGGCGGAGACCGTGGTCTACGAGGTCCGGGATCGGACACTGGTGATCGCGTTGCGGCGAGAGGACAAACGCAACGCCGTCGACCAAGAGCTGAGCGAAGGCATCGAGGCCGGCATCGACAGGCTGGAGCAGGATCCGGACGTCTGGTGCGGCATTCTGACCGGCACAAGCTCGGTGTTCTCCGCAGGAACCGACCTGGCGGCCGGGTATTCGCCGAAGACAGGACGCGGTGGCGAGTACGGTCTGATTCGCCGGAAGCGGAGCAAGCCGCTGATCGCGGCCGTCGAGGGCCCCGCGGTGGGCGGCGGTTTCGAACTGGTACTGGCATGCGACCTGGTGGTGGCTTCGCGGAACGCCACGTTCGGACTTCCCGAAGTGCGCCGCGGCGTGATCGCAAACTGCGGAGCCTTGTTCCGGGGGCCGCGTGCCCTGCCTCTCAACTTCGCCCGCGAGATGCTGTTCACCGGCGACCCGGTCAACGCGGCACGCCTCTACGAAGTCGGCTTGGTGAACCAGCTGACCGAGCCCGGCGATGCTCTCCTCGGAGCACTTGAGCTTGCGGCCCGGATATGCCGGAACTCGCCAACGGCGGTGGCGCAGACGCGAAACGCGGTGGAAATTTCGACGACGTCCAACGATGCCCGGGGCTGGCTTGCCACGGAGTCCGGCCACCGCGCGGTGCTGGCGAGTGGCGACGCGCTCGAGGGCCGTGCTGCCTTCCTCGAGAAACGCCCGCCGCGGTGGGCCGGTCTGTCACGGGACTGACACGTGTTGCCGCCGGCCGCCTTCACCTCCTTGCGCTGTGACCCCCGAGAACCGCATTGAGCATGAACAACACACAATCCGAACGAGCCGTCGACGAGATTCAGCGCAGCCTTGAACTCCTGCTGAGACTCAACGTCAACCGCCGTGCGTACGAGGCCTGTGCCAAGGCCGCGGGGGTGACCGTCGGCAGGGCCTCCTATGCGCTGTTGTCGCTGTTGTCGCGCACAGGCCCACTCCCCATGGGCCAGGTCGCCCTGGAGGCCGGTATGGACCGGACAGCCACCACCCGCGCGGTCGAGCGGCTCCACGCCGCGGGCTACGTCCGCCGCTGCGCCGACGGGCGGGACAGGAGGCGGGTTGTCCTTGCCATGACGTGGCGTGGCGTGGAGGCCCATCGCAGGATGGCTGCGGTGATGGACCGGCAACTCGGGGCGGCCCTGAGGGGGTGGGAAGCCGCGGACATCGAGACGTTCGCCCGACTCCTCGCCGCATTCGTCGAAGATGCCGCGTTGCACGAACTGGGCGCATCCTCCACTGGCTCGATGCGGCAAGACTGCCGGCGACCCGACGCGCGCGTGCGCGCACTGCCGTGACCTTGAGTACTCGTCTTTGCGCCCCAACCGCCATCTACCGGCCCGGTTGGTAGTCGGCAAGTGAGGCCGCCCCCAGTGCGCGACCTGAGCGCTGTCGTGATCACGAGCAGAAAACATTGCAATGCAAGGTTTTCTGCTCATACACTCCCTCCTGCATGAATCGTTTCAATGAGTCGAGTGTGGCTGCGGCGTCCGGACACCCGCGAAGCCGATGGAGCACCCCTGGACCGCAGTTGCCCGGGGCTGCCGAAGCTGTGCGCTTGTCACTACCACCAGGAGAGTTCATGCACGGCGAAGACGTCACACTGCCGGGTGCACCTGCGGGGGTGCGCGCCCGCGTGCACCGCGCCGCCGACGTCCCCGCAGCCGCGCTGGGGGCTTCCCTCATGTGGATGCACGGCGGCGCGTTCATCGGCGGAACGATGGACATGCCCGAAGGCCAAGCGGTCTGCGCCGGCCTCGCCGCGGCGGGCGTGACCTGCCTGAACGTCGACTACCGCCTGGCCCCAGGCTTCGGTAGGCGGCGCGCACAGCGCGCCCCGGACGCCGTGCGCTACCCGCTGCCGCTCGACGACTGCGCAAGCGCCTGGGACGTCCTCACCGACGCCGCACCCGGGTGGGGCCTGCACCCCGACCGGATGCACGTGGGCGGCGCCAGCGCGGGCGGGGCACTGGCCGCCTCGCTGGCACTGCGGCTGTGCCGGGCCGGTACCCCGCCGGCAGGCGCCGCCCTGGCCTACCCACTGCTGCACGCCACCCTCCCTCCTGCGGGCCCGGACCTGCGCCGAGCCTTGCGCGGGCGCCGACGCCTGGGCACGTTCACCGCCTCCTCGGTGCGGTGGATGACCACCAACTACGTCGGCCGCTCGAACACCGCGCGCTTGCCCGAGGCTCTGCCCGGCGGGCAGGACCTCGTCGGCTTCCCGCCCACGCTCATCGTCAACTCCGAACGCGACTCGCTGCGAGCCTCCGGCGAACAGTTCGCCGACGAGCTCCGGGCGGCCGGAACCGCGATCCAGGTCCAATACGAACCGGGGACCAGGCACGGCCACCTCAACAACCCCGACCACCCCGCCTTCGCCCGGACACTGGCGAAGCTCGCCGCATGGCTGACCACGCCGACACACCCCGAACCGGCGAGGTAGCACCGCAGACAGCCCACGCCCACCCGGGAACTGCAGAGTGGGCGTTCAGGGCATCCGAAGAAGCCACTCCACCAGCCCAGATCGCAGGTCACCGCAACAGCCGCGGTCCAGGCGCCGGCCGATCTGGACCTGGATCCGGACGAACTCATCAGTCATGTCGACGACTTGGTGATCAGTTGCCGGCCCGAGCACGAAGAGCGCGCCTGGGCGGGTGCTTACCGCAGGACGGGCCTGCCCTCGAACACCGCCTTGAGGATCTCCAGCCCTTTGCAGAATCTGTCCTCAACGAGAAACATGCCGCCCCCCTTCGACGATTGGGCCATCAGCGGCTGGTCGCCGCCGCAGCGTTCGATAGCTGCCGTGATCCTTCCTCACCGGTACGACAGCACGCCGACGGGCGATCCGATCGCTGGGTGGCCGAACGTCATGCGTGGGCGGCGGTGGCGTAGACGGTGACTCGCTCGTGGAGCGCCGCCAGGATGCGCTTGCACCGGCCCAAGTCACCGAGCTGGCCGGGGATATGAATACCGCTGTGGAGCCGGGCGTGCTGTGGGGTCCCCGCGACCGCACAGACCACCGATCCGGAATGGTTGCTCCAGGACTTGGCGAGCTTGCCTTCCAGAAGGCAGCCGTCGGGGCCTTGGAGGATGCGTTTGAGCGTGTAGCCGGACTCGGCCATGGCGCAGGCGGCGCCGAGGATGACGGTGCCGACAGGGTAGGGGTACGACTCGGCGCGGAATCTCCTCACCTGAATACCGAGGGATTTGGCGAGAGTTCTGCCCACGAGTTGGCTGAGGCCGTCCTCCACGCCGGCCAGGGAGCCGGTGAGCAGGTCCTGGATGGTGTCCGCCATCTCCAGGTACTCGTTGAGGGAGAAGCCCTTCTTGCCGTGGGCGGCGGCCTGTTCGAGCCAGGCTCGGGGCTGCGGGTGGCTGGTCAGGACGGTGTAGCGGTGCTCGGTACGCCAGTCGGGTTGCGGGTGTTGGGGGTATGGCCGGTGAGCATATGGCTGCACGGTGTCTCCTGGGTTGTCCATGCCCGCGCCGGGCGGCGGCGCGCGGCACAGCATCACAGGACATCCGGCCTGCCGGAAGATCGTTGTCGTCCTTTGAAGTCTGGTTTGCGGGTTCCTTGCATTCGGCGGGGCGGCGGGGCGGCGGAGCCTTGGACGCCCCAGTCCCGGGAGTCGTACGAATGGACGTGAACCTGCGATCCCGACCTATCTGGACCGCACCTGACCACCGCAGCCCCGGCGGCGCCCGCCGCATCACCACACCACGTCGGCGCCTTGCCCGGAAGCTCGCCGTCGGGCTTGCCTGCGCGATCCCCTCCGGTACCAAACTTCGATGCCTCGACCTGGCTTTATGTCCATTCCGGTACCGACTCCGCTAGGGTTGTTCCATGCCTGCTCTCAACGTCGATTTCAGCGATGACGAGCTTGCCGCGCTGCGCGCTGCCGCGAAGCAGCGGGGGAAGTCGCTCAAGGCCTACGTGCACGACGTGGTCGACGACGACCTGGCCGCGCAGCGGGCTCAGGCAGTCGCGGCGGAGACCTTCCGCGCGTTCGTCGCCGAGAACGCGGACGCCTTCGACGCGGCCTTTCCCGAGGACGCACCCGCCGCCGGTCGACGCGGGGCCGCCTGACCGTGGACTTCCGTGTAGACGTCCGCTGGTTGCTGGAGCGCCAGGCCGAGGTGCTGCCCCGCGAGCCGGCGGTGCACGACTACTCGGCCCTGGTGGCCGCGGTCGCGCGACACCGCGTCAACACCCCGCGTTTGGGTGAGGAGGCGGACCCGGCGTGGTCTGCCGCGGCCCTTCTGCACACCGTCATGCGACTGCGTCCCCTGCCGGCGCGGAACGCGCTGTTCGCGTGCGCGGCCGCCGTCGCTTACCTGGCGGCTGCCGGCGCGGCCATCGATCCTCCCTACGGTGAACTCGTCGACCTTGCCCGGGCTGTCCAAGACGACGCCGTCGACGTTTACGGCGTCGCCGAGCATTTGCGCGCCTGGCAGGTGTGACCGCAGGACGAACGGCAGCTCGGCGGGGACCGAGTGGAGTTCAGACCGGAGGACCGGGCGTTCCTCCCGGGTCCGAAGCCGCCGAACGACCGCCGCTCTGAGCCGCTGGAACTGCGGGGCCTCCTCGGTGCAAGCGCTTCCGGGCTGCACCCGCGCGAAGAAGGAGGTTCCTGCGCGTCGTTCCGGGCGATCCCGGTGTCGCCATTTCCCCCGGCGGCCGTGGCCGTGGCCAGGACGTTCCGGGGCCAGAGTGCCAGGCGGCTGCGCACGTTCGGGGCTGAAGTCAGGGGGCTGCGTCGCTTCCGTCCGACGGCGGGGGTGGGGTGGCGGCGCGGTCGGTGGTTCGGCTGTGGACCCGTCCGGCGGCGGCCAGCAGGGCGAGAGCCCCGATGGCGGCCACGAGGATGACGACCAGCACGATCACGGTAGTCGCGGTCGGGTCGTTCCAGAGCGCGAACACGAGGCCGAGCACGAGGAGCACCGTGATCGCGAGCCGGCGCCGGTAGCGGTTCACCCACACACCGGCCGTGCCCGCGTCGAGGCCGTGCGCCTCGCCGCTCCGCGCGGCGAGGTCGGCCGCGTGGTCGGCCGCCGCGCGGAGCCGGCGGGGCAGCCGTCCGGGCCCGGACAGGTAAGCGCCCAGCGCGACGGCCACGCCGAGCACGAGCGCGGTGCGGACACTCGACCGCAGGAAACGCAGGACGGTGTCGAAGATCGCGGCGGCCGCGGCGTCGGACACGGCCTCGTTGGACAGCTCGTCGAGGTAGATCGTGCGGGCCACGTCCAGCCCGATCGTCATGAGGACGCATGCTCCGGCCGCGCACAGCGACACCGTCACCAGGGCTCGCCGCCTCCGCCGCGCGAGCAGCACTCCCGCCCCGCCGAGCACGGCGGTAATCGGAGGCAACCAGTTGCCCAGCGCGTCGAGCAGTCGCGCGGCGAGCCGCGCTTGGCCCAGCCCGCCGGACTTGAAGATCACCAACTGCTTGTCGACATCCGGGATCGTGGCGGCCGGCGCGATGCCCGAATCCAACAGGTCCTGTTTGAGCGTGTCGACCGCTTGGCCCAGGTCCAGCGTGACCGTACCGCCGTGGACGCCGACAGCGCCGCGCCCCTCGCCGGTCAACGCCTCGACGACGGCGTCGTGGGCGACGCGGTTCGCATCGGTCCAGGCTTTGGAGAACGCCTCGCTGTGCACGACTCGGGTGGCCGCTTTGGACACCGCCTCGTTTGCCAGCGCGTCCAGCGTCGGCCCCAACGCCTTGACCGCCGTTCCGACGTCCGGCGGCAGGCCCTGCTTTCGGAGCCAGTCGGCGACGTCCGAAGCGACCTTTTGGCCGTCGACCTTCACGTTGACCGCCTCGGTGATGCGGTCCACTGCGGCGTCCTGGACCGCGGTGTCGGTGGCCAGCGGCGCCATGGTCGCCACGTACCGGTCGGTGTCGAGGACGAAGTCGTGGAGCCACACGGCGACCAGCGAGACCGGTACGAGCACGACCGTCAGCGTGATCAACAACGCCGAGGCCGCGCTCTGCGCGAAGCGCGCGGCTTTCGCGGTCGCGGGACGACGGTCTTCCGGAGCGTCCGCGGTCGGACCGACCGGTGGCTCCGGAAGACTGGTCATGGCGCTCCAGAAAGCGTGGCGAGACGTCGCCTTCTATTCGCGCACACACCGACGACGGCAGCACTCCGCGGTGCGCCGTTCGGTCTACGCCGGCGTCGGCGAGACGGCCCCGGCCCTGCGGCCAGCCGCCTGGGGATGACCACGGTCTCCCACCGCCCGACAACCGCACGCCGCGAGCGCGTTCCGCTTCAGTGCGCCCCCGCACACCCGCATCACCGCCCCCGACGGCGGCGTCTGTGTCCTCGACGGCGCCGCCGAACCGCCGGCATCCGCGCGAGCGACACCATCACCGGTTTCAACAGCACACCGGTCACCAGCAGCGAACATCTGCGCAACGCCCGCCGGTCCCTGCGTGATCCGGCGTTATCAGGCCACCGGAGGGGACCGCTCCTGTACTGTGCCGAACGTCCGCCACCGGTCGCCAACCCCCGGAGAAACCCGAGCCGCAGCGATGCGGAACGAGGCGGACGCGTGACGGATCCGACATACCCACGTGCTCGGCGGCAGGGCTGACGGACCGCGTCGCGCGGACCGGACCGACCGTGGATCGCCGCGACCCGGCGGTCATCGGAGGGGCTCCGACCGTCCGCGGTGTCCAGCAACGCGTCAAGGGAAGGCCGGGTTGTCATGTGGTGGTCGGCCAGTCGGCGGCGAGAATCGGCCGCGTCGGCACGGGTCCCCCGGACGACGGCCGATGACCGGCGACGCCAGGGGGAGCCGGCCCGCCATACCCGCGGGCGCCCGGGGCGGAGGACGGAGTGCGCCGCCGGAGGACAGGGAGGACCGCGCGCCGCGGCGGCATTCGCCGGCCGCGGGCCCAGCCGGAACACGGATGGTGGCCGCCGTGGGGAGCGGTGACCCGAACGGGATCGTGGTCTCGGCGGACCGGCTCGCCGCCGACGCCGGCATCGCGATGTTCCGGGCCGGGGGCTCGGCCGCGGACGCCGTGGTCGCCGCCGGCGTCGTCGTGGCCGTGACCTCGCCGCATCTCAACGGGCCGGGTGGCGACCTCGTCGCGATGTACCAGGCACCGCGCGGGGAGGTCGAGTGCCTGCTGGGGATCGGACGCGCCGGCAGCGGTGCGGACGAGGCCGCCGAGGCCATGCGGCGCGAAGGGCACGCCGCCGTCCCGCAGACCGGCGACATCCGCTCGGTTACGGTGCCCGGGGCGGTCGACGGCTGGGCCGCGCTGCACGAGCGCCACGGGCGCCTGCCCTGGGCGACCGTCCTGGAACCGGGAGTCCGGTACGCCACCGACGGATTCCCCGCATCCGCGGCACTCGCCCAACAGCTCACCGCGGCGGCGGCCGAACCTGGCGCCCTCCGCGGCGCCGACGAACTGACCGCCCGGACGCCGCTGCGCGAGAACGACCTGGTGCGCCGCCCGCTGCTCGGCCGGGCGTTGGCCGCCGTCGCCCGGCACGGACGTGACGCCTGGTACCGCGGGGAGTTCGCGGAAGGCCTCATCCGGCTGGGGGAAGGGCTTTTCGACGCCGACGACCTGGCACACGTCCACAGCGAGTGGGTCGCGCCGCTCACCTTGGAAGCGTTCGGCTACGGCATCGCCGTTCCTCCCGCGCCGACTCAGGGGTACCTGGTGCCCTTGGCCGCGTCCTTGGCCGAGCGCTCAGCGCTGGTTCCGGCCGCGGATCCGACGCAGCGCGCCCACATCCAGGTCGAGGCGGCCCGCGCCGCCGGCTACGACCGCCCCGAACGACTCTACGACGGGGCGCATGTGGAGGACCTGCTCACCGACCGTGCGGTCCGGGAGCGGCTGGCCCACATCGACCCGGCACAGCCGGGCCGCCACACCATCCCGGCGACGGCGGGCGGCACCACCAACCTCGTCGCCGTCGCCCCCGACGGTTCCGTGGCCTCGCTCACCCAGTCGAACGCGGGAGGGTTCGGCTCGGGGATCTTCGTCCCGGAGACCGGCACCGGACTGCACAACCGGGGCACCGCGTTCTCCCTCCGCCCCGGTGACCCGGCGGGCTACCAGGCGGGCAGCCGACCGCCGCACACCTTGGTCCCGATGATCTTGCGCGGCAGCGACCACACGGTCACGGCGGGCACCATGGGCGGCGACACGCAGCCGCAGATACTCGCGAACATGATCCCCTGGCTGAGCTGGGGACAGAGCCCGGAACAAGCGGTGAGCGAACCGCGCGTCAACGCCTACACCGACCCGTGGAAAGGATTCAACCTCTGGTCTGCCCCGAACCCTGTCGACCGCGCGTCCACCGTGGCCTACGAGGCGGGCACCGCACCCGGGGTCGTACGGGGCATGGAAGCACTCGGCCACACCATGGTCCCCTGCCGGCCGAACGGCCATGCCCAGGTTGCCATCCGGAGGCACGCCGACGGCAGCGTGGACGGGGTCGCGGACGCCCGTGCCGCGTCGAACCGTTCGGCGGAAAGCCGCTACACCACCAACCGTGCCGCGGAACCGGTGCGGCAGCCGGACCGGGCGGGGCCGATCGTTCCCCCGTACCGCCCGATCGCCTCGGTGCCGCCCCGCCAAACCGCCCCCGCCGACGTCAACCCGGCGGCCCAGGGGCTCAGCCCCACGGCCCACGTCGGCCGGAACCGCGGTCGCCCGGCACCCGGCTCGGCGGCGCCTGCGGCCGAACCCGCGTCAAGGCAACTCGCACCGTCGTCGGGCCTGCACCTGCACAAAGAGACCGCCCTGGGCAAGTGACCCGCGTTCGGCGGCGTGCTCGGCAACCCCGAGCAGCCCGCGGATAAGTCTTCCGACGGCGTGGCGCCCGTGGCCTCCCGTGCCGGCCGGTAGTCGACCGAGACGACGACCGCGCCGAACCGGTCGAGCCACTCCAGGGGGATGTCGATCCGGGAGAAACGGTCGCCCCTGACCATGCCGCCGCCGTGCATCCCATGGATGCACGGAACCGCGATGCCGGTGCGGCCGACGTCGGGGGCGAGGTGGGGAGGACGGAAGACCGACAGAGCGGTCGCGGCACCGTCCTTGGCAGTCACGGTCACCTCGCGCCGCTCGATCGGCCGACCGGCGAGCAGCGGTTCGACCGGTGTCGAGGAATGCGGTCGCAGCTGCCCGAGCAATTCCGCGTCGAGCGTGGACATCAGCCTGGACATCCGCCTGGACATCAGCGTCGACGGAGGACTGGTCACCACGCTGTAACCGAGGGGTATCCGCACGTGCGGGTGGGCCCGCCGCGGCGCACAGTGGAGGGGTGGTTATGCGAAGCCTTCCGAGCGAGGGCCCGCAGCCTTGGGCGCGCTCCGCGCTGGTGGTGCTGCCCGTCGCGCTGATCGTGTTGATCGTCGTCGTCGATCTGCAGGCGCCGAACGACGTTCATCTGGGGCCTCTGCTGGTGATCGCCCCTGCGTTGACGGCGTCGTTCGCGGGTCCGAGGCTGACCGCGGCCATCGGCGCTCTGGCGGTCGCCGCGCAGGTCCTGATCGCGGGGCTCCGCGGCGGCGTGGCGACCAGCAACCACATGGCACAGATCGGCGCGCTGGCGGTGCTCTCGGCCTTCATCGTCGTCTTCACGGTGGTCCGGGAGCGCCGCATCCGGGAGCTGGCGCGCGCCGAGTCGGTGTCCGAAGCCGCCCAGCGGGCTTTGCTGCGGCCCCTGCCCGAACGCATCGGGCCGCTCCGGATCGCCACGATGTACCTGGCCGCCGAGCACGAGGCCCAGATCGGCGGGGACCTGTACACGGCCACCCGCGCCGGTGCAGGGACCCGCCTGCTCATCGGCGACGTCCGCGGCAAGGGACTGGCGGCTGTCGGAGAGTCCGCCCTGCTGCTCAGCGCGTTCCGGCTCCTCGCCGCACGGCATGCGGCTTTGCCCGACCTGGCCCACACACTCGACCACAGCGTCGGCCGCTACTTGCTCGACTTCGCCGAGACCGACGACGAGACGGCCGAGCACTTCATCACGGCCCTGCTCCTCGACATCCCCGACGACGAGCCGGTCGTCCGGCTGACGAACTGCGGGCATCCACCACCGCTGCTCGTGAGCCGCGGTCGAGTGGCGTTTGTCGACGGCGACCGGTCCGCGCCCCCGCTGGGCGTGCACAGTCTCGCCGCGGAGGACTACCCGCACGAGACCCGTCGGTTCGAACCGGGTGACACGTTGGTGCTGTACACCGACGGTGTCACCGAGGCCCGCAACCGCCGCGGCGACTTCTATCCCCTCGCCGAACGAGTCGCGCGCTGGACGACATGCGAGCCCGCCGCCCTCGTCCACCACATCCGCCGCGACCTCCTCGCCCACGCCGACGGACACCTCGGCGACGACGCCGCCGTCATCGCCATCGGCCGTCTGCCGATCTGACCCGGGTCGGCGGCAGGCAGGACGTGCTTGTGCGCGGGAGCAGGCGCGGGCGCATGCTGGGAGAGGGGTCTGACGCCACCGCCTTCTCGTCCCAAGGAGCGGGCCATGCCATCGCTACGTTTCCATGTGACCTCCTCGATGAGCCCCTCGGAGGTCATGGGGGTGCTGACGAACTTCGGCCCGTCGCGGGTCGAGCAGTGGCCGTCCATCGACGCGGAGCACTTCCACGTCCACGAACGCGGGGAGACGTGGGCTGAAGTCACCGAGGGAAACGGCAAGTCGTCGGAGCGTGCCCGCTACGAGTGGGACCCTTCCCGGAACACGGTCACCGTCACCACGCGCGACTCGACGCCCTTCGGACCAGGGGGCTGGAACTTCCACCTGACGCCCACCGAGCAGGGGACCCGCGTCGACGTGCGCCTCGAACGGCATCCCCGATCCTTCGGGGCGAAGCTGATGTCTCCGATCATTCCCCTGGCCGGGTCCGTGTTCCGCAAGTCCTTCAAAGAGCCTTTGAAGACGATGTAGCCGCAGGTCCTGAGAGCCTCGGCACCGGGTTTCGGTAGCCGCCGGCCGAGCCGTGCGCGCTGCACTGCAAGCCGCACGGCATGGTGTGGAATGGAGCCAGGAGTTCGCGCCCGGCGACGTCCGCGCTCGTTTCGTGCAACTCCGGTTCCAAGGCGGAACCAGCGATGGCCCCTTCGCCATCCGGTCCTTCGGGATTCGTGCGGTTCCGCGCTTCGAGGTGAACGCAACGGACGCGCCGAGCGTCCCACCGTCAGCGGGGCTGTTGCGGTGCGGTGAGTTCGTCGAGGATGTGGCCAACTTGCTTGCGCATCTGCGTCTCCTGGCGTTCCGGCGGCCAGCGCTCGGTGTCGAAGACGGCCTGGATGCCGATGCCGTCGATGACCACCATCAGTGCTTCCGCTGCCTCCTCGAGCGCGGCTTGCGGCGGGTGCCCGCAGGTCGCCAGGACCAGATGCAGCGCTTCGCGCCAGGTCCGGTAGCGGGCGCGTTGTTCGGCTGCGAGGTCCGGGTTGCGAACCGCGGTGTCCCAGAAGGCGATCCAGACGCGCCACTCGAGCCGTCGGCGGTCGTCCAAGGGGAGGCACTCGCACAGGAGGTCGTACAGATCGGCGGTCGGGATCGCCAGTCGGGCGGCCATACGGTCGGCGACGGCCTGGCTGGCCGATCCGAGTGCGGCCAGCAGGAGTTCCTCTTTGTTGCGGAAGTAGTGGAGGACCATGCCGGTCGTGCAGCCGGCCTCCGCCGCGATGTCGCGCATCGTCGCCGAGGCAAGGCCGCCTTCGCCGATGACGCGGCACGCCGCGGCGGCGATGGCGCTGCGGCGCGCTTCGTGGTCCACGATCTTCGGCATTGACAGCGTAGGATACATCATGCAGGTTATGTAACCGTGGTTATGGAAAAATCCATGGTGGCTTCGCTCAGGCATGCGGCCGTCGGGGTACTGGCGTGGCGGGTCGGCACCGCTCCCCGTGCGTGTGCCGTGACACCGTTGGTGTGCGGCGACAAACCGGTGGTCACCTCGACGTTCGCGCTCATGGGGAAGATGCGGCAGATCCACGCCGACCCGCGGGTGGCCCTGCTGGCCGGCGGAACACTTGTGCAGGCGGACGCGCGGATCCACGTCGACCGGAACGGCGACGCGTTCCGGGGCGATCTCCTGGACCAAGAATCCGCGAAGTTCCCTCCGACCCGGCAGCTGGCCGCGCTGCCCGGCCACGACCGTTGGCTCCGCTGGTACTTCCGCCGGATCATCGCGACCCTCGACCCCGTGGCACCGGCCGAAGAAGTCGGGCCCGACGGCATCGTCCTGGTTGCCCTCCGCGGCGGGAGGCCCTGGATCGCTGCGCTGCCGGGCCACGAGCACCTGCTCGGCGCACAGCCGGGCAATCAAGTGCACCTGCCCGAGTTCGTAAGCGGCCGCGAACTCGACGGGCCTGCGGTTCTTTTGGCCCACCGTGAGAACACGGCGATGACCGCACTCGCCCAGCTGCGGCTGTCCGGCGACCTGAAATCGGGACGACTGTTGGTCCGCGGACGCTCCGGTTCGCTCGAACTGCGCCCCCCGCGCCTGCTCGCCCAACTCGGCGACCTGCGCCGCCTGGGGCGGCTCGCCTCGGCCAACAAAGCCGAGATCGACCGGCTCGCGTACGCCGCCCGTCACCCGCAGCGTCCCGCACCGAAGCACCGCGAAAGCGGACTTACGGCGCACAAGACCGACCCGCCGCCGGCAAAGGAGTCCTGATGCCCGAGACCGCCCGGTTTCCCGTCGACGAAGCCGAAGCCATAGTCTCCCCTCCCGCAGCGGGCGGCGAAATGGGCGGCCTGCGCGTGAACGGTGACCCGCGACGCGCCCTGCAGGGTGCCTCGTGAACGCTGCTCCTCGCACGCTGCGCGTAGTCAAAGTGCTCATGGTCGTCACCGACGTGGGCTTCATCGCCTACTGGGCGATCACCATCGCACACGTCCTGCCGGAGTCGGCGCTGTTCAACGACTACCGCGACGAGCGGATTGTCGCCTGGAACTGGTCGTTCCTCCCGCTCGACCTGCTCATCAGCGCGACCGGCCTCACGGCGCTGCGCCTCGCACGGCAAGGTCGCGAGGCATGGCGCCCGTTGATGCTGGTCTCGCTGACGCTCACCTCTTGCTCAGGCCTTCAGGCCATCGGGTTCTGGACTATCCGCGGGGACTTCAGTCCAGCCTGGTGGATCCCGAACCTGTTCCTCCTCCTCTACCCCCTGACCGGCATAGCCGCCCTGTGGCCGACAACCCCGCGGCATATGCCTCAGGAGGACCGGTCGCGCGGCTCGATCCCTCCCGTCTTACCGGTACTGTGCAACGCCGTAGGTGTCCCGAGGAACCCGCGGAGGCGCGATGACTGACCACCGGCAGCAAAGCCCACGCCGGGGCAAAGGCATGCTCGAAGCGGAAGTCTTGGCGCTGCTGTGGACATCGGACGAACCGCGCACCGCGGCCTGGGTGCAGGCCCATCTCGGCGGCGCGTTGGCGTACAGCACGGTCGTGACGATCATGTCCCGGCTCTACGAGAAGGGTTCTTTGTCGCGCGTGCGGGACGGGCGGGCCTACGCCTACCTGCCCGTCGCCGACGAGGCAGGGCTGGCAGCACGCAGAATGCGCAAGGTCCTCGACCAGGAGAGGGACCGGGCGGCTGTGCTGGCCAGTTTCGTATCCGAGCTCTCGGTCGAGGACGAAGAGACGCTGCGGCATCTGCTGGACCGCATCGACAGCCCTTCCGGGTCCGACCGCGGGAAGGGCTGAGGCGTGCGTTTCGCGGTCTACTTGCCGATGGTCCTTCCGCTGTCGGCGATTCCCGTCGCGCGGTTGGCGGTTGACCATCTCCACCCGCGAGCCGCCACCCGGCTGCTGACCGGCTTTGCCGCGGTGCTGGCCATTTGCAGCACGTGGTGCGTCGCGCTGCTGGTGATCGTGGGTTCCGCCCAGGTGCCGGGCAATCCGCTGCCGGACGGATGGGGCGACCCGGACGTGCGCGACGCCGTGCCGCACGTGCGGGTTTTCGGGAGTCTCGCGATCGTCATACTGGGCGCGGTCGTGACGGCATCCGCGGTGACGCTGCGGCGCGTCCGGCGGGTACGCCGCGATGCCCGATCCGCCGTCTCCGCGCTGCCCGATGCGGGCGGCCTGGTCGTTGTCCAGGACGAACGCCCCTACGCCTACGCCCTGCCCGGTCGGGAGCCGCGCGTCGTCGCAACCACGGCGATGCTCACGTCCCTCACACCTGAAGAACGACGAGCGCTCCTTGCCCACGAGCAGGCGCACCTCGACGGACGCCACCACCTGTTCCTGACCGTGTCCCGCCTCGCGGCCGTGAGCCATCCCCTGCTGCGGCCACTGCGTACGGCGGTCTCCTACACCGTCGAACGTTGGGCCGACGAGGAAGCGGCCGCCGCGGTGGGGGACCGCACGGTCACCGCCCGCGCCGTGGGCAAAGCGGCACTGGCCTCGGCGAAATCGGGGCATCCCGCCTCGGCACTCCCGGCATTCGCGGCACCGGGCCCGGTGCCGCGCCGGGTTGCCGCGCTGCTTGCCCCGCCTCCGACGTCTGCGTGGCCGGCCCCGGCATCCCCCACGGGCTTCGCAGCCATCGTGGCCGCCGCGGGCACGACCGTGTCCGTGTGCGCCACCGCGAACGCGGCGTTCGCCTTGTTCGTCATCCTCAAGGCCGCCACGGCCCTTTAGAAGGCAACGGTCGCCGAACAGCCACAGGTCCAAAAAAGCGATCGGGCCGCACCGCATGTTCGGTGCGGCCCCTTTCCGTTCCTATGCCGGGTCGGAGCTTCCGTAGGGGCTCTCTCCCGCGCCCGGAGCCGACTCCCACGGGACGGCTCCGTCCGAGTACGGCGAGTACGGCGCAGCGCCGGACGTGGGCGGCGGGATCTGGAAGCCGGGTACCGGCTGTCCGGGGGCGGGGTGTGCCGGTGCCTGCTGCCGCATCGCCTCCTCGTGCAGGTCGACATACGACGGCCCGTCGAGCGGCCCTCGCTCGTTGGCGTTGTCGATCCACCGTTGTTCGGCCCAGCCGGCGCTGGTGATACGTCCTGAAGTGACCTGGAACGCTTGCGCGAACACGGCTTGGAGGGCTGTCTCCTTGATGCGGGACACCCCGCCCAAGGCCACCGAGCCGAGCCCGTGGCCGCCTGCCACCGTGGACTCCACGCCGCGCAGGCCCTGGGGGTCGCGTACCTGCTGCCACAGGTAGTGGATCGCGTGCTCGGTCAGCGGGCCGCGGAGGCGGTCGTAGCGGGTGAAGAGCGCGTACAGGGCGATCCCGCAGGCCGCGGTGCCCAAGAGGGCGAGAATGAGGTTCGCCACCCAGATCGCCGTGTCGTCACTCGGCGAGCCCGCGAGCCCGTCGACGAACAGCGCGGCGATCGCGACGAGCGGCACGGCGCAGAGCGCGACGCGCACGGCGGTCAACCGCGGATGGCGCGCAGCGGGATTCACCAGACCTTGCGCGAAAAGACTTTCGCGCAAACCCTGCACGGCCGCCGACTCCGCGACGGCGACGCGGACGCTCGCCAGCGGCGGCGATCCGCCGCCGCCCCGGACGGCGTCCAGGACACCCGCGGCGACCGCGTCCGGTGCGTCCCCGCCGACCGCGGTGACCTGGCCGTTCCCGGCCACCGCCACGGTCCCGCGTGCCTGGGCGGCCAGAACCGCGACGTCGGCGGCGCGCGCGGGCCCGCCCGCGAGGAAGGCGAGGTGGTACAGGTCGAGGCTGTGGGGTTCGGGTACCGGTGCTCTCGTGGCTTTGCCGTCGCGTCGCACGGACATCGCGAAGCCGCCGACGGCGGCGAAGAGCAGGGCGCTGATGACGAGCCAGACCATGGGTGGTGCTCCCCCTCGTGGTGGTTGTGGAACCTGGCGGAGCGTGGCTCCGTCAGGCGGTTCCGGCGTGTTTTGCGGTCGGCTGTCCGACCAGTTCTTTGAGCACGTCGGCCATGGTGACCAAGCCGAGCAGGCCGCGTTCCGGGTCGGTGACGGCGGCCAGGTGGGCGCCGGAGCGGCGCATCACCGCGAGGACGTCGTCCAAGCGGATGTCCGCGGCGACCGTGGCGACCGGGCGCCGTGCCCGGTCCGGGAACGGCGCGTCGCGGTCGACTGCGTCGAGAGCGTCCTTGACGTGCAGGTAGCCGAGGACTTTTCCGTCGTGTGCGAGGACCGGGAAGCGGGAGAACCCGCTGGCCGCGGCCAGCATTTCGAGTCGGCGCGGCGTGACTTCGACGCCGACGTGCACCGCTTCGTCGAGCGGGAGAACGACGTCGGACACCGGTCGCTCGCCCAGTTCCAGGGCGTCGCGGAGCAGTTCGCCCTCGTCCGGGTCGATGAGACCGTTTGCTCGGGCGTCGTCCACCATGTCGGCGAGTTCGTCGCCGGTGAACGCCGCGTTGACCTCGTCCTTCGGCTCGACGCGGACGAGCCGCAGCAGGCCGTTGGCGAGGGCGTTGATACCGAAGATCACCGGGCGGAGCCACTTGGTCATCGCCACCAGCGACGGGCCGAGGAGCATGGCGGTGCGCTCGGGCGCGGCCAGCGCGATGTTCTTGGGGACCATCTCGCCGACGAGCATGTGCAGATACGTGGCCAGCGCCAGTGCGATCGCGAAGGAAAGGGGATGGATCAACCCGTCCGGGGTATGCGCGGCATGGAACACCGGTTCGAGCAGGTGCGCGATCGCCGGTTCGGCGACGGCGCCGAGGACGAGCGATGAGACGGTGATACCGAGCTGAGCGCACGCCAGCACGGCGGACAGGTGCTCCAGGCCCCACAGCACCGAACGTGCGCGCCGCTCGCCCGCGAGGGCGCGAGGCTCGATCTGGCTGCGGCGCACCGAGATGAAGGAGAACTCCGCGCCGACGAAAAACGCGTTGGTGACCAGAGTGAGAAGCCCGATGAGGATCTGGACGACAGTCATTTCGCCATCCCCTCGTCTCCGTCCTCGTCTCTGTCCTCGTGTTCGTCCTCGTGTTCGTCCTCGTGTTCGTCCCGGGCGGAGACCGGGCCGGTGACACGGACGCGCGAGGCCCGGTGGTGGTCGACCTCGGTCACGTGAACGGTCCACCCCCCGACTGCCACCTCGTCACCTACCTGCGGAATGCGGGCCAGCCGGTCCGCGACCAGTCCGGCCAGCGTCTCGTAGGGGCCGTCCGCTTCGGGGAAGCCGAACTCCTCGGCCTGGTCGACGCGGTAGGAGCCGTCGACGTCCCACGACGAGCGGCCCTCGGCATCGGTCCCGACCGGGCGGACTTCCGGACGCTCCTCGGGGTCGTGCTCGTCGCGGACGTCGCCGACGACTTCTTCGACGATGTCCTCCAGCGTGACCACGCCCGCGGTGCCGCCGTACTCGTCGACGACCACGGCCATGGTCTGCTCGCCGCGCAGCAGGTTCAGCAGGTCGTCGACCGGAAGAGTGGCGGGGACGAGCGGTGCAGTTTCGGCGAGCTCGGCTACCGCGGTGGCGGCCCGCGCCGCCTCCGGCACGGCCAGCGCGGCTTTGAGTTCGACGATCCCCACCACGTCGTCAAGGCTCCCCTGGTAGACGGGGAAGCGGGTGTGGCCGGTGCGCCGGGTCAGCGTGATCACCTCGTCCGCGGTCGCCGTGCCGCGCAGCCCGTGCACCCGGATGCGCGGTGTCATGATCTGCTCGGTCGTCAACTCGGCCAGGCTCACCGCGCGGACGAACAGCTCCGCCGTGTCCGCCTCCAGAGTTCCGGCGCGCGCGGAATGCCGGGCCAGCGCCACCAACTCCTGAGGGCTGCGGGCCGACGCCAGTTCCTCGGCGGGCTCCAAACCCATGCGGTGCAGGGCGCGGTTGGCCGTGTTGTTCAAGTGACCGATCAGCGGCGAGAACACGGTCGTGAACGCGCGCTGCGGGGCCGCGACCGCTTTCGCGACGCCGATGGGGTGGGAGATCGCCCAGTTCTTCGGCACCAGCTCGCCGAACACCATGAGCGTCACCGTGGACAACGCGACGCCCAAAGGCAGCGCGACCGACTCCGCGGCTCCTTCGGACAGGCCGGCCGATTCCAAGGGCCCGGCGAGCACCGCGGCGAGTGCCGGCTGCGCGAGCATGCCGATCACCAGGGACGTCAGCGTGATGCCCAGCTGGGCGCCGGACAGTTGGAACGTCAGCCGCCGTACCGCCGCCAGTGCACCCTGGGCGCCCCGCTCCCCGGCGGCAGCCGCGCGCTCCAACGCTGCGCGGTCCAGCGTCGTCAAGGCGAACTCCGCGGCCACGAAGACCGCGCACGCGAGGATCAGCAGCACCGACACGCCGAGAGCCAAGCCGTCGTTCACCGCGTCACCGCCTCGGGCCGCGCATACGGAATCCGACGTCTGCTCGAAGGACCGTCCATCGGCGGTGCCGACACCTCATTCCATCCAGGCGACTTGGGCACGCAAGCCGTGCCGCCCCGTCAGGAGGGCCAGGCCCGCGTCATCTACGGCAGTGTAAAAGCTCGGCAAACCAGTACGGCAGAGCCCCGGCCACGTGGCGTGGCCGGGGCTGTGCCGTCAGGTCAGAGGTCGAATTCGGCGGGGTTGATTCCCAGCGCGAAGCACGCCTCCCGCACCACGGCCCGCTCCTGGGGGTCGAAGTTGCCGTCGGCGCCGCCGATCACGATGCCGATCTGGATGACCGCGCGCGCCTCGTCCTGCTTCTTCTTCGCCTTCGCGACCTCCTGCATGACCTGCACCTTGCCGACCTGGAAGTCGGCCGAGAGCTGGTTGGCGTAGCCGTGGAAGCGGCGTTCGAGGTCGGTCCGGTCGAAGTTCTGCAGCACCTCGTTCGACCCGATCAGCTGGGCGACCTTCGCCGTCTCCGCCTGATCGATCGAGCCGTCCGCCGCGGCCACCAGGGCGCAGATCGCCATACTCGCGTCCCGGAACGCCCCGCTCTTCAGGTCGTTCTTCTTCGCGACCAACTGCGACTGCATCGACTGCGCGGACTGCTTGAAACGGTCCCACAGGGCCATCTGCTCGTTCTCCTGAATCGACGACGCCGGCGCGTGTACCGCCCGGATACTCGGAATCTACAGAACCGTAGATCAAAATCGCGGGAGAGCGCCGAGGGGTATCCCTTGAACGCCGCGGCGCCCGGCTTCCGGCTGCTTCTTTCGTGGCGGCCCGGCCTTCAGGACAGGTGCCGCCCCGCGGCGCCCGTATCGCTGACGGCACCTGCGGGCACCTCTGTGCTCGCGGCAGCGAAGCGCGTCAGGTCATGGAGAAAGCCCCCGCGCGCGTGGATCCAGCCGGCGATGTTGTTGATCGCGGCAGCCACTTGGCGTAGCCGCGGTCGCGCAGGTCGGCGTTCTCGTCGTCGGCGACGGAGGGTCAGAACACCAGGAAGCCTTCGGCGTTGACGCGGCCGAGCAGGGCGGGTCTCGCGTTCTTCGAGGTGCGGGGTGCCGGGTGCTCCGTGCACTGGCGCCGTGTCCGCTTCGGGAGAACCTTGCGTCGGGCCCATGGCCCTCATGCGCCGAGGAAGAAGACGCGGATTCCCAGCACCATGAGCAGAATGCCGATGACCTTGAACCCGACGGGATTTCTTCCGGCCACCATCACCGAACCCGCAGCGGACAGGAGGAATCCCACGATAATGGCCACCATGCGTCCTTTCCGTGGGCCTAGTCGAAGAGGGCCGGGACGTCGTGGTGCTCCAAACCGTAACCCTCGAAAAGGTTCTGCGCCCAGTTGACCGACTGGATTCCGCGGCCCCGGAAGAACGACTCCCCCGGGCGCTCCCGGCGGTGGCGGAGGAAAGACCCCGCCAATCCCGCGGCGGTGACCGCCAAGCCGATCACCGGCACACTCTGACTGGCGTTGACGAACGCGTACGCCGTGCCGTTGCGCTGGGCACGCAAGCCACCGCCGATCTGTTCGCTCCGAATGAAACCGGTGCGGCAGAACACCGCAAGATGCTCGCAGTTGAAGGTGAACACGTTGTACTGGTAAGGCGAGCCGGGGCCAGAGTGGGCGAAACTGGTCAGGACATCGCGCGTACGTTGCAGCGCCTCGGCGTAGCCTTCGGCCGAGTTCAGCTTGGGCGACGTGTACCAGCGCAGGGTTACCCGGTCGTTCTGGCGGAAGTCGGCGATCGAGGCAACTTGCACGGTGCTCTTCAACCCCGACCGGGCATTCGGTCCTTGGCTGCTGAAATGGGCGACCTCTCCGGAACCGAGGAAGATCCCGTGATGGGAATAGGTGGAAAGCGTACGCCGGCGGATCGCAAAGACGTGGTCGCCGGGAACTACCGGTCGTGGCGTTTTCACCGGTCCCTCCAAGGGGCCGTCACTCAGAAGATGTTTTTGCTGCGGTGTTCCGTCCGTATCTCGGTCAGCCGAGCCCTGGCCTGATCGGGCGGCAGGCCCGCCTCGCACTCGGACATCAGCCCTTCGAGTCGATCCCTGGACTCCATGAATCCCTG
The DNA here is from genome assembly GCF_049534875.1 of Uniformispora flossi. NCBI lineage: Bacteria > Bacillati > Actinomycetota > Actinomycetes > Kitasatosporales > Streptomycetaceae > Uniformispora > Uniformispora flossi. The sequence continues at coordinate 98,704 of NZ_JBMULZ010000017.1, forward strand.
CCATTTCTGCTGGGGCTTGAGCCAGGTGTCCAGAGCGGTGATCGCGGCCACCGCGACGGACAGTGCGGGAATCCAGGCGATCAGCGTGCTCGCCTTGCCGTCGGCGAGGTTGTTGCCGGCGGCGACGACGCTCGACGACACGATCAGGAAGATTCGGCTCAGGTAGTAGGTGACGCCGTAGTTGAACGTCCCGATGCGGTATGTCTTCGCCGTACGTTCGATCTCGTTGCGCAGCGCCTGCTGGTACTCGGGGCGCGGGTCGTCGGGGACGCGGACGAGAGCGTCGTCGGGAGGCGTCATCAGGGGCACTGGTCCACGCTGATGGCGCGCGCACGACGGGTGTTCAGATCGGCTGCGATCAGCTCCGCGACGGTCTGGTTGACATAGCGCTCGCGCTGCGGCGAGCGGGGAAAGGCACGGTCCAGCACGTCAAGCACATCGCTGGTGGTCACGATCGTGCCTCGTTGCGGGCAGAGGTTCACGATGTCCGGGAGGGTCTGCACGGCTTCCTTCGCGATGTCGCTCACCAAGCCGCCGGGCTGCGCACCGGCTCCGGGGACCCGCATGCCGGGCGCCTGGGGCCTCGCCTCAGGGGCGTGCGCTGTTGTCCGGGAAGCCCGGCACGCGGGCAGGGCAACGAGCATGGCGGCCGCGGTCAGCGCGGCGAGCGTGGCGTGTATCCGGGGCGGGCGCATGGGACTTGACTCCTCCGATCGAGCCGACGAATCCAGAGTCCCGTGCCAGGCCTGTGCTCTCCTATCCGCCATGCGTACCGCTCTATACACTTGCTGCAACCGCACAGTGGGGAGTGCAGGATGGTCCTGGATGCCGACCAATCCAGCGACGAAGTACGCTTGCCGTTAAGCGAGTTCGCGAAGCTGCACACCCGGGACGTGGACGAGGCCCGCCGCGCGGTGGCCGACGCTTTCTGCCCGCACACACTCCAAGTCCCGTCAAGGTCCGGCGTCTTCGAGACCCGGTTTCACGCCGTGCAGGCCGGCCAGGTGAACTTGTGCTTCCTGGACTATGGTTCACAGGTCGACATCGCTCCTGAACCGCAGGAGCGCTTCTACCTGGTGTTGGCCCCGCTCGCAGGCCGCGCAGGGCTGACACACGGCCGCAACGAGGCCCTGTACGACCACAGGGCAGCCGCCATTCCGCCCGTCGACAGCGCCTACCGCATCAAGGTGGAGGCGCAAAGCCCCCACCTCGTTCTGTGGGTCCCGCGAACCGCGCTGGAAGACCAACTGCACGCGCTGCTGATGAGCCCGGTCACCACCCCAGTCCGCTTCGACCTTCGAATGGACCGCACCGCACCCGCGGTCGGTTCATGGTGGAAGGTCCTGCGCCTGCTCCTGGACGAAGCCGACTCCTCCGGCCCAATCCTGCGGACTCCTCTGGCCATGCGCCAACTTGAACGCCTGCTGCTGACCCAGCTCCTCGTGTCGCAGCCGAACAACTACTCCGCTCGGCTTCGGGGCCCGACCGCGCGCGTGGCTCCGCGCGCAATCCAGCGGGCCGCCGAGATCATCGAAGAGCGCGCAGCGGACGCATTCACGATCGACGACCTCGCCCGCGCCACCGCGCTCAGTGTCCGCGCACTGCAACAGGGCTTTCGCATCCACCTGAACACCACACCGTCCGGATACCTCCGCGAAGTCCGTCTCCGCGGCGCTCGCGACGACCTCCTCGCCTCGTCCCCGGCCGACGCGACCGTGGGCGCCATCGCGCTCCGCTGGGGCTTCCTCCACCCCAGCCGCTTTGCCGCCTACTACCAACACCGGTACGGCGAACTCCCCTCGGCAACGTTGCACCGGTGAACAGGGTCGGCCTTGTATCGGGCCGACCCTGCGCCATCAGCTCGCCGTCCCCGCACGGCAGCTCGGGGATGCGCGATCATCCGTGCAGGGGTGAAGGCAGGTGAAGGCTGCGTGGCCGGGTTCGCGGGCTGGGCTCATGGCCCACACGCAGCCAGCGGTCGTGAAACTGCGTCGGGACCGGCTTGGCGCGGTCGGATCCGCTGGAGTGCAGAACCGCCGGTCGGCGGAGTCGTTTCTCCTCTGTCGCGGGCCGGCCGATGGTTCCCGATCGAGTTGGGGGCGCGACGAGTCTCAGTGGCGGACACGCAGCGGCGGCATCACCGATGCCGGTGAGCAGCGTGGGTTGGTCGCGCAGACCTCCAGCGTCCGGGTTGTCGCGCCCGTGGCGACTTGGACCTGCCAGAGTTCGGTGAAGCCGGCTCCGCAGATCACGCACGTGTGGAGGCGCGGCTGCTCGGCCGCGCGCTCCGGGGCGGGAGGAGGCGTCGCGGGCGGGCGCGGGGCTTCGCTGGTGGGCGGGTTCGCGGGCCGGGGCGGCGTCCCCCGTCCACAACTCGTTCGCGCGCTTCGCCTCGAACCGGCCGAAGACCGGCGCGGCGCCCAGATCGGCCGGGCCGGCCCCGCAGCGCGCGAAGTGCCGCTGCAGGGTGCAGTCGGTCGGCGACCAGCCCGTGGACTGGCGCAGGATCCGCTGCACCTCGTCGCGCTCCGCCGGCGCGAGCGCCGCGCACCTGCCCGGCCGGTAGGCGCGGATCCACCGGTCCAACGTCCCGCGCGTCACCGTGACGGTGTGCCCGAACGCGCCGACGTGCTCGCGCTCGGCGACCGCGCGGACGAGCCTCCCGCGCTGCCGCGTCGACAACGACGGATCCGGTACTCGGTCGGGCTCCGGTTCGGTGGGTGGGCGGCGCACCGGCAGCGGCCGCGCGGGTGGGTGGGCACGGGCATCGTCGTCATTTCGACCGTCGTGCCCCCGCAGGTTCAGCGGGCCCGGTCGTAGACGAGGGCCATCTCGCCCAGATCACCGGTCTCGTGGTGGGTGAGTTTCCATCGCGTGGCGGGCAGGCCGCCCTCGAACAGGCGCTGACCGCCCCCGGTGATCTCCGGCAGGACCATGAGATACAGGCGGTCGACCAGGTCGGCGGCGAGGAGCGGCTTGATCACGGTGGGGGAGCTGTTCACGAGGATGTCGCCGCGGCCGGTGGCCTTGAGTTCGGCGACGACGTCGGCGGCGGGGGCGTTGACCACCCGGGTGCGTTCCCACGGTGCTGTGGTCAGGGTGGTCGACAGGACGACTTTGTCGGTGTCCAGGAGCCACTTGGCGTAGCCGCGGTCGCGCGGGTCGGCGTTCTCGTCGTCGGCGACCGAGGGCCAGAACCCCAGGAAGCCTTCGGCGTTGACGCGGCCGAGCAGGGCGGTTGTCGCGTTCTCCCACGTGCGGGTGAGTTGCCGCCGCGCGACGTCGGAGGTCACGTACCGTGCGAACATCGCGAAGTCGGCGGGTCCTCCGGCGCCGTGGTAGCGCCCGTCGAGGGAGAGAACCAGGTTCGCGGTCACCTTGCGGCCGGTCGAGTCGGTCATTTCGTGCTCCTCGTGTCTTCGGTGCGGCTTCGCCGGCCGCGTCCGCCCCTGGGACGGAGCCGCCCCACCGTTCTCGACATCGCTGCCCGGAGATTTCGCGGGAGTTTTGCGGCCCGCCTCCTTCAGGCGATCCTGGACAACGAAAGATCACGATAAAAGGCGCAGAATGCCGTGGCTTGTGCTGTGTGTCATGCGAGCGTCTGTTCCGGTGCCGGCTTCGGAGTTGCGGTCAGGGGCAAAGCCGTCAGTCGGCGGACGAGCATGCTGGGGACGTAGGCCGGTTCGGCTTCGGGGGCGAGAGCGACGTGACTCGTTGCGGCGAGCAGTGCGCGCAGCGCGAGTCCGGCTTCGAGGCGGGCGAGGTGGGCGCCGATGCAGTAGTGGATGCCGCGGCCGAAGGAGGTGTGGCCCTTGGGGGCAGGCCGTGTCAGGTTCAGGGCATCGGGTTCGTCGAACGCGGCGCTGTCGCGGTTTGCGGCGCCCCAGAGCAGCACGAGGCGCGAGCCTTTGGGCAGGTGGACTCCGCCGAGTTCGGTGTCGCGGGTGGCCACCCGGAAGTGGCCGCGGAACGGGCTCTCCAGGCGTACCGCTTCCTCCACCAGCGCATCGACCAAGGCGTCATCGTGGCGCACACGTTCTTGCAGGTCGGCGTCGGTGGCGAGGATGAGGGTGGCGGAGCCGATCAGGCTGGTTGTGGACTCGCTTCCTGCGGTGACGAGTTGGAGCAGCATCGAGGTCGCCTCGTCGGCTGTGAGCCGCCCGTCCGTCCGTGCGGCCGCGAGCAGATCGGTCAGTGATCCGGTCGGTGTGTGCCCGGCCCGTTCCAGGTGGTCGCGCAGATAGGTCAGGAACGCGAATACCTCGACGGCGAGTTCCGCCATGCGGTCGGCGTCCGCCAGTCCGCCCAGCAGTTCCACTCCCGCGTCCGACCACGCGGCCAAGCGGTCCGCGTCCGTGTCCGGGAGCCCCAGGATGCGGCCGATCATCAGCACGGGCAGCGGCGTTGCCACGGCGGCCATCCAGTCGCCACCGCCCGCGGCGGCCAGCGCGGACACGCGCGGGGTCAGGATCGCATCGATGTCGGAGCGTAGATCACCCACCGCACCGCGGCTGAACGTCTGCTGGACGATGCGGCGGTGGGTGGCGTGGGCCGGCGGATCGGCGATGGCCAGGACCGCGGTGCCGGAGTCGGCGCCGCCGGTGTCCATGAGCGCGACGCCATCCTCGCCCGCGTAGAGGATGCCCGCGAGGTTGCTGGAGAACGTGCCGGGGTCGTCGAGGGCCTGGAGGACCTGGGCGTGGCGCACCACCAAGTGCAAGCCGAGTTGCGGCATATAGTGCACGGGGCCGTGCGCGCGCAGCCGCTCGTACAGCGGATAGGGGTCGTCGAGGACGCCCGGCGCGAACAGGTCTTCGGCCATGACGGGGGCACCGTGCATCGGCCCCACCTCCCGTGGGGGTCGGGTGTGTCGAGCGAGCGCGATGAGAGCATGGTCGATAACACGTTATAGCTCAAGGCCTCGATAGGATCCGGCACCGAGCGGCCGCACAGCCGGATGCAAGCGCGGTACACCACACGCGAGTCGGCCCGCGAAGACAACGGTGCGTACGAACCGTCGACCGCAAACCGGAGCCTCACCCCGCAGGCGCGTGTTCTCCCGCCGCAGTGCGGCGAGTTCCTCGCGCTCGGACGACGTGAGCCCGGCGCGTCCGCCCGCGTCGACCTCGGATTCCAGATCAAGGTGCGGTCGGGGAGTTCGTGGGTGGCGGCAGGTGCGGGCCCAGCGTTCCATGACCGCGTTCACACGTAGTCCGGCATCACACCGAGGACCTCGCCGGGAGGCGGTCCCGCGGGCACACGGGGTGCGGCTCAGTCGACGATCACCGGGCCCTCTGCCAATGCCGCGCGTACGAGGAGGGCGTCCTTCTTGGGGATCGCCACCTCGTGAGCGCCGTCACCAGTGGTCAACGAGAACCACTCCAGCGGCCCGGGTATCCGCACGTGCCGTTCGGCGGCGGGGCCGAGGGCGAACGGCGGGGTGAGCGAGACGATCCGATCGGTGCGCCGCTCCCGCCACACCGGGGGCTGACCGGCCGTCAGCAGGAGGGATCCCCGGCGCGTGACGGGGATTTGGTTGCCCCCGCCGATCGACCGGAGCTGCACGCCGCCGAGGCTCGTGCTGAGCACGGCGACCTCGAGGGCCTGCCCCGCTGCCAGGTCCCGGATGTCCTGCTCGGGGGTGCGGCGGCGGATGAACGTCCACGACAACAGGACGTCGGTGAATGTACGCGTGCCCGCGGCACGCCGTGAAGCGGCTGTCATGGGCAGACATGTTCGCAAGGGTGATCCGGCGCGACAAGGGCGCCCCGAGGGGGCTTACCAGCTCTTGACCTGGGGGAACGCGCGGCACTGGTCGGCCGACAGCGCCGCATCCGCGCCGCCGAACGGCCGCGCTTCGGGATGGGACGGTCAGACGCGGCGCGCAGAATCGGTTCGGCGGCAGGTTTGAGGTTGCCCGAGGGCGCTGATGGGGTTTCGGCTGCCAACAATGCGGCCCGGGAGATCGTTCCTCCGCGATGGTCGGCTTCGCCACGGCGGCTGCCGCTGGTCCGACGTGGCTTCGCGGTACCGGTCCGGCTATCCCTGTCCGGCCGTCCCGGCGATAGACCAGCGCCACACGGTGGTGCCGCCGCCGGCGGCGAGGAGTGATCCGTCGGGGGAGAACGCCACTGTGGACACGTCTGAGTCAACCAGGGGGTCCCGGACCGGGCGTCGGGTTTCCGGGTCCCACAGCCGTACACCGCCGTGGGACCGGGAGTGGCCGGTGGCGAGCACCCTGCCGTCAGGGGAGAACGCCACCGCACGGACGAAACGGCCGCCGCATATAAGGGGCGTACCGACGGGGCGGCGGGTGGCCGGATGCCAGAAACGTACTTCGCCGCCCCCGCTTCCCGCAGCCAGGAGGGATCCGTCGGGAGAGAACGCGACCGTGAACACCACACCCTCGGTGCGAGAGCCCAGTGGATCGCCGGCGTTGCGGCGCTCGGCAATGTCCCACAACCGCACGACCCTTTCATTCGGGCCTCCGCCGGTGGCCAGCAGGCTCCCGTCGGGAGAGAACGCCATGGTCCTGACGTAGCCGGTGGTGATGGTTCCCACCTGGACGCCGGCGCGCGGGTCCCACAGCCGCACTACGCCGTCTCCGCTGGTGGCGAGCAAGGTGCTGTCGGGGGAGAACGCCGCGGCGAAGACGGTGGTCGCCTTGGTCGCCTTGAACGGCGCGCCTAGCAACGTGCCGGTTCCCGGATCCCGTAAACACACCGACTTGTCCTCGCCGGCCGTGGCGAGCAAGGTTCCGTCGGGAGAGAACACCACGGTATTGACCATGCCTTTGTGGCCGGTCAGAGGGCCGCCGAGTGCGTTGCCGTTGACGGGGTCCCACAACCAGAGCCCCTTCTCGGTTCCGACGGCGAGCACCGTCCCGTCCGGAGAGAACGCCAACGCCCTTACTCCGCCCCGGTGACCAGTCAGGGGTTTCAAGGACAGTGCCACCACCGCAGGATGCTCTGCCCGCAGTGCCTGCTCACCAAGCACCCGGCTGCGGGGCATCGCCGGCTGCGAGCCAGGTACATGGACCGGGGACGCTCCGGGCGCCGCCGAGCCAACCTCGGATGCCCCAGCCCCACTGCTGTCGCCGGGCGGTGGCGGCTGGTCGCGGGTCAGGAGGAGCCGGCGCAAGGTGGTGAAGGTGCGGTGCCGGGCGCTGGTCGGACGGACGATGGAGAAGTGGTCGCCGGGCAGCACCGCCGCATTCGGGAACACGCTGCGCGCGGACGCGGGTACGACGACGTTGTCGGACTCGCCCGCGTACACCGAGAACGGGATGGGGCAGGTCCGAGCGGTGACCTGGGTGGCGTTGACGATGTCGCGCAGGACGATGCGCTGGGTGTCGGTGATCTGTTCGTTCAACGGCCGCAGTTGCTCTTCCTGCTCATTGCGCCGCAGCCACCGTTGGCGCAGGCCGGCACCGAGTTGCGACCCGTTGTTGGGACATGCCAGCAGCACCACCCGCTTGACCCGGGCCAGGTCCGAGCCGCGTCCTTCGGCGAGCATGCGCGCCAGCCAGCGCTGGATGATCAGGCCGCCCTGGCTGTGTCCCACGATCACCAGGTCCTCTGGCGCCGTCGCTTCGGTGTCGAAGTAGGCCGTGAAACTGTCGGCGACCGTGTCCAGGCTGGGAATCCTGCGGTCCGGGCGTAACCGGACGAACCCGGTGGCATAGCCGAACGTCATGGGCCCCACGAACGTCAGATCCGGATCCGCCTCGACCAGCTTGATGAGCGGCTCCCACACCTTCGGTCCGGACGCGAAGCCGTGAACCAGCACCAAACCCAATTCCGTGCCCGAAACCGCCACCACAGCCCCCTCCGCGCAGCCCCCTCCGCACAGCCCCGAACACGGTATCGGCCACCGAACACATTCGTTGCCTGTTCACCCGCTCAAGGAGGAGGCCCACCGCGATCCGCCTCCACACGAACCATGCAGGGGCGGTCGTGGCGGGCACCGGTGACCGGCCCCCGCACGAGCGGCCTCAGCGGGCGCGCGCGGAACGGGCGTCCAGCGGGGGATCGTCGTGTGGATGTCCCGTCAACTGAGGCTGAGCGGGTCGGCGAGGATGCGTGCGATCACTGCTCCCGCGGCGCCGCGTACGGCGCTTTGCGTCGCCAGAGATGACGGCCGAAGTGCAGGGGTGCGGCCGCGCAGGGTATTGCCGCTTCGGGCAACGGCCTCTTCGATTGTGGGGATGAGCCACGGGGCGAGGCGTGCGTGGAGGCCGCCGAGGACGACGGTGTCCGGATCCAGCAGGTTCACGGCGCCGACAAGTGCGACGGCCAAGCCGCGGCCCGCCGCCTCGACTGCTCGGCAAGCGTCCGGGTCGCGGTCTTCGAGCCGGCGCACCAGCTCCGCGACCTTCGCCTCGGCGGGCTGGGCGGACTGGGCGGGGTCGGGGACCGCTGCGGCGTTCAGGACGGCATCGAGCCCGGCGACCTGTTCGAGGCAGCCGCGTCCCCCGCAGGCACACGGAGGGCCCTGGGGATCGACGACGACATGGCCGAGTTCTCCGGCCGCGCCGTGCGCGCCGCGAAAGAGTTCGCCGTCGACGACGATTCCGGCGCCGATACCCGTCTCGCCGGACAAGTAGAGGTAGCTGCCGGCCCCTTGGCCGGAGCCGTACCAGAGCTCGCCCAAGGCGCCGAGGTTCGCCTCGTTGTCGACGCCGACCCCCAGTGGCTGGGATGGCAGGGCGCCGGCCAGCAACTGCCGTGCTCGTACGGCCTTCCAGCCGAGGTTCGGCGCGTTGACGCGGTCGTCGACCAGAACGCCGGGGAGGGCAACCTGCGTTCCGACCACCTCCAGGCCCTGCCGCGCGGCCTGTCCGGTGATGCCCCGCGCCAGGTCGGCCAGCGCGTCGACGGTGTCGTTCGGCGGCCGTCCCCGGTTGTCACCCTCGAGGGTTTCGCTCAGGAGAACGGCACCGGTGAGGTCGAGGACGCAGGCGGCGAGGTAGTGCCCGTTCACTTCCAGCCCGAGCCCTGCCACGGGACCCGAGGCGAGGGAGATCGGTGCTCCCGGGCGTCCGCGGCTGCCTGCGCGTACCGGGCCGCTGCTGGTGGTCAGCCGCAGTTCTTCGAGGATGGCGACCTGAGTGGCGACCGTGGTCTTGGTGAGGCCGGTCAGTTCCGCCAGACGCGCCCGGGTCACCGGCTGGTGGCGTGCGACCTCGCCCAGGACCAGCGCAAGGTTGCGCTCCCGCATGGTGTCGATGTGCGTGGGACGGGACGGCACGGTCATGGCCGTGATCCTTTCACCCCCTTCGGCGGCGCAGTGTTCCGGAGGGTGGGTGTTGACAGCCAGGGGCTGCGCCGGTTAGCTGAACAGTGTTTAGTCCATGCATTGGACTTATTTATGTCGGAGGCTACCGTGACAGACCTGACCCCGCAGCCGGACGACCGTTTCACCTTCGGCCTGTGGACGGTCGGCTGGCAGGCGCGCGACCCGTTCGGCGACGCCACACGCGCGCCGCTCGACCCCGTCGAGGCCGTGCACAAACTGGCGGACCTGGGCGCGTCCGGCGTCACCTTCCACGACGACGACCTGATCCCGTTCGGCGCCGACGACGACACCCGTGCCAAGAAGATCGCAGCGTTCCGCGCCGCGCTCGACGCCACCGGCATGACCGTGCCGATGGCGACGACGAACCTGTTCACGCACCCGGTGTTCAAGGACGGCGCGTTCACCGCGAACGACCGCGGCGTCCGCCGGTTCGCGCTGCGCAAGGTCATGCGCAACATCGACCTCGCCGCCGAACTCGGCGCGCGCACCTACGTGTTCTGGGGTGGCCGAGAAGGCGCCGAAACCGACGCCGGCAAAGACGCCCGCATCGCCCTCGACCGCTTCAAGGAAGCCCTCGACACCCTGTGCGGCTACGTCCGCGACCAGGGCTACGACCTCCGCTTCGCCCTCGAACCCAAGCCGAACGAGCCCCGCGGCGACATCTTCCTCCCCACGATCGGCCACGCCCTCGGCTTCATCGAGCGCCTCGAGCACCCCGACATGGTCGGCCTCAACCCGGAGGTCGGGCACGAGCAGATGGCCGGGCTCAACATGGTGCACGGCGTCGCGCAGGCGTTGTGGGCGGGCAAGCTGTTCCACATCGACCTCAACGGGCAGCACGGACCGAAGTACGACCAGGACCTCGTCTTCGGCCACGGCGACCTGAAGAGCGCGTTCTTCCTCGTCGACCTGCTCGAACACGGCGGCTACGACGGCCCGCGGCACTTCGACTACAAGCCGCTGCGCACCGAAGACGCCGACGGGGTGTGGGCGTCGGCGGCCGCGAACATGCGCACCTATCTCCTGCTGCGGGACCGCGCCCGCGCGTTCCGCGCCGACCCCGAGGTGCGCGAAGCGATGACCGCAGCCGGTTGCGACGAACTCGCGGTGCCGACGCTCGCGCCCGGCGAAACGTACCGCGATCTGGCCGCCGACACCTTCGACCCCGACACCGCCGCCGAACGCGGCTACGGCTACGAACGCCTCGACCAGCTCGCCCTCGAACACCTCCTCGGCGCCCGCTGACATGGCCACACCCCGCCTCGTCGCAGGCGTCGACTCCTCCACCCAGGCCTGCAAAGTCGTCGTCTGCGACGCCGACACCGGCACGGTGGTCCGGCACGGCCGCGCCACCCACCCCGACGCCACCGAAGTCCACCCCGAACACTGGTGGCGCGCACTGCAAGACGCGCTTGCCGAAGCGGGCGGCCTGGACGACGTCGCGGCCATCGGCGTCGCCGGCCAACAGCACGGCCTGGTCTGCCTCGACCACGACGGGGAAGTGGTCCGGGACGCGCTGCTGTGGAACGACACGCGGTCCGCCCGGGCAGCCGCCGACCTGGTACGCGAGCTCGGCGGCCCGGGGGCTTGGGCCGATGCGGTCGGCAGCGTCCCCGTGGCGTCGTTCACCGTCACCAAGCTGCGCTGGCTGGCGGAACACGAACCCGACGTCGCCGCCCGCGTGGCCGCTGTCTGCCTGCCCCACGACTACCTCACCTGGCGGCTGACCGGCAGCCGTGACCTCACGGACCTGGTCACCGATCGGGGCGACGCGTCGGGTACCGGCTATTGGTCGCCCCACACCCAGACGTACCGCGAGGACCTGCTGCGCCTTGCCTTCGGACGGGTGCCGGTACTTCCCCGCGTCTTGGCGCCCTCGGAGCTCGCCGGCACGACGCCGGGCGGCGTCGCGGTCTCCGCCGGCACGGGCGACAACATGGCCGCCGCGCTCGGCTTGGGCGCGGACAAAGGAGACCTCGTGGTCTCGCTCGGCACGTCGGGAACCGCGTACGCCCTTGCAGGGACCGCCACCGCCGATCCCACCGGCAGCGTTGCCGGATTCGCAGACGCCACCGGACGGTTCCTGCCCCTGGTGTGCACGCTCAACGCAGCCCGGGTACTCGACGCCACCGCACACATGCTCGGCGTGGACCACGCTCGGCTTGCCCAACTCGCGTTGTCCGCACCACCGGGTGCGGATGGCCTGGTACTGGTGCCGTACTTGGACGGCGAACGCACCCCCAACCTCCCCAACGCCACAGGCGCTGTTCACGGCCTGACCGGACACACCGCCAATCCGGCCCATCTGGCTCGCGCCGCAATAGAAGGCATGCTGTGCGGGCTGGCGGACGCCCTCGATGCCCTCGACACAGCAGGTGTCCACGGCGAGCGCGTTGTCCTTACCGGCGGCGCGGCCCGCTCCCCGGCCATCGCGGACATCGCCCCGGCATTGTTCGGACGCCCGGTCGCGCTTCCCGAACCCGCCGAATACGCCGCACTGGGGGCAGCCCGCCAGGCCGCGTGGGCGATCAACCAGGACAGCGGCCCGCCGACCTGGACGATCGAATGCACCGAGCTACGCCCTCAGCGGTTCGACGCCCACGTCCGCCGCCGCTACGCCGACGCACGCGCACTCCATCTCGACCGTCCCGCCCATCCCCGCGGAGGCGGACCGGATCCGGTGCGGTAACCGGTGGGGAAGAAGGACACCGTTGCGGGGCGAACGCCGGTTCCTCGCCGCTCGCTTGTTCGGCGGGCGCAGGGTGGAAACGCTCAGCGGGCCAGCGGGCCAGCGGGCCACCGAGTACTGATTAGTGGGCTTCATGCCCTTAAATCGTGTTCCTCGGCGCAACGCGCCTTGCGTGTGGGAGTGACGCCTGGCCTCGGTCGACTACGAGTCCATCCACGCACCCTTTCGGGCGGCGGCGCATGCGTCGTTCGCGCTGTGCGGCAACGTCGGCTACGGGCGCGGACAGCAACAGATCACGGGTGTAGGGGTGCTCCGGGTTACCGGTGACGGCCGCCGCGTCGCCGGTCTCCACGATCTCGCCGTGCCGCAGCACAGCGACACGGTGACTCATGAGTCGCACGACGGACAAGTCGTGTGAGACGAACAGGTAGGCGACGTCCGTCTGTTGCTGGATCTCCAGGAGAAGGTCGAGGACGTTGCGCTGGGTGGTCAGGTCCAGTGCCGACACCGGCTCGTCGCACACCACCAGCCGCGGACGCAGGGCGAGGGCGCGGGCGATGGCGACGCGCTGGCGCTGGCCGCCGGAGAACTCGCGGGGCAGGCGCCCGGCGGCGTCGGCGGGCAGGTGCACGCGGTCGAGCAGGGACACCACCCTGGCGCGGGCCTCGGCGGCGCCGACGCCGTGCCCGAGCAACGGTTCGCCCAAGGTGTCGCCGATTGTGCGCGACGGGTTCAGGGACGTGTGGGGGTCTTGGAAGATGACTTGGAGGTCCCGGCCGAGCGTGCGGCGCCGCTTGCGGTCGGCGTCGTCGATGCGCTCGCCGTCGAAGGTGACGGTGCCCGAGGTGACCGGTGCCAGTCCGAGGACGGCCCGGCCCAGGGTGGTCTTGCCGGACCCGGATTCCCCGACCAGCCCGAGGGTTTCGCCGCGGCGGATGGAGAGGGAGACGCCCTTGAGGACTTCCGTGCTCGGTGCGCGCCATCCCTTGCCCTGGTAGGCCACACGCAGGTCCACGATGTCGAGCAGGGGATCGGTCATGCGGTGCTCCTTGCCGGATGTGGCTGCCACGGGGCACGGGCCGGGACGTCGTCCAGGACGGCGTTCAGCAACTTTTGGGTGTAGGGGGCAGTCGGCGTGTGCAGAACCCGGGCGGTGTCGCCGGTTTCGACGATGAGGCCGGTCTGCATCACCGCGACGCGGTCGCACAGATCCGCGACCACGCCGAGGTTGTGGGTGACGAGCAGCACTCCGAGTTGGCGGTCATCGCGCAATCGGCGAAGCAAGTCGAGGACTTCGGCTTGCACACGGACGTCCAGTGCGGTGGTCGGCTCGTCCGCGATCAGCAGCTTGGGATCGCACGAGATCGCGCCGGCGATCAGGACGCGCTGCGCCATGCCGCCGGATATCTCGTGCGGATAGGAGTCGAACACCCGCTTCGGGTCACGGATTTCGACCTCGCGCAGCAGGGCGAGCGCACGTGCCGAGGCGTCTTTGCGGGACATCCCCAGGACCACGCGCAGGGGTTCGGTCAGTTGGCTCCCGATGGTGAACGCGGGGTCGAGGTTGCTCATCGGTTCCTGGGGTACGTACGCGATGGTCTTACCGCGGAGGGCGCGGTAGTCGCGTTCCGAGGAACCGACGAGTTCCCGTCCTTCCACGAGGATGCTTCCGCGGGCGATTCGACCGGCGGCCGGGAGCAGCCCCAGCACGGCGAACGCCGTCTGTGTCTTCCCGGAGCCGGATTCGCCGACCAGGCCTACGATTTCGCCCGGGGCGACGTCGAGGTCGACGCGGTGCACGACGCGGCGTTCGGTCCCGGCCGGGGTCAGGTAGGCGACAGCGAGGTCCCGTACGGACAACAGCGCGGCGCGCTGCCGCGGCACCACAGGGCTCGCGTTTTCCCCCTCCCGTGCGGGTTCCGGCTTTGCGGCGCGGCGCGTTCGGGCGGCGCGGGCGCGTATCCCGCGGTCTTCCAAAGCATCGCGCATCGCCGCGGCCAAGAGGACCAACGCGGCGCTGGTGAGGCCGAGCGCCAGGCCGGGCCACAACAGCAGCATGGGAGCGCGTTCGATGTTCTTGAACGCCTCGTTGAGCATCGCTCCCCACGTGGGGGTGTCGCCGCTGCCGATGCCGAGGAACTCCAGTCCGGCTTGCAGCCCGATGGCGATGCCGGCGACGAGGGCGACGGTGATGACGACCGGTCCGCGCACCACGATGAGCACGTGGCGGGTGACGATCCGGGTGTCGGAGAGGCCGGAGACCCGGGCGGCGTCGACGTAGAGCTCGCCGCGCACCGTGGTGACGATGCTGCGGACCAAGCGGAAGAACGCCGGGGCGACGAGCACTCCAAGCACGATCATCAACGCCCACACGGTAGCGCCGATGATGGCGCGCGACGCGAGGAGGACGATCATCGCGGGCAGGGCCGTCACCAAGTTCGCGCACCAGTCGGCGACGGCGTCGAACCTGCCGCCGCGGTAGCCGGCCCACAGGCCGGCCGGCACGCCGAGTGCGAGGCCTATGCCGAGGGTGACGAGTGCACCGAGCAGCGTCTCGCGGCCGCCGTACAGCAGCCGCGAGAGAATGTCGCGGCCCGCCGAGTCGGTGCCGAGCCAGTGGGCGCCGCTCGGGTCGGCGAAGGCGTCCTTGAGGCTCGCCGCGGCCGGGTCGCCGGGGGCCAGCAGTGGTGCCGCGAACGACGCGAGCACGATGACGGCCAGGAATGCCGCGGCAGTGGCGCCGAGCGGGTTGTGCATCAGGCGTCCGGCCAAGCCGCGGACAGCGGCCGGCGGGGGGTCCGCCGCGGCGGTGAGCGCGGGTGTGTCGGTCATGCGGCGGCCCTCGCCTTCGGGTTGAGCCAGCCGATCGAGAGGTCGACGAGCAGGTTGATCAGGACGACACCGATAACGCTGACCATGACGACGGCCATGATCGCGGGAACGTCGCCGCGTGCCGTGTAGGTGACGGCCATACTGCCGATCCCGGGCAGGGCGAAGATCTGCTCGACGAGCACGGTGCCGCCGATGAGACCGACGAACTGCATGCCGAGCACCGACAGTGCGGGTGCGGAGGCGTTGCGCAGCACGTGTTTGAGGACGACGCGGTGCGGCGGGAGGCCGCGGGCGCGGAGTGTGCGGACATAGTCCTGGCGCAGGACGTCCACGACCGCGCCGCGGACCTGCTGGGAGACGCCCGCGACCGCGCCGGTGGACAGGGCGATCACCGGAAGGGTGATCGTGGACAGCCAGCCGCTGGGCGATTCGGCGAAGGGGGTGTAGCCGATGGCCGGGAACCACTTGAGCTGAACCGCGAAGATCTGCACGAGCACGAGGGTCAGCAGGAACCCGGGGACGGCGTATCCGAGGACGCCGAGGAGTTGGATGCCCTTGTCGACGACGCCGCCTTGCCGCAGTGCGGCCCAGGTGCCCGCGAGGAACGAGACCACGCCGCTGACCAGGGTGACGCCGACCATGAGGCTCAGGGTGACCGGAAGCCGGGTGGAGACGGTCTGGTTGATGTCCTCACCCGTGTACCAGGACGTCCCCAGGTCGCCGCGCAGGGCATGGCCGAGCCAGTCGAAGTACTGGGCGATCAGGGGGCGGTCCAGGCCGAGTTGGGCGTTCTTCGCGGCGATCTGGTCGGGGCGGGCGCCCATGCCCAAGACCTGCTGTCCGACGTCGGTGTCCTGGACCGACAGGAGCAGGTAGGCCAGGAACGAGATGACGAAGAGGAGAAACAGTCCGGACAGGACTCTCCGCGCGGTGAAAAGAAGCATGGCGGTCGGCTTTCGGCACCCGAGGAACGGTCACTTGGCGGGGGTGTAGTTGTAGATCGAGGGGCTGGCCATGCCGTCCTGGGGAACGACGCTCACGGTCCCGTCGGTGACGTGCAGGTAGGTCACGCGGTAGAAGGGCAGAAACCAGGCCTGCTCGACGAGGCGTTGGTTGAGTGCCTGGGCGTCGGCCTTCTCCTGGTCACCCGTGTCCGTCTTCATCTTGGCCATCAGGTCCTGGATGGTCGGGTCGGTGTTGCCGAACATGTTGAACGGTCCCGGCGCGACCCAGTCGTTCGCGACCGCCCAGTCGTTCGAGTACTGGCCGAGGTTCATGACGAGCCCCGAGTACTGGCGGCCGGTGAAGACCTTCTGGACGAGCTGGGTGGGGTCGAACTGGTCCCAGACCACGGTGACGCCGATGGCCTTGAAATCGGTCTGGAGGGAGGCAGCGAGGGCGTCGCTGACCATGCCGACGGGGCGCGGCAGCTTGAGGGTGAAGCCCTTGCCGTAGCCGGCCTGGTCGAGGAGAGCCTTGGCCTTGGCCGGGTCATAGGTGTAGTAGCCGTCGAGTTCCTTCTTGTATCCGGGCGCCTGCGTGCCGAATACCTGGCTGGTGACCTCTCCCTTGCCCCGTTGCAGTGACCTGAGCATCGTCTGCCGGTCGACGGCGTAGTTGAGCGCCTGGCGCACGCGCACGTCCTTCAGTGCCGGGGTGAGGACGCCGTCGCGGTCGAGGAGCATCAGGCAGGAGAAGTCGAAGTTCTGCGGCGTGGACTTGGTCTTGAAGCCGGATTCCACGGCGAGCTGCTGGTCGGCGTCGAGCAGGACGGCCGCGTTGAGTTGGCCCGACTTGAGGCCGTTGACGATGGCGGTCTCGTTGTCGAAGTAGTTGTACGTCACCGTCTTGTAGGGCAGCTTCGTACCCCAGTACTGGTCGTTGCGCTCGTAGACCCATTTGGTGCCGGTGACCGTCTTTGCGGCGTTCAGCTTGTACGGCCCCGTACCGTCCGGGGCCGCCTTCAGGCTCTCGGGCTGCGCGAACTTGGCCGGGTTGGCCATGAGACCGGCCGAGTCGCTGAGGTAGTAGAGCATGGCCGGGTTGGGCTGCTTGAGCTTGAGTTCGACATGCGCGGGGTCGACCACGTCGACGGCGTCGAGGTCGGTGAGCCAGCGGGTGTTGGAGCCGGGCGTGTTCTTGAAGCGTTCGAGGTTCGCTTTGACGGCCTCGGCGTTGAACGGCGTGCCGTCGCCGAAGGCCACGCCTTGGCGGAGGGTCAGGCTGAGCGTGGTACGCGTCGGGTCGAGATCCCACGCGGTGGCGAGCATCGGGCTGTAGCTGCCGTCCGGCTCGCGCTTGATCAGCGTGTCGTACACCGCCTGGTAGTACGGCAGCGCGCTGCCGATGGCGTTCACCGGGTCGAAGCCCTGCGGTGCCGTCCGCGAACCGATGTTCAGGCTGTCGGTGCTGCCGGCCGTGGTGCCGGCGCCGGCGCACCCGGTCAGCAGAAGCGCACTGGCGGCAATCGAGGCGCCGATTCTCGGCAAGGGCTGCGTGCGCATGGATCTCTCCAAACGAAGGGGGATGGGGATCGCCGGTCCTCGACCGCCGGCGCGGCCTAACGCTCCGCGGTGGTGCGGTGAGGCGTCTCTCGAGGCCGGACCGTGCGGACATCTTTTTTCACGCACGTGAATCCGGCAAGAGCAGCGGCCTGCCTTTGTCGACACGTAACCGAAAAGTGATTTTCCGTCGGGTGTAAAAAATACTGTGTCCTGCCCGTCCGCCCTTGGCTGTGCCGGCGCCTGCCCCGGTCGGCCGCGACTACGGGGTGGTTGCGCGGCCTGGTCCGGCCTATTTTCTCGCGGCCGTGAGAAAATCGTTGACGGTGCGTCCGGCAGGCGTCTACGGTCGGGGCCGCAACCATCCCGAAGCCCGCGGAGGCGGACGCCGACGCTGATGTGACGCCGCGGACCGTTTCCCGTCTGCCTCGAAATCAGCGACGGCATCGCCGCGTTCGTCGAACTCCCGAAGACTGCCGGGGCCACCCGCGGGGCCCGAGACGCAGTCCTGTTGAGGACGTGGAAGTCCCTGCGGCGTTGCCCGGGTCGACGTTCCGTGCGGGGCCGGGCCGTTACGTGTGGACATGGCGGCTCGTGGGCCCGGCACCCGCATAGCAGCTCCGAGCTGCTCACCCACTGCCCGTGCTGTCGACAGCGCGGCGCCGCACACAACCAAGGAGTTCCCATGACCATCCCGGCGCATCGTCCGCAGACACCGGACGGGTTCGACTGGCCCCCCGGGTTTCTGTTCGGCGCATCGACCTCACCGCACCAGGTCGAAGGCAACAACGTGTCGAGCGATTGGTGGGTGCGCGAGCACAGCGGGAATCCGGGTCCGATTCCCATCACCGAACCGAGCGGCGACGCGGTGGACCACTTCCACCGCTGGCCCGAAGACATGGACCTGCTCCGCGATCTCGGCTTCAACGCCTACCGGTTCGGCATCGAGTGGGCTCGCATCGAGCCGGAACCCGGAAACATCTCACGTGCGATGCTGGAGCACTACCGAGGCATGATCCGCGGCGCCGTCGAGCGCGGTCTCACCCCGGTGGTGACCCTGCACCACTTCACCTCGCCTCACTGGTTCGCCGCACGCGGCGGATGGCTCGCGCCGGACGCCGCCGACGTGTTCGCGAACTATGCGGCCGTCGTAGCGGAGATCCTCGGCGAAGGCGTCGAGTACGTCGCCACGATCAACGAGCCGAACATGATCACACTGGTGAACGGGCTCATGGCGCCCGACGGCGATACCCCGGACGTCCCCACCATGGCCGCGCTGGTACCGCATCAGCCGAGCACCGACGCCCTGATCCGGGCACACAAAGCCGCGGTCAAGGCCGTCAAGGCCGTGCACCCGCACCTCAAACTGGGCTGGACGATCGCCAGCCAGGTCTTCCAGGCCGAGCCCGGTGCCGAGGCGGAGGCCGCGGCCTACGCCTGGCCCCGCGAGAAGGTGTTCCTCGACGTCTCCCGGGACGACGACTGGGTGGGCGTGCAGTCCTACTCCCGCACCCGCCTCGGCAAGGACGGGCCGATTCCGCACGCCGAGGACACTCCCCGGACCCTGGTCGGTCTGGAGTACTACCCTCCGGCACTCGGCGAGGCCGTCCGGCAGACCGCCGCGGTGGTCGGACCGGACGTGGCGATCCTCGTCACGGAGAACGGCATCGCCGCCGACGACGACACCCAGCGCATCGCTTACACCACAGGCGCCCTCGAAGGCTTGGCCGCGGCAAGCGCCGACGGGATAGACGTCCGTGCCTACCTGCACTGGTCGGCCCTGGACAACTACGAATGGGGCTCGTACCACTTCACTTTCGGCCTCATCCATGTCGACCGCGCGTCATTCGCGCGCACACCCAAGCCGTCGGCGTACTGGCTCGGCGGCATCGCACGCGAACTGAACAGCTGACCAGCGGCCTGAACGGCGCCATCCCGTCCCGGGCCGCCGTCTTCGACGCCGCAGGCACGACGCCCCGTGCCTGCGGCGTCGCGACCTGGTGAGGTCCACGGCGCCGTCCGAAGAGCACGTCATTTGCTGGAACCACGCCGCAGTGCAGATGTGCGCTCGCACCGTGGAACCCGCGGACCCGGCCTTGACGCGCGAGCTCACCGGTCCGGCCTCGGCCCCGGCGGCTGCGACGACGGGCTGACCGCGAACTGGGCGTCAAGGACTGGCCGTCCAGCTCCGGCGACGTACGGGCCATCGCCGGAACCTCCGGCTGCGCGGCTTTTCTTACCCTTGTAAAATGACGGTCGTCCGGTTCCGAACGGCAAGGGAAGCAGTCTTGGACGGCAGTAAGCGCGGTCGGGGTAGGCCCGCTCGTATCGACCGGGAGCGGATCGTCCAGGTCGCGCTCGCGTTGCAGGAGGACGGGCGGCCGCTCAGCATGCAGGCCGTCGCCGACCGCCTCGGCGTCCAGCGTCCCGCGCTCTACCACCACGTCGCCGACCGCGATGCCCTCGTGGCCCTCGTCGCCGCCGCACGCATCGAGGACGCCATGGACGAGTCCTGGATGCCTGCGGACGACGCGGACTGGCGCACTTGGCTCGAAGCGTTCGCACGCACCTCTCGCGAGTCGTTGCTGGAGCTGACCGAGCCCGCCGAGTACCAGCTGTTCGTCGGCTCCGTGGGCCGACGCCAACTCGACCAGGTCGAAAGGCTGTTCGCGGTCCTACTGCGCGACGGCTTCGCCGCCCGCACCGCCGGACTTGCCGTCACCCTCGTCGGGGAACTCGTCCACGCCAACGTTCGGTCGGTCCTCGTCCTGCGTCGGCACGACGCCGAACCCCACCGCGCCTCCGTCGCCGCCGTCGTCGCCCAGGACCCCGAAGCCTTCCCGGCGCTCCGTGCCGTGGGCGCGGAAGGCTACGACGCCGGCGTCCAGTTCGACTTCGACCTCGAAGCCGCACTCACCGCACTCGAACACATGCGTCGGTGACGGTTGCCCGCGGGCATGCTGTCCCGGCGCATCCGCCCAGGCGTCGGCCTCCGGTAGGTGGCTGCGAGATGACACGAGTGCCGGGTGATGTCGGTCCCGGCGCAGTCGGCTCCGGCAATGACTCGCGGGAGGCGCCTGCGACTGAGGCAAGAGAAGTGCCCGCGACGATCGCCTATGCGCCGGCCCCTCCGGTGTGTCTCCGGAGGGGCCAACGCTCGTACGTGCCGGCGGCGATCGGATACCGAGCGCTTCGCGAGTCCTGACCGGCTGGGTGACGTCGGTGGTGGGCACCAGGCACAGCTCGTCGAAGCCCGCTGGGCGTCAGCGCAGGCGCAGCCCGTGGCCGAAGCGGAACAAGGGGTCGGCCGTGTCGAAGGGGACGTCCGACCGCGACGCGAGTACCGCGTCCATGGAACGCGGCAGGTCCATCGGCAGGGCGCCGCGCGGCTCGGCGATGCCGAACAGGACGTCGAGCGCCGCCTTGTCGTCGGCGCCGAAGTCGACGACGATGGCGGCCGCTTCGTCGACGAGCGGGGTGAGGACGGCGGGACGCTCCAGGTAGATGTCGAGGACGGTCGGCACCGTACGGGCCAGGGTGCGGAGTTCGTCCAGCTGCTCGGCCGGGAAGTCCAGCGACCCGCTGTGGAACATGCTCTCCAGAATGTCCGTACGCGGTTCGAACGGGGCCGCTATCCGTACGATCGCCACGTCCGCGGAAGCAGGATCGTCCACCACCGTGCCGTAGGTCGCCGCGAGTTCGGGATCGATACCGCGGACGTGGATCCGGCTACCCCGGGCCAGCGGCAGGACTGGAGTACCTTGCGCGTCCTGCCGGTTGGTGAGCACAGTGAACGCCGCACGCTGTGCCGCGGCACCGGCTGCGCGGAACTCGGCTGAGCCGACAGCGCGTTCGGCCCTGCCTTCATCCACGTAGGGGTGGTCGAAGAGGCCGAGGACGAACTTCTCCCGCAGGATGCGCCGCGCGGAGATGTCGAGCCGTTGCTCGTCGACCGTGCCGGAGCGCACGAGTTCGACGAGCATGCCCACGTTCTGCTCGCCGCCGAACTGGTCCACGCCCGCGTCCAGAAGCCGGAGCATGCGCTCGCGCTCGTTCAGGTGCTCGACGCCCCAGGCGCGGGCCGGGAACGGCTGACCGAAGACCTCGCGGTCGGTGATGAGGCCCCAGTCGGTGCACACGATGCCGTCGAATCCGTAGCGATCGCGCAGGAGCCGGGTGACGACGGACTTGTTGAAGCTGAATCCGACCTCTTCGTACTCGGTGCCGACGGGCATGCCGTAGTACGGCATGATCTGCGAGACCCCGGCCTCGAAGGCGGCTTCGAACGGCTTGAGGTGGTAGTCGAAATTGTCGCCCGGATAGACCTGTTCGCGGCCGTGTGCGAAGTGCGGGTCCTCGCCGTCCTTCTGCGGGCCGCCGCCCGGGAAGTGCTTGGCCATCGCCGAGACCGACTCCGTGCCCAGCGCACCGCCCTGGAAGCCGCGCACGTACGCGGCGCCGAGCCGGGACGTCAGGTCCGCGTCCTCGCCGAAGCAGTGGTTCTGGCGGGACCAGCGAGGCTCGGTGGCCAGGTCGATCTGCGGGTGCAGGGCGACCCGGATCCCGACCGCGGTGTACTCCTGCCGGGCGATGTCGGCGAACCGCTCGACCGTGTCCGGGTCGCCGATGGCGGCGAGGCCGAGCGGCTCGGGCCATTGCGAGAACGGTCCGGCCATCATCGCCGCGGCGGGGTTGTCGCTGAACGCGTGCCGCGGGTCGGTCGAGATGGTGACCGGGATGCCCAGGCGGGTCTCTGCGGCGGCACGCTGGACGGTGTTGTGCCAGGCGGCCATGGCACGGGCGTCCGGTGCCGAGCCGAGCAGGTTGAAGTGGTTGAGACCGGCCGCGATCAGCTCCGTTACCGACGTCATGCCGAAGACGGGGTCGTCCTCGACCACGGCGCCGTCCTGTCCGGGGACCGCCACGGTGTGGAAGAACAGGCCGGCCTTCTCCTCCAGGGTCATCTGGCCGAGCAGGTTCGCGATTCGTTCGTCGACGGGCAGCGACGCGTCGAGGTAGGTGGGGTCGACGACCGGGGTGGAGTCAGACGACATGCGAGGTATCCGATCTGGGCAGGGGAGGGCTGGTGGTCCGAGGTCGTTTGGCCGCAAGTGTCAGGCGGACGGCATCGGTGCGTCCCTCCGTCCGACGAGGCTCCGCGCGACGGTTGACGCAGGTCGCACGAATCGCGTGCCTCGTGTTCCCCGTGAACCTAAGCGGCGCCGGCGCCCACGGTCAATAATTATCTGACGCCTGTAAATAAGTGTTGCATGCGCCACACCGCTCGGGGGTGATTCCTCCGGCGCCCCAGGCCGCTGAAATCTCGTCATGGACCCGGAAGACGCCGATGCCACAGCGGAGTTCTTCATCCGCGTGGGTCGTGGACGGGGGCGGGGAACCGGCGTAGGCACGGGCCCGGCCGCATGCCGGGCCGTTCGGCCCTGGCGGAGCGGCCGCGGACTCCGGACGCTGGTGGTGAGGGGGTGCCCTCGGGGCCGTACGAGGAGGCCGCCATGCGCAGCGCAGTCGAGAAGCCGGCTCGGTCTTCGGAACCCCGGATCGAAGTGCCCTCGGTCGGCTCGGTAATGCACGGTCCCGTGGTGTCGGTGGACGCCGACGGCATGCTGTGGGACGCGATGGACCTGATGCTGAACCGTGGGCTGCGCCACTTGGTCGTGGTGAAAGTCGACGAGGTGCGCGGCATGCTGGTCGATCGCGAGCTGGCCGCGGTGTGGGCGGTGAACCCGCTGGGACTCAAGCACACGCGCGTCGGTGACATCGTCGGCCCGGCAAGCCGGTCCGTCAGTCCGGACGTCGACGTGCTGACCGCGGCGAACCGCATGCGGGCGGCGGGTGTCGACGCACTCGTGGTCGTGGATTCGGCCAAACGGCCGCTCGGGGTCGTCACCGACCACGACATGCTCGGGATTCTCGCCGCGCTGCTCGGCGGCGCGGGTGCGGGCGTGACCGACGCCGAGCCGCGCTATCACGGGTCGGGCCGTCCACGGCTGCTCCCGGACTGACCGCGAGCGAGACCGCGGGAAGGCCCTGGGACAAGCCCATCGAGTCCGTTCTGCCGCTTCGAGCTACGCCCTGCTGGTCCACAACGGCGCGGTGTGGGACCAATCCTTCGCCCATGCGGCCTCGCGCAAGCGCATGAAGAGGGCGGCTTCGGCGCCGTACACCACGGCCAAGACTCCTGCCCCGCCTATCGTGGTGGCGATCCCGATGCCCACCGCGTCCATGACGATCCGGTCGTGGCTCGGCGGCGGAGTCACCGGGCGGCCCGCGGCGTCGAGCCAGATCGTGGTGGTGTCCCCGACGCGGCCGCGCCCGGACCATCGCCTGGCCTGTGTGCGAAGTTCCGTCGGAGGCGACCCACGACACCGTGGCCTCGGACTCGGTCGTCGCGGCCGTGGACATGCCGATGGTGTACACATCTTCCCGCAGCACAGCGGTCACCGGGCGCTGGTGCTGACGGAGAATACGCTGCCGGGCCTCTTCGTCGCCCGCTTGGGCGCGGCCTGCCAGGACGCCGAGAACGGGCAGCGCGAGCGCCAGCAGGACGATGCATACGGCGAACATCTCGTGCCAGGTCCGGGCGCGCGTGCGGAGCGGATTGCGGCGCAGATGGCGGCGGAGCCGACCCGGAGGGCGGGGCCTCGGGCGTTCGTCCTTGGCACTCATGGCGGACCCCTAGGTCGAGTTGTGCCGTCGGAAGGCTTGGCGGCGGGCAGTGGTCGGCCGCCGTGGCGCGGTTGCCTTCGTTCTGTTTCCAGTCTTGCCGGGGCCGCAGCCGTGGGCTTGGGGCGGACGGCCTGCCGTGCCCGGGCCGATCGGCCCGGGCACCGGGGTGTCAGCGCAGCCAGCCGTATCGCCGCACCAGCGGCTGCCGCGCCCACCAGGCGCCGAGTCCGTAGCGGCTGCCGGCGGCCACGGCGGCGAGGACGACGAGGGCCAAGGCGTAGACGAAGTGGTAGTCCGCGAACGGGTTGGTGGACGCGGTGAGCGTGCCCTCGCCCGTGTGTTTGGCGGGCGGCCATTCGGCGATCCACATCAGCGCCATCATCGCCGTGCCGGACACCGCGGCGATGCGGAGCCCGATGCCCAGGGTCAGCGCGACTCCGATGCCGAGGAGCCCGGCCATGAAGAGCCAGTCGGCCCAGGTCTCGCCCGCCCAGCCGCGCAGGGTGGATGCCATGGGTCCGGCGTCGACGTGGCTGAGGAACCCCTTGGTCGGCGAACCGCCGTCGACCCACCCTCGTCCGGCTCGGGTCGCGTAGCCGAGGCCGAACGACTTGTCGAGGAAAGCCCACAGGAAGACGAAGCCGAGGACGACGCGGAACCCGGCGACGGCCGCGTCGCGGAACGCGGTGGTGCTGACGGCGGCCGCGCGACCGCCGGCCGTACGCGTGCGGCGGGGCAGGTGCAGCCGGCCGGCGAGGTGTGGGGTGTGCGGTGTGGCCATGGTGGTTCCCCCTTGCGCGGGCCGCTGGGCCGTGGGGCCCGGCAGCGGGTCGGATGAGCGGCGGGTCGCGCTGTTCCGAGCGGTGGTGCGCGGACGGTGAGGGCCGTGTGGATTGGCGCCTTCCGTCCTGTCCGGGCAAAACTCTGTGGCCGCAAGGGAGTTCGTCGGCAGGGGAGATCGGCCTGCGGCTTCGGGTCGAATGGCCGGTTGGCCCTCCCGTCGCGAATTTCGGGCGAGTCGTCACCGGACAGGGCCGAACGGCCCTGGAGGCGGTGCGGCGCGCGCGGGAGGCTCGAAGCATGACGGCGGACCCGCCGTCCGCGACGCGTGGAGAACACCATGGACACCACCACCGCACCCGAGCCGGCCACCCGCACCGCTCCGACGCGGGCCGCGCCGCCCCGGGTTTCGGACGTGATGCACGGCCCCGTCGTCGCCGTCGACACGTCGGACAACCTGTGGACGGCCATGGACGTCATGCTGACCCGCGGTCTGCGCCACCTCGTGGTCACCCGCGGCGGCCGTGCCCACGGGATCCTGTCCGACCGCGACGTCGCGGCCACCTGGGCCATGGACCCGATCGGGCTGAAGAACCGGCAGGCCGGGCGGACGGCCGCACCCGCGGAGCAGGTGTTCCTCTCCCCGGACACCGACGTCGTCGCCGCGGCGGTGCGCATGCGCGAGCTGGGCGTGGACGCACTCGTGGTGGTCGCGTCGACGGGTGCGCCGCTGGGCGTGGTCACCGACCACGACCTGCTCGGCGTCCTCGCGGTGCTGATCCGCGCTCATGCGTGACCGCACCGGACCGTCCTGAGAGACTGGAAGCCGCGGCAGCGGAAGAGATGAGGAGCGATGAGCGCCCCAATCCGTGTGTTCCTGCTCGACGACCACGAGATCGTCCGGCGCGGCTTGGCCGATCTGCTCGGCGCCGAACCCGACATCGAGGTGGTCGGCGAATCCGCGTCCGCGCAAGAGGCGATCCGACGGATCCCCGCGCTGAGCCCGGACGTCGCGGTCCTCGACGGGCGGCTCCCGGACGGCAGCGGCATCGACGTCTGCCGCGAAGTGCGGTCCCGGTTCCCGGAGATCCAGGCGCTGATCCTGACCTCGTACGACGACGAGGACGCGCTGTTCGCGGCGATCATGGCCGGGGCGGCCGGCTACGTCCTCAAGCAGATCCGCGGCACCGACCTCGTGGACGGCATCCGGCGGGTGGCCGCCGGGCAGTCGCTGCTCGACCCCGGCATCACCGCGAAGGTCCTGGAGCGGGTGCGCACCGGCACCACCGTCGACCCCCGGCTGGCCGACCTGTCGCCGCGGGAACGCGAAGTCCTGGAATTCGTCACCGAGGGCCTCACCAACCGGCAGATCGCGCAGAAGATGCAGCTCGCCGAGAAGACCGTCAAGAACTACGTCTCGGCCCTGCTCGGCAAGCTCGGCCTGGAACGCCGCGTGCAGGCCGCCGTGTTCGCCACCGAGGTGCATCAGGCGCACCCGCACGGCCCGCTCTGACCCGCGGGAACCGATGCCGTGGGCCGATCGGCCCTACGACCGTCGGACGTTCGGCGAGACGCTCGAATCAGGACCCGGGGCGGGGCCACCGGGGCCGGGAAACGAGAGCGCCGCCTCGAACGGAGTGATCCCCATGAAGGCGCTGATCTACCACGGGCCGGGCCGCCGCAGTTGGGAAGACGTCGCCGATCCCGTCGTCACGGACTCGGAGGACGCGATCGTCCGCGTCGACGCCGTCACGATCTGCGGAACGGACCTGCACATCCTCAAGGGTGACGTGCCCGAGGTCGAACCGGGCCGGGTACTCGGCCACGAGGCGGTCGGCACGGTGGTCGAGACCGGGTCCGCCGTCCGGAACGCCCGGGCCGGGGACCGCGTCCTCGTCTCGTGCATCTCGGCGTGCGGGCGCTGCCGCTACTGCAAGGCGGCATCCTACGGCCAATGCACGGGCGGTGGAGGCTGGATCCTCGGCCACCGGATCGACGGCACACAGGCCGAACTCGTGCGCACGCCGTTCGCGGACAACTCGCTGCACAAGCTGCCGGACAGCGTGCCGGACGAGGCCGCGGTGCTGCTCGCCGACATCCTGCCCACGTCGTACGAAGTCGGCATCCGCAACGGCCGCGTCGGCCCCGGGGACACCGTGGTCATCGTGGGCGCGGGGCCGATCGGTCTCGCCGCCGTGATCATGGCGCGCCTGTACACGCCCGCGCGGATCATCGCCGTCGACCCCGACGCGGGGCGGCTGGAGGCGGCCAAGCGGTTCGGCGCGGACGTGACGATCACGCCCGAGCAGGACCCCGAGGAGACCGTGCGGGCCTTGACCACCGACGGATTCGGCGCGCACGTCGCGATAGAAGCCGTCGGCGTCCCGCAAACCTTCGAGCTGTGCACCCGCCTGGTCCGCCCGGAAGGGCACATCGCCAACATCGGCGTGCACGGACGGCCCGCCACGCTGCACCTCGAAGACCTGTGGATCAAGAACATCACCGTCACCACAGGTCTGGTCGACACCAGCAGCACTCCAATGCTCCTCGACATGCTCGCGGCCGGGCGCTTGGACACCTCCGGACTGGTCACCCACCGCTTCGGGCTCGACGAGATGCAGGATGCCTACGACGTGTTCGCACGCGCGGCCGACTCGGGGGCTTTGAAGGTCGTCCTGTTCCGCGGCTGATCCCCGGTGGACCCGGCCTTCGACCCGGATCGCCGCCGGGCCGTTCGGCCCGGTCGGCCGGGCGGGTCGCCCCTGGGGGGCCGGGAGCCCGCCGAGGCATGTTGGAAAGACGGAGGCCCCCGAGTCTCCGCAGCCCGCCGGAGGTGGACCATGACGACCTCGACCCTGACCCCGAAGCAGCGCGAACGCATCCTGCGGGCCGCGACCTCGGCCCCGTCGAAGCACAACACCCAGCCATGGTGGTTCCGTTGGGAGGGCGACGACGTGGAGATCCACGTCGACCGCGACCGGGTCCTGACGCACAGCGACCCGAGCGGCCGCGAAGCGCACATCGCCTGCGGCGCGGCCGCGTTCGGCGCCCAGCTCGGCTACGCATCGCTCGGCCTCGGCACCGAGACGGACCTGGTGCCGGAGGCCGACGATCCGCTGTTCTCGGCACGGCTGCGCGTGACCGCGGCCCTCCCGGACCCGCGCCTCGAACCGCTCTACTGGGCGCTGCCGAGCCGTCGCACGAACCGCGCCCCGTTCCGCGACGAACCGATCGCACCCCTGTTCCTCGAACGCATGCGCGATGCCGCGCGCGACGAAGGAACCTGGCTGCGGGTGGTCGAACGCGAACCGGCTTACGAGTCCCTGCTCACCGCGATCCGCGAGGCCACCGGCCGGGAGGCCGAGCATCTCCGCGAGGAGCGCGACCACTGGATCGACCCCCCGGACCAAGCGCACCGGCTCGACGGCGTCCCGGCCGGCAGCCTCGGCCCGCTGCCCGCGGAGCCGACCGGGGCGGTCCGCGACCTGGCCGCCGGCCACGACGTACCCGAACGCGGCACGGCCGCGTTCGAGCAGCGTCCGGTGCTCGCGGTCCTGGAAACCTCCGGCGACGGCCCGCGCGACTGGGTCACCGCCGGACGCGCGCTGCTCCACGTCCTGGCCGTCGGCACCCGCTACGGCATCGCCGCGTCGTTCGCGAACCAGCCGCTCGAAGACCCGGACCTGCGGGTCGAAATCGGTTCCGGCGCCAAGCACTACGGCAACCCGCAGATGATCCTCCGGCTCGGCATGGGCGTCGACGTCCGCCCGACCCCGCGGCGTGGTCTGGACGACGTCGTCCGCGCGAGGGCGGACGCGCCTTCGTCGTAGCTGCCCGCCGCTCTTTTCCCGAGGAACCCCCGTCATGGACCGCTCCGCAATACCCCCGCCGGATCGTCCGGAAGCCCCCGTCGTGGTCGGCGTCGACGGCTCGCCGTCCGCGGATCTCGCCGTCGCGGTGGCCGCGGAGGAGGCCGCACGTCGCGGCACCCGGCTGATCGTCCTGCACGCCGCCGATCCGGCCGTCTACGAGGGCGGACCGGCTCCCGCCGGGTACGCCGCGGCCCACGGCGTGGTCGACCGTGCCGCCGCGGAGGCCCGGGCGGGGGAGCGCCCGCCCCCGGTCGTGACGGCCGTCGTCCGGGCGACTCCGGTGGGCGCGTTGCTGGACGCCGCACGCGACGCCGCGCTCGTCGTGGTCGGCGCCCGCGGACTCGGCACCGCACACGGCCTGCTGGTCGGTTCGGTGAGCCGGTCCCTCGCGGGCCACGCGTCGTGCCCGGTCCTCATCGTGCGCGGGAACGGCGGCGCCCCCGCGCGATTCCGCCGCCGGGTACTCGTCGGAGTCTCCGGCGCTGCCTGTCGACCTGCCGTGGAACTCGGGTTGGAGGAAGCACGGTTGCGCGGCATGCGGCTGCTTGCCATGCACGCGTGGACCGTGCCCGCGGGTATGCGCGCCCGTGGCCTCGCGCGCCGCGGAATCGACTTCGCCGCGGTGGCCCGCGCCCAGGCCCGCATGCGTCTTGCCGCGGTTGTGAAGGCACTCCCCCCGTCGGAGGGTGTGCGGATCCGCGAGGACGTCGTCCGTGACAGCGCCGAGCACGCCCTCGTCGCCGCGTCCCGCGCGGCCGACCTGCTGGTGATCGGCGCACGCCGCCCGCCGGGTCCCGGGCCGCATCCGGGGCCGCATCTCGGCCCCGTCACCCGCGCTGTGCTGGGGCACGCGCAGTGCCCGGTGCTGGTGGTTCCCCTGCCGGCGCCGGACCGGCCGGAGCCGCGATGGCGGCGAACCGAGACGCCGACCGAAACCCGACCGGTGCGGAGTCTGCGATGACCGTGCGAGTCGTCATCGCCACGCATCCGCGGCGCGGCGAGCGTGCCCGGCGTCTCGGTCCCGGAACGCACGCGCTGTTGGAACACGCCGACGCCCCGGTGCGGCTGGTGCCGACCGGGGCGCACAGGGGGGATGCGTGACTGCTTGGCCCGCCTTGGCCCACCGCTCACGCTCTCAGTCCACGGGGACGAGCAGCACCGGCGCGTGCGCGTGGTGGAGAAGCGCGTGGGTGACCGGGCCCAGTTGGCGCCCGACGCGGCCCGGGCGCCGGTGGGCGGCCAGGACGACCATGGCCGCGCCGCGCGAAGCGTCGACCATGACGCGGGCCCGGTGCCCGTTGACGACGTCCGCGACGGCCTCCACGTCCGGATGGCTCTCCCGTACCGGGTCCACGGTCTGCGCGAGGACGGCTTCGCCGTTGGCCTCGCAGGTGCGGACGGCGTCGGCGGTGGGTGCGAATGCGGCAGCGGCGCCGTACGCGGGCAGGTCCGGGAACGACCAGGCGTGGACCGCGTGAACGCGCGCGCCGCGCCACGCGGCCTCGGCAAATGCGGCTTCGACGGCCGGACGGCACGAATCATCGGCGACGCCGACCACGACCGCGTCCTTGTCGATGCGGAAGTAGTCCTCGTCGTAGGGCGGTTCCGTGTCGCCGTCGGCTCCGGCTCGGACCACCAGGAGCGGGCACAGCCGTTGCGCCGCCGCATGCCGGCTGCGTGAGCCGAGCAGCAGGCCGGAGAAGCCGCCGAGCCCGCGGCTGCCCATGACCAGCAGGCCTGCCCGGCCTGCCGCCTCGTCGAGGATCTCGTCCGCGGGGCCGTGCGGCATCGAGTTGGTGACCTCGATTTGGGGGCGGCGGTGCCGGGCGCGCTCGGCGGCGGCTCGGAGCAGCTCGGTGCCCTGGTGGTGGAGGTGGTGGCCGTACCAGTCGCTTGCCTCGTATGCCTTCCAGTCCCAGGCATGGAGCAGTTCCAACGGGACGCCGCGCACGGCGGCTTCGTCGGCGGCCCAGTCGACGGCGTTGTCGGCGGCAGGCGATCCGTCGACCGCGGCGACTACGTGGCCCCGAAGCAGGCCGGTAGGCTCGATCATCGCGAACTCCAAGTGTGGTGATGGGAGTTGCCTTGCGGAATCCAGTCTGCGAGGCGCGGCCCCGGACAATCAGGGCCGAACGGCCCGGAGGCCCGGGCCGTTCGGGCGCGCGTTCGCGGGATCGTCAGGGCGAACCGTCGGGGCGGCCGCGCAGGTTGGCGATGATGTCCCGGTACTCCTGGGCGCCGATCTCGCCGCGGGCGTAGCGTGCCGCGGCGATGTCCTCGGGGGTGGAAGGCTGCGGGTGGACGGGGGTGTCGGCTTGCTCCGTCCGCCGGTTCGCGAGTCCGACCAGCCACCAGATCAGCACGCCGAGCAGGGCCAGCAGTACCACCATCATCAGCGGCCCCACCACCCACATCCACGCGGTGCCGTCTCCGTCCATATGGCCGCCGTACGCAGACACTGCCGATGTCAGCATGTCCGCCACCTCCCGGATCATTTCCGAGCCTCGCCAGGTTTTCAGCGTCGCCCGTCACCCGGGGCCGCGGAAGGGCCGAAGTGCCCATCGCAGGGCGGCCTCCGCGCAGCGTCACCGCGAACCCGCCGCTCCCGGACTGAGCCGCCTACCTGCCCCCCGGCGGCGAGGGAACGGCCGTCGGGGCCGATGGCCGGCGAGATGACCAGGGTCGGAGACCGGCTTCAGCCGCGGGGGAGGAGGGCCGACAGCACCGGGTGGGTGGTGCTCCAGTCGGTCGAGACGAAGGACGCCCCGGCGGCGGCCAGGCGGGCGACCCGGGCCGCGGCGGCAGCGGCCTTGGGCTGGGTGCGGTTCATCGCGGGCTCGGGATCGTGGGCGTTGGTCAGGACGACGAGGAAGTGGTTGCGTTCGTACCAGGTGGTGTCGGCGTGGTCGAGGTAGACGTCGGCGTCGGCGTCGAAGACGACGAACCACGGCCGTATGGAGGCGTCGGGGTAGCGGGTGCGGGGATCGCCGGGTTGGGCGTTCAGCACGGCGGGGAATGCCTGTGCGGTGGCGAGGGTGCCGGTCGCGGCCCGGTTGCGGAGGCTGGTGGCGTAGGCGGCGTCGGACCATTGGGCGGGCGGTGTGGTGCTCCGCTCGTAGGTGCCGGGGATCAGTTCGACGATCACCTTGCCCCGGAGTGCCGTCCTGGCGGGCCAGTTGTCCGCCTGCGCGGCGGTCGTGGGATCGGGGAACATGCCGCCGGAGGGGCTTCGCAGGAGGTCCACGGGCCGGAAGGCGTGGCTGCCGAGGTGTCCGGCGATCACGGCGTCCAGTGCGGCGGGGCCGTTGCCGTTCGCCCCGGCGAAGCCGTCTTTCAGCTCGATCTTGACCAGGAAGGGGCCGCGGTCGGGGTGCGTGTCGAGCCAGATCCGCAGGTTGTCCAGGCACGTGCCGAGTCCTTGGTCGTCCGCGCCCGTGTAGAGGCCGCCCGCGGTGCGCGCCGCGACGCAGTTGTTCTGGTTGCCCTGCATACGGGTGTGGCTGACCGTCCAGTCCCCGCGCGCCGGGTGGGCCCAGGCGTCGATCTCGATCAGGCTCCCGCCGGCGTCCAAGGCCTGGGCCAGGACGTGGTAAGCGGACTGGGCGTACGTGTTGTGGGTCCCGACTGCGGTGGCCGCCGCGAGGTTCGTCGGTGGTGCCGGGGGCCGGGGGACGCCGAACGCGGGTCCCGCGGGCACCGCGAGGGCCGACGCTGCGAGCATCGCACCGGCAATTCCGCGCAGATACCGGCGTTTGGCCATGGGGCCGTACTCCTTGTCCCGAGCTGCTTCTACTCCCTGTGCGGGCAGGGCGACGGGGCGGTGACGAACGACGCGAGTGCGTAGCCGTCGATGCCCGTGAGCCATTCTTCGGCTTCGTCGCCGAGGACGACCGCGGCGGTGGCGTAGACGTCGGCCCACATCAAGTGGGGGCCGGTCACCGTGGCCGAGACCAGGCCGGGCACCGGAGTACCTGTCCGCGGGTCGATGATGTGGCTGCCGCGTTCGGCGGTGCCGGAGGTGGCGACGGCGATGTCGCGCCCGGTGACCGTGGTGAGGATCCGGGCGGGGTCGCGGGGGTCGGCGATGCCGATGCGCCACGCTCGCCCGGGTGCGGCTTCGCCGCGGACCTGGACGTCACCGCCGCCGTTGACACTCGTGTTCACGGCGCCGGAGGCGTAGAGCAACGTGGACGCCAGCTCGGTCGCCCAGCCCTTCACCAAGCCCGACGGGTCGAGGGTTCCGCCGGGGCGGTAGCTGAAGCATCCGCGGGTGCGGAGGTGCGCTTCCGCGCAGAGTTCGAGGACCTCGTGCACGACGGTCGGGATGTCCCCGCGGGTGACGTCGTGCCGCGCGAGGCGGCTGATCACGCTGTCCGGCTTGTAGGTCGAGAACAGTTCGTCCACCCGGTGCAGCATGGCGACGGCCTCGCGGAGCGCGGCCCGGCGAGCGGGTGTGTCGGGGTCGCGGATGTCGAAGGAGAAGACCGTGCCCATCACGTGTTCCACGTGCCGGAACCCGGGGAGCGGATCAGTTGTGGTGCCGTGGGCCGGCGGGTCGTCAGGCATGGGCCTGGTCCAATGCGCTCTGCAAGGACTGGATATAGCCCTCGCTGGTGTAGGTGGCGCCGGAGACCGTGTCGATGCGCGCGGTCTGCGCCGCCAGGGCTTCCTTGGTCAGCTTGGGTACCGCCGACGCGGCGATGCTGCGGTCGCGCCCGTTCTCCGAGGGGACCTGCAGGACCTGGACACCGGTCACCTTGCCGTCCGTGAGGGTCACGGCGACCTGGACAGGGCCGTAGCGCGTGTCGATCGTGTCCCCGGTCAAGGTGCCGGTGCGGGTGCCGTAGGAGGCGCCGCCGGGCGCGGTGGTCGACGACGCGCCGGGCTGCGGGTTCGCCGCGCTGTTGCCTGTCGGGGTCGCCGGGCCCGACGCGGCCGCGCCGGTGGCCACGTGGTGCGGCTTCATCGACAGCAGCAGCACGACGCCCACGGCGCTGGACACCGCGGCGACGGTGGTGGCGCGCATGTGCGGACCTCCTCACGGCCGGCGGATGCCGGGCCTGCTCATAGGGCGAACGATTCGTAGTGGATGCGGTCGCTCCGGACTCCGGCGTCCCGCACGGCCGCACGGGCCGCGTCGGTCATGCCGGGCGGGCCGCACAGGAAGACGTCGCGTTCGGCGACGTCCGGCACCATCCGGGCCAAGGTCCGGGTGGTGAGCGGAAGGTGGTATCCGGCCGGCTCGTCGACGGAGTACAAGACGCGGGCCCCGCGCGCGGCGGCGATCGCGTCCAACTCGCCGCGCAGCGCCAGGTCGTGCGCGGTGCGGGCCCAGTAGACGAGGACGACGTCGCCGGGCAGCGTCTCGAAGAGGGCACGCAGTGGGGTGATGCCGACACCGCCGGCGAGCAGGAGCGACTTCGCGGAACGGGCCCGCTCCGCGGTCAGGCCGCCGTACGGGCCCTCCGCCAGCACCCGGGTGCCCGGCGCGAGCCGGGCGAGCGCGGCGCTGTGGCCGCCGAGTGCCTTGACGGTGATCCGCAGGTGGCGGCCGTCCGGCGGCGCGGACAGCGAGTACGGGTTCGCCGCCCACCACAGCTTGGGCGCCAGGAAGCGCCAGCGGAAGAACTGGTCTGGCTGCGCGGTCAGTTCGTCCAGCCGCTCACCCGTGAGGTAGACGGAGACCACGCCGGGTGCTTCCGGCCGGACCGCGGTGACGCGGAGGCGGTGGCGCAGGGAGAAGCGGATCGGCGTGAGGAACCGGTACCAGAGCACCGCGCCCGCGGCGCACCCGTAGAGGCCGTACCACGCCGCCTGCGCCGCCCGGTTGCCCACGAATTCGGCGCCGAGCGCGAGCTGGTGGCTGAAGGCGAGGAAGATCGCGGCGTAGGTGGCCAGGTGCAGCAGGTGCCAGGTCTCGTACCGCATGTGCCGCCTGGCGAAGCGTGCGGAGACCACCGCGGTCACCAGAAAGAGCAGGAAGGCCAGCCCGGTCTTGAGCATCTCCGGGTAGTCGCGGATGATCGTGACACCTTCGGGCACCAACCCGCGGTGGTCCGTTTCCGCGTAGCCCCAGGTGATGAAGAAGGCATGCGCCACGATGAACGCGATCGTGAAGCGGCCGGCCGTCGCGTGCCAGCGGGCGAGCCGGTCGGTGCCGATCACATGGTCGAGGACCGGTATCCGCGCCATCAGCAGGACGAGAATCGCGCACGCGTAGCCGGCGAGCAGCCCGAAGAGGCGTCCCGCACCGGTCAGCCAGTCGGCCGCGCCGACCACGGCCGGGGTGTGCCTCCACCACAGTCCGAGGACCGCGGCGCCACCGCCCCAGATGGCGGCCTGGACAAGGGCCGGAACCATCCGCCGCGCCGCCGGGACCGGGCCCGGCGCGGCATGCCGCCGGGGCGTGCCCGGTCGGGGCCCGGGTGCATGCCCCGCCTGCGCCGGGTTCGCCATGGCGCCTCCTCGACCCGCACGGGTGGTCCGGGTGACCGCCGACTGGCTCCCAGCCTTCCCGGCGTTCCTCAGAGAAGCCTGTGAATCCGGGGCCGTCCCGGTTGTTCAGAAGAAACTCAGAGGTTCGCAGCCGGGCACGGCGACCGTGACGCGCGATGCTGGGGAGACCATGCAGACACCGCCCCTCGCCCCGATACTGCGGCGCCCCGACGGCAGCCCCGTCCGCGTCCTCGTCGTCGACGACGAACCCGACCTCACCGCCGTCCTCGGTGCGGCCCTGCGTGCCGAAGGCTGGCAGGTGGAGACTGCCGCCGACGGTGCGTCCGCAGTCGCGAGCGCCACCCGGGTGCCGCCCGACGCGGTCGTCCTGGACTGGATGCTCCCGGACACCGACGGGTTGAGCGTGCTGCGCCGGCTCCGAGAACGGGCACCCGAGGTGTGCGTGCTCTTCCTCACTGCCCGCGACGCCGTCGAGGACCGCATCGCGGGCATCACCGCGGGCGGCGACGACTATGTGACCAAACCGTTCAGCCTCGAGGAGGTGCTCGCGCGGCTGCGCGGCCTGGTGCGGCGCGCGGGCATGACCCGAGACCCCGGAGACCGGCGCCTGGTGTACGCCGATCTGGTGATGGACGAAGAAGCCCGCGAGGTCGCCCGCGGCGGCCGTCCGGTGGACCTGTCCCGCACCGAGTTCGAACTGCTCCGGTTCCTGATGCGCAACCCTCGCCGCGTCCTGCCGAAGGAAATGATCCTCGATCGCGTGTGGTCGTACGACTTCGGCGGCCGCGCGCACGTCGTCGAGCTGTACATCAGCTACCTCCGCAAGAAGATCGACGCCGGGCGCCCCCCGTTGATCCATACCGTCCGCGGCATGGGCTACGTCCTGAAGGAGACACCAAACGACGATCCGCCGCACGATGCCAAGGGCACTCCGCGGTGAAGCGCCCCCGGTTCCCGCGTTCGCTCCGTGGCAGACTCACCGCGGGACTGGTGGTGCTGCTCGCGCTCGCCTGCGCCGCCGTCGGCGTCACGACCGTCCTGGCCCTGGAAGGATTCCTCGTCCGCCGCCTGGACCAGCAGCTCACCGCATCAGGCGGGCGGTTCGCCGCCAGCCTGGAACACGAGGAACGCCCGGACGCCGACAACATCCCCGACACCCGCGGCCAGGCCGAAGGCACGTTCGGCGCACGCCTGCTCGACGGCCGGGTCACCGACTCCGCTGTGGTGCGCGAACGCAGCGACGTCGCGGTGCCGTTGAGCCCCGGCGACCAGCGCGAACTGGCGCGACTCGCACCGAACGGCACCGCCCGCAGCATCCGCCTCACCGCCCTCGGCGAGTACCGCGTGCAAGCCGTCGCCGGCGACGACGGGGACGTCCTGGTCACCGGGCTCCCCCTGCACCCGGTCGAGGAGACGCTCCACAAGCTGGAGGCCGTGGAGATCGTCGTGTTCGGGATCGCCCTGATCGCCGCGGGCGCGGCGGCGGCCTGGTGGGTCGGCTTCACCCTCCGCCCCCTGCGCCGCGTCGCGGCCACCGCCACCGCGGTCACCCGGCTGCCGCTGGCCGGCGGCGACGTGGCCATGCCCGACCCCCTCGAGGTGGACGACCCGCGGACCGAAGTCGGCCAGGTCGCCACCGCACTCAACCGCATGATGGGCCACGTCGGCGACGCGCTGCGGCGGCGCCAAGCCAGCGAGGAGCGCCTGCGCAGCTTCGCCGCGGACGCGAGCCACGAACTGCGCACCCCCGTGGCGACGGTGCGCGCCCACGCCGAACTGGCGCTGCGCGGACCCGAGCCCATGCCGACGGAAGCCCGCAACGCGCTCCACCGGATCCAGTCCGAGTCGCGGCGGATGAGTGTCCTCGTCGACGAACTCCTGCTGCTGGCCCGCCTGGACGCCGGACGCCCGCTGGCCTGCGAGCCCGTCGACCTGAGTCGCCTGGTCCTCGACGCCGTCGACGACGCCCGCACGGTCGGCCCCGGCCACCGCTGGGTCCTGGACCTGCCCGCGGAGCCGGTCGAAGTTTCCGGCGACCCGCACAGCCTGCACCAAGTCGTCGCCAACCTGCTGGCGAATGCCGGCACCCACACCCCGGCGGGCACCACGGTGACGGTCGCGCTGTCGCCGCCGACACCGCACCAAGGCCCCGTCGGACACGTGGAATTGACCGTGGAGGACGACGGCCAGGGAATCCCCGAGGCACTCCTGCCGAACCTCTTCGAGCGCTTCACCCGAGCCGACGCGTCGCGCACCCGCACCGGCGGCGGGACCGGGCTCGGCCTCGCCATCGTCCACGCGGTCGTCGGGGCGCACGGCGGAACCGTGGACGTGACGAGCCGGCCCGGCCGCACGCGGTTCCGGCTCCGGCTGCCGGCAGAGGGGACCGACGGCGCTCCGGCGTGACGTCCCGGAGCCGTTCGACCCGGCTCTGCCGCCGCGGTCGTCGGCGCGTACCCGGTCGCCCCGTCGCGCCGTCAGTTCAGCGTTGCGCCCCACGCCTGCGCTCGGGACAGCTCGCCGTCGCGCAGCGGCCCTTCCGCGTCTTCGATGATGAAGCCCTGCGGTTCGGAGGCGAGTTCGTATCCGTGGTGGCGTAGCTTCCGGGCGATGCCGCGGGCGGCGCCGCCCGACATCGGCGCGGCCGCGCGCGTGTCGAACGCTGCGGCATGCAGCTTGCCGTGGGTCTTCGGCAGGTGCTGGAACCACTCGCGCACGCCGGGCCCCTCCGCGTCGGGCTCGGTCTCGTGGTGTGGCTTCTTCTGCTCGGCTTCCTTCTTGATCGTATGCAAGCCGGCCTTGCGTGATATCCGGGACGTCATGCCCCGCATATGAGTCGGGCCCCCGACGACGAGCAGATCGGCCGCCTCGACCAGTTCCGAGTTTGCTTCCTGGACGCGCAAGCAGTCGACGTCCGCGCCGGGATGGGACTGCCGTACCCCCTCTTTGACGGCTTCGGCGATCCGACGGGTGTTGCCGAAGAGGCTCTCGTACACGATCACGACGCGCATGACGACTCGTCTCCCTTTCCGGCCGGCCCTGTGTCGGCGTACCGGATGGCCATCGGCCGAGCAGGGCAGGCTCCGTCCTGTGGCTGATACATCCAGTCTGCACGGCCGACGGATCGCACGGATGGGCCGAACGGCCTCCCCGTTTGGTCGCCCCAGCCGTTCGGCCGGTGGGCGCCGGCGGTGCCGACCCACAGTTGGTGGATGCCAGGGAGCCGTTCGCGCCGGGCGGCGTCCGCGGTCGCCGCGCGGGCCTGACGTTCTCGCCACCGTCTTCCCGGTGGTGCGGGAAGTACGGCGGGGTCACGGGGTACCCGCGATCGGGACGACGGCGACGGGGCACGGTGCGTGGTGGAGGACCGCGTGCACGGTGGGTGCGATGCGGAGGGGGTAGCGGCCGCGTTCGCGGTGCGCGGCGACCACCAGAAGTGCCGCGTGGCGCGCGGCTTCGGTGAGGCGGCGTGCCGGGATCCCTTCGACCACGGAGGTGGCGACCGGCAGTCCCGGTTTCCGCTCGCGTACCGGGGCCAGTGCGTCGTC
Organism: Uniformispora flossi; assembly: GCF_049534875.1. Classification (NCBI taxonomy): domain Bacteria; kingdom Bacillati; phylum Actinomycetota; class Actinomycetes; order Kitasatosporales; family Streptomycetaceae; genus Uniformispora; species Uniformispora flossi. Next base: position 137,366 of record NZ_JBMULZ010000017.1, read on the forward strand.
GAGTTCCCGGTCGCGGGCGACGGTCATGTCGGATGCGTCGTTGACCAGGGGGATCATCAGTTCCGGGGAGAAGCCCGACACGGGCAGGTTCCAGGTGTGCACAGCCAGCAGGTCGCCGGCGAGTGCCTGGGCGTAGTCCGCGGCGAAGGCGACGGCCGGGCGGTCGTCGGCGTCGGCGACACCGACCACCACGGTGCCGCCGGGTTGCGCTGCCCAGCCCGGCGGGATCACCACGACCGGGCAGAGGGCGTGCGCGCAGACCCGCATCGACACAGACCCGAGCAGCGCGTCCGTTACCTCGCCGTGCCCGCGTCGGCCCACCACGAGGAGGCCTGCCTGCCGCGACGCCTCGATCAGCACGTCGGCGGCGGCCCCGTAGCGGACGGAACCATGGGCCTCGAAGCCGTGTCTGTCGGCGCGTAGGTTGGTGAGCGCGATGTCGACGATTCCCTCGGCCGCGGCGTGGATGTCGGCGTACCGGGTCTGATGGCGGCCGCTGCCTTCGGGCACGGCCATCATCAGCTCGACGCGGTCGCCCGTCCTTTCGGCGTGGTCGACGGCCCACGAGAGCGCGCGCTGGGCGCCGGCGGAGGCATCGAAGCCGACGAGGATGTCCGCGGGTCCGGTCCGGTGGTCGTTCATCGTGTTCTCCCGGATGACGTGCGGGGGCGCGTACCCGCACGTTTCCGCGGTCAATCCCGCCGGGAACGAGCTGTCGTGCGCTTCGCGCTCGCATGCGCCGCACGAGGACGTGCTTCTGCACAGGCGGCACCACCGCGGCCCGACGGACAGGCATGGGCAAGCACGACGGCCGCCGACGTCGGCCGGATGGCATGAAAGCGGCTGCGGGATGCGGGGCCGCAGCGCGCGAATGCTTGGAACGGCCCCAGTCCGCCGCCGGGCGGATCCTCAAGCCTGCCGGTCCGCCCGGCCTCTCGCCCGGTGGCGGCAGCCGCACCCGCGTCGCAGGGTGGAAGCGGGGGTGGTCACGGATATCTCCCGTCGGCTGTGGATGGACAGCTGTGCAGATGCTGGGGAGCGGCGATGCGCGACGAAGGGGGCTCCGAGATGTGGGGAGTGCCCTGTGAGCGCTTGTCCGGGTACCGGAACGGCCGGCTCGTGGTGAGCGTGGGCAGCCCGAGCGGCGCCGGCGCCGCGTTGCGCGGGGCGGCCTGGGAATCCCCGGAGCGCGGTTTGGTGCAGGACGTTGTGGCGGCGGGAAGAGCTGGTCGGCGACGTGGCTTTCCCGGCCGTCGGCACCAAGGGCGCCTGCCGCGGCGGAGCGCGAGTCACCCCTGGAGTACGAGGTGAGTCCTATGGCATCGAGCGACGTCGGACAGCGGCAGCATGCGCATATCACCGCGGCCGTCGACGGTTCCGAGGGGGCGGACACGGCGCTCCGCTGGGCTGCTCTGGAAGCGCGCCGGCACGGGCTCGCGCTTCGTGTCGCGTATGCCTGGCTGCCGTTGCCCGGAGACGGGCGGGCCGCGGGACACGAGCATGCCCGCGGCCTGCTGGCGGAGGCGCGTGCACGTGCGCTGTCCTGCGTGCCTGATCTGGACGTCGCGGTCGTGGACCACCTCGACGTCGCCGGTGCCGCGGTGGCGGCCGAAAGCGAGACCGCGGCGATGCTGGTGCTCGGGTCGCGTGGTCGGGGCGGCTTCCGGAGCCTGCTGCTCGGTTCGACCGGTTTGACCGCGGCTGCCGTCTCCCGCTGCCCGGTCGTCGTCGTTCGCGGCGCACCGGCGGAGGCGGAGGGGCCTGTCGTCGTCGGTGTCGACGCGCTGCGTCCCGCGGCCGAGGTCCTCGATTTCGCCTTCGCCGAGGCAGCGCTCCATCCCGGCAGCGTGTTGCGGGTCGTGTACGGCTGGCGCCCCGAGGCGTGGTCGCCGGACGGTGCAGGTCCGGTTTTCACCGCCGCCGACGTCCGAGCCGCCGCCGAGCGCGGGCTCGCCGAGGCGACCGCGGGACGGGCCGCGGAGTATCCGCACGTCCGGGTCAGCCGGGAACTGCTGCCCGAGAGCGCGGCGGGTGCTCTCGTGCACGCTTCGACCACGGCAGGCCTGACCGTCGTTGGGCGCCGCGTGACGGGCACCGCCCTCGGTCTGCGCCTGGGGCCGGTGGCCCACGCCGTACTGCTGCATGCCCGTGGCCCGGTTGCGGTCGTGCCGTACCGGTAGGACCAGTCGGGTGCCTGCGTCACCACGAGTCCCGGGCGCCGTTGTTCCTGTGCAGTCTGGGGCATACCGGGCATGTGTCGTCCTTGAACGCCGCGAACCGGCAGATGCCGTCAAGGAGCGAGGCGGCGTGGGCGGGTTGCGCGAACGCAGCGGCGGCCGCAACCACGGTGGCCGTGACGGCAACGGAAGACCGTTTCGCCGACAGGCGAGCCCTCGTGATCCGTCGGCAGGGGCGAAAGGCCCTGGCCGAAGGCCGCGGAGCGAGGTTTGCTTGGCGTTTGGCAGCTCTGGATGACGCACGCCTCCCGGTACGGGTGCCTCCGGCGCGAAACTGACCGACCGCGGCGCAGGCGAAACCGGGGCGGCGGAGAGAGCGGTGGACCGAAACCGGATTCCGAGCTCGTGAAGGCGGTGACGTGATGCGCGCGAAGGTTGGTGACTGGGTTGTCGTCGAGTCCGTCCACCTCGGCGGGCCGCGCCGCATCGGCGAGGTGGTGGAAGTCCGACACCCGGACGGCACGCCGCCCTACCTGGTGCGCTGGACCGACGACGACCGCCAGACCCTGTTCTTCCCCGGCCCCGAAACCCATGTGGAGATGTACGAAGCGCTGACGCGCGACGCCCGCACCTCCCACGGCCTCGGGTGATCATCATCGCCGAAGTGGGCAGAGCCGGACAGGCGTCGGAGCACGCGGACAGTCGAAGACGCGGGCCGACCGCCGGGTGCCCGTTCCGCACGATTTGGCGGTCGGTGCCAGCCCGCTTACTTCGAGAAACTGTCGTTCCAGGCGGCCTTCGCACCCGAGTCGCCTATGCGGTAGACGTCCACGACGGCTCCCACGGACACGACGAGCGACAGTGCCACGGTCGCGGCGCGCAGCGGCATCGCGAACCGGTCTGCGCTGCGCGAGGTTTCGGCTGAGCCGGCGCGGCGGACCGCCCACCAGACGGCGAGCGCCAGAACGAACAGGCCGCCGACCCAGGGGAGCAGACCGTCGGCGAGTTCGGCGTGACGGCGCACCAACTCATTGCCGTCGACGTGCTGTTCCAGCCATTCTCCGGACTCTTTGGTGAGGGGGACGCTCACGAGCGTGACGAGGGCCAGCGCCGGCAGCACGATGCCCATGCGCTTGGCCGCGCTCGGCCAGACGGCACCGACGGTGAGGGCGAGAGCGGTCAGCGGGACGAGCACGACGACGAAGTGCACGAGCAGAACGTGCGCGGGCAGGCCGTTGATCAGGCTCATGGGGAGCTTCTCCAGCGGGGTTGGTGTCACGCGTTTGTCACGCGTCGATCAGGCCGGGAGCCTGGCACAGGAAGCTCTCAGCTTCGTCTGAAGACCGGCGCCCGTCCGGCCCCGCCCTTTGCCTTTCGTGGCTTGGCTGATCAAGCGGCCTGATGCGTGGCGCACTTGTGCCCTCGGGACGAACCACCCCGACCAGGGCCGGATGACTCTGCCGTCCGGGGCGGCTGCGCGCTGTGCTGGAGAGAGGACCGCTCCGGCTGTCTCCGCGCCGACCTTGGCCGAGGTGCCATGAACCGCTCGACTCGCCCCGCACGATTGCACCGCTTGACCGGCGCAATTGTGGCCCTGCGGCTCGAACCTGTCCTCTTGGCCGCAACCGCGGCCGCCTTGGTCGGCGGGGGCATCGCCTGGCTCACCGGCGCCCGCGGCCTCGCGGAGTTGTTCTGGGCCTTGGGGACCGTGTCCGCCATCGTGCCCGCGGTGGGCTGGGTGCTGGCGGCCCTGCGGCGCAGGCACGCGGGTGTGGACCTGATCGCGGTACTCGCGCTCGGCGGCACCCTTGCCGTGGGCGAGTACCTGGCCGGCGCCCTGATCGCGCTCATGCTCGCGACCGGCCGCACTTTGGAGGCCGCGGCTCAGCAGCGCGCCTCGCACGACCTGCGTGCCTTGCTGGAACACGCGCCGCGCTCGGCCCGCCGCCGCACCGAGTCCGGGGTGGCCACGGTGCTGCTGCGCGAGGTCGCCGTCGGCGACCTGCTCGTCGTCGGTCCTGGTGAAGTCGTCCCCGTCGACGGCCGCGTGGAAAGCGCCGCGGCAGTCCTCGACGAGTCGGTGCTCACCGGCGAGCCCCTCCACGTCGAGAGGGTCCGCGACGAAACGGTACGCAGCGGCGTGGTCAACGCCGGCGGTGCCTTCGAACTCCGCGCCACCGCGAGCGAACACGACAGCACGTACGCGGGCATCGTGCGGCTGGCCCGGCAGGCCGGGGCCGAGTCCGCACCGGTCGTGCGGCTCGCGGACCGGTATGCGGCCTGGTTCCTGCCCGTGTCCCTCGCCGCAGCCGGTCTGGCCTGGGCGATCAGCGGCTCCGCGGTGCGCGCGGTCGCGGTCCTCGTGGTCGCGACGCCGTGCCCGCTCCTGCTGGCCGCGCCCGTCGCGATCGTCTCCGGTCTGTCGCGGGCATCCCGCCTCGGCGTGGTCATCCGCGACGGCGGCGCCCTGGAGAATCTCGGCCGGGCCCGCACCCTCCTGCTCGACAAAACCGGCACTCTGACGCGCGGGCGCCCCCGCGTCCTCGACGTGATCGCCGCCCCCGACGCCAAACCCGCGGAGGTCCTCCGCCTGGCGGCCTCGCTCGACCAGTACTCGCCCCACGTCCTGGCGCAGGCCATCGTCGACACCGCCCGGGAACGCAAACTGGAGCTGTCGGTCCCGACGGACGTCACCGAAGAACCCGGCCGAGGGGCCACCGGCACCGTGGACGGGCAACGCATCTCGATCGGCCGCCTCGGCACCTCCGATACCCGGCCGACCTGGGCCAAAGCCGTCGACAACCGCGCCCTCCTCGACGGCGCGGCCGTCGCGTGGCTCACCGTCGACGGGCACCCGGCAGGCGCCGTCCTGCTGCGCGACCCCCTGCGCCACGACGCCCCGCGCACCTTGCGCCATCTGCGGGCGGTCGGCATCCGGCGCCTGCTGATGCTCACCGGGGACCGCGCCGCCCCGGCCCACGAAGTCGCCGCGGTCCTCGGCCTCGACGACGTACGGGCCGGCCTCGGCCCGGCCGACAAGGTTGCCGCCGTACGCGCCGAACGCGAACAAGCCGTCACCGTGATGGTCGGCGACGGCGTCAACGACGCCCCCGCTCTCGCCGCCGCCGACATCGGCGTCGCCATGGGCGCCCGCGGCTCCACCGCGTCCTCCGAAGCCGCCGACATCGTCCTGACCGCCGACCGGCTCGACCGCCTCGCCGACGCCGTCACCATCGCCCGACGCGCCCGCCGCATCGCGGTCCAAAGCGCAGCCGGCGGCATGCTGATGTCCCTGGCCGCCATGGCCGCGGCCGCCGTCGGCCTGCTCCCGCCCGCCGCAGGTGCACTCCTCCAGGAAGGCATCGACGTCGCCGTCATCCTCAACGCCTTGCGCGCTCTGCGCGCCGACCGGAACGCCCGGCCGGCCGTCACCCCAGCCGCGGAAGCACTCATCCACCGCTTCGCCGCCGAACACGACGACCTCCAAGACGTCCTCGAATCCGTACACGACGCCGCCGACCGCCTCTCCGACAGCCCCGGCCCCGAGGCCCTCGCCGCCGTCGAGGAGACACACCGACTCCTGACCGAACGGCTGCTCCCGCACGAGTACGCCGAGGAACACCAGCTCTACCCGGCCCTGGCGCCCACCCTCGGCGGCCCCGAGGCCACCGCCACCATGAGCCGCGCCCACACCGAGATCGAACGCCTCTCCCACCGAATCGCCACACACCTGCAACTGGCCCACAACGACGGCGGCTTGGCCCCCGAACAACTCGACGACCTGCGCGCGTGCCTCTACGGCCTGAACACCGTGCTGCGCCTCCACTTCACCCAGGAAGAAGAGAACTACTTCTCCCTCGCCCCGTGAGACGGCTCGGAGAAAGTCTTCAGTTACGGACGGCAGACAACGCCGAACCCGGTCCCGGGTCCTGTCGGCGCGTGCGGGCGAGCGTGGGGCTGCTCGGCCGCCGTGATTTACCGGCTGCCGATCCGCGGCCCCCACGACTTCCCCTTCGGCTATGTCGACATCGATGTCCAGCGCACGCTCGGCAGAGGTGTGGAGCCAGGCACCGTATGCCGCGCCCCACACCTCCCGATGCCCCCCAGTCACTCTCCGTCGCATCATTGGGTGGGGTGGACCGTCCGGGTGCAGGCTGAGAAGGAAGCCGGGCGAAGGCTCGTGAGACGCCCTCGCCGGGACGGGAACGCAAGGCGCCGGAGTGCGGGGCTGATCCGGGCACGTAGGACTGCGCGATGCAAAGCGAAGAGCAAGAGGACCAGGCGGGGCGGTCCGTGACTGCGGAAGGCGACGTGCCGGTGCCGCGGATGCGGTTGGACGAGCTGCAGACGCACATCGAGCGAGTCCGCGGCTCGCGGGACCGGATTCACCTGCTGCTCGAGGCGGTGCTGACCGTCGGCGGCGATCTGGAGCTGGAAGCGGTGCTGCGCAAGATCGTCGAGTCCGCCGTGTCCCTGGTGGACGCCCGCTACGGGGCCCTGGGAGTGATCGGTGAGGAAGACGAGATCGCCAGGTTCCTCACGGTAGGCATGGACGAGGACACCATCCGAGCGGTCGGTCCCTACCCCTCCGGCCGCGGGATCCTGGGACTGCTGATCCGCGAGCCGCACCCGTTGCGCCTGCACGACCTGACCGCCCACCCGGAGTCGTTCGGGTTTCCGCCGGACCACCCGCCGATGCGGTCCTTCCTGGGAGCTCCGGTGCGGGTGGGCGACAGAGTGTTCGGGAATCTGTACCTCACGGAGAAACGCGGCGCCGTCGACTTCGACGAGGACGACGAAGCGCTGCTGCGGACGCTCGCGGTCGCGGCCGGGGTGGCGATCGACAACGCGCGGCTGTACGAGGAAGCACGACGCCGCGAGCGGTGGCTGGCCGCATCGGCGGAGCTGACCCGCAGCCTCTTGTCCGGCGACGACCCCGCCGCGGTGCTGCGCGCTTTCACCACGATGGTGCGCAGGATGGCCGAGGCCGACCTGGTGACCGTGGTCGTGCCGGTTCCCGGCAGCGAGGACCTTGTCGTCGAGGCTGTGGATGCCGTCGACGACGCCGATGCGGACCTGGTCCGCGGCTTGGTTCTGCCGAGCGGCGAATCCCTGGCAGGCAAGGTCTACGCGTCCGGGGAGACGGTCGTCGTCGGAGATCTTTCCACCGACCCACGTGTGCACGCTGCCCAGAAGAATGTGTCGGCCACCATGGGGCCGGCGTTCATGCTGCCCCTGGGTACGAGCGACCACGTCCGCGGAGTGCTCCAGGTGATCGCGCACACCGGCCGGACCGGCTTCGCCGACGCCACTGTGGGGATGGTCTGCGGGTTCGCCGGACACGCCGGGCTGGCGTTGGAGATCGCGGAGCGCCGTCGCGACAGCGAACTCATCGCGGCGTTCCGGGAACGCGACCGCATCGCCCACGATCTGCACGACGTCGCCATCCAGCGGCTCTTCGCGGCCGGAATGACGCTGCAAGGCGTCGCCCGGCTCGTCGACAACCCCGACGTCCAAGACGTCGTCATGCACACCGTCGACGATCTGGACGAGACCATCCGGCTCATCCGGTCGACCATCTTCACCCTCAAGAACCGCGATCGCACGCGTTCCACAGGACTCCGCGGCAGCATCCTGCGCCTCGCCGACGAGGCCGCACAGAACCTCGGGTTCGCGCCGGTGGTGCGCCTGGAAGGCCCGCTCGACACCGCTGTGCCCGAGGATCTCGCGGATCACGCCCTGGCAGTCCTCCGCGAAGGACTGTCCAACGCCGCCCGCCACGCCCGCGCCGCACACGTGGAGGTCGCCGTCCAAGTGACCGCCACGCACTTGCGCCTCACCGTCGAGGACGACGGAGTCGGGATCTCGGTGCCTCCCGATCGACGCAGCGGCCTGGCCAATCTGGACGCCCGCGCCCGGGAACTCGGCGGAACCTTCCGGATCGCGCCGACCGATGGCGGTCCGGGTACCGTGCTCACCTGGACCGTTCCGCGAACCTCGGGCAGCACGGGGGCGCCGAGCCGGGACCTGGGAGAGGCAGGCGCGACGGAGAACTAATGGGACGGGCCCGTGCTCGTGAGAGCCTGGGCGTCGTCGGAGGTGCGGCGTCACTCCGGGAGTTCGAAGAGCTGATCGGATCGTCGACCGGCCTGGTGACAGGTGGGTGATGCGGCGACCCGTCAGGTGATGGTCGGCAGCAGCCCTTCGGGGAGGCATGCGTTACCCGCCTCGTCGCCCTCAGGCGTCGCCGCTGGGAACCACGACCAATGGGCATCTGGCGTGATGGATCAAGCCGTGGCTTACCGAACCGAGCACCATGCCGCGGAATCCGCCGAAGCCCCGGGTGCCGACGACCAGGCTGAGCGCGTGCTCCGACTTGTCCACGAGAGCCTTGACCGTGTGGCCTGTGGTGACCTGCGGACGTACCGTGACGTCCGGATATTTGGCCTTCCACCCGGCGAGGCTCTCCGCGAGCCGCACTTCGCCGTCGGCGGTGGCGCGCTCGGAGACGTGCGGACCGGTGGTCCGGACGACCAATACCGCGGTCAGGAATGCGCCTCGGCGTGACGCGTCGTCGAAGGCGTAGGCAATGGCGGCTTCGGACCGCGCGGAGCCGTCGACGCCGACGACGACCGAGGGGCTGACCGATGAATCGTGCTCACGCTCCCGGACAACGGCCACAGGACACAGTGCGTGGGCGGCGACCGGAGCGGCGATGCTTCCCGTCGTGAGCATCTCGGTGAGCGACGAGAGCCGCCGCGACCCGAGCACGAGCATGGCGGCATGCTCCGATTCGGCCCTCAGAACGTCGACCGGTTTGCCGTCCACCAGGCTTTCGATGATCTCGAGTTGCGGATGCCGCGCGGCGGCGAGCGCCCCTGCTTCGACCACGACGGCTTCCGCCGCATCGCGGAAGCGGCCGCCCCAGCCGTGCACCGGCGGAGTCCGGTCGGGGTCTTCGTAGGTTTGCACGGACCATGAGGTGGCGTGCGCACGGTGGCTTCCGCGGTGCCGCGGAGCATTTTCGCGCCGGTACGGTTCGTCCGGCCGGGGCGCGCCCGCCGGCCAGTCGAGCGCTCGGATCAGCCGCAGGCCGCGGCCCCGCAGCATCGCCTCGTCGGCAGCCCAGAGAACGGCGGTGCGTGCTGATTCGCTGTTGTCCACTCCGGCGACCACGGGACGTCCGGTGACGGTTCCGGTCATGGTCGGCACCTCTCTTGGAGGAATCCACCCGGGTTCGAGGAGACGTCTCACCGACAGCGTCTACCGGCGGAGCGGCAAACGACAGGGCCGTTGGTCCCCATGAGGGGAATTGATGGCTTGCTCGCGGAACTGCGCTCCTCCACGCGCGGAGGTGTACAGCGGCGTTGCGGTTGGCGCCGGGGTGACGATCACGCACCTCTTCGAGACCTGCATCCACAATGACTCCGTGACCGGTGGCTTCGCGTTCGCGCAGGCCACCGGCGCGGCCTATCACGTGAACGCGGACGAGGACGTGGCGTTCGGGCGTGTACTGGTGCGCGACGGTGATGTGGTCGCGGTCGGGGACCGGCTGCATGTGGCGGTCATAGCCACACCGGGCCACACGTTCACCCACCTGGCATACGAACTGCGCGAGCACGCGTCCGACGCGGCGCGGCCTGGCGCATCAGGCGGGCGACGCGGCGGCGCCCGGCCCGGGCGTCGCCGCGGACCGGGACCGCGTGGACGCGCGGGGCGCCGCAGCTGCCGCGTGAAGCCCGATGGGCGGCGGCGATGCGTTCGGTCAGTTCGGCGTCGCGGACAGCGCGCGGACCGGGGGCCGCGGTGCGGCGGCGGTAGTAGGCGGCTCGGGAGGCCTTGAGCAGTTCACAGCCATATTTGACGCTGTGGCCTGCGGTTTTCTCTGCCTCGATGACGGGTGCACCGTCACCGGGTCTCTTGCGCGAAGAAAGCCGTGGCCCGCTTGAGGATGTCCACGTCCTGCCGCAGCAGGGTGTTCAAACCGTCGACCGCAAACCGGAGCCTAACCGTTGCCCACCCCTTCGGGCCGGCCGAGCAGCGCCGCCGCGACACGATCGCCGCCGCCGTGCGTGGTCTCGCGGCGGAACGCGGCTGTGCGGCCACCACCGTCCGCGACATCGCGGCTCGCTCGGGAACGACCCCCGACATCGTGTACCGGTGTTTCGTCTCCAAGGACCAGATCCCGCATCACGTCTCGATGGACTGGGCCGCTCAGACCAGGGCCGACATCCAGGACACCGACTACCCCCGCGCCGGACTTTGTCCTGGAAGAAAAGAATCTCTGAGTCTATGTGCTGAAACTTCTTCCACTCAGGAGTGAAAGTGGCTAGATTCGCGCCTGATCGCACTTGGCATGACTGGGGCGGCGTTCGGTCGTCCGAGGCAACTCATGGGGGACTGGTGCGCGATGGGGCGGGTATTGCGGAGGCCGATGCGATGCGCGTGACGACCCGGCCGGAGAACGCGCACCAGACGCGGCTCCTCGAACTCCTGCGGGACGGCGGCCCACGGTCGCGCGCCGAGTTGGGCGACCTGGTGCACATGTCGCGGTCCAAGGTCGCCGTCGAGTTGGACCGGCTCACCGAACTCGGGCTGATCCAGAACGCGGGGCTCGCGGCGTCGCGCGGCGGCCGACGGTCCGGCATCGTGTGCCTGTCTCCGTCGCTGCGGTTCGTCGGGATCGACATCGGCGCGACGTCGATCGCCGTCGCCGTCACCGACGGCGAACTCAGCGTCCTGGGACGGCTGCAGGAACCCTGCGACGTGCGGCAGGGCCCAGACGCGGTACTCGGTCTCGCCCTCACGCTGGTGGCCAAGGTGCGTGACCAGGGCCTGTTGCCACAGATCCACGGCGTGGGGCTGGGCGTACCCGGTCCGGTGAGCTTCCGCGAGGGTGTCCCGGTGGCGCCGCCCATCATGCCGGGCTGGGACCGCTACCCGGTACGCGAGGCACTGAGCCGCGAACTCGGTTGCCCGGTTCAGGTCGACAACGACGTCAACATCATGGCCGTCGGCGAGCAGCACGCCGGTTCGGCCCGCTCGGTGGACGACTTCCTGTTCATCAAGATCGGCACGGGTATCGGCTGCGGCATCGTGGTGGACGGCAGCGTGTACCGCGGCGCTTCGGGCAGCGCCGGCGACATCGGGCACATCCGCGTCGCCACCAGCGGACCCACGTGCGCGTGCGGCAACGTCGGGTGCCTGGAGGCGTTCTTCGGTGGCACGGCACTCAAGCGCGACGCCACCTCCGCCGCCCGCTCGGGCAAATCCCCCTACCTCGCCGCGCGGCTCGCGGAGGCCGGCAAGGTGGGTGTCGAGGACGTCGCGCAGGCCATGATGGCGGGCGACGCCGCCGCGATGCGCCTGGTACGCGCCGGTGGCCAGCGTGTCGGCCAGGTCCTGGCCGGCCTGGTGAGCTTCTTCAACCCGGGACTGATCGTGCTCGGCGGAAGCGTGCCGAGCCTGCTCGGGCACCCGTTGCTCGCGGAGATCCGCAGCGTCGTCTACCGCCAGTCGCTGCCGCTCGCGACCGGCAACCTGCCCATCGTCCTGTCCGAGCTGAGCGACAGCGCCGGGGTCATCGGTGCCACACGTGGCATCAGTGACCACGTCTTCTCGGCCCCCTGACAGCCCTCTCGACCGTACGAGCGCCACCACAGCACCCACCCGACAGCCCACAAGCACCACGCGATCCGCACGACCCCACCCGACACGGCCCGTTGCAGCTCCGGGCCCGGACCAGGGAGAAGGCACGATGGCGCGACCGATCACGCTGTTCACCGGCCAGTGGGCCGACCTGCCGTTCGAGGAAGTCTGCCGCCTCGCATCCGGCTGGGGCTACGACGGCCTGGAAATCGCCTGCTGGGGCGATCACTTCGACGTACGCAGAGCCCTCGAGGACGACGACTACGTCGTCGGGCGTCTGGCGGTTCTCGACAAGTACGGCCTCAAGGTGTGGGCGATCTCGAACCACCTTGTGGGGCAGGCAGTTTGCGACGCGGTGATCGACGCGCGGCACGAGGCGATCCTGCCCGCCCGCGTCTGGGGCGACGGTTCGCCCGAGGGGGTGCGCACGCGTGCCGCGCAGGAACTCAAGGACACCGCACGAGCCGCCGCAAGGCTGGGAGTGCGTACTGTCGTCGGGTTCACAGGCTCGTCCGTCTGGCACACCGTCGCCATGTTCCCGCCCGTCCCCGAGTCGATGATCGAGGCCGGCTACCGCGACTTCGCCAACCGGTGGAACCCCATCCTGGACGTCTTCGACGAGGTCGATGTGCGCTTCGCGTGCGAGGTCCACCCCAGCGAGATCGCGTACGACTACTGGACCACCGTGCGGACGCTGGAAGCCGTCGGCAACCGTCCGGCATTCGGACTGAACTGGGACCCCTCGCACTTCATCTGGCAGGACCTCGACCCGGCCGCCTTCCTGCTGGACTTCCGCGACCGCATCTACCACGTGGACTGCAAGGACGCCCGGGTGCGCACCGGCGACGGGCGCCGCGGGCGGCTCGGCTCCCACCTCCCGTGGGGCGACCCGCGCCGCGGCTGGGACTTCGTCTCCACCGGCTTCGGCGACGTGCCGTGGCAGGACTGCTTCCGCGCGCTGAACACCATCGGCTACACGGGACCCATCTCGGTCGAGTGGGAGGACGCCGGCATGGACCGGCTGTACGGCGCAGCCGAGGCGCTCGCGTTCGTCCGCCGTCTCGCCGCGATCGAGCCGCCTTCGGCCTCCTTCGACAGCGCCTTCGCCTCGGACCGCCGCGACTCCTGACCGCCGCACCGCCCGCACAGGCCGCCTCCACGCCCGCGGACCGCGCGCCCTCGCCCCATCACACCGCGCCCCGCAGAGAACACCGCGCCCATCGCACCGCGCCCCTCACAACGCGCATCTTTTCGGCCCCGCTCCACCGCCCCCGCACGGCCGTCGCCACCGCTCGTGAGAAGGAGCCTCCATGCCCACGGCCTCCTCCGCCCCACCCGCTCCGCCACTGCTGGCCATGCGTGAGATCGTCAAGCAATTCCCGGGAGTGCGTGCGCTGGACGGTGTCTCGCTGGAGGTGCGCGAGGCCGAGGTGCACTGCCTGCTCGGGCAGAACGGCGCCGGGAAGTCGACGCTGATCAAGATCCTCGCCGGCGCGCACCGGCCCGACGAGGGGGTGCTCGAATGGCACGGCGAGCCGGTGCGGCCCGGCAACCCGACCGCCGCGATCCGGCTCGGCATCTCCACGATCTATCAGGAACTCGACCTGGTGGACGGCTTGTCCGTGGCGGAGAACGTCTTCCTCGGCCACGAACGTGCCCGGTTCGGGCTCACCCGGCGCGGCGAGACCAACCGGGCCACCACCGCACTGCTCGCCCGCTTGGGCCACGGCGAGATCCCGCCGACCACCCCGGTCGGGCGGCTGCCCGCGTCCGGGCGGCAGATCGTCAGCATGGCCAGGGCACTGTCCCACGACGCACGGCTGATCGTGATGGACGAGCCGTCCGCGGCACTCGCCCACGACGAGGTGGAGAGCCTGTTCCGCACGGTGCGGGAACTCACCTCCGCCGGGGTGGCCGTCGTCTACATCTCCCACCGTCTGGACGAGATCCGCGAGATCGGCGACCGCGTCACGGTGCTTAAAGACGGCCGGACGGCCGCATCCGGCCTGCCCGCACGCGAGACGCCCACGAAGGAGCTGGTCGCCCTGATGACCGGGCGCCGCATCGAGTACGCCTTCGCGCCGCGCGCTGCCCGTGACAAGCCGCCCCAAGCGGACCAATCCGCCGAGATCCTGCGCGTCGAGAACCTGTCCCTGCGTGGCCGCTTCGACAATGTGTCCTTCTCGGTGCACGCCGGGGAAGTCGTCGGCCTCGCCGGGTTGGTGGGCTCCGGGCGGTCGGAGATCCTGGCGGCGATCTACGGTGCCATCCGGCCGACTTCGGGTCGCGTGCTCCTGGACGGTATGCCGCTGCGCCCCGGCAGCACCCACGCGGCGGTCCGGCGCGGCATGGGCCTGGCTCCCGAAGAGCGCAAGTCACAGGGCCTGTTGATGCTCGACACGGTCGGACGCAACATCACCGTCGCGTCGCTGAGCCGCTATGCCCGGTTCGGTTGGTTCGACCGGCGCCGCGAGACCGAGGACGCCCGGCGGCAAGCCGCGGCCCTCGACATCCGGCCGGCCGACCCACACCGCCCGATCCGCACGCTGTCCGGAGGTAACCAGCAAAAGGCGGTGCTGGCCCGCTGGTTGCTGCACGGTTGTCGGCTCCTGCTGCTGGACGAGCCCACGCGTGGCGTCGACATCGGGGCCCGCAGCGAGCTGTACGCACAGATGCGCACGCTCGCCGACAGCGGCATCGCGATCGTGGTCGTCTCCAGCGAGATACCCGAGGTCCTGGGCTTGTCCGACCGAGTGCTGGTGATCCGGGACGGCCGCATCATCGAGCGCGCCCCCGCGGGCGAGTTGGACGAACACCGCGTACTGGACCTGGTCATGGAAGGCAGCAGCCTGTGAACCGCGACGTACGGGACGACCCCGCAACCAACCTCCCGGCAACCGAGGACCCCGCGGCCGACGCGACCACCGACCCGCCGAAGCCGCTCCCGCCGAAGCCGCTCCCGCCGGCCTCGGCGGACGATGCCGAACGCGACGTGGGCGGGGCCCGGCGCGGCCCGCTCGGCTTCTTGTTCGCGCACGCCGGCGCGTCAGGCGCCCGGCAGCACATCGCGCTGCTGGTCGCACTGGCCCTGCTGTTCGTCATCGGCCTGACCACCAAGGGGGACCGCTTCGCGACCAGCAGCAACATGGTGACGATCCTGTCCCTCGCGGCCGTCGTCGGCGTGATCACCGTGGGCATGACTTTCGTCATCATCGGCGGCGGCATCGACCTGTCGGTGGGCGCGCTGATCGCGCTCTCGTCGGTGTGGTCGACGACCGTCGCGACCCAGGACACCGGCCTGTTCGGCATGCTGTTCACCGCGATCGTGGTGGGCGTCGTATGCGGCCTGCTCAACGGGGTGCTGATCGCGTTCGGCGGGCTGGTGGCTTTCATCGTCACCCTCGCGGTGAGCGTGTCGGCACGCGGCCTCGCCGAGCAGATCTCCGACCGCAAGTCGCAACTGGTGAAAGTCGACGGCTTCCTGCGGATCGCCGAGGACAAGTACTTCGGCATCCCGATGCACGTGTACCTGTTCCTGGTCGTCGTGGTGGTGGGCTGGATCGTGCTCAACCGCACCACGTTCGGCCGCCGGACGTTCGCGGTCGGCGGCAACCCGGAGGCGGCCAGGTTGGCGGGCATCAACGTCCGCCTGCACACCTGCCTGCTGTACGTCGTTTCCGGGCTGTGCTGCGGCATCGCGTCGATCATGCTCACCGCGCAGGCGAACACCGGCGCGAGCACGCACGGCCAACTCTACGAACTCGACGCGATAGCCGCCGTGGTGATCGGCGGGACGCTGCTCACCGGCGGCTTCGGGTCGGTCGTGGGGTCGATCCTCGGCGTCCTGGTGTTCACCACCATCCAGGACCTGTTCATCCTCAACAACCTCGCCTCGCCGATCCAGCAGATCGCCAAGGGCCTGATCATCCTCGCGGTGCTGCTGATCCAGCGCTGGGGCGGCATCCGCCGCCTGCCCGCATAGGACACCCAGACCTGCGGGCCGGCGGCGACCGTACCGCCCGACCCGCACACCCGGCCCTCGTCGTTCGGCGCAACCCCGCCCGGTCCCCAACCTTCATCCCTTCGGGAGTCACCCATGTCCCAGCTCCATCGCAGAGGCTTCCTGCTCGGCGGCGCCGCGCTCGGCGCGGGCGCCCTCCTCACGGGCTGTACCGGCAACTCGTCGGACAACGACACCGGCCCGCAGGTCAAGGCACCAGCATCCGGCTCGGGCAGCCCCGAGGCGCCCGGCAAGCCCGTCACGATCGGCTTCTCGGCGCCCGCCGCCGACCACGGCTGGACAGGCGCGGTCAGCCTCAACGCCAAGGCACAGGCCAAGCAGTTCGCCGACGTCACACTCAAGGCCACCGAAGGCACCAACGACGTCAACCAGCAGATCCAGCAGGTACAGACGCTGATCGACGCCAAGGTCGACGTGCTGGTGATCCTGCCCTACGACGGCAAGGCGCTCACCGCGGTGGCACGGCGGGCGATGGAAGGCGGCATTCCCGTCGTCAACCTGGACCGCGTCTTCGCGAACGCGCTGTCGTACCGCACCTGGATCGGCGGCGACAACTACGGCATGGGCGTCAACGCCGGCACCTACATCGCGTCGCGCATGAAGCAGGCCGGCAAGGCGAACCCGGTCGTGGTCGAGGTGGCCGGCATCGACAACCTGGAGCTGACGCAGCAGCGCAGCCAGGGTTTCCGTGACGCGCTGGAGGCGGCCGGCATGAAGGTGGCCGCACGCCAAGCCGCGGACTTCACCGCGGCGGTCGGGCAGCGCGTGACGGCGCAGTTGTTGCAGGCCAACGGCAAGATCGACGCGTTGTGGAATCACGACGACGACCAGGGCATCGGCGTCATGGCGGCGATCAAACAGGCCGGCCGGGACAACGAGTTCCTGATGGTCGGCGGCGCGGGGTCGAAGAAGGCCATGGAGGACATCAAAGCGGACAACACGCCGCTCAAGGCCACCGTGTTGTACCCGCCGAGCATGGCGTCGTCGGCGATCATCCTGGCGCGCATGATCGGGCAGGCGAAGGCCCCCGGCGACCTCGCCGAATTGGAGGTGCCCGCGTCGATCACCACCTACTCGGCGGTGGTCACCAAGGAGAACGTCGACCGCTATCTGCCCACGGCGTTCTCGTAGCCCACCCGCGGCGGCGATCGGCGTTCCGACCGCCGCCGCGTGCGTCGCACGCAGGCGTCCCGAACCGAAAGGCACCCATGTCGTCACTTCCCCAAAGCTCCCGAACCGCGCGCCCGCCGCTGGGCATCGGCATGGTCGGCCACGCGTTCATGGGCCGGGTCCACTCCCACGCATGGCGCTCCGTGGACGCCTTCTTCGACCTGCCGCTGCGGCCGGAGATGCGTGTCGTGGCCGGCCGGGACGCGACCCGCGTCGAGGCCGCCGCGGCCCGTCTCGGCTGGGCCGAGGCGAGCACCGATTGGCGCGAACTCCTGGACCGCGACGACATCGCGCTGATCGACATCTGCACGCAGGGGTCCTCGCACGCGGAGATCGCCATCGCCGCATTGGAGGCGGGCAAGCACGTGTTGTGCGAGAAGCCGCTGGCGAACTCACCCGCCCAGGCCGAAGCAATGGCACGGGCGGCGGCGAAGGCGGCCGGGCACGGCGTACTGGCGATGGTCGGTTTCAACTACCGGCGGGTTCCGGCGCTGTCGCTGGCCCGGTCACTCGTCGCCGAGGGCCGGCTCGGCACGATCCGCCATGTCCGCGCTCGCTACCTTCAGGACTGGATCGTCGATCCCCAGCACCCGCTGGTGTGGCGCCTCGTGCGGGAGCAGGCGGGCTCCGGCGCACTCGGTGACATTGGCGCGCATATCATCGACCTGGCCGAGTTCCTGACGGGTGACCACATCACCGGAGTCAGTGCGATCACCGAGACGTTCGTCCGCGAACGCCCGCTGGGTGTGGCGGCCACAGGCATCGGGGGCCGGGCCGGCGAGGGCGGGGGTACGGGTAGCGGTACCGGTACCGGCACGGTGACGGTCGACGATGCGGCCATCTTTCTGGCCCGGACCACCGGCGGCGCACTCGCGACGTTCGAGGCCACCCGGTTCGCCAGCGGCCGCAAGAACGCGCTCAGCATCGAACTCAACGGCTCGCGCGGCAGCGTGGCGTTTGACTTCGAGGCCATGAACGAGCTGTGGTTCCACGACCACGAGGATTTGCCGGCCACCGCCGGGTTCCGCCGCATCCCGGTCACCGAGCCCACCCACCCGTACACCGCCGCCTGGTGGCCGCCTGGGCACGGCCTCGGCTACGAGCACAGCTTCACCCACCAGGCCCGCGACCTGATCGAGGCCATTGCGTCCGGTACGGCGCCCGAGCCGTCCTTCGACGACGGCCTGCGGGTCCAGCGAGTGCTTGCGGCGGTGGAGACCAGCGCGGCCAACGGCAGCTTGTGGACGCCGGTGGCGGCCTGACTGCCACCGCAAACGCGTGCGGGGTTGAGTCGTCAACGGCCGACCACCCGGCGCTGCTCGTCGCACCAGCCACCACAAACGACGACGACACCCGCTCCCAACCTGACAGAGCACACCCCGTTGCAGTACTGGACCGGCCGCACACGCGGACGCGCCTGCGGCCGGAAACGACGGGACCGCCAAGGGGTGGGGCTACCAGTGGTACTCCTCGCGTTCCATCCATTCGGCGAGGGCCTGGGAGAACCACTGCAGGACTGGGAGTTCGTTGAGGCGGAGGGAGTAAGCCTCCGCGAAGAAGTCCGCCATGTCGGCGTTGCCCGCGTCCTGCGACTCGTCGGTGAGGTGCCGGAGTTCGAGTTCCGCCACCTTGCCGGCGAAGGTCGTCAGCACGCCGGCGCCGCTGCGGTGCAGCACCGCATAGGCGACCAGGCGCACGATGTGGAAGTGGCTGCGCGGGCGCGGGTCGTCGATGTCGCCGACGAAGCCCTGGTCGTCGGTGAAGACCGAGTCGAGGAACACGATGCTGCGGGTGTCCGGTTGGAAGTTGCCGCGGCGGCGGCGTTCCACGGCGGCGTCCTCGGCCTGGGCGTTCGGGACGTGCTTGCGGACCAGGCGGCAGCCGCGGAGTGCGGGGCGGTCGTCGGCCGGCACGCGTGCGAACGCGTCGCAGACCTGGACGAGTTCGGCCGCGGTCCACTGCGCGCCGTCAACACCGGTGATCTCGGAGATCCCGTACTGCTTCTGCAGCAGTTCCCGCGCCTGGTCCGCCGTCATCCGCGCCGCCGCCGCACCGGCCGCCGACCGGGTGCCGACCAGGCGCAGCACCAGGATGCCCTTGGTGCTGAAGGTGACCCGTACGTAGTACACCGTGGCGCCCGGCCCGGAGCCGGTGACGGTGGCATCGACCACCATCCCCAGCCGTGCGCCGCTCTCCGCGAAGATGCGGCGTGCCGCGTTGCACAGCCACGCGAGCTCCGCCTTGGACAGGGCGCCGCAGCCGCGGAACCGCACCGCGCGAAAGCCCCGTTCGCGCAGGGTGATCAGGCAGTCCGTCAGTGCCGCCAGCGGCTGCCCGGATGCCGCGTTCCCCGGGGCGACCGCGACGCTGCCCCCGCCGGGCTCCAGGGTGATGATGCAGCTTCGTGCGCCGAGGCGCTTCGCCGGCGCGGGGGCGGGCTGCGGCGGCGGCTTGAGCAGCGCGGCGAGTGCGGCACGCTCTCGTTCGGCGGCGGCCTTGAGCACGGCGAGGTCGGCGACGGGCGCCGCGTCGGGGTCGAGGCGGGCGGCGATCTCGTCGGCCAGTGCGTCCATCGCCTTCTCCATGACGACGCGTTCGATGACGTCCGCCTGCATGCCGGCGAGTTGCTTGCCGAGCTCGTCGAACTTGGGTGCCATCGCGGCATATCGGGCCCGCAGCCGGGCGATGAACTCGGGTGACGGACCACCCGCCTTCTCCAGTTCGTAGCAGAACGCGTCCAGGGCAGTCTGCACGCCTTGGATCGCGGCGATCTGGGGCCCGGTCAGGGCCGCCGGCTCGACGCCGACCAGCTGCGCCGCCTGTCCGCCGATCCGGTAGCGACCCGAGCGGAACCACTGGTACAGCGGCGGGGAGACATATTCGAGAGCGGCGGGGTCCGCGAGGAAGATCGAGTAGCACTCGGCCCAGAACTCGTAGGGTTTGGAAGGCCATTCACCCCACGAGTAGCGCGTGATGGGCTGGAGGCCGAGCTCTTGGACCTTGAGAATGAACTCGGTCAGGCATCCGTTGCCGTGCAAGCTGCGGGCGATGGTGAGGGCGCAGGTGACCTCGGTGTCCGGCAACTGCCGTGCGAGTGCGTCGTACTCGGCCTGGACTTCGTCGCGCTTGGCGCCGGTCAGCCTCTTGTCGTTGAGGAACTCGCCCAGTTCGGCCATGCGCTTCCGGATACGGGCGACCTCCGCCTCCAGCGACTTGATGCGCTCCGCGTTCGGGATCTTGTCCGTCTGGAACCAGACTTCCAGGGAGTGCCCGATCTCGTGGAGGACGGTCATGTGGGTGTAGGGGATGGCGTCGAGCCCGCCCCCGACGAACGCCTTGAGGTCCTGGAAGCAGTGGTCCAGCACCGTCAGGGTGTGCGTCGAACCGTTGTAGCTGGCCGCCGTCTTGGTGGCATCCAAGGCGTCGGTGGCGGGCAGCTTGCGGCGCAGCAGGACGAGGTTGCGCAGAGAGCCCCGATCCCACAGCGGGATGCGGCTGAACGCCGCGCGGATCTCCATGAGCTGCTCGACCGTCCACACGCCGCCCGCGGCGGTCGTGACGGCCCCGATTCCGAAGTCCTGCTGGAGTTGCAGGGTGATGTGCTCGATGGTCACGCCGGTGGTGACCACGGCCGGCACCTTGCGTGCCTCGAAGGAGATGTGCACCCGCGTGCGGTGCTGGGTGACGATGAGCCGCGCGTACATCGGCGGCCGGTTCGCCGACAGCACTTCGAGATTGCAGATCAGCTCGGCCAGGAAGTGGTTGGACATGTAGTACCGGTAGGCCACGTTGCACAGCAGCGTGAGCTCGGGCCGGGTCAGCGCCCCGGAACGGCCGAGGTCGAGGAAGACCGCGCCCTCTTCGCGCATGAGGGCGAGCACGCGGGTGAGCTGCTGGTACTTGCGCCGACTGTCGGGTTCTTCGGCACGCCAGAAGTAGTCGCCCTCGTGGTGGTAAGTGTTGGTGGCGATAGTGGACGGCGACGAGGGGCGCACCTCGGGGTCAGGGCTGAACGCGGCGCGCGGCTGCCGCTTCACCAACTCACGCATCACGCCGACCTGTTCCCGACACTCCGCCTTGGCCGCGGCGACCACGGCACCCGCCCCGGCGAACAGGACGGGAGCTTCGTCGGCCAGGATCGTCCGCATCAGGCGCAGGATCGTCAGCTCGATGCCGTCGTACCCGGTCTTCTCGATCTCCGAGATGAGGGCGGTGAGTTGGCCCATAATGTCCGTGAACCGCGCCTCGCTCGGCTTTCCCTCGAAGGCTTCGAGCAGGTCGGCGATCGTGGCCAGCCAGGTCCGGTGTTCGTCGCGCATGCGGATCCCCCTCCCGGCCGGTCTCCCCTCCGGCCAGACCCACCAGGCTAGCCAAGTCCCCGGCAACCGCGGCAGGGCGCACACGGGGCGCGAACCCCGACCCCTACGCCTCCGCGCGCCTCGGCGCGGGGATGCCTGCCCGCTGCCGTCCGAGGCCGGACGGCTTCCGACGGCTTCCGGCATCATCGGGCGGATTCCGACGCCTTCCTTCAGCCGTGGGGCCGGGCCGCGCCTGGGCGGATCCCCGTTGATCCGCCTATTCGGCGCCCGGTTCGGCGACTTCGGGACTGGAACGGGATCGACGCCTGGGTGCGCGGGATAGCCGAGAAGTTGGCCGCCGAGTGACTGGTCGAAAGCCGGCGCCGCAGCCATCAAGGCGACGGGCTGGACTTGCGGGCCTGAACGACGACCCGGCCGTGGTCGCGTTCCCGGCCGCGAGCGACCGCATCCGCCATCGCAGGGTCCTCGGAAGGCTGCTCAACGACTACCGATCAGCCGCATAAAGGCCGCAGGACCGGCGTCAGAGTGTTCGACTGCCACCGGCTCGCGTGACAGCTCCTTCGGGAGCGCGGTGGGAGACGGTGGCCGCGCGTGGTCGCGAACGGCGCGGCGCGACTCGCGCCGGAACGGGGGGGCGGGGGCGGTGGCGAGGAATCGGCCGAACACGCGGCTTCGTCTCGCGGTTGGAGCTGCTCGCGGAAGACCCGGAACGGCGTTGCCGCGCCACCGCAGCGGCATCCGACGGCCCCGCCGAACCGTCGGCGGCCGCACGAGCGCCGGCGAGGTCACCCGCGGGGGCTGCCGTGCTCCGCCGTCTGGCAGCGCTCGACGCGGAGATCGACCGGCTGACGCGACTACGCGACCGCCTCGCCCGCGCCGCCGACGTTCCGTGCGCGGGTGAAGCGGACCATGCTCTGGCCGGCGAGGCGCCGTCGGAACAGCCAGGTGACGATGCGGCCGTTCGTCGGGGCGACGCCCAGGCGTCAGGCGCGGGGGCAGTGGCGGGCCCCCAGGCAGGGTTCGGTCCGACCCGGCGTCGACGAGCCGGCCCCCGTAGGACGGTCGGCTGACGAGGTAGCGGCCTTGATCGCCGGCTTGCGCGTTCAGGTGCCGAAGGGCGGCCGCGTTGAGCCGGTGGGCAAGCCGGTGCCCGCCGACGAAGGCGACCCGTTCCTGTCGACGACGGCACGGCTCAGTGCCGCCCAGCCGTTTCAGGTTGTCTCGGACGGCCGCTACCTCATTCCGGTTCCGGCAGTTCGTCGAGGAGACGCACCAGGACGCTGTCTACCACGCTCCGGGCGGAACTGTGTCCGGAGGCCGCGCCACGGCATCGATAACGGCTGCTGGCTTCGGCCATCGTAGGCTCTCTCCCTTTGCTGTGCCGGCAAGCGGGCTCCATCCCGTCCCTGGGGCTCGGGGGTGCGCAGTCGATCCGGTGGTGCGGGCGCGGCGCTTCCAGGCCAATCCGCGCCCTGCCGGGACGTTGCCGGGTCACCATCCACGGCCTGCGAACAGCGCAGGGGCCGCCCTGGTGTCGCCGCTCCGAAGCCGGCGCAGGCGCGGCCGGCGTGTCCGCTAGAGGTCGTAGCCGCCCGAGACTTCGATGTTCTGGGCGGTGACCCAGCGGCTTTCGTCGGAAAGCAGTGTGGCGATCATCGAACCGATGTCGTCGGGTTCGCCGACGCGGCCAAGCGCGGTCCTCCCGGCGAGAGCCGGGATGACTTCGGGGAAGCGGGCGAAGGCGTCGTCGCCGATTCGCGTGCGGGTGGACCCGGGAGAGACGGCGTTGACGCGGATGCCGCGGGGGCTGAATTCTTTGGCCATGTAGCGGGTGAGCACGTTCACGCCGCCCTTCATCGTGGCGTAGGCCGCGTAGCCGCGCTCCAGACCGGTCGTGGCCGTTGCCGAGCTGCTGCTTGTGTTGACGATGGCGCCGCCGTCGGTCATCAGAGGCAGGAGCTTTTGGGTCAGGAAGTACGGTCCTTTGAGCAGCACCCGCATGAGATGGTCGAACGACTCCTCGGTGGTGTCCTCAATCAACGACGTCTGTGCGAAGCCGGCGTTGTTTACCAGGTGGTCGAAGCTGTCACGCTGCCACGTGGCGCGCAGCGCGGCGGCCACCATGTCGCGGAAGGGCGTGAAGGTGCCTGATGCGCCGAGGTCCAGCGGCAGCGCCACGGCGGTGCCGCCCTCTTTCTCGATCGTGGCGACAGTGTCCAGCCCGCCTTGCCGGTTGGTGCCGTAGGTCAGGATTACTCCGCTACCGCGCTTGGCGATCTCGATCGCGGCGCTTTGTCCGATGCCGGAGCTGGCTCCCGTGACGATGGCGACCTTCATGGTGTTTCTCCTGGGTGTGTTCGTTTTGCGAAGCTTTGGGGCGTTCATGTCGGATCGAGGGCTATGCGGCGGCGTCCGGGTGCAAGACGCGGGCCAGCCAGTCGGTGCGGGTGCGGCGGGCCGTGACCGACAGGCGCGCCTGGGGGTACAGGGCGTCGAAGCCGTGGAAGCCGCCTGCCCAGACGTGAAGTTCGGCCTGTCCGCCGGCTGCCCAGATGCGGGTGGCGTAGTCGGTGTCCTCGTCGCGGAAGACTTCGGCGGAGCCGGTGTCGATGTAGGCGGTCGGCAGTCCGGACAGGTCGTCGGCCAGTGCGGGGGACACGTACGCGGGGACCTCACCGTCCGTGAGGTCGCCGAGGAGGCATCGCCATCCGAAGGCGTTCATCTCGCGGGTCCAGACGCCCGGCGTGTGCGCGTACTGGCGGCTGGACGTCGTGGAGTTGCGGTGGTCGAGCATGGGGCAGACGAGTACCTGCGCGGCGATCGCCGGGGTGCCGAGGTCGCGGGCCAGCAAGGTGACGCCTGCGGCGAGGCCGCCGCCCGCGCTGGCGCCGGCGACGACGATCCGGGCCGGGTCGATGCCCAGCTCGGCGGCGTGCTCGGCGACCCAGAGCAGCCCGCGGTAGCAGTCCTCCACGGGCGTGGTGCCCGTGGACTCCGGTGCCAGCCGGTAGTCGACCGAGACGACGACCGCGCCGAACCGGTCGAGCCACTCCAGGGGAATGTCGATCTGGGAGAAGCGGTCGCCCATGACCATGCCGCCACCGTGCATCCAGTAGATGCAGGGAACGGTGGAGCCGATGCGGTCGGAGGCGGGGGCGGGGTGGGAAGGACGGAAGACCGACAAGGCGATCGGGGCGCCGTCTTTTGCGGGCACGATGGCGTCGAGCCGCTCGATCTGCCGGCCGGCGAGCAGGGGCTCGACCGGCGTCGAGGAATGCGGGCGCAGTTGCCCGAGCAGTTCCGTGTCGAGCGTGGACATCAGCGGCATGTCGGCGAGCAACGCGTGCAGTTCGGGGTCGAGAGCGGGGCGTGCGGAGGTCATGGAGGTGCCTTTCGCGGGTGGGGGAGTGGGCGCGGCCGGGTCGACGAGCGCCGAGGCCGCCGGCAGACAGATGTGCGCGGACCCGGCAGGGTCAGAAGGCGGCCTTGCCGCGCACCGGGACGTAGTCGGTGTACGCGGACTCCTCGGCCAGCAGTCCGGCGACCTGCGCCACGATGGCCTGGGCGGCCTCACCGGCGAAGATCCGGTGGTGGTCCACCTCGCTGGTCCAGCCCTCGGTGACCTGGACGACATCGGGGTCGGATGCGGATCGGGAAACGATGTAGACGATGCAGTGTTCGTCCGCACCCGGGCGGCCTTCGTCGAGGCCCGTCAGCAGGAGGTCGACGAGGTGGCTGCCCATGCCGGGCTTGGCGGTCAGGGTGGCGTTGAAGCCGTACCCGACGGATTTGACGGGGTTGACGTTCATGGAATCCCTCTTCCGGAGCGGTGGCGTGAAGTGATTCCAGTCAAGCGCCCTGACCTGCGGAAACGTTAGAACGATGCTCGCGCGTACGTGCACAATCCTCGTGTAGGCGAGAGTCGGGCGAGGGCTGATGCTGCAATGGGCGCATGAGCCTCGCCGAGCTTCGCTTCCTGTTGGACCGGCACGCACGTCCCGACTGGACCACCGCCATCGACGGCGTCCTCGTCTCGAAGGTCGACCTGGCGGAGCCGTCGGCGCCCGCCATGTCCGGCACGGTGCTGGCGGTCATCGCCCAAGGCGCCAAGCGGCTCGCCCTGGGCGACCGGGTGTACGAGTACGGGCCCGGGCAGTACCTGGTCGCCTCCGTCGATCTTCCTGTCACGGGGCAGTTCCTCCAGGTCGAGCCCGAGCATCCGGCACTGGGCTTCGGTCTCGTGCTCGAACCGTCCGCGGTCGCCGAACTGCTGTTGCAGGCCGGCCCCGGAGACACACCTCGCGGCGGCGCCAAGGCCCCTTCGGGAATTGCCGTGAGCGACGCCTCGCCGACGCTGCTCGACGCGGTGGTCCGGCTGCTGCGCCTGCTCGACGAACCCCGCGACCGCGCCGTTCTCGCCCCGCTGGTCAAACGCGAGATCCTGTGGCGGGTGATCACCGGGGAACAGGGCGAGACCGTGCGTCAGTTGGGCTTGGCCGACAGCAGCCTCAGCCACGTCTCGCGCGCCGTACGCTGGATTCGCGAGCACTATGCCCAGCCGTTCCGGGTCGAGGACGTGGCTCGTCTGTCCGGCATGAGCGCTTCGGCGTTCTACCGCAACTTCCAGGCGGTGACGGCTATGAGCCCGATCCAGTTCCAGAAGCAGATCCGGCTTCAGGAGGCCCGGTTGCTGCTCGCCACGCATCCCGGTGACGTCACCGGAGTCGGGCAACGCGTCGGCTACGACAACCCGTCCCAGTTCAGCCGCGAGTACCGCCGCCAGTTCGGCATGCCTCCGAGCCGGGACGCCGTCCGGCTGCGGGAGGTCGCGCGCCGCCCGGCAGGCGTCCTTTCCTGACGCAGGACCGCCGGTCAGACCGGGATGGTCAGGAGCGTGCGCCCGTCCTCCGCACGGACCTCCACGTGGTCGAGTGCGTCCTTCGGCAGTGAGGTCCCGCCGTGGAAGGTCAACGGGGTCGGGTTCGACGGAACGCCGTAGCCCTTGTCCGGGACGGACCAGCTCCCGATCTCCTCACGGCGGCCGTCCTTGGCCACCGCGATCAACGAGCAGCGCAACGGTCCGCGTACGCCGCTGAGTTCCAGGCCGACGTGGCTTCCCCAGCCTTTGCTTTCCACGGCGATGTAGCCGTTGGCTCCGTCGAGCCCCGCCGCGGAGCCGTCGGCGGGGTGCCGCTCACCGGTGAGCAGAAGCTGTCCGGATGGGGAGGTAGGCATGACGTGGTCGGGCGACTGGGCCTGTGCCGGCGTGGAGCGGGAGTCGTCGAAGCCGCCGCCGATTCCGATGCCGGCGATGACGAGTGCGGCGGCTGCCGCGGCCGCGGCGAGGCCGATCGCGGCGCGGCGGCGGGTGCGGTTCCTCGCCGAACGGCGCCCGTCGAGGTCGGTCAAGGGCGTGGGGGTGGCCGTCGTCGGAGCGTCCGCGGTCGACTCCCGGCGGTCCTTGGATGCGGATGCGGGTGCGGATGCGGGTGCCACGCGAAACCGGCTGCCGTCCCCGACCGAAGACGGCGATGTCGGTGGTGCCGTGAAAGCGTCGGCGTCGACATCCGCGAACAGAGCGCGCATGCCGCCCAGTTCGTCGAGTTCTGCCTGGCAGCGGGGGCAGGATGCCAGGTGCTCCTCGAATGCCTCGACGTCCGCCGCCTCGAGGAGGCCGAGGGCGTAGGCGCCGACGTCCGTGTGGTCGACGGGTGCACTCATGACTCCACCCCCCTCTCCTCAAGTGCCAGCTTGAGCGCCCGCACGGCGTAGTACACACGGGACTTGACCGTGCCGACCGGGATACCGAGGGCCTCGGCCGCCTGATTGACGCTGCGGTCGCGCAACACGGTCTCCACCAATACCTCGCGGTGCGCTTCCGACAGCGACTGCAGCGCGTCGGCCACCACCATGCTACGCAGCAGCGGCTCGACCTGGTCGTCTGCTGGTACGTACTCCAACGGCTCCGGGTTCACTTCCTGCGGGCGGGCACTTCTGGCTCTGCGGTCGTCGATCACGATAGGCCGGGCGACCGTTGCCAACCACGGCATCGTCGACCGGTCTTCTTCGTCGGAATCGATCCGGTCGGCATTGCGCCAGGCCCGGACGAACGTCTCCTGCACGACGTCCTCGGCCCACTGACGGTCGCCTCCCGTCTGCTTGAGACAGAAGGACAGCAGGGGTACCGCGTAGCGCCGGTAGAGCACTTCGACGACGTCGGGCGCGTGGGCCGGCTTCGGCGCCGAGGACTCCGGCGCCGAGGACTCCGGCGCTGTCCGCGCGGCCGGGATATCCGAAGCGGTTGAAGGCTCTTCCGCTAAATCGCCCGGGCGGCGGCCCCGCGACCGGCCGCCCCGGGCGGAGAAGATCTTCATGACTCCGTGTCCTCGTTTCGTTGGCTCGCACGTGGTTCGGAAGCCTACGGAAGAAATTTCGCGGTCGTTGAACCCTCGCACGGGAGCGGTCCGTACGGGGAGGCGACAACGCGCCGCCGACGCGGCGCCCTCGACTCGGGAGCCCCCTCATGGCCAAACGTAGGTTCACCCTGCCCGCAATCGCCCTCACCGCGACCCTGATGGCCGGTTTGACCGCATGTGGGTCGTCGGGCGACGGGAAGTCGTCGGGCACGGCCCCGCAGAATGCCCCCGTCGCCGCCAACACCCCGGGCACCAGTGCCCCGTCGATGGACCACGGCGGTCATGACGCCGGCCAGGCGCCTGCCGACCAGGCCAGGAACTCCGGAGCGGAGGAGCCGGTGAGCGGGGACGAGGCGTTCTTCGTGGCCCACCTCTCCGGGGCCGAGGAAGTGCCGGGCAACGACGGCAAAGCGGTCGGCGACAAGGACGCGAAGGGCACGGCGTACGTCCGCATCAAGGGCAACCAGGTGGCCTTCGCAATTACTTGGGAAGGCATGGCGGCCCCGACCGCCGCGCACATCCACCAAGGGAAGCAGGGCGCGAACGGTGCGGTGGTCGTGCCGTTCTTCGCCGCACCGCTGCCCGACACCTCACACGCGGCGACGGGGAGTGTCGCGGTGGCCGACCAAGGACTGCTCGACCGCATCAAGAACAACCCCGGGAACTGGTATTTCAACATCCACACCGGCGAGTTCCCCGGCGGCGCGGTCCGTGGCCAACTGGCCAAGCTCGACCAGCCGTTCGACCTGAACTCCGTCCTGAAGACCGGAAAGCCCGACAACACCGTCACCGCGAACGCGACCGGGGCGCAGGAGGTTCCGAACAAGGAGAACAAGCCGGTCAACGACCGGGACGGCAGCGCGGTGACGTCGATCCGCCCGTGGGGCAACTGCGTCGACTACGCGTTCCGTTGGAAGAACGTCGCGCCGCCGACCCTCGGCCACGTGCACCAGGCGCCGGTCGGCACGAACGGCGATGTCGTCGCCATGCTCTTCGCCGCCGACAAGGGCCTGCCCCAGTCGATCACCGGCTTGGCCGGGACGGCCGAGAACATCAAGCCCGAGGTCGTGAGTGCGCTGACCGCGAACCCGTCCGGCTTCTACACCAACATCCACACCGGCGAGTTCCCGGGCGGCGCGGTCCGCGGCCAACTCGGCTGACCGCGACGTCGCGGCGGTGGACCGGCCTGTGAGGATCCGGCCC
>NZ_JBMULZ010000017.1:166329-202288 GCF_049534875.1 Uniformispora flossi
CCCCTCCGGGATAACCCACCACACCCCCCCCGGGCGCTTCCCGGGGGGGGGCGGCCGCCGCCCTCGTCGGAGCCCGGCGCGGTCGGGGGGTTGGACGGCCCTGTGCCGCCCCCCCCCCCCCCCGCGACCGGAGCAGGCCAAGGGTGATGCCAAGGAGCCGATGCACCCCGCGGCCGGATCCATTGGTGCAGGTCACGCGGGCCGATGGCCGCAGGGGCGTTGGCCGGGTGCCCTCGGCACCGCGGCCGGAGACGGATAGCGGTCGCAGGGCGTTCCCGGCGGAAGGGCGGCAAGATGGACGTTGTGCCCGACGAGAATCCGGCCTGGACCCCGGTCGCTCCCTTGACCGGCGATCAGCTCGACACCCTCGCGGCCCTGGGGGAGCGGCGCCCCGCGGCGGCGGGGGAGACGCTGTTCGCGGCGGGGGATGCGTCGTACGACTTCTTCGTCGTCCTCGACGGCAGCGCGGACGTCGTCGAGCGGCTCGGCGCAGGTGACGAGCGGGTGGTGGCCTCGTACGGCCCCGCGGAGTTCCTGGGCGAGATCGGCATGCTCACCGGGGAGCGCGCCCGCTTCTCCGGGGTCATGCGGGTCGCCGGGCGGATCCTGCGGGTGCCGGTGGACCGCATCCAGACCCTCGTCGCCCAGGACGCGGCGTTGAGCGACTACATCCTGCGTACCTTTCTGGAACGACGAGCGAACCTGGTGCGCAAGGGTGCCGGCGTTACGGTCATCGGCTCGCGGTACGACGAGCGCTGTCGCACGTTGCTGCAGGCGTTCTCGCTCAACCGGACCGGGGTGACCTGGCTGGACCTGGAAGACCACTCGGACGCTGAAGCCCTTCTGCGGGAGCTCCACGTGCCGGTGGCGGACTTGCCCATCGTCCTCGTTCCCGGGCGGCCGATGCTGCGCAACCCGCAGCCGGCCGACCTCGCGGCTGAGTTCGGCGAGCCCCCCGCCGACGCGGACGAGGGCGACGGCGAGGTGTGTGATCTGCTGGTCGTCGGCGGCGGACCCGGCGGCTTGGCGGCGGCGGTGTACGGAGCATCAGAAGGGCTGGGGACGGTTCTCCTGGACTCGGCTTCCTTCGGCGGTCAAGCCGGCACGTCGTCCCGGATCGAGAACTACCTCGGATTCCCGGCCGGCCTCTCCGGCGCGGAGCTGGCCGCTCGTGGTGCCGTGCAGGCGGCGAAGTTCGGCGTGCGGCTGCACCGGAATGCCCGGGCGGTCGCCTTCGGGACCCGCGCGGGCAGGCACTGCGTCACGCTGGACGACGGGCGGGTGTTCAAGGCCCGTGACGTCATCATCGCCACCGGTGCCGAGTATCGGCGCCTGCCGGTGATCGGGACCGGACCCTGGGAAGGCAACGGCGTCCACTACGCCGCGACGGTGGCCGAGGCCCAGCACGCCGCGGGGCGCCCGGTCGCCGTCATCGGCGGGGCGAACTCCGCCGGGCAGGCCGCGATGTTCCTGGCACGGACGTCGGAACCCGTCCACCTGCTGGTGCGCGGCTCCGACTTGGCGCACTCGATGTCCCGGTACCTGATCGACGCGATCACGGCGAACCCGCGCATCCGGGTGCATCTGCGAACCGAGGCGGTCGCCTTGGAAGCGGACGCCTCGATTACCGGCCTGGAGGTTGTCGACCGGGCGACGGCACGGAACCGCGTGCTGGATATCGCCGCGGTCTTCGTCTTCATCGGCGCGACGCCGTGCACTGCCTGGCTCGTCGACGAATTGGCCACGGACCGTGCGGGGTTCCTGCTCACCGGGCACGACCTGGGGGAGGCGTGGACAGGCGATCGCGCCCCCCTGTCCTTCGAAACCAGCGTGCCCGGCGTGTTCTGCGTCGGGGACGCCCGCAGCGGGAGCGTGAAGCGTGTCGCCGCCGCCGTCGGCGAGGGATCGGCGGCCGTCCGGCTGGTCTTCGAACGGCGGCGGATCGACGCGGCCGAGGTCCGCTGATCCCGTCCACCCACGCCATCCACCCATGTCCGAATCGGTGGGCTCGAACCGCGCTGGAACAGCCCGACTGACGGACGGCGTCCGCGGCCCCGCTACAACTTCGCACCGCTTTGACTGGATTGCCCCGTCACCCTCGGCGGACCCCGCCGGAGTCGGCTTCGCCGCTCTGCTCGTCGCGGCCGAACGCTGTGTCGCCGACCCGCTGATCCGACCCGATCTGCTGCGCAACCCCGCCGGATCGCCGGTTGTTCGCGCGCCGCCTTGATGGCGTCCGGCTCCCGGTTCGACGAACCGTACGGGCCTCCCGCTCCGTCGACTGACTGTGCCAGGGCACGGCGTCCGCGAACGCGATGGCCTCGCGCGAGATTTCGCCGACGTGCAGGGCGATGTCCGTGAGACCGACGACGGCGCCGCGCTGCGGGTGCCATGGCGGGGCGAGGTCCCATGCCCGCCGTCGAAGTCCGCGGCTGCCGCCGCGGCCGGATCGGCGATGACGCGCGGTTTATTCAGCCGCGGTGTCCTCGGGCTCCCAGCGAAGCAGGTCGCCTGGTTGGCAGTCGAGTGCCTCGCACAGCGCGGCGAGCGTGGTGAAGCGCACGGCCTTGGCGCGGCCGTTCTTGAGTACCGCGAGGTTGGCGGGCGTGATCCCTACGCGGTCCGCGAGTTCGCCCACGGACATCTTCCGCTTGGCGAGCATCACGTCGATGTCGACGGCGATCGGCATCAGATGACCTCGTCCAATTCGGCCCGCATCCGGGCTGCTTCGACGTCGCGGGCGACGGCTTGGGCGAGCAGCGTGCGCAGGACGAGCACGATGAGCGCGACGCCCAGAATGGCCACACCGATCCCGGCCATGATGCCGGTGACGCCCGGGTCATCCCGCTGGCCGGGCGCGTTCACCGCAGTTGCCGCGAACCACACGAGCGCGGCCGCGACGACGGCCCCGATGATGCCGTCCACGTAACGGAAGGCGGCGTGGGAGAACACGGTTCCGCGTCGCACCATCGTCACGAGCCGCCAGATGCAGCCCATGGCGACCTGGGCCGTGCCGATGCCCAGGATCGTGATCAGGCGCAGCGGGGTCAGCGGGAGCGAGCCGTCCTCCTGATCCTTCCCACCGACCAACACCCACAGCATCAAGACCTGGACGAGCACGCTTCCGGTGAGCACCACTGCGAGCACGGCGTGGAGCGCGCGCACCGTAAGCTTCCCCATGGCCGATCCTCCCATCGAATGACGATGGTAATCTATCGAATATCGATAAGCGAGGCGAGGTTCGGTAGTGGGCGACGGCTTCGCGTCCTTTGTGCCGCCGCCCGTCCCGCATCGTGGCGCGATGCGAAGGCTTCGACGTCCCCGACGTCGGCCTCGCGGAGCCACAAATCGGACGTGCTCGATTACGTCGAAGCCTCGAGGAGGCCTGGGCCCGCCGGCAGATCCCTCGATCAAGCGAGCGGCAGCCCGCCCGCGGCGCACTCGGGCGCCTTGGTCAGGGATGGTTGGGGCGGGTCTCGGTCCAGTCGACCCTCAGCTGCCGCTCGGCGAAGATCCACGTGCCGTTCTGCTTGACCGTGCTGTCGAGGTAGCGGATCGAGGCCGCCATCAGGGTCCACCCGCCGTCTGCCGCTTCGGTGACGTGGTAGGCGAGGCAGGGGCGAGCCCGGTGGGCGAGGACCCCCGCCTGCCGCGGCCCACGTGCGACGGGAAGGTCAGCTGTGTTCCGCCGAGCCGGTGAGCCGGAGTTTGCGCTGGGCCCGCTGGTAGAACGTGGTGTGGCCGAGTCGGACGACGCGTGCGGCGGCGGGCAGCATGGTCACGTGCACGGTGTCGCCCGGTGCGACGTGGCCGACCAGGAGGCCGTCGGCCTCGATGGCGAGGTCGCCGCTGTGCGGCAGGACTTCCAGCTCGAGCTGCTCGCTGCTGGAGAGGAAGACGGAGCGGTTGAAGGTGGCGTGCGGAGCCACGGGGGTGATCAGCAGCCCCTCCGCGTTCGGGGAGACGATCGGGCCGCCGGCGGAGAAGCTGTATGCGGTGGAGCCGGTCGGCGTGGCGACGACGACCGCGTCGGCGGTGTAGGCCACGAAGGGCTGGCTCTGGACCCGAACGGCGACCGCCGCGGACTTGTGTCCCGGACTGCGCAGGAGCACGACGTCGTTGAGTGCCGTTTCCTCGGCGGAGCCAAAGCGGGCGCGGACGCCGGAGCGGACCTCCACCGTGAAGCGTTGGGCGTCGATGGCGTCCAGCGCGGCCGGCAGTTCCGGTATGTCGACCTCGGCAAGGAAGCCCAGGCGTCCGACGTTGACGCCCAGGACCGGTGCGTGGCCCTCGGTCGCGAGTCGCATGGTGCGCAGCATGGTGCCGTCCCCGCCGAGGCTGATCATCAGGTCGGCGCTCGCGGCCATCTCCTCGGCCTCGACGGGAATGGCTTCGCAGCCGATCCGGGCCACCTCCGCCGCCAGCCCCAGGACCTTCGTCCCCCGGGCCCTGCTCCACCTGACCACGGCCTCCACGGTGGGCGCGCAGGTGCGCTCGGGGTGGAGCACCAGCCCCACTGTGCCGATGAATCCCATGCGGGTCACCTCGTTGTCGGCCAGGCCGCTGTTGCTCCTCCCAGTCACGCACAGCCGGTCGCCACCTTCAAGGGCACCGCCGGGCCCTCGTGATCACGTCGGGGCGCATTACCTCCCGCCGACACGGCTCGACCCGTACGACGGGATCGCCGCCGCTCGTCACGGAACCTTTGCGCGAGCCGACTGGAAGCGGACCGGAGAGACAGCCCGACGGCTCTGGCGTCGACCTGCCGAACCGATGCGCGAGAGAGAGGCTGATCGACTTCCTCAAGGGGGCGGTGCCGCCCGCGCCGAGCGAGCCCGTCGCGCGAGGGTGGTCGCCACGAGAGCCGGGAACGCCGCCGCGCACACCACGAACGGGCCGCCGATCAGTAGACAGAACAGACCCATGAAGAGGGTGATGGCGATAGCTTCCCCGGCCCCGGTGCCGGCATAGGCGGTGTCCTGCCGGGTGGGGATGAGCCACGTGTTCGTGTGCTTCGGCAGGAAGCGCACGTCCACCTCGCGGCCCGGCGTGCACCGGCCGTTCAGGCGGACGCGGACGCCGGTCACCACCGGGCCGCCGTCGCGCGGCCGGAACTCCCCGAAGCAGTGCCGCGTGCTACCGCTTTTCTGCCGGACGACCTTGTCATGGGTCACGGTGACCGTGCCGCGCTCGCCGTAGCGGTCGAGCGCGGCGCCGGCGGCCATCGCGCTGCGCACCGGCACGTCCCGGGTGAGCTGCGTGAACAGGAACGCGACTGGCAGACATACGAGCCACGCGACGAGCATGCCGCGCACGCTGCCGAAGCGCCGGGGAGTCCTCGGGTCGCGTGGCGTCATAGGCCTCCCTCGGATCGCGCGCTGCCTCGCCCGGCCAGTCTCGCGACCGATCGGCTGGGGAACACTGCCTGTTTCCGGCAGACTTCGCGGCGGAAATTCGGCGTGTTCGCGCCGACCGACCCGGGACGGTCCCGTCGCGCCGAGGACCGAGGACCGAGGACCGGGCACCGAACGCCGGTGTGGTCGGTCGGGTCGTGGTCAGCCGGCCGCGGCGGCGCGGACGTCGGCCAGTGCGCGGCGCGCGAGCGGGCCGAAGTCGTCGGCGGTGTCCGGGAGGATCCAGCGTTCGTAGGCCATACGCACCGCGATCGCGCCGAGTTCGGCGGTGACGCGCGCGGTGAGGGCGGGGGCGCCGCGGGCCGCGACGGCGTCGGCTATCGCGGTGGTGAAGCCGAGCATTTTGAGGGCCTCGCGCTCGCGGAGTTCGGGGTGGGCGTCGACGACCGCGCCGCGCCGGATGGCGAAGGGGCGCCGCTCCGGGGTGAAGACCTCCCGGCCGAGTGCGTCGAGGCCGAGGGCGAGCGCGTCGAAGGGGCCGGCGCCGGCGGGGGCGGTCGCGACGGCGTCGACCACGGGGGTGGTGATCCCGTCGGCGCGGAAGAGTACTTCGCGCTTGTCCTGGAAGTGCCGGAAGAACGTGCTCTTGCCGAGTCCGGCGCGGCGCGCGATGTCGAGGACGGTCGTGTCCTCGTATCCGCGTTCGGCGAACAGGTCGAGGGCGGCGTCGGCGAGTCGGTCGGCGGCGTTCGGTTCCCAGCGTGGCATGAGACCAGCTTACGGGACTTGGTCCCGTCACTGGGGTACAGTGATGGGACTAAGTCTCATCACTGGGTCTCATCGCCGGGTCCCGTCAGGGGCCGGTGTCGGGAGACCTCGTCACTGTGGAGGTGTGCCATGAGCCGTGCGGTCATGTACGACACGTTCGGAGGACCCGAGGTCTTGGACCTGCGTGAGGTGCCGGAGCCGCACGCGCGTGCTGGGCAGGTGCGTGTTCGGGTCGCCGCCTTCGGGCTCAACCCGATGGACTGGGCCCTCGCGGCCAGGCCCGACCTGGCCCGGCAGTTCGGCCTCACTCTGCCGTCCGGCTTCGCCGGCGACTTTGCGGGGACGGTCGACGAGGTCGGCGACGGCGTCACCGACTTCGTCGTCGGCGACCGCGTGTTCGGCGTGGCGACCGGCCGGGCCGCCGCCGACCTGGCCGTCGTCGGGCTCGTCACGCCCGACAGCGTGCGGCACACGCCGGACGGCGTGGACGACACGGTCGCCGCGACGCTCGGCGTGGCCGGGCTGACGGCCGCCGCCGCCCTCGCGGCCATCGGGTTGAAGGAAGGCGACACGCTTCTCGTCGGCGGGGCGGCCGGCGGCGTCGGCGTCTTCGTCGTCCAACTCGCCCGGCTCGCCGGGGCCCGGGTGATCGGCACGGCGTCGGAAGGCACCTTCGATTTCCTGCGGAAACTCGGCGTGGAACCGGTGACCTACGGGCCCGGCCTGGTCGACCGGGTGCGCGCGATGGCCCCGGATGGCGTCACGGCGGCGACCGACCTCTACGGCACCGAGACCGTCGAGGCCGCGCTCGAGCTCGGCGTCGCCCCCGAGCGCATCTCCGCCATCGCGGCCGGTCCCACCCCGCCCGGCGGCGCCCGCGCCGCCGGAGGATATGACGCGAGCCCGGAGGATCTGGACCGAGTGGCCGAGGCCGTCGCGACCGGGAAGATCACCGTGCCGATCGCAGGCACCTTCCCCGTCGAACGACTGCGCGAGGCCGTCACCGAGCAGGCCGACCGACATGTGCACGGCAAGATCGTCGTCGAACTCTGAGCGACGCGCGGGGCGATCGGCCCCTGGGGCGGGCGGCGGGCCGGAGCTGCCAGGATGCGCGGCTCGTCTCCGTGGGTTCGAGGAACCGCCGTGATCAGACGCCATCCCGCCCGGCGGCGCGCTGCCGTATCCGACCACCGCCCTCGAACGCATCGCGCACCTCGGCATACGCCGACACGACCGACTCGGCGGAACCCTCCACGAATACCGACATGCCTCCTGACCTGGGCGGACGTAATACCCGGCACCCACGCCCTGCCCGCCAACCGACCGCCGCCCGCGCAGGATCCCGTGTGCCGGGAGGCCGGCTCATACAGCCGGTTGGACCATGAGCGCCCCGACGACAGGTCGAGGACGGCGATGGGGGGATGCGGCTCATGGCGGTACTGCTCAGATTTGCGCAGGCTTCGGTCCCGCCGCCGTCCGGTCGCGGGGGCGGAGCGCGGCGCCGTCGAGGGTCGGCACGGCGGCGAGCAGGGTCCGGGTGTACGGGTGCTGCGGCGCCGCGAACAGGCGCTCGACGTCGCCGGACTCGACGACCGCGCCGTCCTTCATCACCGCGACCTCGTCGCTGACGTGGTAGATCACGCCGAGGTGGTGCGAGATGAACACGTAGGCGACGCCCAGTTCGACCTGGAGATCGGCGAGCAGATCGAGAACTTGGGCCTGGATGGACACGTCGAGCGCGGATACCGGCTCGTCGCAGACGATGACGCGAGGCCGCGGCGCCAGGGCACGGGCGATGGCGACGCGCTGGCGCTGCCCGCCGGACAGCTCCCAGGGCCTCCGGTCCACCAGGTTCCGGCGCAGCCCGACCTGGTCGAGCAACTCGCGAACCCGGGCCTTGCGTGCGGCGCGCGAGATGCCGGTGACCGCCAGCGGTTCGGCGATGATGCGGCCGACGGGGTACCGCGGGTCGAACGAGCCGAGCGGATCCTGGTAGATCACCGGAATGCGGCGGCGCAGCGTGCGGCGGGTGCGCTCGTCGGCGTCCGTCCACCGCACGCCGTCGATCTCGACGGAGCCGGAGTCGGGTTGTTCGAGACCGAGCAGGATCCGTGCGGCGGTGGTTTTGCCGGACCCCGACTCGCCGACGATGCCGAGCGTCCGTCCGGCGCGCAGCGTCAACGACACACCGTCGACGGCGCGGAGCACGCCGTGGCCGCCGGGCAGCCGGAACGTTTTGACCAGGCCGTCGGCGCGCAGCACGACGGCCCCGGCCGCGGCGCGCGGAACCTCCGCCGCGGGACGGCCACCTCCGGCCGACACGGCCGTCGCGGTACTCTCGACCGAAGGGGCTTCCTCCGGCGGGGACAGTCGCGTGCCGCGCGCGTGGGCGACCGGAACTGCTGCCAACAGCCTTTTGGTATAAGCGTGTTGGGGGTCGGAGAGGACGCGGCGCGTGGGGCCCGACTCGACGACCTCGCCGTCTTTCATGACCAAGACGTGGTCGGCGACCTGCGCGACGACGGCCAGGTCGTGGCTGATGAGCAGCAGCGCCGTGCCGGCCGCGCGGCGCCGCGCGAGAAGGTCGAGGATCTGCGCCTGCACGGTGACGTCGAGGGCTGTGGTGGGCTCATCGGCGATCAGCAGCGCCGGGTCCGCGGCCAGGGCGGACGCGATCAGCGCGCGCTGCCGCAGCCCGCCGGACAGCTGGTGCGGATACTGCGCGGCGCGCGCTTCGGGCTGGGGAACGCCGACGTCGCGCAGCAGTTCCACCACCCGCCCGGCTTCGCGTGCGCGCGGCACGACGCGGTGCGCGCGCAGGCTCTCGGCGATCTCCGCGCGGACGGTACGCGCCGGGTCGAGCGACACCAGGGCGTCCTGGAGGACGAAACCGATGCGTCGGCCGCGCAGTTGCCGCCAGCGCCGCTCGGTCCAGCCGCGCACGTCGTACCCGTCGACGGCAAGGCGGTCCGCGGCCACCCGGGCGCCGCGACCCGGCAGACCGACCAGGCTGCGTACGGTGACGCTCTTGCCCGACCCGGACTCGCCGACCAAGGCGACGGACCCGCCGGGGGGCACGGTCAGCGAAATGCCGCGGACCGCCTCGACGGGTTTGCGGGTGCTGCCGAACGCGACGGTGAGGTTGCGGACGTCGATCAGCGGTGCGGGCTCGGCGTCCCCGGAGGAGGCCCCGCCCGCCGGAGCGGGTTCGGTGGCGTGCCGCGCCGCCGGGAAATCCGGTACCGGGGAATGGCTGGTGGTCATTGCGGGGTCCGCCCTTCGACGCGGAGTTGCAGGTACTGGCCGGTGACGGTCACCGCGAGGACGGTGGCGGTGATGGCGAGTCCGGGGAATACCGCAGGCCACCACGCGACGGAGTAGTACGAGCGGCTGGCGGACAGCATCGCGCCCCATTCGGCGGCCGGAGGCTGCGGTCCGAGGCCGAGGAAGCTGAGCGACGATCCGGCGCTGATGGCCGCGCCGACGCCGATGGTGGCCATCACCAGGACCGGCCCGAGCGTGGGCGCGTCCGGGCCGTACCGGTACTTCGGCGAGGCGTTCCAACGAGGAGGCAGCGAGGAGGAGCTGATCGCACATGCCGCTGCGATCACCGGCAACGGCGAGCAGGCCGGCGCGTTCCTGCACCTGCGCGTCCGCACCGCCCCCGGCGCTGCCCCAGGCACCGAACCCGGCCCCCAGCCCGCCCCCGGGCCCGACGTACCAACCGAGATGACACTCGCCGGCGACGCGCACGAACGATGGGTCCACGTCCCCGGCGGAGTCACCCCCCATTACCAGCCGCTGGCGCGCCATATCGAGCGCGCGGGCCCGGCCATGAACGAGTACGCGGTCAGGACCGACCACGGCACACCCGGATTCGGCGTCCGCGCCACCCTGAGCAGCGGCAGCTGGCTGGGCGCCGGCCGCTGGCTCGACCGCACGTACTTGCACCTCGGTACATACCTCAAGGACGAAGCAGGCCTCGTCCGCTACGGAGCCGCCGACATCCTCGGCGCCAACTACTACTGCGGCAACGTCCCCTGGGGCGATTTCTCGGTACGTGCCGACCCGCCGGGCCGCCGCTTCACCGGCGCATGGTCGGAACGCTGGTACCCCCGAAGCGCAGCCACGGGCTGGACGCCTCACCCGTCCATCGCCCACATCACCGACTTCCCTGGCGAGCCCACACCGTAGAACGGCGAAGGGCCCCGGTTCACCAGCGTCATGGCTGCGGCCGCGTCGTCGGCATCACCGTCGTCGGGGCGCCCACGCATGCGCTGGGCGCGCTCCTGGAGGTCGGACGGCGGCGCGTCCGGCCCGTCGGCGGCGGCCAGGCTCTTCCAGGCCAGTCACGGCCAGTCGGCCGTACGCGTCCGACGACGGAGGCCCGCAGGCGGACGTGCCCCCGAGAACGCTCACCAGGAGCGGGCAGGCCGCGGGGACGAGGTTGCGCGCAATCGCCGGATCGGGAACTCCGTGCAACCTCTCCACCGTTCGGATCGAAGCAATAACCTGGTCGCAGGGACGGGATCCGTACGGATCGCAGCGTCGCCGAACATCGGGGGGTCTGGTGCCTGATCTGTACGAGTTGCTTGTCGTCCCGGAGGGCCAAGAGCCGACCAGTCGGCAGAAGCTGCTGCGGACCTTGATGATCAAGAACGGCAACCAGCGCGAAGTCGCCGAGTTCACGCACATGTCGCCCACCAACGCCGGTCCGATATTCGCCGAACTCGAAGGCCTGGGCCTGGTGACCCGCCGGACCCAGGGCCGCGACGTGCGGGTCGCGCTCGCGGCGGTGCCCGGGGTGGCGGTGGGCGTCGAGCTGGGCTTCCAGTCGCATACCGTCGCGGCACGGCCGATCCACCAGCCGGACGCCGAGACGGTGTTCGTGCCCGGCACCCGGGGCGCCCGGGACGGCGTGGCCACCTGGACCGCGGAGGTACGCAAGAACATCCGTGCCGCGATCGATCAACTCGGCTTGGACGAGGACGACATTGTCACCGTCGGCCTCGGCGTCACCGGCGTGGTCGACCCGACCACCGGGAGGTTGACACCGCCCGCCGTGCCGCCGTGGACCGAAAGGGACGACCCGGCCGCGCAGTTGCAGGCCAAGCTGCGCGCGGACGCCTCGGCGGACTCCTTGCGGGCCCGCCACCAGGTCAAGCTGGACAACGACTCGACGCTGGCCGCCCTGGCCGAGTCCGTCGAAGGCGGGCACGAGGGCGAGAGCCTGCTGTACGTGAAGGTGTCCACCGGCGTCGGCGCCGGCCTCGTGGTCGGCAACCAGGTGATCCGCGGCGAGCGCGGCGCGGCCGGCGAGATCGGCCACACGTTCGTGGAACCCCGCGGCGAGTACTGCCAATGCGGCGGACGCGGCTGCCTGGAGACCGTGATCGGGGCCAATGCGCTGGTCCGCAAAGCGCGCGCGGCGCTTACCGGCCTGCCCACCATCCAGCAGCCGAACACGCTCGCCGAACTGATCGCCCTGGCGACCGCGAACAATCTGGTCTGCCTGCGGGTCCTGCACGAGGCGGCGGTGATGCTCGGCGACACGCTGGGGAACGTCTGCAACGTCCTGAACCCGACGAAGGTGGTCATCGGCGGCGGCTTCGCCAAGGCCGGCGACCTGGTCCTCGGCGACCTGGAACGCGCGGTCCGCAACCGCGCGATGCGGGCGGCCACCGGGCACGACAAGTTCTCCGTCGCGGTGTCCGGGCTCGTCGAACCCTCGGCGCGCGGCGCACTGATCATGGGCATCCAGGGCGCCTGGTTCACCGCTCAGGCACCCTGAGAACCGGAGGTGCCGACACTGCGATTCGCAGTATCGGCGTATTGTCACAGGGTTTTTCCGTACGCTTTTCACCGTCGCGCCGGGCCGCGGAAATTGCTTCGCACGAAACTGCGCGGGAACTTCCGGGCACGTTCCGCCAGTTGTTATCGTCGACGCATGTGGACTGCCCAGGACCCGGCCCGGGCGCCATCCGCCGGCACCGCGACGCCGACGGAGGCAGCCCTGCGCACCGATTCCGTCGCGGACGGCGGGGAATCCGCCGCCGCGTATACGCCGCCGCTTTTCGTCGAGATCGGACATGTCCGCGATCTCACGAAAGGGAGTTCGTCGAGCGGCAAAGCCGACGCCAATTCCCAGTACTACTACGGGTGAACGCGCCGGGCACCGCCGCGGACGCGGGGCCGCCCGGGGTGATCGTGCTGCTGCCCGGAGGCGTGGGCCCCGCCCCGGTGTTGCCCGGCATGCCGGTATGGCCCGACCTGCCGTGGCTGCGCCGCTACGGGAACTGGCGGCCGGGGCATGTACGCACTGCCGCGCACGCGGGCCGGCGCCTGCTGGTGCTCGGGCACTGCCTGGAATCTCCTGAACGGATCTCCCGGGACTTCCGCACCGCAGTCGACCGGGCGGCCGAGCGCGAGGCCCGCTACCCATGGGCGGGGACGTACGCGACCGTGCTCGTCGGGAGCGGGAGCGGGACCGGCGCCGGGATGGGGACGCCGGTCGTACGCGGCGATATGGCCGGGCAGTTCGCCTTCCATATCTCCGTCGCGGACGGGCACACACTGATCGGCACGCACGCCGGACTGCTGGCCCGGCTGCAAGGGCGCCTGCCCGACCCCGTCGCGCTCGCCGCGTCCCTGGTCTGCCCGCAATTACTACCGGTCCGCGGCACACGCTCCGCCTACCGCGACGTCCGGCCGCTGGCCGATATCGGGGACGGACTCCCGCTCAGCCCCCCGGATTCCGCGGGCTCGGCGGGGTTCGCGGACTTCGCCTCGGGGGCGGCCGAGCTGCGCGAGGCCCTCGACACCGCGGTGGCCGCCCGGTGCGGCATCGGCACCGAGACCGGCACGGACCTCAGCGGCGGACTCGACTCCACCTCCCTCGCCTTCCTGGCGGCCCGGCAGCCCGGCGGCCGCCCCGTGCGCGCGATCGCCTACCACCACCCGCACGCCCCGGCAGGCGACTTGGCCGACGCCGAACGCCTCGCCGCCCTCGACGGGCGGCTGGCGCTCACCGTCGTCGCGGGTGCGGCCGGGAGCCTGCCGTACGCCGGAGTGTCCCCGGTGACGGCTCCGCGCGAGACGGCGGACCCGTCGGGGACGGCAACGGGACGCGCTGCCGCGGGACTCGGCGACCACGGCCCGGACGCGGGCCGCCTCGCCGCGCACCGCTCGCTGCTGCGCCTGCGCGCGACAGTCCGCGACGGCGTCCACCTCACCGGAGAGGGCGGCGACGCCGTGGCGGGTG
Organism: Uniformispora flossi; assembly: GCF_049534875.1. Classification (NCBI taxonomy): domain Bacteria; kingdom Bacillati; phylum Actinomycetota; class Actinomycetes; order Kitasatosporales; family Streptomycetaceae; genus Uniformispora; species Uniformispora flossi. The sequence goes on from NZ_JBMULZ010000017.1 coordinate 179,713, forward strand.
TTTCCCCCGCCTATCTCGCGGACCTGTCCCGGTCCGGGCCACCGCGGACGTTCGCCCGGCACTGCCTCGCCCAGGCCCGGCGCCACGACACCTCGGCGCTCACCCTCGCCGGTCGGGCCCGGCGTACCGCGAGGACGGACGCGCGCACGGCGCTCGCCGAGTTGGCGCACGAGCTGCGGCACACGACGCTGGGCGGAGCCGCCGCGACGGGTCGGGCCGGGACCTGGGCGGACGGTATCGCCTGGTGGCCGTGGTCGCGTGAGGCCGCGGGCTGGCTCACGCCGCCGCTCCGCGCGGAGTTGGCCGACGTGATCGGCGATCCGCGCACCGCCGCCGCCGTGCCGGAAGGGTGGGGCCCCGCCGACGCGGCCACCGCCGCCGAGCTGCGGCAGTCCGCGGAGACCCAGCGCCACCTGCGCGAACTCGGCGGCGCCGCGGGCGTGGACGTACACGCGCCCTACCTGGACGACACCGTGCTGCGCGCCGCGCTGCGCGTACGGCCCGCGCACCGGGCCGACCCGCACGCGGCCAAACCGCTGCTCGCGGCGGCACTGCGCGGCATGGTGCCGGACGAGGTGTTCGCCCCCCGGGCGAAGGGCGACTACACGCGCGAGGAGTACCTGGGAGTCCGGCTGGCCGCGCCCGCGTTGCGCCGGCTCTTCGAGGACTCGCGGCTGGCGGACCTCGGCGTGGTGGAACCATGTGCGGTGCTGCGCGGCATCGAGCGGATGGCCGCCGGGCTCGCGGCACCGCTGGGTGCGGTCCGGCAGGTGGTGGCCGCCGAGGTGTGGCTGCGGGACATCGAGCGGGATACCCCCGGGCAGGACATCGAGGAGGCGCAGTGCGGATTCCCGGCCATGTGCACTACCAAGAAGGTGCCGACGGCGGACTGGTGATCCTCGACGCCTCGTCGGGGCAGTGGTCCGTGCTCAACGCCGGAGGTGCGGCGTTCTGGGCGCAGTGGGCGGCGGGCCGCGGTCTGGACGACAGCATCGCGGCGGTCGCGGCGGCGGCGCCCGGCGTCCCGCGCGAGCGGGTGGCCGCGGACGCCCTGGCCTTGCACGCGGAACTCACCGGGCGGGGGCTGGTGTCCGCGGCGGGAGCCGCCTCGGCGGCACGCGGTGCGCGGGCGGCGGCGCCGGCTCGGATATCGGTATCGGTGCGGACCTCGACGCCGACCTCGGTGTCGGCACCGGCTCAGACTCCGGAACCGTCGATGCCGCCGATCGCGCCCGCGCCCGCGCCCGCGCCCGCGCCCGCGGCCGTGTCCGTGTCCGGAGAACGCGCCGCCGCACCGCGCGGGCCCGGCCGCCTGATGGTGGCCGCGGCCGCCGTCGCCCTGCTCGGGGCGGTGCTGCTGGTCAGGCTGCCGTTCGCGGCGCAGCTCCGGGTCGTGCGCGCCACGCGCGGACGCTGGTGCCGTACCGCCGAACCGGTGTGCCGCGCCGAGCACTTGCTGGCCGCGGTCCAGAGCGCGGCACGGAGGTTCCCGGGCCGGGCCGCGTGCCTGGAGGCGTCGTTGGCCGCGGTGCTGCTGGCCGCGGTGCGGCGGCGGCGGCTCGACTGGTGCCTGGGGGCGTTCACCGACCCGTACCGCTTCCACGCTTGGGTGGAGAGCGGCGGTGTCCCGGTCGGGTTGCCCGGCGCCGCGGAGCCGGGCCCCGGGGAGATGTTCCCGGTCCGGGTATTGGCGGTCTGAACCGTACGTTCCGCAGTATCACGCGGCTCTCAAGGTCGACGAACGTCCGTTTCCCGGTGCCGGAGTTCGCCATTCGGCAGCCGGCGACCCTGCGCATTCTCCGGCCCGACTATCTCTGTCTCGGGCTATTCCCGCGGCCTAACGTCAAGGGTGGAAGCAGTGCCCCCGACGAGACTCCGAGGAGGTGTCATGGCGAAGAATCCGGCGAACAAGACGAACAAGACGAACAAGAAGGGCCTTCGGGTGAATTTCCAGGTCGACTGGGGATTCTCCCTCACCGCACGCAACGTCCGGCGGACCCTGGTGGCCGTCGTTCCCCTCGTGGCCCTGCTCGTGGCCGCGATGGGCGGGCCGGCGGTCAGGATCTTCTGACGTGCGGACAGGACCCGCAGCACGCACGGCGAGGGCTCCCCGGGATACGCCCCGGGGAGCCCTCGTTGCCGTGGCGAATCGCCTCGCGCCGCTGCGGAAGACGCTCGACATGGAAGTCACCTACAGCATCGACCGGCTGGGCGGCTTCAGTGTCGACTACCGGGCCTCGACCGACCGCACGACGGTCGTCAACCCGACCCAGCATGCTTACTGGAACCTGACAGGCCACGGCGATGTCACGCACGTGCAGATCCCTGTGTCGTCGGCAACGTTGATGCCGTCGTGGCAGGCCGGCCGATGAAACCGGGCGCATATGCTGGACGAGCACGTATTGCCTGATCAGGGCATGGCCGAGGGGACAGGTCCGATGACGCAGCAATCTGACGGCATTCCTCGCCGTGGGCGTGGCAGGCCCCGGCGGCTGTCGCGTGAGCTGATCGTCGAGGCCGCAGCCGGGCTGGTGCGTGCGGACGCTCAGGCATCGCTGACCATCAAATCCGTAGCGGACGCCGTCGGCTCGGCCCCGATGGCCCTCTATCGCTACTTCCCGGACCGCGACGACCTCCTGCACGCGGTGGCGGAGCGCCTCACGGAAGATCTCGAGGTCTCGATCACTACCCTTTCCGGCGACACCTGGCAGGAGCAACTGCGGGAGTGGATGGTCCGGAGCATGGAGAGCCTGCGGCCGTACCCTCAGCTGCTGCCGTACATCGTTTCCACCCGCCAGCCCTCCTGGCTGCCGTCGTTCGTCATCCTGACGAAGGTGCTGGAGCCGTTGCGGCTGAGCGCGGAAGACCAGGCGCTGGCCGTCGCCCTGGTCGGCACCACGATTGTCGGCCAGGCGTCGATGGCGGCCGTGCGTAGGCCCCCGACGGAGACCGTGACGGTGCTCCAGGCCGCGCTGGATGCGGCGGGGGATCATGATGCCGCCGAGCGCGCCAAGATCGGCGGCATCGTCGACGAGCTGCCGTCGGCGTTCGACCGGCTCTACGACACGGTGATCGACAGCACCATCGCTGCGATCGAGGCGCTCGGCGGTCGCTCAGGACCTCGGCGGTCGAGGCGTGCCCGGAAGGGCTCGCCGATGTCCCCGCTGTTCAGCAACCCGGATCCCTGGTAGGCGCCTGCCGGCGCCGACCAGGACCATCCGAGGTCAGCCGGTCGGGGTGATCGGATCTCCCAAGCGGGCGTAGGCGTCGGCCATACTGCCGCCGACGAACGAGCGCCATGTTGCCTCGTCGACCTTGGAAAGCTCGTCGCGCCAGAAGTCGACCGGAGTGATGTTGCCTTCGAAATGCGGCATGTCCGACGAGAACACCGCGACCTCCGGCAGCTTCTCGAACAGCCGCACCGGTGTCTGGGCCGCCTGAGGCAGCGGGCTGATGCGGACGTTCCGGCGAATGTACTCGCTCGGCTTGAGGGGCAGCTCGTACGGGCCGAGCAGCGCGGCCGAGGCCGGCGTGGCCCGGCCGTCCATGTTGTTCACCGCGAACTCCAGCCAGTCGATGCCGGTTTCGCACAGCAGCACGGTCAGGTTCGGGTGCCGCTCGAAGACGCCGCCGAAGATCAGGGCGTTGAGATAGACCTGGGCGGCCTGGAACGACTGGCAGGTGCTCATCCGGGTGACGAGCCACGGGTCGTCGGTGTTCGCGTAGGCGGCGTGGTAGCGCGGAGGCATGAGACCGACGTGCAGCACCGCGACCATGCCGAGGTCTGTCGCGGCGGCCCAGACCTTGTCGAAGTCCGGGTGGAACGGCGGGATCCCGTTGCTGAATTCCGTGGTGACGTGGAAGGACCGGCTGCCGCGCGCACGCATCCGCGCCAGCTCCCCGACGACCCAGTCCAGGTCGTCGAAGTGCGTCACCGTCACCGGGAGCAGTCGGCCCTGTTGCTCGGCGAGGGCGTCCGCCATGTGGGTGTTCAACGCGCAGGCGGTGTCGCGCGCGAGCTGCGGGTCGCTCAGCGTGGACATGAGGGTGTAGCCGGCTCCGGTGATGACGTTCTGCACGTCGATTCCCTGCGCGTCCAGCGTCTTCACTCGTGCCGCGGGATCCAGGGTCGCATGCTGCGAGTGGCCGTTCATCATGGCCGCGCCCCGGCCCTCGGGGTACATCGCCTGCAACGCCGGAGTGACGAAGCTGTCCAGGGGAATGCGCCGCCCGGCGGGCGCGAGCTGCCGGATGCCGTCCGAGGTGAAGTAGGCGAAGTGCTTGGCCGTCGCCAGCGCGAACTCGGGTTCGTCCTGGGGGAGCAGCGCGGGGAGCCGGTCGCGCAGGGCCGGGAACTCGTCGAGCCAGCCGGGGCCGGGTTCGAAGTGCGAGTCGACGTCGTAGACGAGCATGAAGGGCGTCCTTCCGATCAGTCGCTTGCGGCCAAGTGTGCGTAGGTGTTGCGTAGTTCGCGTTTGAGGATTTTGCCGCTGGGGTTCTTCGGGAGTGTGTCGGTGACGACGACGTATTTGGGGACTTTGAACCCGGCGAGGTGGGCGCGGCAGTGTGCGGTGATGTCGTCGGGCTGGGCTTGTTCGCCGGGTTTGAGGACGACGGCGGCGGTGACGGCTTCGATCCAGTAGGGGTGGGTGATGCCGAAGACGGCGGCTTCGGCGACGGCGGGGTGGGTGTGGATGACTTCTTCGACTTCGCGGCCCGCGACGTTCTCGCCGCCGGTTTTGACCATGTCCTTCTTGCGGTCGACGACGGTGAGGTAGCCGTCGGTGTCGAGGGTGCCGAGGTCGCCGCTGTGGAACCACTGGTTGCGGAAGGCTTCGTTGGTGCGGTCGGGGTCGTTCCAGTAGCCGAGCATGGTGTGGGGTCCGCGGTGGACGATCTCGCCGACGGTGCCGGGCGGGACGGGCCGGTCGTCGTCGTCGACGACGCGGGTTTCGACGTTGAGTCCGGCGCGGCCCGCGGAGCCGGCTTTGCGCTCCTGGTCTTCCGGGCCGAGGATCGTGGCGACCGGCGACATCTCGGTCTGGCCGTAGAAGTTGTAGAGGGCCAGGTCGGGGAGGCGGCGGCGGAGTTCGGCGAGGACTTCGACGGGCATGGCGGCGGCGCCGTAGTAGCCCTTGCGGAGGGTGGACAGGTCGCGGGTGTCGAAGTCGGGGTGCCGCAGCAGGGAGATCCAGACGGTGGGCGGGCAGAAGAGCTTGGTGACGCCTTCGGCTTCGATGGTCGCGAGGATCGTGGCGGCGTCCGGTGCCGGGAGGATGATCGACGTGGCGCCGAGGTAGACGTCCGGCGTGAGGAAGCAGTGCAGCTGCGCGCAGTGGTAGAGCGGCAGGGCGTGGATTTCGGTGTCGGTGGCGGTCATGCCGCCGTCGACGATCGCGGTGGTGTACTGGGCGAGGAGGTTCCGGCTGGTCATGACGGCGCCTTTGGGGCGGGACTCGGTGCCGGAGGTGTACATGATCTGGACGGGGTCGTCGTCGTCCAGGTCGACGTCCGGACACGGCGCGTCGGAGGTGCCGAAGGTGGTGAAGGGTTCCCAGCCGTCGACCCGGTCGTCGCCGATCACGGCGTGGACCTTCAGCGCCGCGGGGTCGAGGCCTGCTTCGGCGAGGGCGGCGTCCGCGGTGGCGGCCAGGTCGGCGCCCGCGATGACACCCGAGGCGCCGGCGTGGGTGAGGACGTAGGCGACCTCGGGGGCGGTGAGCATGAAGTTGACCGGCACCGACACCGCGCCGATGCGGGCGAGCGCGAAGTACGCGACCGTGAACCCGTGCGAGTTCCGGGCGAGCAGGACGACCCGGTCGCCCTTGGCGACGCCGCGGGCGGCGAGGCCGGCGGCGGTACGGGAGACCAGCGCGTCCAGGTCGGCGTAGGACTGGCGCAGGTCGCCGTACACGATCGCGGTCTTGTCCGGCGTACGCACCGCGGACCGGGCCAGCAAGTCGGCAAGCCCGTGCCGCCGGGCACGCACGGCGGCATTGACGGGCTCACGCCGAGGGGATGGAATCACAGAACGGCTCCTGACACGACAAGGCGGTGCGCGGGTGACGGAGTAACAGCTCCCGCGAGGCAGGCGCGCCGCAGTTTATGCGTATCGGATACGCGAAAAAAGAGCGCCGGGATCTGGCTTCTATAAACCTAGCCATGATAGCTATGAATGAGCGCGTGGCTCAGTCTCGATGGCCCGCGGGCGCTTCGGAGGAGGAGTGCGTATGACGTGGCCTCAGGACACCGATGCCCAAGACCCGCGGCTGCCCTTGGCCGGGGTCCGGGTGCTGGACCTGTCCCGGATTCTGGCCGGCCCGCTGGCCGCGACGGTGCTCGCCGACCTCGGCGCCGACGTGATCAAGGTCGAGTCGCCGCAAGGGGACGAGACCCGGCGGTGGGGCCCGCCGTTCCACGGGGCCGACGCCGCGTACTACTTCGCGGTGAACCGGAACCGGCGTGGCATGGTCTTGGACCTGCGCCGGGACGACGACCGCGAAGTGGTCGGGGCGCTTGCCGCCGAAGCCGACGTGGTGATCGAGAACTTCCTTCCCCCGCAATTGGTTTCGCTGGGCCTGGACGTCGTGCGCGACGCGAGCTCGCAAGCGGTCTGGGTCTCGATCCGCGGCGCTTCGGAGGCGGGCCCGCTGGGTGACCAGCCTGGATACGACGCCATGGCGCAGGCGCGGTCCGGGATCATGTCGGTGACGGGTCATGCGTTGACCGGCCCCACGAAGGTGGGGCTGCCGATCGTCGACGTGGTGACGGGCCTGTACGCCGCTATTGGCGCACTCGGCGCGCTGCTCGGCCACCGCAGGGAGGCCGACGGCAAGGCCGCGCGGGTCGAGGTCCCGTTGTTCGAGTGCGGGGTCTCATCGTTGATCAACCAGGCGGCGAACCACCTGGTGGGCGGCGTCGTTCCCGGTCTGCTCGGGAACCTGCACCCCAACGTCGCACCGTACGGTCCGATCCCGACCGCGGACGGCGAACTCGTCCTCGGCGCCACCAGCGACCGGCAGTTCCGGGCACTCTGCGCCGCGATCGGGCGACCGGCGCTGGCCGACGAACCCCGCTTCGCCGACAACCCGGCACGGATCGCCCACCGCGCGGAACTGGACGACCTCCTTGCCGCGGTGCTGATCGGCGCGTCCACGCGTTCCTGGGAGCGCAGGTTTGCCGAAGCAGGGATTGCCTGCGCCCCCGTGAACCGGATCGACGAGGTCTTCCGCGACGAGCACCTCGACGCTGTGGGCTTGGTCCACGAAGTCGGCCATCCGGCGGGCGACGTCCGCCTGGTGGCTTCGCCGCTGCGGATCGACGGCGTTCGCCCGCCGATCCGCCGGGCGCCGCCGCTGCACGGCGAGCACACCGCCGCCATCCTCGACGCGCTCGCCCCCGGCGCGGAGTGACAGCCGCAAATCCCGCAAGCCTCAGACACCCGACGACGCACGGAGTACGACGTGTTCGAGCTGCACGGTAAAACCGCCCTCATCACCGGAGCCGGCCAGGGAGTCGGCGCCGGTGTCGCCCATGTGCTGGCCGCCCAAGGTGCCTGTGTGGCCGTGAACGACATCGACAAGGACCGAGCAGAGGAAACGACCCAGGCGATTCGCCACGTGGGGGGCACCGCGTACGCCCTGCCTTTCGACGTCACGGATCTTGAAGCGGTGCTCGACGCGGTGCGGGGGTTCGAGCGCAAGGTGGCGCCCTTCGACATCCTGGTCAACAACGCGGGCAATGCCGGATCAGGGGCTTTCCGGCCCACCCCGTTCCGCCAGTCCGACCCGGCCGACTGGCGGCGTTTCACCGAGGTCAACTTGTTCGGCGTGATGAACTGCGCCAAGGCGGTTCTGGACGGCATGGCGGCCCGCGGCCACGGACGCATCGTCACGATCGCCTCCGGCTCCGGCGTGATCGGGCAGGCGATCGGGGTCTCCCTGTACGCGGCGGCGAAGGGCGGAGCCATCGCCTTCATGCGGCACTTGGCGGTCGAGAATGCCGCCGACGGGATCACCGCCAACACGATCGCCCTCGGCCTCATCGACCCGGCCGCGAGCGGCCGCGAGGCGACCCATACCCGTGAGATGGCCGCTCGGCTGCCGGTCGGCCGTATCGGGGTGCCGGACGACCCGGCTGCCCTGTGCGCCTACCTGGCATCGGACGAGGCTTCGTGGATCACGGGCCAGACGCTCCATCTCAACGGCGGTTCGTACACCTCGTAAATACCGCCGGACCGCCGGACCCGCCGCCTCGCGAGCCCTCGGGGTACCCCGAGGGCTCCGGCTACGCTATCCCTGTACAGGAATCCTCCGATCGAACAGGGACGCCGGATACTGCCGCGATGGCCGAGACCGCCGACGAGAACCCCGCTGTGACGTCTTGGCGTGCGCCGAAGTCGTCGCAGCGACTCGCCCATGTGTTGGCGCAGCCGATTCTGTCCGGTGAGGTGGGTCCCGGCGAGCGCCTGCCCAATGAGCAGGAGATGATGGCCCGGTACGGTGCCGGGCGTCCGACCGTGCGCGAGGCGCTGCGGCTCCTGGAGACCCGCGGGTTGATCGTTCTCAAGACCGGGCCCGGGGGTGGGCCGATCGTTCGCCGTCCGCCGAAGGCGAGCCTCAGCGAGGCTCTGAGCCTGGTGCTCCAGGTCGAGGGGGCGTCGTTCCGTGATGTCACGGACGCCCGCACCGCGCTGGAGCCGATGATCGCGCGCCGCGCGGCGGAGCGCATCGGCGACCGCGAGTTGGACGAACTCGACGCCAGTATCGCGGCGTTGCGCGCGGACCCGGGCGACCACGAGGTCTTCGTCGCGGAGAACCAGCGTTTCCACACGCTGATCGCGGAGGCCGCGCAGAGTGTCGTGCTGGACGTCTTCGTCAACACGCTGCACGCGATCGCGGACGGTGTCCGGGTCGGTGTGCAGTACTCGGCGCGCAAACAGGCTGCCATCGCCGACGCGCACGAGGCCGTCGTCGACGCGCTTCGTGCGCGTGATCCCGACCGCGCCGAAACGGCCATGCGCGAACACCTCGCCGAGGCCGAGAACTACTGGCGCCACCGCTACCCGGAGCTGATGGACCGCCCCGTGCAGTGGACCTACTGACCCGAAGTCAGCCCGGCGCATTCGGGCGACACGCATCTTCGGGCGCTGGTATTACATGGCTAAGATAGCTAAGTTAGCCCTCGCGAACGATCGAGGGAGATTGCCATGCCCGAATTTCCGCCCGCGCTCTACGACCCCATAGCCCCGGACTTCCAGGGCCGACACGCAGAGGTCTACCGGGCGTTGCGCGATCTGCACCCCGTGTACCGGGAGCCCCGCACTGGCTTCTATGTGCTCTCCCGCCACGCGGATGTCTGGGAGGCGTCCGCGGACTGGGCGACCTTCAGTTCGGTCACCGAAGAAGCCGGCTACCACAAGCCGATGATGGTCGACCTGGATCCGCCCGCGCACAGCCTGATCCGGCGCGTGGTGTCGCAGGCGTTCACACCTCGCCGGGTGGCCGCGTTGGAAGACGCTATTACTGCCAAGGTGCACACGCTCATCGGCGCCTTCGTCGAACGTGGCACGTGCGACCTGATGGCCGAGTTCGCGGCGGTGCTGCCCAGCGATGTCGTCGGCGAATTGCTCGGCGTCCCGGAGGATGTTCGCCCCGGCCTGCGGGAGCACACCGAGCAGCTCATGCGGATGACCGTGCCACACGACGGCAAGGCGGTCGCGGAGCGTGTCTACGCGGTGTTCGAGGACCTGCTGGCGGAACGCCGCCGCCGGCCCGCCGACGACATGATGACCATGCTCATCGCCGCGGAAGTCGACGGCCGCCGCCTCACGCAGGATGAGTTGCTCGGGTTCTGTTTCCTGTTGTTGGTCGGTGGCAACGACACGACGACCAACCTCATCGGCAACGGCATCCGGCTTTTGGACACGCACCGCGACGTCCGAGCCGAACTCGTCGCCGGCCCGGAGCTGATCGACGCGGCCATCGAAGAGATCCTGCGGCTGGAACCGCCGACCCTCACGTCCGGACGGCAGACGACGCGGGATGTGGAACTCCACGGCACGACGATCCCTGCGGGCTCCCGCGTCCAACTCCTCTGGGGTTCCGCGAACCGCGACGAGCGCGAATACCCCGACCCCGAGCGGCTCGACATCCGCCGCCGACCGCGGCACACGGCGTTCGGCCACGGGCCGCACTTCTGCCTCGGTGCACCCCTCGCCCGTCTGGAGGCCCGCATCGCGTTCCGCGAGCTCCTCGGCGCGATTCCCGACTACACCGTGGTCGGGGAGCCTCGGCATGTGCGGAGCTCATGGGCCCGCGGCTTCACTTCCCTGCCTTTGGCGTTCACACCGAGAAGCGCGGCCGAGCCAGGTGGGGTGGCGGAGGCACCAGCGAGCTGACCGCCGGCGACCAGGCCGGCGGCATCGTCCGGGCGGTGGCGCGGCGCGAGGAGGGCCGGTATCGGCTTGCGGAGGTCCACGTCGTACTGGACACCATGCCGGCGGTGCCGTTGGCCGAGGTGAAGCGGCAGGCGCGGGCCATCGGATCGGCGTGGGCGCGCCATGCGGGCGGAGGGGACCGGGACTGCCGGTTCGTTCCGCCCGCTGTCGTCTCGCGCCCGATGCGCGGCGACGTCCGACCGCTTCCGCCGCCGCGCTGCGGCGGCTACCGCTGCAGCGACTGCAGTTGGTAGTACTCCTCAAGGCCGAATCGGCCGAACTCGCGTCCGGTGCCGGACAGTTTCATGCCGCCGAACGGCGCTGCCGGGTTGAAGGCGCCGCCGTTGACGTCGACCTGACCGGTGCGGAGCCGGCGTGCCACGGCGACGGCCGACTCCTCGTCCGGGCCCCAGACCGCACCCGAGAGGCCGTACCGCGTGCCGTTGGCGATCCGTACGGCGTCGTCCGGACCGTCGTGGGGAAGGACGACGAGTACCGGGCCGAAGACCTCCTCCTGGGCGATCTCCGCGCCGGGGTCGGCATCCGCGATGACCGTCGGCTGAACGAAAAAGCCTCGGTCCAGACCCCCGGGGGCCTGGCTGCCGCCGGCCGCGATCCGCGCGCCGTCGGCGGTTGCCCGGTCGATGAAACCGCGGACCCGGGCACGCTGGGCGGCCGAGACGAGCGGGCCCTGCTTGGTCCCCGGGTCGCGGGGGTCGCCCGGGGTGAAGCGGACGGCGAGCGCCGCGGCTTGCTCGACGGCCTCGGCGTAGTGTGCCCGCGGCACGATCAGGCGGGTGAGAGCCAGGCAGGTCTGACCGGAGTTGAGCAGGCAACTGCTCACCGTAGCCTTGACCGCACGTTCGAGATCGGCCCCCGGAAGGACGACGGCGGCGGATTTGCCGCCGAGTTCGAGGGCTACCCGCTTGATCCGGGGCGCGGCTGCGGCCGCGACTGCCTGGCCGCCTTGCGTCGAGCCGGTGAAGGACACCATGTCGACGTCGGGATGCGCGGCGAGCGCGGCGCCGACCTCCGGGCCGAGGCCGCTCAGCATGTTGAACACCCCGGGCGGGAGGCCGGCTTCGTCGATCGCCTCGGCGAGCAGGTAGGGGACGAGAGGCGCCACCTCGCTGGGCTTGAGCACGACGGTGCTTCCGCTGAGCAGCGCCGGGACGACCTTGCCGAGGATTTGGAGCAGCGGATAGTTCCAGGGGGTGATCGCGGCGACCACGCCCACGGGGGAGCGGTGCACGGTCGAATTGCCGACGCGGACGGGGTCTTCGATGCCTTGCGCGGCGTCGAGAAAGCCGGTCACGGCGGCCAAGGGCAGGTGGGTCTGCAGCTTGTCCGCGATGCGCAGCGGCGTCCCCACGTCGCCGACCACCGCGTCGGTCAGGCGATCGGCGCGCGCTTCGAGGGCTTTGAGCAGGGCGCCGACGGCGGCGATGCGCTCGGGCTGGGGGACCTGCGCCCAGTCGTCCTGGGCGGCATGCGCGGCCGCGACCGCGAGGCCGGCGTCCGCCGGGGAACAGCGGGGGACCCGCGCGAGCAGCTCTTCGGTTGTCGGGTCGACCACATCGATCAAGTCGTCGGTGGCGGCCTTGCGCCAGCGTCCTGCGACGTAGATCGCTTCTGGCGGGGAGTGGGACATCACGTCCTCCTGGTGCGGCGGAGTGCGACGTTTCGTACGCCGGCGGCTTCCGCTCTTGACGTCTCCCGCAATCATGTATTTCATGTGCAGGAATTACAAGATCCTGGCATCGTCGGACCACCGCCCGCCGGCCCCCTTCGGTCGGCCTCGGTTTCGCCGTCCGGCGCGATCCTGGAAGGCCGACCCGTGTTCGACGGACGCATAGCGCAGTTCACCGCCCCGAACGAGCCGTTCGTGATCCGCGAGGTGTCGCTCGCGGGGCGCGGACTGCTGCCTGGGGAAGTCCTGGTGAAAGTGACCCGGGCCAACATCTGCGGCAGTGACCTGCACGCGTGGCACGGCCGGTTCAACACCCGGGGCCTCGGGGGCAAGCTGCCCACGGTGCTGGGGCACGAGATGGTCGGGGTCGTCGCGGGACTCGGCGACGGGGTCACCCACGACACCGCGGGCGGGCCGCTCGTCGAGGGCACGCGCGTGGTGTTCCCGTACTTCTTCCCCTGCCACACGTGCCGGTACTGCGTGACCGGGCGGCGTGCCGGATGCGCGCGGATGAGCATGGCGATGCTCGCCAGCAGCGCCGAGCCGCCTTACTACGTCGGCGGCTTCGCCGACTACTTCCTTCTCCCGGCCGGTGCGCTGCTCTACCCGGTCCCCGAGACGCTCTCCGACGAGGTGGTCAGCGGCGCGAACTGCGCCCTGTCCCAGGTCATGCAGGCCTATGACCGGGCGCAATTCACCTTCGGGGAGACCGTGGTGATCCAAGGCGCGGGCGGGCTGGGCCTGTACGCCACCGCGCTCGCCAAGGCCCGCGGCGCCGGCGCGGTGGTGGTCGTTGACACGGTCCCCGAACGCTTGGAGCTCGCGCGGGAACTCGGCGCCGATGCCGTGGTGGACATCGGCGCCGAGCCCGACGAACGCAAGCGGGTCAGGCGGGTCCAGGACCTCACCGGCGGGGGTGCGGATGTCGTGGTGGAACTCGTCGGCTCGCCCGGGGTGGTCGGCGAGGGCATCAAAATGCTCGGCCGCTACGGCCGGTACCTGAGCGTCGGCAACATCGGCCACGGGCAGACCTACGAGGCCGACCCCTCCCGGCTCACCCTCACCAACAAAAGCATCATCGGTGTCTCGCTGTACGAGCCGGACGCGCTCGGCAAGAGCCTGCGCTTCCTGGACTCGGTCCGCGACACCCTCCCGAAGCACTGGCTGGAGAGCACCGCGTTCCCGTTGGCCGACATCAACGAGGCCTTCCGCGCGGCGGACGCGCGGGAAGTCGTCAGGGCCAGCATCGTGCCGTGAACCCGGCCGACGCGCCGACTCGCCCGACCGAGACCCCAGCCGAACCGCACCAAGGAGAGACCATGAGCACAACGGGACCGGACACCCCGGATCTGGACTACCGGGTCACCGACCACATCGCGGTCATCACCCTGAACCGGCCCCACCACAAGAACGCCTTCACGCTGGAGATGGTGGACGCCTGGGCCGACGCGCTGCGCCGCGCGGAGCAGGACCCCCACGTCCGCGTGGTCGTGGTGACCGGCGCCGGGAACGCGTTCTGCTCCGGCGTCGACCTGGACGTCTTCGCCGAACGCGAGCGCACCCCCTGGTCCGAGAAGACCCTGCTCACGAGCCGCATCCACCAGGTCGCCTTCGCCGCCGAGGCCCTGACCAAGCCCTACATCGCCGCCGTCAACGGCGTCGCCGTCGGTGCGGGCATGGACATGGCGCTGATGGCGGACATCCGGATCGCCGCGGCCTCGGCCCGGTTCAGCGAAGGCTACGTCCGCGTCGGACTCGTGCCCGGCGACGGGGGTTGCTGGTACCTGCCGCGCATCGTCGGCACCGCCGCGGCCCTGCGCCTGCTGTGGACCGGCGACTTCGTCGCAGCCGACGAAGCGCTTGCCCTCGGCCTTGTGAGCGCGGTGCACCCGGATGACGAACTGCAAAACGCGGCGGGTGCGTTCGCAGCCCGCTTGGCCGCGCAACCGCCGATCGCGGTGCAGCTCATCAAGCGGGCGGTGCGCGAGGGCGAGCGGCACGACCTGCGCACCGCGCTCGACCTGATCTCCTCGCACCAGGCCGTCGTCACCTCCACACGGGACTCGCAGGAAGCCATGGCGGCATTCCGGGAGAAGCGCCCCGGCACCTACACCGGCCGCTGAGGAGGCACCATGACCCCCCAGGCGACCTCCGCAGCGGCCCGGGCCCCGCAGGACGGGCCGCACCTCGACGAACTGCGGCAACGGATCCGCGACCTGACCGGCCGATGGCAGGCCGAAGGCCGCTACGAGCCGCGCAGCGACAACTGGATGCGCGGCTTCGACCCGGACTTCAGCCGCGAACTCGCCGCCCAAGGCCTCATCGGCATGACCTGGCCGCGCGAAGTCGGCGGAGGCGGCCACAGCCAGCTCGCCCGCCTCGCCGTCAACGAGGAACTCCTGCGCGCCGGCGCACCCGTCGCCGCGCACTGGATCGGCGACCGGCAGATCGGCCCCGCCGTGCTCCGGCACGGCAGCCCCGAACTCCAAGCCGAGATCCTGCCCGGCATCGCCGAGGGAAGGTCCGTCTTCTGCCTCGGCATGAGCGAACCCGACGCCGGATCCGACCTCGCCGCCGTGCGCACCACCGCCGTCCCGACCGACGGCGGATGGCGCGTCAACGGCCGCAAGATCTGGACGACCGGCGCCCACAAGGCCACTCACGCCTACCTGCTGGCACGCACCGAACGAGGCGAGCGCAAGCACGAAGGGCTCACCGAGTTCATCGTCGACATGGACACGTCAGGTGTGGCGGTGTCGCCCATCGTCGATCTGTCCGGCGCGCATCACTTCAACGAGGTGGTGTTCACCGATGTCTTCGTCCCCGGGCACCGAATCCTCGGCACCGTCGGCAACGCCTGGCGGCAGGTGACGGAACAACTGTCCTTCGAACGCGGCGGACCGGAGCGCTTCCTGTCCACCTACCCGCTCTTCGCCCTGGCGCTCGGTCATGCCGGGCCCGAACAGAAGGCCCCGCTCGGCCGACTGGTCGCCCGGCTCGCGACGCTGCGCCGCCTCGCCCGGAACGTGGCGGAAAGCGTGGACGCCGGCGCGGCTCCCGTGGTCGAGGCCGCGACGCTGAAGTACCTCGGGAATGCCTTCGAGAACGACGTGATCGCGCTCGCCCGCGAATCATGCGGCCCGGACCGGCCCGAGGTGACCGCGGCGTGGGGTCAGGCGCTCCTGGCTTCCCCGGGTTTCACGATCCGGGGCGGCGCCGCCGACGTCCTGCTCTCGATCATCGCCAAACAGGAGACCCGCCCATGACCGACAACGCACGCGAGCTGCGGGGACTGGTCGCCGACGTGGTCGACGGCGTCCCCCTCGACGAACGCGGCTCGGACCGCCTCTGGGCGACGCTGCGCGACCTCGGACTGCCGCTCGTCGGCGTCGACGAAGCCCGCGGCGGATCCGGCGGCACGTTCGCGGAGTTGGCGGTTGTCGTCCGTGCGCTGGCCGAGCGGGCCGTGGGGCTTCCCGTCGGCGAAAACGCCCTGGCCTCCTGGGTCCTGGCGCACGGCCGAAAGGTCGACGGCGACGACACCACAACCCTCGCCTTCGCCGTCGACGGCGAGTACCGCGAGGACATGGCGGTACTGCGCATCCCGGCCGTGCCGTGGCTGCGCCGGAGCGGAGGCGTCGTCGTCTACAGGGGTGGCGACGACGCCTCCTTCATCGAGACGGGAGACGGCGTCGAGGTGGACGGGGCGGAAAACCTCGCCGGCGAACCCCGCGACACGCTGTCCGTCATCGGCGCGGTGGGCACGCCGCTGCCTTTCGCGCCGCCGATGCCGGAGGTCCGCGGCCGGTACACGGTGCTGCGCGCCGCCGCCGTCGCCGGAGCGGCGGAAGGCGCCTACCGGCTCACACGCGACTATGTGATGCAGCGCGAGCAGTTCGGCAAGCCGCTGTCCCGCATCCCGGCCGTCGCGGCCGGACTGGCTGCCATGAAGGTCGCGCTCGTCCAGGTCGACGCCGCGGTCGACCGAGCCGTCGGGCTGCACACCACGGACGCGACGACGCGCCGCCGCCTCACCGCGGCAGCGGCCGCCGCGGTCACCGCCGCCGACACCGCCGCGGTCTGCGCCCGCACCGCACACCAGCTCCACGGCGCCATGGGCGTGACGCACGAATATCCGCTGCACCACTACACCAAGCGCCTGTGGGCGTGGCCCGGCGAAGTCGGCTCGGAGACGCACAGCGCCGAATACCTCGGAGCCCAGGCACTCGCGCACGGTGAGGCCGCGCTCTGGGACGAACTCACCGCCTAGCCGGACGCTTTTCGTGCGCGCGGCCGTGTCCAGCGCTCACCTACGGATCGCCGCAGAACAGGACCTGCCTGCCATGCCTCACCCTTCGCAGCACCGCTACGGCATGACCCTTCCCGTGCCGGCCCCGCTGGGCGAGCACCCCGCCATCGCCCGCAGGCTGACCGAGGCGGGCTACACGGATATCTGGAGCATCGAGGTCGACGGCCTCGACGGCTTCACCCCACTCGCCCTCGCCGCGACCGGCGCGCCCGGCGCGCACCTGGGGACGGCCATCGTCTCCCCGTTCACGCGCGGCCCGGCCCTGCTGGCGATGACCGCCGCATCCTTGGCCGAACTCGCGCCTGGACGCTTCCACTTGGGGTTGGGCGCCGCCTCGCGCCCGATCGTCCACAACTGGAACGGCGCGGCCTACGACAAGCCCTATCAACGGGTACGGGACACCGTGCGCTTCCTGCGCGCGGCACTCGCGGGGGAGCGGGTCGCCGAGCGCTACGAGACCTTCGAGGTCCAAGGCTTCCGCCTCACCCGGCCCCCGCAATCGCCGCCTCCCATCTATCTGGCCGCGCTGCGCGAGGGCATGCTCCGGTTGGCCGGCCGCGAAGCGGACGGAGCCATCCTCAACTGGCTCTCGGCGGACGACGTGGCGAAGGTCGCCCCCTACGTCCACGAAGGCGGCCCGGGCAAGGAAATCGTGTGCCGGATGTTCGTCTGCCCCACGGGCGACGCCGACGCGGCCCGCGCGGCATTCCGCCGCATGGTCACCTTCTACCTCAACGTGCCCGGCTACGCCGCCTACCAGCGCTGGCTCGGCCGCGCCGACCAACTCCAGCCCATGTGGGACGCCTGGGCCCGAGGCGACCGGCGCGAAGCCTTGGCCGCAGTCCCCGACGTCCTGATCGACGACCTGCTGGTACACGGCACCCCCGACCAGTGCCGGGCCCATATCCAGCGGTACGTCGCCTACGGCGTCACCGTCCCGGTCGTCATGCTCGTCGACGCCGGCGACGGCGCAGATCCGGTCGAACAGGCGCTGTCCCTCGCACCTGTTGAGAAGCCCGCTCGGCAAATACCGGGTGCCGGGACCGAATTGGTCGGTGAACACTGAGCCGACCGCATCGGCGCAGAGGTTCGTGTGCGTCGACGGCCGGGGGAGTCCGCTCCGCGCGAAGCTTCCGGAGGGGGAGTCGGCGGCGCGCGGTGATGCCGGATCCAGGGTTGCCGTGTCCGCGCGGTCAGCCAGGCGACGAGTGTTGCCCGTGTGCGCGTGAAGGCAGAGCGGCCGGGACGGTTCAGGTGCCCGTGCCTGTTCCCGGTTTCGTACGACTGACTACGCACGGAACGGCGAACGCAGCATGTTCCGGCGCTCATGACGACGACACCGCCGCGTGGTACCGGTGACCCGGGCACCACGCGGCGGTGGCTGTTGGAGGCCGAGCGCGATTCGCCACGCGACGGCGGGCGGCGAGAGTCAGCCGGTCGTGGCGGGGCGGGCGGTGTACGTGAACTTGGTGACCACCGCGCTGCTTTCCAGAGCTTCGATGCCGATGACCCGGCCGGTGAAGCCGGAGGCGACTTCGGTCGACAGGTACCGTCCGTCGATGCCGGCCGGCCGACGGAACTCGCCGTCCGCCACGTAGCCGAGTACTCGAACGTCGACGTTGCGAGGTAGTAGTCGTCGCCTGCCCGGCAGATCATCGGATCGGGGTGGAAGCCCGGCAGGATGGGTTGCCGCTCATGACACGACCTATCCCGCGGTGACGCCACTGTCGGTGGAGAGCACGGCGCCGTGGATGTTGCGGGCTTCGTCGGACGCCACGAAGCAGAACAGCGCGGCGACGTCCTCGGCCTGCGCCATCGGGCGCGGGGTCCCGTAACGGCCCATCAGGTCGAATTCCACATCCGACGGCACCTGGAAGCCGCTCACGAGGGGCGTCTCCACGCCGCCCGGAGCGATGGCGTTGACGCGCAGGGGAGACTTGATGAACTCCCAGGCGAGAGAGCGGGTCATCAGCACCACGGCACCCTTGGACATGCAGTAGGCCACGGTGTAGGCCTGCCCCATCAGCCCGGCGTTCGAGGCCACGTTGACGATGTTGCCGCCGGTCTCCAGCAGGTGGGGGATGGCCGCCTGGGACAGGAAGAAGCAGGCGTCGGTGTTGACCGCCATCATCCGCCGGTAGTCCGCTTCCGAGACGTCGAGTACGTGCTCGGCGCGCGCGATGCCGGCGATGTTGCCCAGGATGTCGAGGCGTCCGAACTGCTGGACCGCTTCGGTGACGGCGGCGAAACACTCGTCCCGGAGGGTGACATCCGCGACCCGGGTGACGACCTTCCCGGGCAGCTCGGCGGCCGACTCCGCGGTCTCGGCCAGGCGTTCCGCGGCGATGTCCACGGCGAGGACGCTCGCGCCTTCGGCGGCCAGCCGAAGAACGGTCGCCTGTCCGATGCCGGACGCGGCACCGGTGACCAAGGCGCTCTTGCCCTGAAAGCGTTCCGGAGCGGGGGCAAATGACATCGTGCTCTCCTTCGTTCGGTGTGGGGATTGCGGAATCGGACCGGTCACCGTGTGGCGGCGGCCTCGCCGACGGCGTCGAAAAACAGATCCTGGGGCAGAGTGCACAGCGCGGCCGCGTTCGCCGTCACTTGCTCCGGGCTCGTGGCTCCGACCAGGACGGTGGCCACCGACGGTTGCATGGCGAGCCAGGAAAGGGCCAGGCCTACGAGACTGATGCCGGCATCGTCGGCGAGGGCGTGCAGCCCCTCGACCACGGCGAAGTTCTCGTCCGTGGCCACCGAGGCGAAGTAGGGAAGGCTCGCCAGCCGCGACCCCTCGGGGTACGCCGCGTCGCGGCGGTACTTGCCGGTCAGCAGGCCCGACGCGAGCGGGTAGTACGGGATGACACCGACGCCGAAGCGTTCAGCCGCGGGCACCAGTTCGGATTCGGCGCCGCGGGTGAGCAGGTTCCATTCGACCTGCACGGCCGAGAACGGGACGAAGCCGCGGGACCGCGAGATGTGGGCGGCGTCCGCAAGCTGCCACGCGGCGACGTTGGAGACCGCGGTGTACCGGATCTTGCCGGCGGCGACCAGCGTGTCCAGTGCGTGCAGCGTCTCTTCGAGCGGCGTGTCCGGGTCGGGGTAGTGCTGGTAGTAGAGGTCGATGTAGTCGGTGCCCAAGCGGCGCAGGCTGCTCTCGCAGGCCCGGATGATGTGGCGGCGCGACGCGCCGCCGCCGTACGGACCGGGGGAGGTCGGAGCGCCGAACTTCGACGCGATGACGACGTCCTCGCGACGCGCGCCGAGGGCCTTCCCGAGGAACTCCTCCGAGCGGCCCTGGGCGTAGATGTCGGCGGTGTCGAAGTGGGTGATCCCGGCTTCCAGCGCCGCGTCGACGACCTTCGTCGCCGTCTCCTGGTCGATCTTCATGCCGAAGTTGTTGCAGCCCAGGCTGAGCGAGGACAGCTTGAGGCCGGACCGGCCGACCGTGGGGTAGTGCACGGGTTACTCCTGTGAGTGGATTCTGGGGGCATGCCGGAGAGGCGTTGTGCCCGCGCCGCGGGTCAAGTTCGGGACGCCGCCCGGACCGCATCGCGGTGACCACCTCGGCTTGCACGCTCTGGCGGCGGCGATCCTGCCGAGAGCCGGAGGCTGCGTTCCGGGTGCCCCATCTTTCAGGCCGACCCGGGGAATCTTATGTGTATCGCGTACGCAAAGGAATGGGTTGCAGGTGGTCTGCACGGCGCCGATCATAACTATGTTAGACATGTTTATTTTATGACTGCTGTGCTGTGCTCCGCGACGCTGCGCCGAGCCGATCTGCCGACGACTGCCCGGGCTGCCGCCGCCGCCGGGTTCTCCGGGATCTCGGTGTTCGTTTCCGAGTACTGGGAAGCCCGTGCCGCGGGCTGGAGCGATGCCGCGCTGCGCGGCCTCCTGGGCGAACTGGGCCTGACCGTAGCCGAAGTGGACGGACCTATGGCCTGGCTTCCGGGCCACGACGCGTTCGCCGGCCACCGCCTTTACGGGCCCGACGAGTTCGCGCACGTCGCCGAGGTCCTCAGCGCGCGCTCGGTGACCGTGATCGAGGTGGCGGGTGCGCCGGTGCGCGAGGACCCGGCCGCCGTTGCCCGAAGCTTCGCCGCGGTATGCGACAAAGCCGCAGATGCCGGGGCCGTCGCGCACATCGAGCCGTTCGGCTGGTCCGGGATACCGGACCTGTCCACCGCATGGGAGATCGTCGAACGCGCCGCGCACCCCGCCGGCGGCCTACTGCTCGACACGTGGCACGCGCTGCGCGGCCGCGACCGGTCGGGGCTGCCGGGCCACATACCGGTGGAAGCGGTCCTGGGCATCCAAGTCGGCAGCGCCGCAGGGCAACCCGCCGACGACCTACGGAAGGAGGCCGTCACGGCCCGGCTGCTGCCCGACGCCAACGACCCGGCCTTGCGCGCGTTGCTCGCCGACCTGCACCGGCGTGGCTGTATTGCTCCTTGGGGAGTGGAGGTGTTCTCGGACGAGCTCAATGGACTTCCGCCACATGCCGTTGCGCGGGCCGCTGCGGAGGCGTACGGACGCCTGCGCAAGGCGGTGGATGCGGACAGCCTCCCGGCATAACGGACCGCGGCTGACCATGCGCCCGCGACGAGCGCCCGCTGGATATCGTGAGAGGGTCATGATCCATGTGCGACGGCCGGTGCCCGGCTGGCCCGACCGGGAGTGAGCCTGCAAGTGGACCGCGAAGCCGAGGGGCCCCAGGCCGGAGGCGTCCCCGACTGGGAACCCCGTAGCCGAGCCGTGGCCGAGGCGGTCGCGAGTGTCCTTCGGCGGCGCATCCTGGACGGCGTGCTCGAAGACGGCGACGTGCTGCCGAAGCAGGACGATCTGCTGGCCGAGTTCCGGGTGGGCCGGACCACGCTGCGGCAGGCGATGCGGATCTTGGAGACCGAAGGCTTGGTGACGGTGCGCCGGGGCAAGATCGGCGGAGCCGTTGTCCATGCGCCGCGCCCGCAGGACGCCGCGTACATGTTCGGCATGGTGATGCACAAACGCCGGGTCCCGTTGGAGGACCTGTCGCTGGCCTTGCGTTCACTGGAGCCGGTGTGCGTCGGCCTCTGCGCGCGGCGTCCCGACCGGGATCATGCGGTCGTGCCCGCGTTGGAGGCGGTCCACGACGAGATGCTCCGGCATCTCGACGACGGCGCGGTGTACGTCCGCGCGACCCGTCGGTTCCATGAAGCGATCGTGCGTACGTGCGGCAACCAGACGATGCAGATCCTGCTGTCCGCGATCGAGGAACTGTGGAGCCGGCAGGAAGCGTTGTGGATGAGCAAGGGCCTGCGTGAGACGGGCCGAACCACCCGGCTGGCCGGCGCTCTCGAGCATGCGCAGCTGATCGAACTCATCGCGGCCGGGGACGAGGTGGGCGCCTACCGTCTGGCGGTCCGTCACCTTGAAGGCGCACACGCGTTCCCCTTGAGCACGCACGGAAGCCATCCGGTCGAGGCCGGGGAGCGCGGCCCCGTCGACGGGCCGATCTCCGCCTCCTGACCGGGGCGACAATCACCGCGCCGGAGCCTCCAGCGGGGGCGTGTGACCGGCATAACATAGCTATCTTTTGAGTCCCCACTTGCCGTGTCTCGCTAATCATGGCCATGATGACCATGTTTTAGGGTGAGCCTTGTGTCCGCTGAGTGCATTCCCTCCGGGCCCGCATCCCCTGGGTCGTGAAAGGACTTCGATGACTGACGACAAGCGCGTGCTGTACATCTCCGCCGTCTACGACGAGGCCGAGATCGAAGCGGTCACCCGTGTCCTGCGCAGCGGGAAGCTCGGTATCGGTGCGAATGTCGCCGAGATGGAGCGCCGGGTGGCGGAGATGACGGGCAAGCGGCACGGGATCATGTGCAACTCGGGTTCGTCGGCGCTGTATTTGGCGGTCGAGCTGCTGGATCTCCAGCCGGGTGACGAGGTGATCACCTCGCCGCTGACGTTCTCCACGGACGTCGCGCCGATCGTGCGTGCGGGTGCGGTGCCGGTGTTCATCGACGTGGAGCCGGACACGTTCAACGTGGACGTGTCGCTGCTGGAAGCGGCGGTGTCGGACAAGACGAAGGCGATCCTGCTGCCGAACCTGGTCGGCAACGCGCCGGACTGGGACGTGATCCGCGAGGTCGCGGAC
>NZ_JBMULZ010000018.1:0-184988 GCF_049534875.1 Uniformispora flossi
CCGCCGCGCCGCCCCCCCCCGGCGCCCGCCCCCCCCCCCCCGGGGGGGCCCCCCCCCGGCCGGGGTTCCTGCCTCACAGGTCACAGGTCAGCGGGTGACCGGACTTTGCGTCACCAGCCCTGGTGGCCGTCGTCCGGAGGACAGTCCGGCTTCGACGGATGGTCTGGCTTCGACGGGCAGTCCTTCGGCGGGCACGGGGGCGGCGGACACGGCGGCTTCGGCGGCGGGCACACGGTGATCGTGGCGTCGGCCGGCTCGCTGACCAGGCTGTCGCCGTTGCCCAGCGCGGTCGCCGTGTTGGTGACCTTGCCGGCTCGTGCGTCCGCCTCTGTCACGGTGTAGGTGCCCGTGCAGGTGGTCGACGCGCCCGGCGCGAGGCCGGTCGCCTCGCAGGTGACGCCCGTGACCCGGTCGTCGTTGATCCGAAGGCCGGTCACCGGGGTCGTGCCCGTGTTGGTCACCGTGTACGTGTAGGTGACGACGTCGCCCACCGCATACGTTCGTGAGCCGTCCACGTGCTTGATCAGGTGCAGGGCGGAGGTCTCCACGTCGACCGTGGCGGTGGCCGGCGGGCTGACGACGGTGTCGTCGTTCGCCTTCGCGGTCGCGTTGTTCGTGATCTGCCCGGCTGCCGCGTCGGCCGCGGTGACCGTGTACGTCCCGGTGCACGTGGTCGACGCGCCCGGCGCAAGCGTGCCGGCCTGGCACGTGATGTTCGCGACCCGGTCGTCCACGATGTGCAGCTCGTCGACGGGCGCACTTCCGGTGTTGGTCACCGTGTACGTGTAGGTGACCGTGTCACCCACGAGATACGCATGGGAACTGTCGACGCTCTTGACCAGGAAGAGCGCCGGAGTGCCCGTGGTGATGGTGGCGGTCTCCTGCTCGCTGACCGTGCCGTCGTCGGCAGCGGCCGTCGCGACGTTGGTCACGTGGCCCGCGGCCGCGTCGGCTTCGGTCACCATGTAGGTGCCGGTGCACGTGGTCGACGCGCCCGGGTCCAGCGTGGTGGAGCCGCAGGTGATGCCCGTGACCCGGTCGTCGTCGATGCGCAGCCCGGTGAGCGTCGTAGCGCCGGTGTTGGTCAGGGTGTACGTGTAGGTGACCACGTCACCCGCCGCATATGGGTGCGAGCTGTCCACGCTCTTGACGAGGTGCAGGTGCGGCCTGCCCACGGGGATCGTGGCGGTGTCGGGCTCGCTGCTCACACTGTCTTCGTCCGCGAACGCGGTGGCGACGTTGGTGACGTGCCCGGCCGCCGCGTCCGCCTCGGTCACCGTGTACGTGCCCGAACACGTCGTCGACGCGCCCGGCGCGAGGCTGATCTGCTGGCAGGTGATGCCACTGACGCGGTCGTCGACGACGTGGACGCCGTCGAGGATCGTCCCCCCGTGGTTGGTCACCGTGTACGTGTAGGTGACCACGTCGCCCGGCGCATAGGTGCGCGCGGCGTCCACGCTCTTGACCAGCCCGATCGCCCGGACCGCGACCGGCAGAGTCTGCGTGTCTTGGTTCGAATCCACCGGCGTGCCACCGGAGTCGCCGTGCGCCGTCGCGACGTTGGTGACGTGGCCGGCCGCCGCGTCAGCGGCCGTCACCGTGTAGGTGCCGATGCAGGTGGTCGATTTCCCGGGATCGAGCTGGGTCGCCGGACACGTGATCGGAGCGACCTTGTCGTCGGTCACGTTCACCCCGGTCAGGCGCGTGTTGCCGCTGTTGGTGACCACGTACTCGTAGGGCACCTTCGTGCCGGGGACGAGCGGCGACGGCAGCGGCGGGCTCTGCCGGACCTGCTTGACCAGCGACAGCGCCGGAAGCGGTTGCTCCGGGTTGACGGAGAGGTTCCGGATCAGGTGGACGTCCGTGAACAGGCCCGTGGAAGCGGCGAATCCGAACTTGTAGCTGTCCGGCACCGGCTGGGGGGCGTCGGTGGCGACCACCTGCCGGAAGCCGTTTCCGTCGTGGAAGTCGATGTCCACCGTCAACTGCGGGTTCGGCGACGGCGTCAGCACGATGTGCACGGTGCGGCGGGACGGGTCGAGCAGCGCCTCGGCCTGCTCGGGGGTCACTCCCGGGGGCAGGGACGTCGTCGGTCCTTGGAGGGTTCCGGGCAGGGTCGACGGCCACGGGCCGGTGGTGGTGAAGTTGCTCGTCGTCGCGGTCAGGAAGCAGTAACCGGTGGTGCCGTCGCCGGGGCCGCGCAACGTCACCATGTTCGCGCCCGGGGCCGGAACGCGGAACGCGGTGCCCGCAGGTGATCGCTGACCTGCCGGGCAGCCGTTGCCGCGATGCTCCCAGTCCCCGAAGTAGTTGCCGAGGACGTCGAGTCCCACGCCGAGATAGCCGCGGTCGACGCCCGGCAGGAAGGTCTGGCCCGGGTCGTCGTCGGGCAGCTTCTGCGCGTACCCGAGGCTGCCGCCGAACGCGCCCGGGTGTTCCAGCGATGCCGCGCCGTCGACGAGGAAGAACGAGATGCCGTCGGCCGGAGTGTCCGGCGTCGTCGATCCGTACTGCCACTGCTCGAAGGTGATGTCCACGCCGGCCTGGGAGGGGATGGCCTGGTTGTAGAGCACCGCGCCCGACTCGTCGTTGGACGCGCCGGTCAGGCGCAGGTAGCCGTGCGGCGCGGCGTTGTCCGGCGGCACGGCTCCCGCAGAGCCCGGCGGACACCCGGTAAGCGGGTGGCTCCCGGGACCGGGGGCGGCGCCCTGCGGCGCCCCGGTGAGGCAGGCGGTGCCGACGGCGAGGAAGCCGGGGTCGGCGGTGGCTCCGGTGAACGTCTCGGAGACGAGCGCCGGGCCGGCCTGGCGAGGCGCGGGAGCCGCCGTCGCCACGGCGGGCATGACGGCCGCTGTCAGCGGCAGAAGGACGGAGGCTCCGGCTACGGCGAGCGGAAGCATGCGGGACCGGAGGGTGCGGGAGCCGCGTCGACGCGGTGGCGTCGGCGGCCGCGGTGATCGAGAGGGGACCATGACTCGATTAGAAATGCCGCATAACGCACAAGCTGCGCAGAAATTACCGCGATTCCCCCATTTCCCAAGCCATTTCACACCGACGGTCCAGCTTTACGCGCCGATCGCCCCTGTTCGACCCTCGTACGACAGGCGGCCGGATGGGTGGCGAAGCGGCAGGATGCGCCTTCGCCAGGGGCGCACGGCGACGCTGTCGGCTACCGCGCGGGGACTATGACCCCGGTGAGCCTGCTGATGACGCGGGCCGCGGTGCGCAGATCCTCGTCGGGCAGGTCGGCGAGGGCCGCTTCCCAGTGGCGGCGGAAGCCGGTGTCGAGTTCGTCGAGTGCGCGCAGCCCCTCGGGGGTGAGGCGGGCGACGGTGCCGCCCCGGCCCCGCCCGGGTCTGACCCCCTCCACGAGGCCTTCCCGCCCGAGCGCCTCGAGCATCGCGCTCACCTGAGGCAGCGGGAGGCCGACGACGGTGGCGAGGGTCGCCGGGTCCAGGTCGAGTTCGTCGGCGAGGGTGACGAGGATGCGGTGGCGGCGGATGTGCGGCGAGTCGGCACCCGCGGAACGGCCGGCGCGCTCGCTGCGCACGGCGGCGAGGAAGCCGTTGAAGGCGTAGCGGAGCGTCTCGACGGACTCTTCACGGCGCTCGCCGCGGTCTTCCACACCGGCTTCAGCGGTACTCTCGGCACCCTCGCGGACGCTGTCGCGGCCGCCGCGGCGGGACTCGGGCCGGTCGAGGACATCTCCGGACACGTGAATCAGCTCCTTACCACTCCCGTACCCACCCCCGTCGGAAAACCGGCCCCCTCCGGCCATCGGCCTTCCGTACGGTAACCAACCGCACCGCATCCGCGACACGCGGGATCCACCCCAGGGCCTGAATCTCATATAACAAGATGAGCTGTCCATTATTTGAGATACCCGCTCGTATCGCGGACGACGATGGACGACATGGCGACTCCATGCCAACCTCATCAGCATGTCTCGCGCCGGAATTGCCCTCGTCGGTCGACTTCACGTCGACCTCGGCCGCATGTCCAGCGCGTTCTGTATGCCGGTCTGACGACCAACGCCCGCTCCATCTTCCGCTGCCCGGGCGCGCGGTCGTGCCGGCAGCCTGCGTCCATGCGCCCGGAACGGCGCGGAGCGGGACCGCCTGTGCGGCGCGCGTCCACGACACCCCGTCAAAGGACGCCCCATGGCCACCCCCGCCTCGGCCGCCGGCCCCCGCAAGTCCTCGCGCCACCGCGGCGAGGGCCAGTGGGCGCTGGGCCACCGTGAGCCGCTCAACGCCAACGAGCAGTTCAAGAAGGACGACGACGGCCTCAACGTCCGTGCCCGCATCGAGAACGTCTACGCACACCGCGGCTTCGACTCGATCGACAGCAACGACCTGCGCGGCCGGATGCGCTGGTGGGGCCTGTACACGCAGCGCAAGCCCGGGATCGACGGCGGCAAGACCGGTGTCCTGGAGCCGCACGAGCTGGACGACGAGTACTTCATGATGCGCGTCCGCATCGACGGCGGGCAGTTGAACCTCGCCCAGCTCCGCGCGGTCGCCGAGGTCTCCGAGCGGTACGCGCGCGGGACCGCGGACATCACCGACCGGCAGAACGTGCAGTACCACTGGATCCGCATCGAGGACGTCCCGGCGATCTGGAACATCCTCGAAGGCGTCGGCCTCTCGACGACCGAGGCGTGCGGCGACACCCCGCGCGTCGTCATCGGCTCGCCGGTCGCCGGCATCGCCGAGGACGAGATCATCGACGGCACCTGGGCGGTCGAGGAGATCAACCGCCGCTACATCGGCAGCCCCGAGTTCTCCAATCTGCCGCGCAAGTTCAAGACCGCGATCTCCGGCTCGCCACTGCTGGACGTCGTCCACGAGATCAACGACGTGTCGTTCGTCGGCGTCGTGCACCCCGAGCACGGCCCGGGCTTCGACGTGTGGGTCGGCGGCGGCCTGTCCACCAACCCGAAGCTCGCCCAGCGCCTCGGCACCTGGGTGCCGCTGGACGAGGTGCCGGAGGTCTGGGCCGGCGTCATCGGCATCTTCCGCGACTACGGCTACCGCCGCCTGCGCAACCGCGCCCGTCTGAAGTTCCTCGTCGCCGACTGGGGCGCCGAGAAGTTCCGCCAGATCCTCGAAGACGAGTACCTCAACCGCAAGCTCACCGACGGCCCGGCCCCCGCCGAGCCCGCCAGTGCCTGGCGCGACCACGTCGGCGTGCACCGCCAGAACGACGGCAACTTCTACGTCGGCTTCGCCCCGCGCGTCGGCCGCGTCGACGGCGCCACGCTCGGCAAGATCGCCGACCTCGCCGAGGCGCACGGCTCGGACCGGGTCCGCACCACGGTCGAGCAGAAGATGCTCATCCTGGACGTTGCCGAGGACCAGGTCACGTCGCTCGTCGAGGGCCTCGAGGCGCTCGGCCTGCGGGTCAACCCGAGCCCGTTCCGGCGCGGCACGATGGCCTGCACCGGCATCGAGTTCTGCAAGCTCGCGATCGTCGACACCAAGGGCCGCGGCCAGACCCTCATCGAGGAACTCGAGCAGCGCCTGCCGGACTTCGACCAGCCGCTCACCATCAACATCAACGGCTGCCCGAACGCGTGCGCGCGCATCCAGGTCGGCGACATCGGCCTCAAGGGCCAGCTCGTCCTCGACGACGAGGGCAACCAGGTCGAGGGCTACCAGGTCCACCTGGGCGGCAGCCTCGGCTTCGACGCCGGCTTCGGCCGCAAGGTCCGCGGCCTGAAGGTCACCGCCGCCGGACTGCCCGACTACGTCGAGCGTGTCGTCCGCCGCTTCGACGAGCAGCGCACCGACGGCGAGCGGTTCGCCCAGTGGGCGGCGCGGGCCTCGGAGGCGGATCTTTCGTGAGCGAGCGCGCGGCACCGTTCTACTGCCCCTACTGCGGCGACGAAGACCTGCGCCCGCACGAGGAAGGCCACGGCGCGTGGCTCTGCGGAGCGTGTCGCCGCGCGTTCTCCCTCAAGTACCTCGGCCTCGTCTTCCGCGACGCCGGCCCCACCGGCCCCGCCGCTCAAGCCGACCCCACATCCACTCCCGCGAAGGAGGCGACATGACCACGACCTACACCCCCGAGGCGCTGGAGCAGCTCGCCCTTGACGCCGGACGCGACCTCGAAGACGCCACCGCGGAGGAGGTCCTCACGTGGGCGTCGAAGACGTTCGGCAACCGGTGGTGCGTCACCTCGTCGATGGAGGACGCCGTCGTCGCGCACCTCGCGTCGCGCGTCCAGCCGGGCATCGACGTCGTCTTCCTCGACACCGGCTACCACTTCCCCGAGACCATCGGCACCCGCGACGCGGTCGCCGCGGTCTACCCGGTCAACGTCATCACGCTGACCCCGCGCCAGAGCGTCGCCGAACAGGACGCCGAATACGGGCCCGCGCTGCACGACCGCGACCCCGACCTGTGCTGCGCGCTCCGCAAGGTCGCCCCGCTCGGCGAAGGCCTCGCCGGCTACGACGGGTGGGCGACCGGCCTGCGCCGCGAGGACTCCCCCGAGCGCGCGGACACCCCCGTCGTCGCGTGGGATCCCAAGAAGGGCAAGGTCAAGATCTCGCCCATCGCCCGCTGGACGCAGGACCAGGTCGACGCCTACATCCTCGAACACGGCGTCCTCACCAACCCCCTGCTGATGGACGGCTACGCGTCGATCGGCTGCGCCCCCTGCACCCGCCGCGTCGCCCCCGGCGAGGACGCGCGCGCGGGCCGCTGGGCCGGACGCGCCAAGACCGAGTGCGGGATCCACTGATGGCCCGCCCGCACCCCGACCCGACTGCCGTCCCCACCCCGGACACTCCGGAATTTCCCGACGTCGACAGCCCCAGGAGGCGATCGTGACAACAGCGGTGGAGCTTTCCGCGCCCGGCGCGCTCAGCCACCTCGACGCGCTCGAAGCCGAGGCCGTGCACATCTTCCGCGAGGTCGCGGGCGAGTTCGAACGGCCGGTGATCCTCTTCTCCGGCGGCAAGGACTCGATCGTCATGCTGCACCTGGCCCGCAAGGCGTTCTGGCCGGCGCAGATCCCGTTCGCGCTGCTGCACGTCGACACCGGGCACAACTTCCCCGAGGTCATCGAGTACCGCGACCGCACCGTCGCCGAGCACGGCCTGCGCCTGTACGTCGGCCACGTGCAGGAGTTCATCGACAACGGCCGCCTCCAGGAGCGCCCGGACGGCACCCGCAACCCGCTGCAGACCGTGCCGCTCCTCGACGCGATCGAGAAGAACCGCTTCGACGCGGTGTTCGGCGGCGGCCGCCGCGACGAGGAGAAGGCCCGCGCCAAGGAACGCGTCTTCTCCCTGCGCGACGAGTTCGGCCAGTGGGACCCGCGGCGCCAGCGCCCCGAACTGTGGAACCTCTACAACGGTCGGCACCGGGTCGGCGAACACGTCCGCGTGTTCCCGCTGTCCAACTGGACCGAACTGGACGTCTGGCAGTACATCGAGCGCGAGGAGATC
Source organism: Uniformispora flossi (assembly GCF_049534875.1). Classification (NCBI taxonomy): domain Bacteria; kingdom Bacillati; phylum Actinomycetota; class Actinomycetes; order Kitasatosporales; family Streptomycetaceae; genus Uniformispora; species Uniformispora flossi. The sequence continues at coordinate 7,457 of NZ_JBMULZ010000018.1, forward strand.
CCCCTCCCGGAGATCTACTTCTCGCACGAGCGCGACGTGTTCCTGCGCAACGGCATGTGGCTCGCCCCCGGCGAATGGGGCGGTCCCAAGGGCGACGAGCAGGTGGAGCGCCGGGTCGTCCGCTACCGCACCGTCGGCGACATGAGCTGTACCGGAGCGGTGGACTCCCCGGCCGCCACGGTGGCCGAGGTCATCGCCGAAATCGCCGTGAGCCGACTGACCGAACGGGGCGCCACGCGCGCGGACGACAAGATGTCCGAGGCCGCGATGGAAGACCGCAAGCGCGAGGGATACTTCTAAATGTCCAGCCAGAACTCCGGTACGGCAGCCGCCGGATCCACCCCGGCCGACGCCGCGGTCGGGCTGCTGCGCCTGGCCACCGCGGGCTCGGTCGACGACGGCAAGTCGACGCTCGTCGGCCGCCTGCTGCACGACTCCAAGTCGGTGCTGACCGACCAGCTCGAAGCCGTCGAACGCGCCTCGCGCGACCGCGGCATGGACGAGGCCGACCTGGCGCTGCTCACCGACGGCCTGCGCGCCGAACGCGAGCAGGGCATCACGATCGACGTGGCGTACCGCTACTTCGCCACCGCGAAGCGGCGGTTCATCCTCGCCGACACCCCCGGGCACGTGCAGTACACCCGGAACATGGTGACCGGCGCGTCGACCGCGGAACTCGCCGTCGTCCTGGTCGACGCCCGCAACGGCGTCGTCGAGCAGACCCGCCGGCACCTCGCGGTGGCCGCGCTGCTGCGCGTCCCGCACGTCGTGCTGGCCGTCAACAAGATGGACCTGGTCGACTACGACGAGGCCGCGTTCGCCGCGGTCGCCAACGAGTTCACCGGCTACGCCAAGGAACTCGGCGTCCCCGACGTCACCGCGATCCCGGTGTCGGCGCTGCGCGGCGACAACGTCGTGGACCCGTCCGCGCACATGGACTGGTACGGCGGCCCGACGCTCCTGGAGTTCCTGGAGACCGTCGAGACCGGCGGCCAGGACGAGCATGCGTCGGCGCGGTTCCCCGTGCAGTACGTGCTGCGCCCGCAGTCCGACGACGAGTACCGCGACTACCGCGGCTACGCGGGCCAGGTCGCGTCCGGCGTGTTCCGGGCCGGCGACCCGGTCGTGGTGCTGCCGTCCGGTTCGCGGTCCACGATCGCGGGCATCGACCGGCTCGGCGCGACCGTCGACCGCGCGCAGGCCGGCGAGTCGGTGACGATCCGTCTGGCAACCGACGTGGACGTGTCCCGCGGCGACCTGATCGCGCCGGCCGAGGCCGCGCCGCAGCCGACCCAGGACGTCGAGGCGACGGTGTGCCACGTCGCGGACAAGCCGCTGCGGCCGGGCGACCGGGTGCTGCTCAAGCACACCACGCGCACGGTCAAGGCGATCGTCAAGGAAATCCCGTACCGCGTCGACATCCAGACGCTGGAGAAGCAGCCGTCGCCGGGCGAGCTGCACCCGAACGACATCGCGCACGTCGTGCTGCGCACCGCGCAGCCGCTCGCGCTCGACCCCTACGCGGCCGGCCGCCGCACCGGGTCCTTCCTGCTCATCGACGAAGCCGACGGCTCGACGCTGACCGCCGGCATGGCCGGCCCCGCGTTCGTGGACCGCGGCGGCGAGGTGGGCTCCGCGACGGACCGATGTCGCTAGCCGGCTCCCCCTCGTGGGGACTGGCCGCCGACTTCCGTCACCGGACAACACCGTCTTCCGTGCCCCTGCACGGCCGTTTCAGGGAAGGTCCCTCATGCCTGCTGCCCGCACGTCGCGTCGCAGATCCGTACGTACCGCCATAACCCTCGCCGTCCTGCCCGTCTTCGCCGTGCTGTCCGCATGCGGCTACGGTTCCGACAACAAGGACGACAAGACCAAGCCCGCCGCGCAGGCTTCCGGCGGACAGAGCAGCGCCGGAACGTCGGCCTCCGAAATCCGGCTCGGCTTCTTCGCCAACGTCACCCACGCCACCCCGCTGGTCGGCCTGAAGGAAGGCCTCTACCAGAAGGAACTCGGCTCGACGTCGGTCAAGACGCAGGTGTTCAACGCCGGCCCGGCCGCGATCGAAGCTCTCAAGGGCGGCTCGATCGACGCCACCTACATCGGCCCGAACCCGTCGATCTCCGGGTTCACCTCGACCAACGGCGAACTGCTGCGCATCGTCGCGGGCACCACGTCCGGCGGCGCGTCGCTCGTGGTCAAGCCGGGCATCAACTCGGCCGCCGACCTCAAGGGCAAGAAGATCGCCTCGCCGCAGCTCGGCGGCACGCAGGACGTCGCGGTCCGCTCCTGGCTCGCCTCGCAGGGCCTGAAGACCGACACCAAGGGCGGCGGCGACGTCAGCATCGTCCCGACCGACAACGCCCAGACCCTCGCGCTGTTCAAGAGCGGCGAGCTGGACGGCGGCTGGCTGCCCGAGCCGTGGGCGACCCGCCTGGTGCAGGAAGCCGGCGCCAAGGTCCTCGTCGACGAGCGCACGCTGTGGCCGGAAGGCAAGTTCGTCACCACGAACCTGATCGTCCGCAAGAAGTTCCTCGACGAGCACCCCGACACCGTCGAGGCGCTCATCAAGGGCCAGATCGCCACCACCTCGTGGATCCAGGCCAACCCGGACAAGGCCAAGACCGACGTCAACGACCAGCTGACCGCCTTCACCCAGAAGGGCCTGGCGCCGGCCGTCATCGACAACGCCTGGAAGAACATCGAGGTCACCAACGACCCGCTGGCCACGTCGCTGCTCAAGCTCAAGGACGACGGCGTCAAGGCCGGCATCACCAAGGACGCCGACATCCACGGCATCTACGACCTGACCCTGCTGAACAAGGTCCTGCAGGCGGCCGGCCAACCCGCGGTCGCCGACGCCGGACTCGGCGCCAAGAAGTAGCGCCCCGAACCAGCCGGGCGCGCGGGGCGGGACCCGACCGGTCCCGCCCCGCACCCCACCAGACCTCCACCGGAAGGGTCGACGCGATGTCCCAGACCGTGCACGAGAAGCCGGCCGCCTCGGCCGCGCCCGCGCGCGACGCGGTGCAGGCCGACGGCCACGCCGTGCGCCTCACCGGCGTCTCCAAGAGCTTCGGCCGCGGCGGCGCCCCCGTCCTCGACGGCATCGACCTGACGGTCGCGCCGGGCGAGTTCGTGTGCCTCCTCGGCGCGTCCGGCTGCGGCAAGTCGACCCTCCTCAACCTGGTCGCGGGCCTCGACAAGCCGTCCGCGGGCACCATCGACGTGCCCCGCGGCCGCCCCGCACTGATGTTCCAGGAACACGCCCTGTTCCCGTGGCTCAAGGCCGGCAAGAACATCGAACTCGCGCTCAAGCTCCGCGGCGTGCCGCGCGAGGAGCGCAAAGCCGAAGCGCAGCGGCTGCTCGCGCTGGTGCGCCTGGACACCGCGTACGACAAGCGCGTCCACGAACTGTCCGGCGGCATGCGGCAGCGCGTCGCGCTCGCCCGCGCGCTCGCGCAGGCCGGCGACGTGCTGCTGATGGACGAGCCGTTCGCCGCGCTCGACGCCATCACCCGCGACGTCCTGCACGACGAACTGACCCGCATCTGGGCCGACACCGGCCGCGCGGTCGTGTTCGTGACGCACAACGTGCGCGAGGCCGTACGCCTCGGTCAGCGCGTCGTGCTGATGTCGTCGCGGCCCGGCCGCATCGCCCGCGAATGGACGATCGACATCCCGCAGCCGCGCCGCATCGAAGCCCCCGACGTCTCCGCCCTGTCCATCGAAATCACCGAGCACCTGCGAGGGGAGATCCGCCGCCATGGCAAGCACTGACCTGACGAAGCCGGTCGACGCCGACGGCCCCTCCGCTGCGTCCTCGGCGTCCGCTGCGTCCGCTGCGTCCGCTGTGCCGTCCGAGACCCCCGAGGATGTCGCGGGCCTGGAAGCCGGCCTCGACGCCCTGGAGTCCCACCAGGAGGAACGCACCCCGATCTGGCGCACCCTCCTTGCCAAGGTCGGCCCGCCCGCGATCGCCGTCGCCGTCCTGATCGGCATCTGGCAGATCGCCTACTCGGCGCACCTCAAGCCCGAGTACGCGCTGCCCAGCCCCGCCCAGGTCTGGGACGCGTTCATGGTGCAGTGGCGCAAGGGCGACGTCTTCGAGATCCTCTGGGTCAGCCTCAAGCGCGCCGCGCTCGGCTTCCTCATGGCCCTCGCCATCGGCACCCCGCTCGGCCTGGTCGTCGCCCGTGTGCGCTGGATCCGCGCCGCGATCGGCCCGCTGCTGTCCGGCCTCCAGTCGCTGCCGTCGGTCGCGTGGGTGCCGCCCGCCGTCATCTGGTTCGGCCTCAACAACAGCGCCATCTACGCGGTCGTCCTGCTCGGCGCCGTCCCGTCGATCGCGCAAGGCATCATCTCCGGCGTCGACCAGGTCCCGCCGCTGTTCATCCGCGCCGGGCGCGTCCTCGGCGCCACCGGCCTGCGCGGCGTCTGGCACATCCTGCTGCCCGCCGCGCTGCCCGGCTACCTCGCCGGCGTCAAGCAGGGCTGGGCGTTCTCCTGGCGCTCCCTGATGGCCGCCGAACTCATCGCGGCCTCACCCGACCTCGGCTACGGACTGGGCCAGTTCCTCCAGCAGGGCCGCGACCTGGGCGACATGCCGATGATGATCACCGCCGTGTTCCTCATCCTCATCGTCGGCATCGGCATCGAACTGCTGGTGTTCTCCCCGCTGGAGAAGCTCGTGCTGCGCCAGCGCGGCCTCCTGGCGAGCGCGAAGTAGGCTCCGTCTCCCATGAACCCGACGATCGGCCAACCCCGCACGCAGGGCACGCACGGCGTCCCCGGCTCGCCCGCGCTGCTCGCCGTCGCGCACGGCAGCCGCGACCCGCGGCACGCCGAGGCCGTCGGCGCGCTCGCCGCCCGGGTCCGCGTGCTGCGGCCCGGGCTGCGCGTCGAGGTCGCGTACCTCGACCACTGCGGGCCGCGGGTGCCGGACGCGCTGGCCGCGCTCGCCGCCGACGGGTTCCGGGAAGCCGCCGCGGTGCCGCTGCTGCTGTCGTCCGCCTACCACGCCAAGCACGACGTCCCGGCCATGCTGGCGGCCGGCCGCCAGCTCCGCCTGGAGGTGCGGCAGACGCCCGCGCTCGGCCCGCACCCGCTGCTGGTCACCGCCATGGAACGCCGCCTCGCCGACGCCGGCGTGGCGGCGGGCGACCCGCGCTACGGCATCGTCCTCGCCTCCGCCGGATCCACCGACGCCACCGCGAACGCGGCCCTGACACAGGTCGCCCGCACATGGCGCCGCACCGGCTGGGCCGCCGTCGCCACCGCCTACGCGGCGTCCGGGTCACCGTCCGTCGCCGACGCGGTCGCCGCGCTGCGCCGCGGCGGCGCCGAACGCGTGGCCGTCGCCTCCTACCTCCTCGCCCCCGGCTTCCTGCCGGACCGCATCGCCGCGCAGGCCGCCGCCGCCGAAGCCGACGCGACGAGCGCGACCCTCGCCGATACGCCCGAACTCGCCGCGCTCGTCCTGCGCCGCCACGACGCCGCCACCGCAGGCGCCGCCGCGGCAGCCCGCCGGACCGCCTGACCCGGCACTCCGCTTTGGCCACCCTGCGAGAAGCCCCGGACGACGCCCCGCGCGCCAGTAGGATCGCGCGGGTGATCGACACAGCGGCGACCGAACGCGGGATCCTGGCCCGCGCCTGCAACCGAGTCGGCATCGACCCGGGAGTGGCCGACAACGCCGGACTCCTGGCGTACGGAGAGAACGCGGTCTTCGCGCTCCCCCAAGCCGGCATCGTCGCCCGGATCGCCCGCGGTCCCCACCTGCTCGACCGGGCCCGCCGGGAAATCGAGGTCGCCCGCTGGCTGCGCGACCAGGACTTCCCCACCGTGCGCCCCGCCGAGCAGGTCGCCGCACAGCCCGTCTCTGTCTCCGAACGACCGGTCACCTTCTGGGAGTTGCTGGAACCGGCCGACCGCGACCCGGACGTCAAGGACCTCGCGCGGCTGCTCAAGCGCCTGCACGCCCTGCCCAAGCCGCCGTTCGCGCTGCCCGCCCGCGAACCGCTCGCACTGGTGGAGGCCTGGCTCGACTCCGCGGACGCCGCCGTCCACCTCGACGACCGGCGCTTCCTCCTCGACCGCAAAGCCGAACTCCTGGACGCCTACGCCGCGGTGCGGCCCGTGCTGGAGCCGGGGGTCGTCCACGGCGACGCGCTGCTGCGCAACGTCGGCGTGCACGGCGGCCGCCCGCTGCTGCTCGACCTCGAGAACGTGTCCGACGACCTGCGCGAACTCGACCTGATCCTCACGCCGATGGCCGCCGTGCGCTACGGGCTGCCGGACGGCGCGGTGGAGAAGTTCGTCCGCAAGTACGGCTTCGATGTCACATCCTGGGACGGCTATCCCGTATTGCGGGCAGTCCGGGAGCTGGCCGCCACCGCATGGGTCGCCCAACACGTGCCGGGGAATCCCGCCGCGGAAGACGAATTCGCCCACCGCGTACGGTGTTTACGCACCGGAGACAGCACGTCGCGGTGGCATTCCTTCTGACCCGCGCACCCGCCGTGACTCCCGTACGCAGCTGGTCCGTCCCCTGATGGCCACCCCCATGTCCGCCTGTTGAAACGGTTGTTCAGATATCGGGATGCTTGGACTACGATGAGCGGTATGACTCGGAGGACGCTGACCCGGCGCCGCGCGGTGGACTTCTGCCGCGTGTGCAGCTGCGTGTGTCCGGCCTGCTGACGTTCCGTCACCCTCGCGCCGTCTTTCCTCCTCCGCTCGCCCACCCGAGACTTCCGCCGTCCGACGCCCCGTCGTGGCGCGCCTGCCGCGCGCCGCGACCGGTCCGGGCCGCGCTCCGAAGGGATTCCGTCATGACGTACGCCTCGGTCCACGCCGCCGCCCCGCGCCTCGCCCCGCACGCCCCGCACACTCAGCAGGCCCCGCACATCCCGCGCCCCGTGTCCGCCCCGCACACCGCGCACCCGCCGGCCCTTTCCCGCGGCCTCTACGCCGTCCCCGACCCGCACCCCGCCGAGCCCGCCGACGTGGTGCTGGAAGACGACGGCCTCGTCCTCGACCTGGCCGGCCGCACCGCGACCGTGGACGACCGCACGCTGGACCTGACGTACCTGGAATTCGGGCTGCTGGCCCACCTGTTGAGCAACCCGCGGCGGGTCTACACGCGCCGCCAGCTGATGGACGCGGTGTGGGGCTATCCGGACTCGGGCGAAGGCCGCACCGTCGACGTGCACGTGGCGCGGCTGCGCCGCAAGGTGGGGGCGCGCCACAAGCGCCGCCTGTCGACGGTGCACCGCGTGGGCTACAAGTACCTGCCGGCGTCCTGATCCGGCCGGGGCGGGAACGCCGCGGCGGCCGGGCGTCGGGCCCGGCCGCCGGGCCACGTCAAGCGGTGCGCTTGCCGTCCGCCCACAGTTGCTCGAACTCCTCCTGGAACAACGTGAACAGGCCCCGCCGCGGATCGGACGCGCCGCCTTCGGCGCGCAGCACGAACGATGGCGACTCGACGCCGCGGGCCCGCCGCAGATAGGGCTGGACGACGGCCACGTCGCCGTCGACCAGGTAGGCGTTGAACCGGGGGGTCTCGTCGTAGACGCGGATCTCGATGCGCCCGGGTTCGGCGAGCTTCTGCCGGATCTTGCGGGCGTGCAGGATGTTGAGGGTGGTCAGGCGCGACAGTATGCCGCGCTTGACGCCCTCGTCCTTCTCCCGCTGCTTCATCGCGTCGCCGGCCGGGTTGAGGAAGAGCAGCCGCATCCGGCAGCCGGCGGCGGCGAGCCGGTACAGGTCGCGGCCGGAGTAGTTCTGGCACAGCAGGTTGAGCGACACGCCCATCGCGTCGATGTCGACGGCCTCGCCGACGAGTTCGGCGACCGGGAGCTGCCGTTGCAGGGCGCTGCGGTCGGGGAAGACGCCGACCAGGTCGGCGTAGCGTCCCGCGAACAGTTCCTCGACGGCGTCCAAGGCGAGGCGTTCGCCGGCGTGCCGGCCGAGGCGGCCGTCGAGTTCGGCGAGGACGTTGGTGCAGGCGCGTTCGACTTGGCGCAGTACGTCGGGTGACAGGACGCGGTTGCGGGCCACGATGTGGCGGCCGATCTCGACTTCCTCCAGGGCGCGTTCGAGGGTGCGCCGGTCCGGGAGGTAGGGCGCGAAGCACCACCAGTTGCGGACCAGGAGTTCTCGCAGCTGCGGCAGGGTCAGGAACGCGACGAGGTCGTCGTCGGCGGGGTCCACGATGTAGCCGCGGCGGCGACTCATCTCCCTGACGGCTTCCGCGCGTTCGACCCATTCGCTCTGCGTCGGGCCGGCCGCGGCGACGACCCAGGCGCCGTCGTCCTGGGCGGCTTGTTCGACGGTGCCGTAGACGGGCAGCAGGACTTCGCGGACGACCGAGCGCAGGCGCTGCTCGACGAGGTTGAGGTAGACGTACGCGCGTCCGGCGCGGCGGGCACGCAGCAGCGCGTCGGCCCAGTCGTCCTCGGCCCACGACAGGTCGCCCGGTTCGGCGGGCTCCGGCACGAGCGGGCCGGGGCCGAGCGGGGGCGGTGGGCCGCTGCCGTCGAGGAGCGGCACGTACCCGTCGTCGGCGGCGGCGCGCGGGGCGGGCAGCGGGAGGCGGGAGGTGCCGCCGTACGGGGGCCGGTCGTCGGGATCGTCGTCGGGCGGCCCGGTGTCGGGCAGCGGGGCGGCGCGGCGGGCCGGTGCGGGCTCGTCCGGTGCGGTCGGGTCGTCCAGGTCGGCCGCGGGGCCGCCGTCCGCCGGGCGGTCCGCGTCGGAGGCGGCTTCCGCGTCCGACCGCGCCGCGTCGGCGTCGGGGTCCGGCAGGTCGTCGGGCTCCGGCGTGGGCGCGTTCGGGCCCAGGTCGGTCATCGAGTCCCCAATCCCATCCTCTGGTTCACGCAAGTTCGCGCGGGTTCCCGTGCGCAACGGCGTTCCGCAGCGCGTTCGTACGCATGCCCGCGGTTCCGCCGCGCGGCGCCCGTGAGCGGCAGGCGGCACCGCGGCATCACCCGGCGGCGCCGGCTTCGCGGCCACGCTGCGGCGATCACCCGGGACCGGTCGAGCGTACTTCAGCCGGGTATGCCGACCCGCCGTATACGCGCGTCAACGGTACGCGCAGTTACGGCAGTCCGGGTCGGGCGGCCCCGGTCCGGCGGCGCGGGTCCGGCAAAGCCGGACCGCCGTGCCGCGGCCCGCCCCGGACCCGCCTACCGGCGTCGCCGATGCACGCCTGCGGGGCCGGATACGCGCCGTCGGGGGAATTCGCTGCGCGTTACGGCGTTTTGACGGCACTTCGCCACGAGGGGTGATGCACTCTCTGGTCAACCATTGCCAGTCGTCCACGGTGTCGTGCCGATCTCGTGAGGGTGCTCCCTCGACCTGCGCCGGAGTGGCGTCCGCGGGAAACCGCGGACGGTCCCCACGTCGTCGGTACCAGCGAGAAGACGGAGCGGAAAATCCCGCGAAGTCCCCGCGAAATCCGTGGCACCAGGAGGTCGCCATGATGGCCACGCACACCACCACCGCCCCCGCGCCCGCCGCGGGCGCCGACACCCTTCCGGCCGCCGCCGGCCCGGACGCCGACTTCGACCGCTACCGGCACGTCGTCGCGGCGATCTTCGACGGCCACCGCCGCGCCGCAGGCGCGTCCTCGTGCAGCTGCGGCGCGGCGGGCCCGTGCCCGCAGGAAGCGCTCGCGGCAGAGCTGCTCGACTGGATCTGAGGCCGGATCCGCCACCCATCCGGGGGAAGGGGCGCGCCGTCGCGCGCTTCCCCGGCGCCGGGTTTGCGAGGATGGCAGGTGCCCGCAGCTCGCACCCGCGAGCAACCCGTACCGAGACGACAGGTTCCGCATGCAGGTCTGGCCCGGACGTCCCTACCCGCTCGGTGCCACGTACGACGGCGCCGGCACGAACTTCGCGGTGTTCTCCGAGGCCGCGCAGCGTGTGTGGCTGTGCCTGGTCGACGAGGACGGCGGCGAGACCACGGTCGAGCTGCGCGAGACCGACGCTTTCGTACGGCACGCCTACCTGCCCGGGATCCAGCCCGGGCAGCGGTACGGCTACCGCGTGCAGGGTCCGTTCGACCCGGCGGCGGGGAACCGCTGCAATCCGAACAAGTTCCTGCTCGACCCGTACGCGAAGGCGGTCTCCGGCGAGGTCCGCTGGCACGAGGCGGTGTACAGCTACTCGTTCGACCACCCGGACCTGCCCAACGAGGCCGACTCCGGGCCGTACATGATGACGTCCGTCGTGGTGAACCCCTACTTCGACTGGGGCAACGACCGGCCGCCGCGCATCGAGTACCACGACACCGTCATCTACGAGGCGCACGTCAAGGGCCTCACCCAGCTGCACCCCGGCCTGCCCGAGGAGATCCGCGGCACCTATGCCGCGATCGGCCACCCCCTGGTCATCGAACACCTTCTCGACCTGGGCGTGACCGCGATCGAACTGATGCCCGTGCACCAGTTCGTGCACGACCACCGGCTCACCCGTCTCGGCATGCGCAACTACTGGGGCTACAACACGATCGGCTTCTTCGCCCCGCACAACGCGTACTCCTCGACCGGGGAGCGCGGGCAGCAGGTGCAGGAGTTCCGGTCGATGGTGAAGAACCTGCACGCGGCGGGCATCGAGGTCATCCTCGACGTGGTCTACAACCACACCGCCGAGGGCAACCACCTCGGCCCGACACTGTCGTTCCGCGGCCTGGACAACCAGTCGTACTACCGGCTCGCCGACGACAAGCGGTACTACCTCGACACCACCGGCACCGGGAACTCGCTGCTGATGCGCAGCCCGCACGTGCTCCAGCTGATCATGGACTCGCTGCGGTACTGGGTGACCGACATGCACGTCGACGGGTTCCGCTTCGACCTGGCCGCCACGCTCGCCCGGCAGTTCCACGAGGTGGACCGCCTGTCGTCGTTCTTCGACGTCGTGCAGCAGGACCCGGTCGTATCGCAGGTCAAGCTCATCGCCGAGCCTTGGGACCTCGGCGAAGGCGGCTACCAGATCGGGAACTTCCCGCCGCTGTGGACCGAATGGAACGGCAAGTACCGCGACACGGTGCGCGACTTCTGGCGCGGCGAGGAACGCACCCTCGCCGAACTCGCCTCCCGGCTGACCGGCTCGTCCGACCTCTACCAGGACGACGGGCGCCGCCCCATCGCCTCCATCAACTTCGTGACCTGCCACGACGGCTTCACGATGCGCGACCTGGTCTCGTACAACGACAAGCACAACGAGGCCAACGGCGAAGACAACCGCGACGGCGAAAGCTACAACCGCTCGTGGAACTGCGGCGCCGAAGGCGACACCGAAGACCCGGGGATCCTCGCGCTGCGCGCCCGCCAGCAGCGCAACATGATGGCGACCCTGCTGCTGTCGCAAGGCGTGCCGATGATCGCCCACGGCGACGAGTTCGGCCGCTCGCAGGACGGCAACAACAACGCCTACTGCCAGGACAACGAACTCGCGTGGGTGCGCTGGCCGGACAAGGGAGAGCCGGACGGCGACCTGCTGGCGTTCACCAAGATGCTCACGCGCCTGCGGCACGACCACCCGGTGTTCCGCCGCCGCCGCTTCTTCCACGGCCGCCCCGTCCAGGGCACGCACGACGACCTCACCGACATCGCATGGTTCACCCCTGCGGGTGATGAGATGACGGACGCGGACTGGCGCGAAGCGACCGCGAAGTCCCTCGCCGTGTTCCTCAACGGCCAGGCCATCAGCGAACCCGACCCACGCGGCCAGGCCATCTCCGACGACTCGTTCCTGCTGCTGTTCAACGCCTCGCACCGGGACCTGGAGTTCCGCATCCCGCTCAACCACGGCGCATCGTGGACCGTCCTCGCGGAGACGGCCGACGCGGCCGGCGCCACCCGCGACGACAAGGACAGGCCCGTGGTGAGCGCGGGCGACCCGTGGCCGGTCCCGGCGCGGGCCATGGTGATCCTGCGGCGTCCACAGGAGTAGCCCTCGCCGGGGCCCGGCGGCCGCCCTTCCCACCCGTGTATCCGGGCCTTTACCCTACGCACTCAATCCGTGCCGAATTCGGGGTGAGGCGATGGATAAGGCAAGCAGGACCAACAAAGGGCGGCTGCGCTTGGCGAGCCTGGCAGCCGCTCCGGTGCTCGTCGCGGCAACCGCGTGCAGCGCCGACAACCCGGCGAGGGCGACTGCCGGCGACTGCGTCCACGTGAGCGGCTTCAACGCGAACAGCGCGAAGAAGGTCGCCTGCACGGACGCGTCGGCGAACTACCTCGTCATCCAGAAGTTCACGAACACGTCCGACACGGACAAGTGCGATATCTACAAGGACAGGTATACCGACCTGTATGTGCTGTACCAGATCGGGGACAGCGAGTACGTCCTCTGTCTGAAGCCGACGGACGCATCGACGGCACAAACCTCCGGGGGGTTGTCGGGTACTTCCAGTTCCGGGAGCTCCAGTTCCGGTAGTTCCGGATCCGGAAGCTCCAGTTCGGGTAGTTCCAGTTCCGGGAGCTCCAGTTCCGGAAGCTCGACTTCGGGGAGTTCCAGTTCGGGCAGCTCGGGTTCCGGCAGTTCCTCCAGTTCCGGCAGTTCCGGCAGTTCCGGTTACGACCCGGAAACCGACGATCCCGTCCCGGCAACGCGGCGGGCCTCGCCGCCCGCACCGACTCGGCCCCCGGACCACTACGGCGCCATCGCCGTGGCGAGCAACGGCGCCAACGGGAGGGCGTGGGACTACCCGACCGCGAGTGCCGCCCAGACCGCCGCGCTGAACAACTGTCCCGGGAACTGCAAGGTCCTCGTGACGTTCGTGAACAGCTGCGGCGCCGTCGCCTACAACTCCAACGCCAACCGGTACTGGGGCGGAAAAGGCGACAGCGAGGCCGAGGCCCAGAACGACGCCATATCCAATGCGGGTGGCGGACGCTGGATCGCCGTCGTGTGCACGACGCGGTACACGTCCTGAGCCACGCCCTGGACTGACGCGCTCTCGCGAACCGTCCACCGGACCGGCGACCCGCGGGACGCGGCCTAGCCGGGTTCGGGGGCACCGTCGAGGATGTCGCGGAAGCCGTACTGGGTGTGCGGGCCGAAGACGATCTGCTCCAGGAAGCCGACCCCCTCGCGGTCCCCCACGCGCGCCTTCACCACGTGGTGAACGTGCTGCGCGGTGGGGTCGCGCGGGTCGGTCTCGTCGAGCTTCCACGTCTCGCGGCCGACCACGCCCTCGCCCTTCCAGTGCCCGTGCGCCCATTCCGGGGACGTGTAGCCCAAGCCCTTCATCATGATGTGCCGCAGCGGCTCCAGCTCCAGCGTGGACACCGTGCCGTCCGGCAGCCGCACGTCGAACTCGGCGCGCGTGACCCGCCGCGTGCCGGGCGCGAACTCCAGGCGGTCGCCCAACGGCTCCACCCGCAGCACACCCGGGTCGTCGTGCCCGGTGATCCGCGGCACCGGCTCCACGACCGGCAGCACGAAACCGTCGCCGCGCCAGATCTGGCCGCCGGGTTTCTGGAAGTAGCCGAGCGTCCGGCATTCGCCCGCGAAATGGATCGGCGCCCACAACCACGCGTTCGGGATCTGCGCGGCCGGCTTGCCGGCGGGCTGCGCACCGACCGGGCGGACACCCCAGGAGCGGTCGCGTACCCCGACCACCTCGTCGTGGCGCAGCTCCAGCGTCTCCCCGTCCACCGTGACGGTGCCCGCCCACGTGCCGAACTGCAGGAAGCGGGCCATGTCGACGATCACCCGGCCGACCCCGTCGTGCATGACCGTGTGGTCCTCTTCGAACGCGCCGACCCGGGCCCGCCATTCGAGATCGGCGGTGATGCCCGTGGCGTTGTCCGCGAGGGTGAGGTGCAGCCGCCGCATCGGATCGGCCACGCGCAGCGTGAACGGCCCGACCGCGGTCACCGCCGGATCCGCGGGAACGCTGCCCGACACGTGGAACGCGTCCTGCACGTTGCCGCGCGACACCGACAGGTGCGCGTCCGCCACACCGAGGTTCGGGTAGCGGCCGAACGCGGCCTCGACGATGAACCGGCCGTCCTGGTGCGCCGCACCGAACCAGTACCGCCCGTACGCGTTGCGGTCGCTCGCCGCCGGAACGGCGACCGGCAGCGGAATCTGGTGGACGGGGTAGTCGTCGAAACTGGTGAGCACGGTGCGCCTCCGGTTTTCGGCCCTGAGCTGTGGTGTGTCTGCGGCGGGGCTCTGGTGTGGCTCTGCTGTGGCTCTTGTGTGGCTCTGGATGCCTCTGATGTGTGCAGGGCGGGCTCGGCCCTGCGGGTGGAGATTGTTGACCGGAGCAATAAAGATTGCCAGGGGCAGGCGGGGCTTCGGCGCTCGCGGGGCCGGCTCGGAACCCCGCGGCGGGCGCGCGGAGTATTGCCGCTTCTCCCGGAAGACGGCGTCAACACCGCCGTTGGCCCCGGCCATCGTCAGCCGTATGGCGTAACGGGGCGTGCCTTCCGGCGCGGGTGGGCACTCGTTCGGCATGACGCCACCCGTGGTCCCCACCGGCACGTACCGTCTGCAGCTGCAACCCGGATTCGGATTCGCCGAGGCGGCGGACGCCGTGCCGTACCTGGCATCGCTCGGTGTGAGCCACCTGTACCTGTCGCCGATCCTGCGCGCCGTCCCCGGGTCCGGCCACGGCTACGACGTCATCGACCACAGCCTCGTCTCCCCCGAACTCGGCGGCGAAACCGGCTTCCGGACGCTCGCCGCGGAGGCCGCCGGCGCCGGGCTCGGGATCGTCGTCGACATCGTCCCCAACCACATGGCGATGCCGGTGCCGGAGTCGCTCAACCGGCAGCTGTGGTCGGTCCTCGCGGAAGGACCCGCCTCGCCGTACGCGGGCTGGTTCGACATCGACTGGGACGCGGGCGGCGGACGGCTCCTGCTGCCCGTCCTCGGCGCGCCCCTCGACGACGCCCTCCCCGACCTGACCGTCCGCGACGGCATGCTCCGCTACTTCGACCACACCTTCCCCCTCCGGCACGGCACCGCCGACCTGCCGCTCCGGGACGCCGTCGAGGCCCAGCACTACCGCCTGGCCGACTGGCACGAAGGCGACCTGCGCGGCAACTACCGCCGGTTCTTCACCGTGTCCTCGCTGATCGCGCTGCGCCAGGAAGACGAGGCGGTTTTCGCAGCGACCCACGCCGTGATCCTGCGGCTCGTCCGCGAAGGCCTCGTCCAGGGCCTCCGCATCGACCACCCCGACGGCCTCGCCGACCCCCGCGAGTACCTGCGCCGCCTGCGCGCCGCGACGCCGCACGACACGTGGATCGTCGTGGAGAAGATCCTCACCGGCGACGAACGCCTCCCCGGCGATTGGGACTGCGCGGGCACCACCGGGTACGACACGCTGCGGCGCATCGACGGTGTGTTCGTCGACCCGTCTTCCGCGGAGCCGCTCAGGGCGCTCCACCACGAGTTCACGGGCGCCGCCGAGCCGGGTTTCGAGCCGGTGGCGCGGGCGGGCAAGACCGAGGTGCTGGCGGGCGGGCTCGCGGCCGAGGTGGCACGGCTGGAAAGGGTGCTGGACCGGGCGGGCGTCACCGCGCCGGACCGGGGCGACGCGCTGCGGGAACTGCTGGCGTCGGTACCGGAGTACCGGCCGTACGTGGTCGCGGGCGAGCCAGCACCGGCCGACGCGGTGCGGTTGCTGGGGGCGGCGCTGACGGGGGTGCCGGGCCGGCTCGCGGCCACCGCGCGGCGCATCGCGGACGCGGCGCTGGGGCACGACGCCGAGTTCGCGGTGCGGTTCGCGCAGGTGGCGGCGGCGGTGGCGGCGAAGGGTGTGGAGGACCGGGCGTTCTACCGGTGGTACGTGCTGAGTTCGCTGAACGAGGTGGGCGGCGAGCCGGACGAGGTGGGGCTCGCGCCCGCCGACTTCCATGCGTACTGCCGCGACCTGGCCGAGGCATGGCCGCACACGATGACGACGCTGTCGACGCACGACACCAAGCGCAGCCAGGACGTACGGGCGGTGCTGGCGGTGCTGGCGGAGATGCCGGACGTGTGGGCGGCGGCGCTGCGGGCTTGGGACAAGGCGGCGCAGCGGCATCGCGAGGGCAGCGGGCCCGACCGGTACGACACGTACCTGCTGTGGCAGACCCTCGTGGGGGCCTGGCCGATCTCCCCTGATCGAGTGGTCTCTTACCTGCGGAAGGCGATGCGCGAGGCGGACCGGTCGACGTCGTGGACGCGTCCGGACACCGCGTATGAGCAGGCAACCGAGGATTTTGTGCGCGCCGTGCTGGCCGACCGGGAGCTGTTCGAAGCGGTCGGATCCTTCGTCGAACAGCTGGAAATCCCGGCGCGGACCGTCTCGTTGGGCTGCACAATGGTGCACCTGGCGATGCCCGGAGTGCCCGATGTGTACCAGGGCGGCGAAGGAGTGCTGCGGACGCTCGTGGACCCGGACAACCGGGGGCCGGTCGACTTCGCGGCGGCGGCGGCACGGTTGGCGGACGTGGACGCGGGCGGTCGGCCGACGGGGTTGGACGGGGAGAAGACGCTGGTGACGTCGGCGGTGCTGCGGTGGAGGCGGGGGAAGCCCGGGGAGTTCGGGGTGGGGGTCAGGGATGGTGTCGGAGGTGAGACCGGGCTTCGGACCGGAGCCGGGCCGGGCGGCGGAGCCGGGCTCGCCGACGGCGCCGGCGCCCCCTACGCGGGCGTGTACGCGCACGGCTCAGCCGCGGAGCACCTGCTCGGCATGCGGCGCGGCCACACGGTCGCGTTGGCGACACGCCTGCCGGTGCGGCTGGCCGCCCGCGGCGGCTGGGGCGACACACAGCTCGACCTGCCCGGGGGCGGGGTGTGGACGGACCTGCTGACGGGGCGGCAGGTGCGAGCGGACGCCTTGGTGGGTGAGGTCTTCGAACGGCTGCCGGTGGCGTTGCTGGAGGACGGGCACCCACGCTGACAACAGCCGGGCGGTGTGGGTAGGGGGTGGGGGGTGGGCCCCCCGGAGCCGCACCGGTCATCACACCACCCACCCCCACCTTCCGCCGAACCACCGGAGAGGACCCCATGACCCACCTGTCCGTCTGGGCCCCCGCCGCCGCCACCGTCGACGTCGTCTCCCCCGGCGCCCCCACCCGCGCCCTCCACCCCGGCGGCCGCCCCGGCTGGTGGCACCTCGACCTCGAATCCCTGCACCACGGCGACGACTACGCCTTCTCCCTCGACGGCGGCCCCCCGCTCCCCGACCCGCGGTCCGCGTGGCAGCCCACCGGCCCCGACGGCCCGTCCCGCGTCTACGACCACGACACCTTCACGTGGACCGACACCGCCTGGCGCGGCCGCCCGCTGCCCGGCGGCGTCATCTACGAACTCCACATCGGCACCTTCACCGACGACGGCACGTTCGACGCCGCCATCCGCCGCCTCGACCACCTCGTCGACCTCGGCGCGACCCACGTCGAACTCCTCCCGGTGGCTGCCTTCCCCGGCCGCCACGGCTGGGGCTACGACGGCGTGTGCCTGTGGGCGGCGCACGAACCGTATGGCGGCCCCGACGGCCTCAAGCGCCTGGTCGACGCCTGCCACGCCCGCGGCCTCGCGGTGATCCTCGACGTCGTCCACAACCACCTCGGCCCGTCCGGCAACTACCTGCCGCGGTACGGCCCGTACTTCACCGACCGCTACCACACTCCCTGGGGCAGCGCCGTCAACCTCGACGGCCCCGGCTCCGACGAAGTGCGCGCGTTCCTCGTCGACAGCGCCCTCGCCTGGCTCCGCGACTTCCACCTCGACGGCCTGCGGCTCGACGCCGTCCACGAACTCGAAGACCGCCGAGCCGTCCCGTTCCTCGAAGAACTCTCCGACGCCGTCGACCGCCTCGGCACCGCCCTCGGCAAACCCCTCTTCACGATCGCCGAGTCCGACCTCAACGACCCGCACGTCGTCACCCCGCGCGAAAGCGGCGGCCTGGGCATCCACGCCCAATGGAGCGACGACTTCCACCACGCCCTGCACGCCCTTCTCACCGGCGAACGCCAGGGCTACTACGTCGACTTCGGCTCCATGTCCACCCTCGCCAAAACCCTCACCCGGGTATGGCTGCACGACGGCCGCTGGTCCTCGTTCCGCGGCCGCCACCACGGCCGTCCGGTCGACACGTCCCGCATGCCCGGCCACCGCTTCCTGGCCTACCTCCAGGACCACGACCAGGTGGGCAACCGCGCCACCGGCGACCGCATCTCCGCGCTCCTGCCCCCCGGCCTCCTCGCCGGCGCAGCCGCCCTCGTCCTCACGTCCCCCTTCACCCCCATGCTGTTCATGGGCGAGGAATGGGGCGCCTCAACCCCGTGGCAGTACTTCACCGACCACACCGACCCGGCCCTCGCCGACGCGGTACGCCGGGGCCGCCGTGCCGAGTTCGCCGCCCACGGCTGGGCCGAGCGCGACATCCCCGACCCCCAGTCCCCCGACACCGTCCGCGCCTCCCGCCTCGACTGGTCGGAACCCCTCCGCGCCCCCCACGCCGCCCTCCTCACCTGGTACCGCACCCTCATCCGCCTGCGCCGCACCCACCCCGAACTCACCGACCCCCACCTGGCCGCCGTCCACGTCACCTACGACGAAGCAGCCGGCTGGCTCATGCTCCACCGCGGCCCCTTCCGCACCGCCCTCAATCTCGCCGACGAACCCGCCACCCTCCCCATGGGCACCGCCAACGCCGAAGTCCTCGCCTCCTGGGAGCCCACCACCATCGACCGCGGCCTGGCGGGCACCACCCTGACCCTGGCCCCACGGTCGACGGCGGTGGCACGGCTGCTCACCTGACGGCGCCAAGCCGCGGCCCGCCAGCGCAAGGCCGGCCGACGGGACTCGACGCCGACCACTCGATACGCGGGTACGCGGCCTGCGCCGCGGTCAACATGGCGTCGTCGATCCACCGCGCCAGCCGACTGAACGCAGCCAACTGCTCCAGGGTCCGGCACGCTCACGTGGCCGATCGGGTTGCGGATCAAGGCAATAGCACGGTGCACGACAACGATTCCCACCAAGCGGATGGTCAACCGGGCTGCTCGCCGACACCTCCACAAGCCCTGGGTGCGTGTCGCCGATGCCGCCGCCTTGTCCCGTGGCCGCATGCAGAGGGCTTCTTGCGCTTCCGTCCTCGGGAGGGGCTCCGAGCTCGGGCCTAGGATGACGGCACAGACGATCCGAGTGCGTCAAAGGACCACGGTGGAGCAGCAATTCCCGGACCTACCACCCGACCGCTACCTGCTGGGGGATCCGATCGGGCGGGGCGGTATGGCGGTCGTTTGGCACTGCTTCGACGAGTTTCTCGGGCGTGAAGTCGCGGTCAAGGTGCCCGGCGACGATCTGACCCCGGTCGAGCTCCAGGCGTTTCATGACGAAGCGAGGCTCACCGTGTTGGCGGCCGGACCGGGGGTCGTCCGCGTCCTCGACGCCGGCCCCGGCCGAGACACTGAGGGAACACCGTACATATCAATGGAGTTCATCGACGGCTTCACCCTCGGCCACCGCATCGACTACGGCGGCGCACTGCACGTGGACGACGCCGCTGCCCTGGCCGCGAACCTCGCGGACACGCTCGCGCAGGTGCACGCGGCCGGCGTCCTGCACCGCGATCTCAAGCCCGACAACGTCCTCCTGGCCAGGGACGGGCGGGCCAAGCTGGCGGACTTCGGCATAGCCGAGTCAAAGGAACACGGGCTCGGCGTGACCGGCATCGTCGCAGGCGACGACCGGTACATTCCCCCCGACAAGGCGCAGATCCGGCGCGGTGCCCTGACCGCGCTTCTGCGACGTCCCGAATACTCCGAGCGGGACGACGTGTACGGCCTGGGCATGATCGTGCACGAAATGGTGGCCGGTCAGCGCGTCCACGGCATGGGATCCGAGCGGAAGGCGCTGCGGGCGTCGGCGAAGGGGAGCGTCCCTCGGCTGTCGAGTGTTGCGCCCGGTGTTCCGGCAGAGCTGGACGAGCTTGTCGCAGGCATGACCGCCAAGAACCCCCGGGACCGTCCCGGCACCGCCGTCGAAGTACGCGACCGGATGTTGGCCATTGCCGAGAAAGCCCCGCACCGGCTCGTCGGCGTCGCAGGTCAAATGAGCCGCGCGACGGAACACGAGCGGTCGGCAAGTCCGCATTCGGCCCCTCCGGCTGTCGAAGCAGCACCTCACGATCGCGATGCACAGACGCGGTCGGCATCGACGCGGTTCATGTCCGCCGCGGCAACGGGCCTGGACAGGACCGGCTCAAGGGCGGGCTCCGCTGTGCGCGCCGGCAGCGCGGCCGGTTCGGGGGCTTCGCCGGTCCGGGAGCAGTCGGCGTACCGCGCCCCCTCGCGACATCGCCCGCACGGACCTGGCGATGGGCTCGCCCCCTGACGAGGAATCAAAGCGCGGCTGGCAGGGCACGAAAGCGAACAGTGGGCGAACCATGGTTCGACTTCGGTACCGACCGTCTCGCCGGCCTGATCGGTGGCTCCGCTCAGTTTGGTGTGGCCGTAGGTCCGCGCGTCGAAATCGGAGCGCTGCTTGGTGATGATGTGCCGATCTTTGCGCGGCGGGCCCAGCCCTCGTCGCCCGAAGCGGCCTCCACCGCGTGGCGCAGCAGGCTGACAAAAGCCGTGTCGTCTTTGAGCCGAGCCATTGCGTGCCTAGCGGGCCTTGCTTCAACCGGGCCGTCGGGGGTGAGGTTCAGCCTGTTGCTGAACGAGAATCCCGGGGCTGCAGCCGCTTGGCCGCCACGGTGGCGGCGGTGCTCCCGGACCGGGAAGGCGGCCGCCGTACCCGACCAACCGACTCGACTGGCCAACGCCGCCAAAGCACACGCAGGTTCGTCCTTGTCCCGGTGGAGCGCGACTTCGTGGACATCGCGCCTGACGGCGCGGCGACCATGTCAGGCGTCAAGGTGCTCTGCACGAACGGCTTCTCCATGGAACTGCTGATCTGCAGCAACCGCAGCCACGTTCCCTGGCAGGCGGAGCTGACTTTCGACGGGGAGACCGGCACGTACACGCGCCACAACGGCCGTAGCGCCGACCGGCCCGGGGCCATCCGGCACGAAGGCGTAAAGCACAGGCAGCCTGGCCGGTCCGCACGCTCGGCGACAACCACGCCGTCGACGAGTCACTTCGACTTTGTCCCGGCCCGCAAAGCCGGAGGACACAGAGCCGGGAGACCCCACCGTCGCGGGGAAAGCTGCGCCACGCATTGAGGGGCTGGCGGCCACATGACATGCGCGCCCGCGCGTACCAGGACCGCCCAGGGGCGTACAGACGTCAGAGCAGGGACCAGCGGTCGGCTGCGTCGATTGCTGCGTTACCTGTGCCGACCAGGTGCGGGCGACGGTGCGATCCCGACAAGCCTTGCCGGCCGACGTCCGGCACGTCATCCGCGCTGCTTGGCCCAGGTGCGGGAAAGTTGTGGGACGAGGCGTTCCACCTCCGCGACGCGTGCGGTGACGTCGCGGTCGGCTTGACGGTCGCCGTGGGGGTCGGCGATGCGTGGGAGGAGATGTCGGCCGCGGGCCGACTGTTCGATGGGCAGAAACCCCCGGTGCGTTGTCGCGACGGCGGCCGCCAGAGGGCTTCCGAACCCCGGTGCAGGGAACGCCGCGGTGGCCGAAGGAGAGAGCGGCAGGGAAACGTTGGCGACCTGGACGACCCCGGGAATGACCGGGATGCGCACGGCATTGGTCTCCGGCCGGGGCCGTCGGTGGCGCCCGGCGAGAAAGCCTGAGACCGACGCGATCACGGCCTGTTCGTTGCCTCCGGGGAAGTGTCCGCTGTTTTGCTGCTCGATGACGAAGAGGCCACCGGGCTGCTTCGCCTTGTCGCCGAAGTACCGGGAACGGGCTTCGTCGAACGCGGCGGCGGTCATGCGAACCAGATGGTCCGGAGTCCGTGGGTCGGAGCTTCCAAGAGTGAAGACCACATTCTCCGGGGGCCTGCGGACGGCTTCCCGGATGCCGCCCGACTGTGCGTAACTGGCGCGGCGGTCGCGTGCCACGTCGGTTCTCATGTGCACGGGCTGGGAGGAGCGGGCGGTGGTCACCGTGGAGGTGAGCGGGCGGTTGAAGAACAGGTTGCGGAACCGGTCGGCGGAATATCGGTAGGCGTCGAGCCCGATCATCCCGCCCGCGGATTGGAAGAAGCCGGTGCGCCGGTGCGAGCCGGCCAGGCCGGGCACCTTGTCGAGGTAGCGCAGCGCGGTCCGCATTTCGCGGAGCTCCCGCCGTCGGGCGCGAGACCGTTCGCCGGTCGTCTCGTGGAAGCCGCTCCCGCCGCTGCCGTACACGGTGTGAGTCACCCAGGCGACGCCCTTGGCCTCGATCGTCGCGGCGAACGGCGTGAACTCCCGGTTGGGTCCGCCCAGGAAGTAGTACGGGTAGGCCGTGTAGAACTCGGGCACCGGACCGTTGTCGGGTACTACCCGAGGCCACGCCACATGCAGAGCGGTACGGCGGAACAGGCCCACGCGCGGCCGATGGAAGGTGACGTCGATGTCGGGTACCCCGGCGGCGCGTGCCTCGGCGGCGGAAGGGCCGGCCACGGTCCTCGGGGTAGCCCGGTGGTCGATGGTGTCCAGCCGGAGCAGCCGGTGCGGCTTCGACTCGCGAGCGGTGTACTCGATGTCCACGCCGCCGTGGCCGTTCCCGCGCGTGGCCGTCATGGAGGCGATGTTGCCGTACCACCCCTTGACCTTGTCCCGACGCCGACGGCTCGTGATCGGCTCAGCGCCGGGGAGTGTAGGCGTCCACCGGCGTCCGGCCTTGAGGCCGCCCCGCAGCCGTCCGGCCTTCTCCAGTTCGACTATGTCCACCCGGACCTCGCCACCGTGGCGGCGAATCGACAGGGCCAAGGCGGGCGGCCGACCGGGACCCCGGTCGACCACCTCGAATTCCCGGATCACGTCCCCCCGTCGTCCCGCGACGATCTGCCGCCGGCGGGGACGCCCGCCAGGCTTGGACGGCGGATCCACCACCACGATGCGCCCTGCGCCAAACGAACGGCGGTCCAGCCGTAGGACGAACATCCGTCGGCTGCCGTCCGGTTGCTGCGGGCCCGGCCGCACCCGGGCGAGGACCCGCTCGGCCTCGGCCTGGATTCGGAAGCCGCGCCCGCGTTTGTCCAGGTCGACCACGTCGACACTCTGTGCGGTATTGATGATATGGCTGTACGACAAGACGGTGACCGTCCCAGGGACCGGTCCTTGAACGAAGTCGTAACGCGAACCGTCGGGCGCACGGTCGAAACCCTGCAGTGGTTCGTCTTTGAAGCTGCCATCCGCGGCCAGGGTTCGGATGTGCAGGCTCCAGTGAGTCTGCCAAGGAAGCTCCTTGCCCGGCGAACACAACGCGTACACGAAGCGCCGGTCGTCGGCCCAGCTGCCCGATGGGTACATTGCGTCCGAAAGCGGTGGGCCGACATGCTCGCCGGTGTCAGTGCGGATCATGTGCAGGGCCGCGGCGCCTTCGTGCACCGGATCGGCATCGGAGTAGATGACGTGCCGTGCATCAGGTGAGACCCAGAACCCGTTCGGATAAACGAAGGGGTACTCCATGCTCGGCGTGAAGGTCTCCACGAGCACACGTTCGTTGCCGTCCCTGTCCCGGAACATGAGTCGGGTGTGCGGGGAACCGGCCAGGCGGTGGGTGTAGACCTCGCCGCCGCTGGTCTGGAAGCTCGGCTGCCGACGCTCGAACTCACGCATCCGTGCGATCGTCCGGGTGTCCCGGCCGATGTGCGGCTCCATCCAAGACAGAAACCGTGCGGCCTGCTCCTTCTTCTGCTCGGTGTACGGGTTGTTGGGCGCTTTCAGCGCCAACCACGGGTTCGGATAGCGGAGTTCCGGATCGAGCGGCGCGGCAACCGAACCGCTCGGATCTTTGACCGAGGCGAGCAGAGCGGACCAACCGGGGAACACCATTACGCACCTTCGATGGGCGGGATCGGACAACTCCTCGCACGATCATGGCGCCGTCCGACTGTGTCCCGCACCGTGCTGTACCTATTGCGCGCTCCCGCGGCTTCGTACGTCCATCGTGTACCCGCACCAGAGGCGTTCTTCCGATCCGAGTTCGTCCGGTCGGCCGCATGGGGGCGGCGGTGGTCGCCGTTCACGTCGTCTGTGACGAGTTGGACGGAGGACGGTTTGGCATGCCCGGAGGGCGGAGACGGCAAGCCGCAAGCGATCGTGCCGTCGACTACCGGAAGGCTGCGATGTTCCGGCGTGCCCACTCTGCGAACGGGCGGGGTGCTCGGCCGAGGACCCGCTCGACATCAGGGCTCAACCGCAGCTCGGCGGCGTTGGGTTCGCCCAGCACGTCGAGCGTTGTCTGCACCACGGCCTCCGGCATGAACGTCGCCATCCGGGCATGTGCTTCGGACCGAGTCAGCTCCACAAACCGCACCGGCTCGCCGAGAGCCGTGCCGAGCGACTCCGCCTGCTGCCGGGGCGTGATGACCACAGGGCCGTTCAATTCGTAGACGTAACCGGCGTGTTCATCCTTGCGCAGGGCTACGGCCGCGACCTCCGCGATGTCCGCCGGATCGATGACAGGGATCCCGACGTCGCCGAACGGTGCCGCGACGGTTCGGTCGGTACGGATGGACTCGGCCCACGCAAATGTATTGGAGGCCAAACCACCGGACCGAAGTATCGTCCAGGTCAGGCCGGATTGGCGGACCGCGTCTTCGATTGCCCTCATGACGCCTCCGTGTGAGAGCGAATCCGGCCTGGTTGTCACGCCCTGGGAGGAGAGCATGACCACCCGCTTGATTCCCACGTCCTTGGCGATCTCCAGGATTGCCCGAGGATCGAGGCCGTGGCCGCCCGCGCCGCCGTCGTGCAGAAACAGGGCGTCGGCTTCCTCGAAGGGGGACCGCAAGGTCTCCGGAGATGTCAGATCTGCCTGTACGTGCCTGGTTCCGCTGGGCAGATCGACTGGCGCCAGTCCTCGCGACACCGCCGTCACTTGCGCTCCCGAATCGGCCAGAGCCTGCACCAGGGGGCGGCCGACGTTCCCAGTCGCTCCGGTCACCACGATCATGGCTAACTCCCGTGTTCTTCAGCTGTGTTCGCGACAACGCCGAAGCTAACAGCGTCGGTATAGTAGGTACCTAGAGGAAAGTGAGTACCCTGGAGGTACCTGTGGGCAGCGAGAGCATCTGGCCGCCATCCGCCGACGTGATGACAAATCCCGAGCTGGCCTGCCCGATTTCCCCGCTGGTGGACATGGTGTTCAGCAAGTGGACAACACCGATCCTTTGGTCGCTCCACACCTTCGGCCGACAGCGGTTTGTGGAACTGGAGCGGCGCATCGAGACCATCACCCCGAAGGTGCTCACCCAGCGCCTGCGCCAACTCGAGCGCGACGGTCTGGTCGTACGCACGTACCACCCAGAGGTCCCGCCGCGAGTCGAGTACGAGATCAGCGAACTCGGCCGCAGCCTCGGCCCTCTCTTCGCCCACCTCGCCGTATGGGCCAACACCAACCTTGGGCACGTGGAACAGGCCAGGCGCCACTACGACAACGCCGCGCCAGCCCACGACGCGAGGTAATCGCCTCGAGCGAGGCACCCAAATCATCGTGTGGCTCGGGGAGTTCGAGCGTCGTCAGCCGAGCTTCCCGACCGCCGGCGGCGAGGTCTACGCCCACCGCCGGTCCGGACAAGCGCTCACCCGGCTCATGTTCCGGGACCGCGCGGGCAACGAACGCGTGTTCGTGGAGAACTTCAGGCTACCCACGCCGCCGGAAGATCGCCCGCCACGGTGTACGTCACCACGACGCGGGGGATCCGGTCGTGCCGATCAGGCGCGTCCGTCGACTCTGCTGTCGGCTTCGCCGTAGACCCACGGCTTGGTGGAGGTGATGAAGTCGTGGGGGAACCCGAGGGAGAAGTCAACGGCGGCGGAAAGCCGGGCCACGGTGTCGTCGGGGAGGACGAGTTCGGCGGCGCCCAGGTTGTCCTTGAGCTGTTCTACGGTGCGAGCGCCGACGATTGGATGCACGGCGCGCGAGCGGGCGCGGGTCCAGGCGATGGCCACCTGCGAGGGTGTCGCGCCCAGTTCGTCGGCGGCGGCCTGCACGGCGCGGGCGGCGGTGTGGTCGCGCTCGCTGACCGCTGCCGGGTCGACGCGGGTGGCGGCCGGCAGACTGCCGCGGCCGGTGAACTTGCCGGACAGCACGCCACTGGCGAGCGGCCCCCAGGCGGCGATGCTCATGCCGCAGTGCTCGGCCATCGGGAGCAGTTCCCGCTCGATGTCGCGGTTGAGCAGGTTGTAGGGCACTTGCAGGCCGGCGAACGGCGCCCACCCGCGCCACTCGGCGAGCGCGTTGGCGCGCGCGACGACCCACGCGGGCGTGTCGGAGATGCCGACGTACAGCACCTTGCCGGCGCGGACCGCGTCGTCCAACGCGCGCATGGTTTCGTGCAGGGGTGTGTGGCGGTCCCAGATGTGCACCCAGTAGATGTCGATGTAGTCGGTGCCGAGCCGCCGGAGGCTCGTCTCCAGAGAAAGCCGCAGGTTCTTGCGGTGGTTGCCGGCCGCGTTCGGGTCCGCGCCGTCGCGGGTCAGGGTGTACTTGGTGGCCAGCACGAATCGGTCGCGGCGGCCCTTCAGGAGCTGCCCGAGGATGGTTTCGCTGGCGCCGCCACGGTAGTTCACTGCCGTGTCGACGACGTTGCCGCCGACCTCCTCGTAGGCGTCGAGCATCCGCCCGCATTCCTCCGCGGACGCCCCGACGCCGTCGTGGTCGCCGAACGTCATGGCGCCGAGGAACAGCTCCGAGACCCGCAGGCCGGTATTGCCGAACAGCCGATAACGCATCGTTCACGACTCCTTGGTCTCAGGCACCGAATACCTTGGCGGCTTCCGCCGCGATTTCCTCGGACGGCACGTCGCGCAGGTGCTGCGAGAGGTTCCAGCGGTGGCCGAACGGATCGATGATCTGGCCTTGCCGGTCGCCCCAGAACATGTCGGCGACCGGGTGGAAGACCTCGGCGCCCGCGTCGACGGCGCGTTCGAAGAGGGCATCGACGTCGTCGGTGGTCAGTTGCAGTGCACCGTAGGTGCCGCCGAGCGTCAGCGGCGAGACGATGCCCATGTCGGGGAATTCGTCGGAGAGGTGCACGGACGTGTCGCCGAAGGCCAGTTCGACGGTGAGCACCTTGTCGCCGGGCAGTGGGACCCGGCTGACCTCGTGAGCGCCGAGCACGTCGACGTACCACTGCACGGCGCGGACCAGGTCGCGCACGACGATATGCGGAGCAAGCGTAGGCACAGAGGACTCCATGGATTCGATTGCGGATTTTCCAACTCTGATCCTTGCCGCGGCGGCTCCCGCCGTCCAAGAACTGGTGCGATAGCCATCGGTTATCGACCTGTCCGGGATCATCCGTCCTCGACGGAGGATTCGTGACGGAGGGCTCTATGGGGCGATTGCTCCGCTTCCCGGCTGCCCAGAGTGTTCTTTGCGAAGTACCTCTGCCAGCGCCACACGTGACGAGACGCGGAGCTTTCGGTACACGTTCGAGACGTGGTACGACACCGTCCGTGGGCTGAGGAACAGTCGCGCCGCGATGTCGCGGTCGGCGAGCCCGTCGGCAGCCAGGCGCGCGACCTTCGCTTCCTGTCGTGTCAGCCTGCCCATGGCGTCGTTGCGGGGGCCGGCATTCGACGAGGTGACACCGCACGCGTTGAGTCCGTCGCGGGTCCGGTCGACCCACGGGTAAGCACCAAGCTGTTCGAAGCGGTGCAGCGCCGCGTTCAGGACGGCGCGGGCCTCGACCCTTCGCCGCATTCGGCGCAGCCACTCGCCGTAGAGCAGCAGGGTCCGAGCATGGTCGAACGGGCGTTCGTCCTTGGTGTGGAAGGCGAGCGCGGCGGTCCACAGGGCCCCGGCTTCGTCGTCGTTCGCAGTGAGCGCCCGGCAGCGGTGGGCGACAGCCGCGACGGCGGGGTTGTGCGCGAGGCCTTCGGCCCAGGGCAGGTAGCGCGCGAGATGCTCGGCGGCAATTTCCGGGCGACGGGTACGCATGGCGGCTTCGATGCCGTCGGGGGCGAGCTGGAGATAGAGAAGACTGTGGAACTGACGTGTCCGGACGCCGACGTGGGACAGCACGGAGTCGTAGCGGCCCAGGCCGATGTCGAGCAGGCACATGGCCAGGACGCTGAACGCGGGCTCGTCGCGTTCACTGGCGGATGCCGCGCACAGTTCGGCGAGGCTGCGGCATTCCTGCTCGTCGCCGGCGAGGGCCGCGTGCAGGGCCAGGACTCCTCGGTTCCTGATGGCGCCCAGGTCGCTTCCGATGGCTTCGGCGACGGCGAGACCCTCGACGGCATCCGCTTTGGACCGGCGCAGGGCTCCGAGACCGAATCGGCCCAGTGCCACCCGGTGCAGGGCCTCGGGCAGCAGACCGGACATGCCGCCCCGGCGGCACTGCTCCAGCAACTGCACGGCCCGGGTCAGGGCCGGACGGGTCTCGGACACGATGAGGAGCAGCATGACGTCGCCGAGTTCGTCCATGAGGGAATCCGATCCGGCCAAGGACCGAGTTTTGTCCGTCAAGGCACGGACGAGCGGCCTGAGGGCGTCCATGTCGCCCAAGGCCAAGCGCGCGGCCTGCCCGCCGATCGTGAGTCGCCTGGCTGCCCTCGGCCCGAGGGCCGCGGTGAGCGCCTGCGACAACGGCTCGGCCGCCGTGACGATCACCGGGTCGGGTGCGAAGACCATCGCCCGGTGGACTCGGGCCATCAAATCCGCCGCCACGGCCGGATGGGTGTGTACCAGCGGTGCCGCGGCGTTCAGCAGGGTGTGGCAAGCGATTGCGTCCGACGTGCGTACCGACTCGATGTGCGAGCGCACGACGGCCACTCCCGCGGACACCGGGACGTCGGAAGAAAGTGCCGTGACGCGCGCCGCAAGGTCCTCGGCCTCGTCGATACGGCCGGTGACGAGCATGGCGCTTGCGGCGGAGGTCAAAAGCCGGACGCGCACGCCGTTGTCGAGGGTGAAGTCGGCCGCGCGCTTGTACGCCGTCGCACTTGTGGCGTAGGCACCGAGCTGCTGCGCCCGGTCCGCGGCGGCTTCGAGGGCTTCGGCGACGGCTTCGTCGGGGCCGGGGGCACCGGCTGCCAGGTGCCAGGCCTCGCGGTCCACGTCTCCGGCACGGTTCAGGGCGTGCGCAAGCGCCTGGTGGACGGCGAGCCTGT
Source organism: Uniformispora flossi (assembly GCF_049534875.1). NCBI lineage: Bacteria > Bacillati > Actinomycetota > Actinomycetes > Kitasatosporales > Streptomycetaceae > Uniformispora > Uniformispora flossi. The sequence continues at coordinate 36,646 of NZ_JBMULZ010000018.1, forward strand.
CGGCGAGTGACGCGTTCCGGTAGACGGCGCGGCGGATCAAGGAGTGCCTGAAGGTGACGACTCCGTCGTTCACGTCGACAAGCCCGGCACGTTCGGCGGGCTCGAGGTCGGCCAGCGACTGTCCCAGCTCGGCGGCGGCATCCGCGAGTACGGCCAAGTCTCCGACTTCATCGGCCGCGGCGGTCAGCAGGAGGGATCGGGTGGTGTCGGGCAGCTTGCGGATGCGGCCGCCGAACGCCAGCTCGATGCGCTCGGAGACGGAACCCGGTGCCAGGATGAGGTCGACGTCCGCGAGATCGTGCTCGCCGGAGTCCGTCACAAGCGTGCAGAGCTCCACCAGGGCGAGCGGGTTGCCTCTGGCTGCTGCGACTACGCGATCGCGCGTCGTCGGGTCCGAACGGGGGATCCTGCGTGCGGTCAAAGCGGCGGCGGCGGCACGTGCCAGGCCGCGAATGGTCAGCTCCGGCAGATCGGAACCCAGGAATGGGCGCCCCCGGTCCGCTACCGCAAACAGCATCACAACGCCTTCGGCACCGAGGTGTCGCGCGGCGAAGTGCAGGGCTGCGGCGGATTCCTCGTCCAGCCAGTCGGCGTCGTCGACGACGACGCAGAGCAGGGGGCTCGTGTCGGCCATACGCGAAATCAGAGTGAGGACGGCATAGCCAACCAGAAGGCGGTCTTCGGCCGTCTCGGTCGAAGCGTGTCCCTCCTTCGGGAGGCCGAGGGCGACACGGAGTGCGCGGGCCTGTTCCGGCGGCAACGCGTCGACTTCGTCAGCCATGCCGGCGAACAATATGTGCAGTGCTGCGTAGGGAAGTTCGACTTCGCTCTCCACCCCCGTGACGCGGACGACCCGGGCCGGGGCGCCGGCGCGGTGATCGCGGGCGGCGGCCACAGCCCAGTCCAGCAAGGTGGATTTGCCGATCCCTTCAGGGCCTCGCAGGATCACCGCGCGACTCGCTCCTCGACGGGCATCGTCGACAATCTCGCCGATGAAGGCGGCCTCCGTTTCACGGCCCAGGGGAGCTTCCGGACGTACCGTCGATGTCTGGCTGAGGTCTTGGTCCATGCGCTACCACCCGAAAGATTTGTTCCGTGCATCTACTGACTTCCGCCGCCGGAACGCGATGGGGAGCGGCAGGATCCCCGGCCGCACATTCCCGCCGGCGTCGGGGACGGTGGTCGGCTTGAGCCGGGAGTAGCCCTCGGTCCGGGCGGCTGCGCCGGCGCAGCACCACCGGACGTTCGGCCGGCCCTGGAATCGGGCAGCAAGGGACTGTTCCCACGGTTCGCTGACTGACGAATGAGCCGAGGCCGAGGACACGAAACCGAGGGTGCACCTCGGGACGGCACCGGCAATACACACGGCACGATGGCCTTTTCGGTCGGCGGCGATGCATCCATCTGCGCATACGCCCCTACCGATTCGCGCATCGCAGCCTCAGGCGTCCCGCAACGTCAGAGCGGAAACGGCACTGCGCGGGTCAGAGTTGGGTGGCCGAGTGGCGAAAGTCGGTCGGGCTTAGGTCGTAGCGAGCTCGGAAGGTGCGGGCGAACGCAGTCGGGCTTTCGATGCCGACCGAGCGGGCGATCGCCGCGACCGAGCGGTGGCTCTGCCTCGGGTCGCCGAGAACGCGCGCCGCCAGCTCCAACCGGGTCTCGCGGATGAACCGGGACGGACTCAGGCCCGCGTCGTGGAAGACCACCTCGACGTAACGCCGTGAGACCTCGAAGGCCCCGGCCAGCATCCGTGTCGACAGGTCCGGCTCGGCGATATGGCGGCGCACAAAGTCCTGCATCCGCAGGAGCTGCGCACGGTGCCCCAGCCCGGCACCGGCGTCAGCCGGGCGTCCGGTTTCTTCCAAGCGGAGTGTCGACACGATCAGTTCGGTCACCGTGTGGCCGATCTCGGTTTCCCAGCCGGACGGAAGCGACCCGGGCTCTTTGCCCAGCTCGCCGATCGCGGCCGTGAGCACCCGCAGCATGGTGTTCCGCGCACTGATCCGTCGGCCCAGCAGATCGCGTTCCATGCGGAACGTGCGGGTCAGATCCGATTGGGACACACTCACGACCACGTGATGGGCAAAGTTGTCGGCTGCCAGCCAGAACGGCTGTGTGCAGTCGAGCAGCACCGCGTCGCCGGTGGCCATCCTCGCGTGATGCTCCGCCTGCCACGACCGGGAGGGGTGCTGCGCGATCGACAGGTGGTAGAAGTCGTCGTTGCTGCGGCGGATGGCTCGTGATGTCCGAGCGACGCGGGCAGGGTCGGAGCCCACGTCGGTGATGCTGATCGATCCCAGGTCAAGCAGGTACGCCCAGCCGGTGTAGCCCGGGCGGGCAGCCACGGCACGATCGAAGGGGGCGGCATCCAGTTCGACGATGCAGTCGCGCAACATCGAACGCCACGTGTCTATGTCGGGGGCCGGCCCACCGACCTGCGGCGTACGCCCGGGTGTCAACAGCGGCTTGTGACGACTGGTGCGCTCGACGCGGCGGGCGTTGTCAACGCCGGTCATGTGGCGTCGGGGCAAGGGGGAATGACTCACAGCGGACACCTACTTCCTAGGCGATCCGAACAGGGGGAGCGCAATCGTAGGCCCACGCGTCGCACCCGGATCGAAAGGGCACGTGCTCCTGCGCGGAAGGGTTGGAGCCCGCTGCGGTTGTGGCCGGCGGTGTTCGACGGTCCACAAGAAGACGCAGCCGGCGTGGTCGGGGGGGAGCATCACAGGCCTGCCGACCGCACAGGTTTGACGTATTGGGCCGACGCGATGGTACTTGGTCGAGCGGGACGGCATCGTGGCCAGCGGAGGCACCGGAGGCACCCGCGACCCACGGAGTCCAGCCGCGGCAGGTCGTGTCGCCCCGGTGTCGAGCGAGAAGCGCATCTGCCATCTCAAGGTGTCGAGGAGCGCACATGCCCGCGGAAGGTGAGCCATACGCGCACGGCTGGTACAACGATGTCTACCTCGTCGATCACGGCACGATGGGACGAACAAGGTGGTCAGTGAACCGCGTCGCGCGCGTGGGCACAGATCCGTACGACCTGGCGGTACTGCCCCCTCGAGCAATGTATGACGCCGTACGGGGCCGGAGTCAGATGGCCTGGCTGCCATCGCTCATCTACGAGTGGGTCGAGGGTGGACGCCTCCACCAAGAGCTGACGTGGATGGGTTCGGCAGCCTCGGACGGGCCCGCCGGCGACCGCGCGATGGCCGATGTCGGCTTTGCCGAGTGCTGCGCGGATCTGCAGAACCTGAACACCGCGGAACTCGAAGCGCTCCAGACGTCGGCGATAGACCAGCTGCGCGACCCGGCACGTCAGCAGCGGCCGCTGGTCTTCGAGGGCCCGTCGACCTGGGAGGAGGCCCGGACAGCTCTCCTCCGGAGGCTTTTTGGAGAAGCGGATCGTCGGCTCCCCCTCGAACGCTACGGTGCACCCGCGTTCGACCAGCTGTGGCGGCTACTTCGCCCATTGTTGCCGTCCACGGCGACAGATGGTCCACCACGAATCGTCCACCTCGACGGCAAATACGAGAATCTGGTCATCGCCGCGCGGCACGTCGCGGTCATCGACTGGGACCTTGCCGCCGTGACACGTATGGCGCCGGAGTCTGCCGCTGTCGTGGACCTGGCGCGGATGCTCCACCTCACCGGGCGTAACCCCTTGCTGACGAGCCCGGATATCTGGCGCGCCACAGCCGAGCGCTGGGTGTCCGCCAATCCCGAAGCGGCCCCGGCCGTAAAAGCGTTCATCGCCACTCCAGGCTGGTCGGGCGGCAATCCAAGCGGACACTTGGCACAGGAGAGCCTGCTCAATCTTGCCGGCTCGGCAGTCTGCGACATCTTGCGCGCCAGTGAGGGCCGCTATCCGCCTGGGCCGGCCGTGCACTCGTTGACCCGGCTGCTGGACGTTGTGGGTCTGCCGATCCCCGAAGCCGAGCTGGTGGGCGCCGAGGTGGCGGCTCGTCGGGACAGCCCGATGGCCGCGTGGAACGTCCGTCACCCGGGTCCGCCCGCAGGACCTTTCAGCCGACACGACCGGGATGCCGGTTTCGCCGCAGCCCTCGCGGCGGTCGAACTCGCCACAGCCGCCTCCCGACACGCGCAGACGCGGGCGATGTGGGATGTAGCGGCCAGGGGGACCGTCTCGGCTCGTGAGCGGCTTGCCCGCGTCCAGTCGGCGGTAGCACGCATCGACCGTGTCGAGGATGCCCCCACGAACGTGCTTTGGCCGGACGACGCACACATGAGGCGGGCCCATCAGAACCGTCTGGCCGCGGACGCCCTCGGCCGCGTAGGCGATATTGCTTCCGCCGGGTGTGAATCATGGGCCACGGTGCCGGGGCTGCCAGATCTGTGGCGTACCCCGACCGCAGCTACAACGATGCAGCCTGCCGCACCGGAACTCGGCCCCGGCTTCCGGCCGACGGGAGATACCTGCCGCTACGTGACCGGTTCCAGCGGAACGGGGCACTCTGCGCGCGTGGATCCCGACAGGCAAGCCTCTTTCGCCAAGGAACTCTGACAGACGCGGACCATCGTCGAACGCCCGAGACGCGAGCGAACCGCACAGCGCCGGGCCCATCGTCGTGGCCGTGCCGGACGTCGACCTTGACACAGAGTGTCCTCGGCGCGGCGTGACCTGACACGAGGCCGGTGTCGTTCACATGCCGGTCGACACGCGCCCATACACGCCGACGTTGCTCCACTGCCAGGCGCGCCATGTCACGGTTCGGCGTGCTGTTTCGTCCCAAGGGACGGCACATGAAACGAAGGGAGCCGATGGACTTGTCGCCATCCCAGACGAACACCAAACCATTGAGTCCCCCGGTGCGGGGCGTACGCGGGTTGGCAGCCGTATTGGCTTCGATGTGCTGCGTTCAGCCCGAGTCCGAAGGGAGACGGCCTCGTGTACCGACCACGGACCACCGGCGGCCGCGGAGAAGATGCGAACCCGTGAAGGCAACATGCGGACCACGCCCTCGCGTTTTCGTCAGCTGCGTCGTCGGAGTTGTGAGACGGGTCGGCCATCCGCAGAGCGGAGGCCGGGCAAGGTGAGGAGAGGGTACCGATGGAAGATCTGCAAGCTATCGCCGACCGCATGGAGATCGAGGCGCTGCGAAGCGAGTTCACGGATGCGGCGATGATGAGCGACTACGACCGCTTCGGTTGGCTGTTCACCGAGGACGCGGTGTTCCGCATCCCTGACGCCGACATCGAGCATTCTGGTCGCCAGGCGATCCGTGCCGGGGCCGAGAGCCTTGCAGAAGCGTGGGAGTTCCTGGTGCAGACCACGCAGCAGGGCGTGACCCGCCTCGACGGAGACACCGCGTCGGGCCGCGCCTACGTTTGCGAGCTGGGGCGCCTGCGAGACGGCAGTTCGGTCTTCAACTATGCGCTGTTCCATGATCGTTACCGGCGCACCGCGGAGGGATGGAAGTTCTCCGAGCGGGTCTTCGAAGTCAAGTACTTCGACACGAGCCCGCTGCCCGGTTCGCCGCACGTCGTACGGGCATCCGGCCATACCGACTAGCGGGATGGCGAAGAGCTTCCCACCCGCCAGGCGACTGCTCATTGCCACGCATTGCGGCATGGGCGAGACCGAGAGGCTGCCAGGCGAGCACATCGGTGCTGCCACCTGAGCTACAAAGCCGCCGTTGAGGTGTCGTACCGCCTGCCTCGACCCCGGGTTCGCGCTGCTGCGCGCCGGCGAGCATGCGTGAGAGATGTTCAACCGCTTCCACGTTCAAGCAACTTGCCTGGGCGTTTCCACCACCGCCCGTGCCGCGCAGGCTGCGGCCTCCCCTTGTTGGAGCCATGTCGTGAACTTTGTACCGTCGACGGTCCCCATCCCCGGCTACGTGGTCGGCGCTTGGCAAGCCGAGTTGTCAAACTCCGAAGTCGCATTCTCGCTTCGCCAACTCGTGACCAAGTTGCGGGGCCGCTTCACCAGGTTCAACGCCACGATCGTCACGCGTGAGAACCCCGACGATTCGTCGGTTGCCGTAACGCTCGACCTGGCGTCCGTGGACACCGGCAACGCGAAGCGAGACGAACATCTCCGGTCCGCGGACTTCTTCGAAGTCGACCAGCACCCGTCGGTCACGTACAACTCGACCGGAGTCCGCCACACCGATGGCGGCTGGGTTGTCGACGGTGTACTGACGCTGCACGGTGTGGCCCGGCAGGTGCCTCTCACCGTCGTGGTGAACGGGTTCAGTGTGGATTCTGCCGGCACCTCTCGTGCGCGGTTTTCCGCGACCGCGGAGATCAAGCGATCGGAGTTCGGCATCGGCCGGTGGACCGGCGCCGTGGCCAGTGACAAGGTCACAATCGAACTTGAACTGGAGGCCGTCCTCCTTGAACGGAACGAAGGGGAATCGGCTGCCGGGTACCGCGGGTGAGCCCAGCACCATCGAGGTTCTCACCCGCCGCAAGGCAAGCAGCCAATCCTGAACGAGGGGCGGTCAGTCATACGGCGCGTCCCCTCCTCTATGGCTGCTCGCCCAGCGTTTCGGCGCCCGACGCGGTCGACCGGCGTGCCGCCGGGGGGGCAGCGCAGATTTCCCTGCCGTGTCGTGCGCGCCCCAACTTCCCGGGCGGGGTGGGGAGTCGACGGCGGTGGGTCAGTCGGTGGTTTCTCCGGCTGCCGGCTTCGGGCCGTCGAGGTTCGTGGTGCCCACCGGGGTGGCTGTGTAGAAGACGGAGGCCCCCTGCTTGGCGCGTTCGGCCAGGCTCTTGGCGACGAGGTTCTCCGCGGTCGTTCGCACGACCGTTGCCTTGATGCTGCGCGCGGGGTGAGCGGCAGCGAGCGCAGCGGTGATCTCGGCTGCGGAGCGAGGCTCGGCCTGTTCCGCAAGGTAAGCGCGGATGAGCTTGCCGAGAGTCGGCCCGGCGGCTTGTGTGGTCCTGCCCGGGGACTTCACTGTCGCAGGCTTGGCTTTCGCCGGGACGCCGTCGGGCGTCGGCTTCTTCGTGCGGCGGCGGGACGCGGTTTGTCGCGGCGTGGGGACTTCCGCCCGGCCTGGTGCTTCGGTGCTGACATGTATCCGATCAGCGTGGTCAAGGGCCTGCCGCACCCCTTCCAGCACGGCATGATCGCGCTGAAGACCGCGCAACTGCTCCTGCAGTAGCGCGAGTTCGTCATTGACGCGTTGCTGGTCCGTGGCGTTGCGTTCCAGGTCGGCTGCAACCTGCGCGGCGTATTGGGCTTTGAGGTCGGCGCTTTCCGGCTGCACGTGTGGCACGGGTCGTGGTCCTCCAAAGATTGGGCAGTACTGAGGGCGGATCGTACTGGGCCAACGATCGTGCAGGCGCGAATAGTGCCGCGGCCGGGACATATGCGGTGTCTGCACGTGGGTCGCGTCCCGTGATGTTCCCGCCGACAAGCGGAGGACACGGACCCAACCGCCCCGACCGGTTAGCTCCGCGCAACCTGCACCTATGCCGTGTACGAGTGTCGGACGGTAGCGCAGTTGACCTGGCAATGGGCACTCGGCACACGACGCGAGGCAAGACAATCTGGGCCGTGCAGGACTTGACCGCGCCGTGGTGAGAAGCGCGCGACGTAGGAGGGCGTCTCATTCATGACGAGTCACCTTTGATGGGCTAGTTCATCTCGGAGCACACCCCGACGAACACCTCGTGGCCTTGATAGTTCCGGTGTCGCGACTCAGGCGTGACGTGTAGTCAAGGCGAATTGGGTCGGCCAACCACTGGGCAATCAAACCTCATGAAGTGCCCAGTTGACCACGCAGCCCCCATCGGGCGGTGATCGACGAACTGACGAACAGCGCCAGGGCCGCGATGAGGAGGGACAGCCGCAGCCCGTGCAGGAAGTCCCCCGCAACCAGGGTCCCGAACAGGGCGACGCCGACGGCGCCGCCTACCTGCCGCGCGGTATTGAGCCCGGCGGAGGCTACGCCCGCGTACTCGGGTTCAATGGCTTCGAGCACGGCGCTGGACATCGCCGGCACGGCTGTCCCGCCGCCGATGCCGGCGGCAACGGTTGCCGCCCAGATCGCCCAGTCGTTCTCGTTCGGCCCGGTCAGCAGCAGTCCCAGCAGGCCCAAGGCGAAGAGGGACTGGCCGGCCATCATCGGGATGCGAGGTCCCCAACGGGCGGTCAGCCGGCCACCCGTGATGTTGGAGGCCGTCGCCGCGATGCTCATCGGAAGGAAGATCAGGCCGGTCTTCAGCGCGGAGTAGCCGTGTTCGTTTTGCATGAACAGGCTCAGCAGGAACACGATGCCGTAGTAGGCGAAGTTTTGGACGAACCCGGCCACATTGGCGCAGGAGTACATCCGATGGCTGAACAGTCGCGGGGGCAGGATCGGCTCCGGCGCCCGCCGCTCCCACCACACGAAGCCGGCGCCCGCCACCGCGGACAACACGAACGACGCGACCACACCGGCGGACCCCCATCCCATGGTGCCGCCCTCGATCAGGCCGAACACCAGTCCGCCCAACGCGGCGATCACCAGGATCTGGCCCGGCGGGTCCACCCGCCGTCCCCGCCCGAGCCGGGTGCCCTGTGCCCGCAGCGTCGCGGCCAGGCCGATCCCGCCTATTACCAAGTTCACCAGGAACAGCGACCGCCAACCCAGCCAGACCAGCAGCAGCCCGCCCAGCACGGGCCCGGCCGCGACCGCTCCCCCGCCGGCCGCCGCCCACACCCCCACCGCACGGGTGCGCCCCGCCCCATCAGGATATGCATGGCGAATCATCGCCAAAGACGCCGGCAGTTGCACGGCCGCGCCCAACCCCTGCGCGAAGCGTGCCGCAATCAGCATCCCTGGGCAGACGGCCAGACCACACACCAGCGACGCCGCTACGAACAGCCCTAGGCCGCCGATGAAGGCACGCCGTGCCCCCAGCCGGTCGCCAAGCGCCCCTCCGATGAGCTGCAGGGCAGCGAAGGTGAGGGTGTAGCCGTCGACGACCCACTGCAACTGCGACAGCCCGGCACCGAGTTCGTCACCCAGCGTCGGCAGCGCGACGTTCACGATCGTGGCGTCCAGACTGACCATCAGGAAGCCGAAGGAGGCCGCGAACAACGTCCATCGGGCCGACGCGGTGACCGCGATCGGAGGATCGGACGGAGGCAATACGGCGAGGTCTTTGGCAGTCACCGCGCCAGCGTGCTGCGCGCGATGATGCCGTAGCAATCCGCCAGAGTGGACCAGGTAGGGCCACCCAACTGCCACCAACGAGCGGAGGAGGACCAGGATGGTGACGCGGAACCAACGGGCGCTCGAACTAGGGACGTTCCTGCGCTCCCGCCGCGTGGGACTCGATCCGCGCGCGGTCGGACTGTCCAGCGTCGGTCTGCGGCGCACCGCTGGTCTGCGCCGGGCGGAACTCGCCGGCCTGGCCAGCATCAGCACGGGTTACTACCAGCGCCTTGAGCAGGGCCGCGTCCCGAATCCTTCGGCAGGCGTCCTGAATGCGCTGGCCGCCGTCCTGCGCCTGACGTCGGCAGAATGCGACCACTTGTTCGCCTTGGCCGGCCAGACCCGCCGGCAGCCCGAACCCGAGACGTCGGCCTCAGGTGCACGAAGCATGCTGCGTCTGCTCACCCCGCCGACCGCGGCGTACATCATCGACAGCCACAGCGACGTCCTTGCGTGGAACAGCTCCGCTGCGGCGCTCTTCAGTCACCTCGTCCCCGGCGCCCGCCGCCCCAACAACGTCCGTTACGTCTTCACCCACCCCGAAGCGCCGCGGCTGTTCGTCGAGTGGTCCGACATCGCCGCCGACTGCGTCGCGCACCTTCGCGCCGCCACCGGGCACCGCCCCGACGATCTCAAGCTGACCCGATTGGTCGCCCAAATGAGCGATGTCAGCCCGGACTTCCGCCGCCTTTGGGGGGCACGCGAGTTGCGCCACAAGGTAGAGGGCCGCAAGGTGCTGGACCACGCCGAGGCCGGCCGTATGACGCTGGACTACGCCGTCCTGGCCGCCCCCACCGCCCCTGGCCAGCGGCTCGTGGCCTACACCGCGCCCCACGGCACCGCCTCCTACGACGCGCTGCTCGCTCTCGACAAGCCGGACCCGGTTCCGGCCCGTTCCGCATCCGTCCTCAACCTTTGACTCGGCTTCAACTCCCTGGGGGATCAGCCGTGACGTCGAGAACGTCCTCGGGCGCGCCCCCGCACTTTCACCGACGGGGGGTCAACGCACCATCACCGTCTTCCGGTGAAACAGCACCTGCGCTACCGGCTCGACTGAGGCTCCCCGGGGGCTTGCCCCGGGGAACCGGATCCGCGCTGTCCCTCACACCGCTGCAGATCGCCCAAATCAAGGCGCCGGCCCAACTTTGCACCCGACGGCGCCGTCTTGCGAGGTGAGGGCACGCCCGGCCGCCAGTGCACTCGGCGATGCACGTGCTGCGCCACACAACTTCGTCAGCTGACTGCGAAGGCCTGGATCGTCGGTGTGGACCTGGAGCCGTTGAACAGCAGAACCCGGTCTCCCAGCACATATGCGAGGCCTGCGGGGTCAACAGTCACGTCTTCTCCGTGCAGCGTGTGGATAGTCGACAGGTTGCCGTCGGCTGCAGACATGCGCAGCACCTCCGCGTCCGTGCCGTGGTCTTCGCCCACCAGGACAAGGACCCCTTCGTCGTCAGCCGAAAGCGGCAGGGGGTAGCCGACCACGCCCGTTGACTTGGTCCACATCCGCCTTCCGGTGGTCAGGTCGTACGCGCCGACGCTGCGAACGTCGTCCGCCGACCCGATGGCGGCATACAAGACGTTCCCGTGGACGACGACTGCACCGCAGTAGCGGTTGAGTCCGTCGAGGAGGTTGCTCTGCTCGACGGTGATGCCGTCGTCGCCGCCCGGGAGTTGCGTGCGGGGTGCGAGTGCGTCGTCGAAGACGATGATGCGGCCTTTGCGGTCTCCGCCCGAACCGGCGGGCCTGAATTGGTCGAACACGATGATGGGCGACGCGGACAGAAGATTGGGCCAGCTGTCCGGGCCGTCGGCGAGGGCGGCTTGGCGGCGAAGGGCTCCGGTTGTGGGATCGAGGGACGCAACCGCCCCAACGTAGTTGGCCGCGTCGTCGGCACGTTGGAGCGTGAGCGCGACGCTCTGCGGGGACGCCAGGACGTCGTGGACGTCCCAGTGGTCGTCGAGGGCCCCTGTCGGCGGCGACTGCCAAGTCCACAGCGGAGAACCGGTGCGCAAGTCGTATGCGAACACGAATGACCCGGCGCCGATCACCGCTTCTGTCTCGTTGGCGGAGAGAGCCATCTCCCACGGCGCGCCGACCCCCTCCAGCTGTTGGGTCCACAAGACGGTGCCTTCGGCCAGGTCCACCGCCGAGACGCTGTCGCAGTCCCCGGACGCGCCCGCCCATCCGACCAAGCCGATCCCGCCGGCCGGTTTGGCCATCGAGTTGCAGATGGTCTTGAGAGTGGAAGGCAGTGCGACCTCCCCGTTGACCGCGCCTGTAGCCGGGTCGTACATGGTGACCCCGGATGCACGCACGACGAACACCTTGGAATTGCCGGCCCAGCCGCCTCGTACGGCGTCTGATGCCGCACCGGTTCCGGCGCCGCCGACGGTCCATGCTTGTGCGAGGCTGATGGTTGCCGGGCTGCTAACCCCCGGCGCTACACCCGAAGTTGGGCGAGCGGCTGATCCGGTTGGTGATGCCTTCGGGTGCTTGGTGTCCGAACCGGAGAAGGCGAACCACGCCCCCAGGCCCGCGACGACGGCCAGGGTGACCACAATGGCCATGACCGCCGGCGCCTTACGCCGTGTCCTGGAGGGCGGCGGACCAGCCGGCCGAGGCGGGTATGCCGATTGTGCACCAGTCCACGGACGGGACCCACCAGTCCCGTGCTCCGAAGACGGGCCGCCCCGGGAGGGATCAGGCGAAGGCGGGGGCCAGGATGCAGTCATTTGTCACTCTCGTTCCTACACGCGGAATAAGACTGATGCGCATGTCCATCCCCCCTGCGGACCATCGATCACTGTCGGGCAGAACCACCGCAGCATGTTGCCCTCATGCGCATGCCTCCTGTGCTTTTCTGCATGACCGGTCATCCCTTGTTGCTGGGCGGCGAGAAAGTTCCGGCGAGGGCCGCTGCCGCCGGGCGACGACCCGTTACGCGGGCCGCTAATGGCGAACCAGAACCCGCGAGAGTGGACCGGCTACCGGCTGCACACCGACCGAAACCACAGGGGAACCGCCCAGTGTGCACGGGGCACCGTGGAGCATCCCACGCCGCGCAAGGACGACCCGTTCTCCTTGCTGCCGCCGCACTCGTCGAAAGAGCAATCCCCGCGCCGATGGGGCCTACCTGGCCTCGTACTTCGACCCGCCCTAACCAGAAGAGCAATCCCCACACACACGAGGCCGACGGCGCCCGAAGGGCAACCTCACTGCCCCACGACGCCACTCCAGAGACCGGGCGCTGGCCGCGGGGCCCCAGGTGTCTGTACCTGTGTCGAGGCTGCATGCCCACTCTACGACGAAGATCAACCGGGCCTACGCCGAACTGGCCGAGCACTACGGCACCTTGGTCGACCGCCCCGCGCGTTGAAACCGACCCGGAGTCGAGCGGCAGATGCCCTACATCCGCGACTCCTTCCGGCGCGGCCGGGAGTCTGCGGACCGCGAACTGGTGTGCTCGGTCCGCTTCTCAGGGTCTCGCATGCGGCCGCGCACCGGATCATGGCCCGGCCCAGCCCGTACCTCGCTCTCGATCCGCGGCGCGCCGAGCCGCGGGCGGACGGGGTGGTGATCGTGGACGGGACGCTGGTGCGCACCCGCGACCGCACCGCCGCAGCGTCCTCGAAGAACTACCGCTTCTCCGCTCCGGCGAGCGTCACGGACGGTTGGGAAGCGCCGCCAACCAGACGTCCAAACGCCGGAGGAACTCGTCGAAATCCTCGCGGAATGCCGAATGGCCACGGCCGGTGAAGACGTCGACGGTCAGGCCTCGAGCGCGCAGATCCTCCGCGTGGTCGGGGGTGATGAAGTCGCTGGGGTCCGAGGCGAGGACCAGAGACGGCATACCGGCCCGTTCCGGCGAGTAGTCGTAGGCGCCGCCGGGCACCAAGCCGGGAATTACCGCCGGGTCTGCCCGCCACATCGACTCCCACCGCAGCCGGATGTCGATCTCCGGCCAGCTCGTGCCAAGGCGGGCCTTGAGTTCCCCCATGTCGGTCCATTCGAGCCACGAGTACCAGATCTTGCTGAACTCGTCCGCGGTGGCCGCCTCGAGCCGCCACGCCGGGTCGAGGTAGACCGCGGTGCGGGGCGCGAGGAGTTCCGCGGACATGCCCAGCACAAGCCCGCCAAGCGAGTGCCCGATCGCCAGGTCGGCGTGTTTGGGCAGTGTGTCGACGAGGTCCATCGCCCAGTCGAAGGGCGAGTACCTGCCGCGCGGACTCTCCCCGTGTCCGCGGAGGTCGGGGGCCAGGACGTGGTAGCCGCGGTCGGCGAGAGCCGGCCCCAGTCGGTGCCACGTATGGGAGTCACTGAAGAGTCCGTGCACGAGCAGGGCGTGCCGGGTGCCGGTGCCCCATTCCCTAACCCGCAGTTTCATATTTCTCCGTAGTGATCGTTTCGCACGCCGGTCGGGCCTCGACGCCCCCACTGTCGTAACCCCTGGGACGGTGATCAACCTTGAGGTTCCGCCGGGCGAAAGGCATGCCAGGACATGGCGTTCATCCTCCGGTGCCCGGGGCGTGGTGTCTGTGAGTACGGTCGGCCGTGCATGTTCGCCAGAACACAATCGCATCGGCCTGTTCGCGCGGCACGTGCTGCCGACCCAGGTCTCTTCGCACCGATGTCGACTGCCTGCCAGGGGGTCGGCAGTCGACATGCTCGGTCGGCAGCACGGCGACGAACTCCCGCGGAGGAGCAACCTCCATCCCACAATGCGTCCCCCAAGGGGAGAAGCGCTTACAGATACCTTCCAGGACGCGCGGAACCCGCGAGCCATGCGTCCCCTTCGCGGTAGAGCTGGTCGATCTCGGCGCCGCGCAGTCCGGGCAGTCCTTGGTGCACCCGATATCCGGCCTGCTCCTGGAGGTAGGCCAAATGCCGGTAGCCGACCGGGAACCGGTCCAGGATGGCGGGGTCCAATCGCAGTTCGGCCAGCGGATCCACGGTGTCGAGGCGGTCACGGTCGTAGGCGGGCTGCCGGCGTACGAGGCCCCACTTGCCGTCTCGGTGTTCCAGGAAATCGTAGAAGCGGCCGACGCAGGTGACGTCGACCAGCACGGCATCGATCTCGCCGCGCTGCTGGATCGACATGCGGGTGTGCGCGATCGCGCGCGAGCCGTTGGACCGACATGTGAATCCGCCGAGCGCGTGGAGGATTTCCACACCGGCGTCGAAGCCGGCGCGGCTCGCCTCCACGAAGTCCTCCGCAGGTCCCTGGAACCACGTTGCGGTCATCCACGCGCCGGAGTGCCAGACTCCGCGAAACGCCTCCCAGTCCGCGGAATCCCGGTACAGCACCCAGCTTTCGATCAGGTCCCGGATCTGCGCGTGATCCTCGCGTTCGCGGGCCGAGGCCGCGACCAGCCCACCGGTCGGTTCGGTGACCACACCGTCTCCTTGCCTTCGATTCCGTCCGATTGAGGCCGTCTCCGCGGGTTCCGGCCGTCGCCGAGTTCCGGCGCTCCCCATGCTGGGAGACAATCGGGCCGGTCGCCCGCGTCCGCTACCGCCGGGCGGAAGCGGCACCCGTCGGAGCCGAGCCGTCGACGGGCAGTCGGCGCGCGATGCCGAGCGCCGCCGCGCGCACCGCAGGCGTGTATCGGCGCAGGTCCGTCGCAGACCGGACCACGATCGCGAGCGCCGCCCGAAGGCTTCCGCCCGGGCCCAGCACCGGCGCCGCCACCGAGACCGCCCCCAGCGTCATCTCCTCCAACGAATACGCCACATGCTCCGAACGCACGCGGGCCAGCCCGCCGACCAGGCGGCCCGCCGCGGTGATCGTGTGGGGGGTGTACCTGCGCAGCCCCTCCTCAACGACACTGTGGGTCAGTTCGGGTTCGGACCAGGCCAGGATGACCTTGCCCACCCCTGTCGCGTGGAGCGGCAGCCGGCCGCCGACCTCGGTGACGGTTCCCACCGACCGAGGGCCCGAAAGGCTCTCCAGAATCAGTGCTTGCGCGCCGTCCCGCACGGCGAGTTGCACGTTCTCGTGGGTCGCCTCGTACAGGTCCTGCATGAACGGCAGCGCACCCGTGCGCAGGTCCCGTCGACGGGGTGCGAGCGAGCCGACTTCCCACAGGCGCAGCCCGACGTGGTACCGGCCGTCCGGCAGGCGCTCCAGCGCGCCCCAGGCGACGAGCTCCGCGATGATTCGGTGCGCGGTGGCCATCGGCAGGCCGGCGCCGTCGGCAACCTCGGTCAGCGACAGGGACGGTGCCTCGGCGGTGAAGGCCTCGAGTACGGCGAAGACGCGGTTGAGCGTGGTCCGTCCTGCGTCACGTGTGTTGCCTCCCACGGCGTCCCTCCGATTGCGGCTCATCGCGACGGCCCCGATCCGGGTATCGCCCAGGCCGCGGCCTCGTCGTCCACCGGGTGGAAGCACACCATGGCTCCGGCGGAGGTGATCCCGCAAGATCGTTGCAGCATCCGTCGGTCGCCGGATCATCGGACGGCCTGAGGAGGGAAGAACCCGATGTCGGCACGCCACGCAGTACGCAGCGACGCGCAGCCACAATCCGGGCGGCGGTGGCGGGTAGGTGTGTACACCGTCTGCACCCCGCATCTGTCCCCGGCCGAGGTCGTGGAACAGGTCGCGCACTCGCCCGTACTGGCCGGCGTCGAGTGGCGTGTCACCGACGAACGGTGGTCGGGGCCGCCGGACGAACCGGTGTCTTTCCTCGGCCGCAACGCTGCAACCCTGACCGCATGTGAGGACGCCGCGGACGAAGCCGCGCGGCTCGCGGGCGCGGCAGGGGTGGCAACGATCGCCTGGAATCCGTATCTCCGGGTGGGAGACCTCGACGGCGTCGAACGGCATGCCTCCCTCGCGGCGCGGGCGCGAGCGGGCGGGCTGCGGCTGCGGGCCGCGGAGTACATGTCCGGCGAGCCCGTGGACCAAGTCCTGCGCGACTCGCGCCGGTTCGTCGCGAGAGCCGGCGAAATCTGCGCGCGGCACGGCGTCCGGGTCCTGGTGGAGATGCATCAGCGCACCGTCTGCGCGAGCGCGTCCGCCGCGCGCCGACTGGTCGACGGATTGCCCCCGGAACAGGTCGGCGTGATCTACGACATCGGGAACACCGTGATCGAGGGATACGAAGACCCTCGCGTCGCGACGGCGGCCCTCGGGCCGCACCTCGCCCACGTCCATCTCAAGAACGCGGCGTGGGAACGCACCTCCGCGGGCGCATGGCGCTCGCGATGGGTCCCCCTTGACGAAGGACAGGTCGATGCCCCCGCCTTCCTCGACCACTTGGACAACATCGGCTACGCCGGATGGGTCTCCCTGGAGGACCTGAGCACGCACCGGCCCCCCGCGCAGACACTCCGCCACAACGAGGCGCTGCTGACGGCCTGGCTCACACACAGCACCGTCACGCCGCCCGACGCCCAGCGTTCCGACACCCCCGGCAGGAGCACATGAACTTCTCGGTCCCGTCCCGCACCGACCGTGGTGCCCGCGGTCCGCAGCCGCCGACCGGCCGCGTCGCCCTCGTCACCGGAGGCGGTGGCGCACTCGGCACGGCCGTCTCCCACCGACTGGCCGACGACGGGCACCACGTGGTCGTCGCCGACCTGGACCTTCCCGCGGCGGTGCGCACCGCCGAGGACATCGACGCGAGGCTCGGCCCGGGATCGGCGTCGGCGCAGCAGGCCGACGTGGGAGACCCGGACTCGGTCACCGCGCTCGTGCGCGACATCGCCGCGCGCACCGGGCGGATCGACATGCTGATCAACAATGCGGCCGTGCAGCGGCGCGGTGGCTTGGACGAACTGGACGTCGAGGACTGGGACCTCGTCATGGCGGTCAACGTACGCGGCCCATTCCTCCTGGCCAAAGCGATCCGTCCGCTGTGGGAGCGGCAGGGTGGTGGCAGTGTCGTCAATGTGTCCTCGCGCGTGTGGGTCGCGGGCGGGCCACCCGCCTACACGACATCGAAGGCGGCCGTGGTGGGGCTCACCCGGTCACTCGCGCGCGAACTCGGCCCGATCGGAGTGGTCGCCAACGCCGTTGCCCCGGGATTCCTGGCGACCCCGTTCACCGTCGCCGGACGCGGTTCTGACGAAGTGGATGCGCTCATCGAGGGGCAGGCATCGCTGTCCCCCCTGGGCCGGGTCGGCACCGTGGGCGAAGTCGCCGACGCGATCGCCTTCCTGGTGTCCGACCGGGCGACCTTCATCAGCGGCGAAGTGCTGCACGTGTGCGGCGGCGGACAGCTCGCGCCCGTCGCGCCGTGAACCGGATGCCCGGGGTTCCACCCGGCGGAAGCCGGGCGTGGGCGGTGGCAAGGAGCTTCGACAAGGCTGCTGATGCACGAACACGTGGGAGGGCGGCCGTCCGGTCGCTGCAAGGCGAAAGGGAGCATCGTGAGTGAACTGCACGTCGAGGAATGGGGATCGGGGAACCGCGACGCGGTGCTCGTCCACGGGCTTTCGGCCGACTCGTCGTCTTGGTGGCGGATCGGGCCGGCGCTCGCCGACCGGGGGTTCCACGTACGGGCAGTCGACCTGCGCGGCCACGGCCTGAGCCCTCGGGGCGCGTACAGCCGCGACGCGTGGGCCGACGACCTGGTGGCCGCGGTGCCGCCGGAGCCCGCGCTGGCAGTGGGCCATTCGCTCGGTGCCGTGGTGCTGTCGCTGGCCGTCGAACGCCTCCGACCGAGTCGCGCGATCTACCTCGACCCGCCGTGGAAGCCCGCAGCGGGCAGCACCTACGGCGAGGGCATGCCCATGTTCGTCGCGTTGAAGGACTGGTCCCTCGACGACATCGCCAAGGCGCATCCGTTGTGGGATCCGCAGGCGTGGAACCACCGCCAGGAGGCGCTGCGCCGATGGGACCCGGAAACCACGGCGATGCACGACCTGGAACGCACCACGTGGCCAGAGCGGGCGGCAGTGCCGTCACTGGTCCTCGCCGCGGACCCGAGCCCCTTGGTGACCGAGGCTCGCGCTGACCGGCTGGTGCGCGCCGGCTTCGAAGTCGTCACCGTCGAACGCGCGGGCCATTGGATACACGAGGACGATCCCGACACCGTCCTCGCGCTGCTCGACCGGCACTGAGCACCGCCGCACCGCGCACAGGGGGTTGCCATGGTCACCCGGCGCTCGACGCGGACCGTGTGCGCCCGTTTTGCCTACCTGAAGTGGATGCCCCGGGAGTGGGTGCCGAGCACGCCGTTTCGGCGCTTCTCGGCCCGAGCACTTGTGGGTAGAACCAACACTTACTATGTTGGCACCACCAACACTGATACTTCGCTTCTTGCCGCGAAGACCGATCAGTGACCCCGGCGTTCCCAGACGGCCGACACCAGTCGCAGCCGACTTCAGACCTTCTGCCAAGGGGATCTACGTGCCATCTCTCCCCCACTTCGTGCGAGTACGCGTGCGTACCACGTTCGTCATCTGCGCTGTTATCGGCGCACTCTTCGCCGCCCTCGTCAGCACATCACTCGCGCCGACCGAGGCTGCGGCCAACGCGAACGCGGACATGGCGAAGTATCTCGGATACTGGAACTACGACCAGCCGAACGAACTGACGCTCAACAACGTCTCGGTCTTGGCCTGCCCGGACGGGACCGGGGCGTGCGACCGTGCGTTGCCGCTGCCGTTGCGGGTACCTCAAGTTGGTTGGGAGCTCTTCACACCAGGCCCCAATGGCACGGTCAACGGGACGAGCGATCAGGGCTGCACCTGGAACTTCAAGGTCACGCGGACCGGCCTGGAACTGTCTTCCACCACCCAGCAGTGCTTCAACCCGGCTGTTGGGTCATGGGGCAACCTCACGAAGTGGAACGTACAGGTCAAGGGCAATCGAGAGACCGAGCAGATCACCGCCATCAGCCACCAGCCCGACGGCGTTGATCTCATCGGCACTATGAAGACCGGCTCCCGTACCAAGGTGGTGCCGGGCCGGGACGGCGGGAAGTTCATCCACGGCTTCGTCGGCGACTACACCCGTACTCCCGCGGACATGCACTCTCTTGTCAACGTGGCCGTCACCGACCAGGGCATGGCTTACCCGGCACAGGACGCACTTCACATCACCGCCGACCGCGCGGCCAAGGGTCGGATCAACGCGCACACTGCGGACGGCTGCAACTGGTCGTTCAGCGTGCGCGGCAACACCGCCGAGCTCGACCCCGCCACACAAACCTGCCACACCGAAACCGGCGATCTGACCCTCCTCTACTGGGCGATGGCCACCGACGACGGCCGGCACATCAACGACTTCCTGCATGGCACCATCACCAGGCCCGGGATGCCGACCAGCAACGTCTACCTGTACAGCGGCCTGCTTGCGCGCTGACCTGCCATACCGACGAGACCGGCAGCGCGTGTGAGGTACCAGCGGTTGGCGCCGGAGACGACACAGGACAGGTCGTCACCGGCGTCGCCTGCTGCCGGCATCACCGCGATCGCGCAACTGGCAACACCGACGGTCGCACTCCTTCGGGTGAAGGCCAAGGCCCAAGCCCGACGCGCTGATCCGCCGGACGCGATCGGCTCCCGTTCGGCCCTGTTGGCCGTAGAGGAGGCTGAACGGGGCGCAGACCAGCGCTGTCGTTGCCGGCGAAGGAGAGCGGCTCAGCACCGCATTCGCGATGTCGATGCGGATTCGGTCCGGTCATACTGGAGTCAACGCATAAAGTCTCCGCCAATTCCGGAGCGGTTCATCCAGCGGAGTTGTCCCGGTGCCGGCGTGAGCATAATCGACCCGGCCGTAAAAGCCACAGTCCACTGATCCGGTCACCCTCGGGGATTCCGGAAACAGGAGAGCCGTGGCGCAGGATTGTCCTCTCCTGCGCCACGGCTCATGTGGGGGCGTCCGATTGCTAGCCGATCTGGGCTATCTTCTCCACCTGCTTCTTCAGCAGCGTCTCGTCAGCCGGGGCAGCAGCCCCGTCGGCGGACGTGGTGACCATGGTCTCCACGGTATTGCCCGCACGGACCGCGGTGACGGACATATGCACGCTGTCGCTGCCGTCAGAGATATTCGCCGCGAACGCCACCGACTGGTCGCCGAGCTTCGGTGCTGCCGCAGTGGTCACGGTGAGGCTGATGGAGCCGCCATCCGCATCCTTTCCCGTGATGAGCGGGCACTCGTCGAGGGCCGACTGGGCGTCGGCCAGGACCTTCTCGGCATTCTTGAAGGATGTCAGTCGCACCGTCATGGCGACCGCCGAGGCGTCGTTCGTAAAGCCCGCCTCAGCCTTGCCGTCGGGCTGGACGGCGCCGCTGAGGGGGCTGAACAGGCCGACCACCGGCATGCATTCCTCCTTGAGCAGCGTCATCTTCGCATCGCCGCCGACACCCTCCGGGTCGGCTGCCCAACTCCCCCCGAGATCCGCGGGCAGCAGCATGGCCTTCTGCAACTGCTCGTTGCTGGCAGCCTTCCCGGTCCCGCCGCCACCACTCGGGTTGTCGGCACGCGACGAACTCGATATGGGTCCAGAGTTCTTGGCATCGTCACCCTTGCTGTCACTGCACGCTGCAGTGAATGTCAGGGCCGGAACGACGGCGACGGCAAACACGATCGAACGAAGCGTTGGCACACCATTTCCTTAACTATCCATTTTGACCACAGCGAACGTGGTTGTTCTTCCAGTGTTCCGCAGCACTTGAAGGGCACGAATCAGCAGAGTTACCGGTTTAGAGTTCTGCCCGACGCCGAACTCCTCGCCCTGCGGAACGGCAGGGTGAGCACTCACGCCGAAAGGGTCGAGCGGGTACGCGAGAGCCAGCGCAAGCGGTAGCAGTACCTGCGGACGAACGGCGCGCCAATCTGCATCCGACGATCGATTCCGCGAAAAGGGACGGCGGGGGCGGGTCGCAAGTGCGTCGGTGTGGCCGCCAAGCCCGGAGAAGCCTCGTAGTCAGGTTCTGTCCACGTCCCCATGGACGTCACGCCCGGGTCAACTGGCCCGAAGTGTGGGCGGATCCTCGCGCCTACACTGTGGTGGCATATGTGTCGATGCCTACGGTAGAGACGCCCACGAACGATGTTTCGGGGCCAGTGCCTGCACTCCTGGCATCGAACACTTCGGACTTGACCAAGTAGACAGCCGGTTGCCGGCGGCGTCGGTGCTCGGCCGAGCGCCTTTGCGGCCAGTGGCCGGCGCGTGAGGAAATCATGGCTGACGCTGCCGAGTTCGCGGATCGGCTCCGGCACGTCTATTGGATCGGCGGCGGGCCTGGGGCGGGCAAGTCGACGGTCGCGCGGCGGCTCGCGGATCGGTACGGCTGGCGGCTGTACGCGACCGACGACGCGATGGCGGATCACGCGCGCCGGAGCACGCCCGAGGATGCCCCCTTCCTGCACCGGTTCATGGCGATGGGCATGGACGAGCGGTGGGTGGACCGGACCCCCGCAACCATGCTCGACACCTTTCACTGGTTTCGCGGCGAGGGCTTCGGGCTGATCGTCGACGACCTGCTTCGGCTGCCGCGGGAGCCGTGCGTGGTCGTCGAAGGGTTCCGGCTGCTTCCCCGTCTCGTGCGACCTCTGCTGGCCGCGCCCGAGCATGCGGTGTGGCTGCTCCCCACGCCCGAGTTCCGGGAGGCGGCCTTGCGGAGCAGAGCGCTTCCGAGTGACGGGTTTGTCGGGAAGACCAGTGATCCGGCACGAGCGGCGCACAATCTCGCCGTTCGCGATCGGTTGTTCACGGAGCACCTTCGTGAGGAGACCCAGCGTCTCCACCTGCAAGCCCTCCAGGTCGACAGCGCGACGGCCGAAGACGCTCTCACCGAGAGCATCGCGGCGGCGTTCCGGCTCTGAGGGCGTGGAATCCGCAACAACCGCTGCCGCGGCCAAGAGGCTCTTCGGCAGGGAACACCCGCGCAGGCCTTCCGACTCACCCGTCGGCGGCTTCGCCCCGTGCGTAGCTTTGGAACCAGTGGACGTCGAAGTGCCGTGCGGTCGAGAACGGGTGCTGCCGGTCGGTCAGCATGCGGTAGACGAACTCGGCGGTCGATCCGTCGTACTGCTCCCATGAGTCGGGGATGTCCTCCGACATCACGATGGGCCACTTGTCCGGGTCGGGGCCGTCGGTGAGCCAGTAGAACCGGTCCGCCTGCTCGGACGCCGCCCATGGCAGCAGCCCGCCGGGAGCGGGGAACAGCGAGTGCGGCTCCCACTGCCCGTTACCGTGCGTTCGCGCGAAGGCGGCGAGCGACTCGCTCTGCCGGACAAGATCCGCGTGCGCGAACGAGGCATCCGGGACGGACAGTTCCAAGTAGCCGTCGAAGGCGCCGTGCCCGAAGATCTCGGCCAGTTGCTTGTAGTCGCCGGGCAGTGCCGTTCCCAGCCGACGCTCGACAGCCGCCCAGTCGACAGAACGAGGCCCGCGGCAGGGCTCCCAGCCTGTGACGGCAACGACGCGCTCCACCCAGGACGCGTCCTCGGGCACGCCGCCCGCTGCCGGGTCGGGCCTTGCGGCGACGACCACGACCGGATGCAGGCCGTCGCCGGTGCTCGTCGTGCCGCTTCCGACCCACCTGCCGGCGTATGCCCACGCCGCCATCTCGACCAGTTCCTCGCCGAACGGCGCGAGCAGCGGCCGCCCGTACGCCCCGGTCGCGGCCGAATCGACCTGCCCGTGCGCGACGAGGCCGCGTGGCGGCCCGAACCAGTCGCCGAGTTTCGCGGTCAGTGCGGCATAGGCGATGTCACCGGACGCGGACAGGCATACGTGACCCGCCTGGTGCCCGTCCCGTCGGCACTCCAACGGGCCTGTCGCGTCGTGCCAGACCAACCGCTGGACGATGGCGAGCAGTTCTTCTTCATCCACTTCTTCATCCATGGCAGCAGTGAAACGTACGTCTCCGACCTCGCCGCGCCCCACTGCCGTTCCCGGCAAACCCCGTGCGTGCCGCTCCACGGTGTTCAAAGCCTCGGCGGCTCGGCCCGTACCAACCCGTTCTGGTAGGCGATGACGACGAGTTGGGCCCGGTCGCGGGCGCCGAGTTTGGTCATCGCGCGTTGGATGTGGGTGCGTACGGTCAGGACGCTCACGACCAGTTCCCGAGCGATCTGGTCGTTCGATTTGCCGTGCGCCGCCAGGACGGTGACTTCCTGTTCGCGCGGGGTGAGGTCGGCCAGGCGTTCGGCCGGGGCGAGAGGTGGGCCGGAGGCGGGTGTGGTGAGGAAGCGGGTGATCAGGGCCTGGGTGGCTCCCGGGGACAGCAGGGCCTCGCCCGCGGCGACGGTGCGGATGCCGTCCAGCAGGGCGTCCGTGGTGACGTACTTGCCGAGGAAGCCGCTGGCGCCGACGCGGAGTGCCTGGGCGACGTATTCCTCGGTTTCGAACATGGTCAGGATGAGGACGCGGGTCCCGGCGAGGTCGGGGTCTTCGCAGATGGCTGCGGTGGCGGCGAGGCCGTCGGTGCCGGGCATGCGGATGTCCATGAGGACCACGTCGGGCCGCCGGTCGCGGGCGAGTTCCACGGCTTGGCGGCCGTCGGCGGCTTCGCCGACCACCTCCATGTCGTCGCACGAGTCGATGAGCAGTCGGAAGGTGCCGCGCAGGAGGGTCTGGTCGTCGGCGAGCAGCACGCGGATGGTCAACGGGATTCCTCGGGTCGTGGTCCGGCCGGGTAGTCGGCCGCGGTGCGGGGCCGGAGGGGGAGAACGGCGGCCACTTCGAAGCCGCCTTCGGGGCGGGGGCCGGCTCGCAGGTCGCCTCCGACGGAGTGGGCGCGCTCGCGCATGCCCATCAGGCCGTATCCGCCGCCGGGCACGGGTGGGACGGCGGTCTCGTGCGCGGCACCGTCGTTCGTGACGCTGACGAGCAGGCGTGCGGTGTCGTAGTGGAGCCGGACGCGGGCGGTGTGGTCGGGTGCGTGTTTCGTGGCGTTGGTGAGGGCTTCCTGAATGATCCGGTAGGCGGTCAGGTCCACTCCCGGGGACAGGGGCCGGGCCGGGCCTTCGGTGGCGACGGTGACGGTCAGGCCGGCCGATGCGCAGGACGCGACCAGGTCGGGCAGGCGGTCCAAGCCCGGGGCGGGCTCCAGCGGGTCGGTGTCGGGTCCCGCGGTCCGGCGCAGTACGCCGACGGTGGCGCGGAGTTCGAGGAGTGCGGAGGTGGTGGTGCCGACCAGGTCGGCGAGGATCTTGCGGGTCTGCTCGGGGTGCGTCTCCGCCAGGTGCGCGGCGGTGCCGGCCTGGGCGTGGGCGACGGCCATGTGGTGGGCGACGGCGTCGTGGAGTTCGCGGGCGATGCGCAGGCGTTCCTCGGCGACGCGCAGCCGGGCTTCCTCTTCGCGGGTGCGTTCGGCGTGCGCGGCGCGCGCTTGGACGGATTCGAGGTAGGCACGGCGGAAGCGGCTGCGGCCGCCCAGGGACACCGGCAGCAGCAGCCAGAGGACGGTGCCCGCGGTCCGGAGGATGAGGTCGTCGCCGAGTGGCGCGCCGGCCAGGGAGGTGGCCATCAGCACGGTCACGGTCGCCGCGGCGTATATACCGGTGGTCCGCGAGTCGGTGCGTGCGGCCAGCCAGTACAGGGCGGTCATGACCGGGGCTAGCAGCAGCGGGCTCGGCAGGTAGCCCAGGGCGGTGAGCGCGGCGGCCGCGGCGGTGGTGACGGCGAGGGTGGCGCGCGGGTGGCTGCGGGATCCGAGGACGGCGGCGCTGGACGCGACGAGGATCCAGGCGGGCCACAGCGCGTGCGGAGGAGTGGACTCGGACGTGCTGATCCGGGCCCCGAGGAGCGTGCAGACGCACACCGCGACCGCCGTCGCCACGTCCGCGGCCCGGGGGCGGCGCTCCGCGTACCGCTCGAGAATGCTGGTCATCGTGCTCTCCGCAAGGGGGGTGCCGTGGTCCATGGTCGCCGATGGCGGGCGGGCGGACCGCCCGAGGCCCGGTGCCCGGACGGTCCGTGCGTCGGGACTCATCGCCGACCGAACCGGCGCGGCCCGGCAGGCAACGCAGCCCGGCAGGCAGCGCCGCCCGCCGGGGAGCGCAGCCCTTCACACCCGCGCCTCGACCGCCCCGTCCGGATCCGGGGCCCGGCTGCCGGGCCCCGCGTGGCCGAGTGCCGCGCCCTCCACGTCGACGCGCGGCAGGATCCGGCCGAGCCATGCGGGCAGCCACCAGGCCCGTTCGCCGAGCAGCGCCAGCACGGCGGGCACGATCGCCATCCGGACCACGAACGCGTCGAACAGCACCGCGGCGGCCAGTCCGAACCCGAGCATCTTGATCAGCGACCCCTGTTCCCCGACGAACCCGGAGAAGACCGCGATCATGATCAGCGCGGCGGCGGTCACCACCCGGGCGCTGTGCCGGAACCCCGACACGACGGCCCGCTCGGCGGACTCCCCCTGGGTATGCGCCTCGCGCATCCGGGAGACCAGGAACACCTCGTAGTCCATGGCCAGCCCGAAGACGATGCCCATCATGAAGATCGGCATCAGGCTCATCACCGGGCCGGTCTGCTCCACGCCGAACAGGTCCGCGGCATGGCCCTGTTGGAAGACCAGCACGAGCACGCCCAGCGCGGCCAGCACCGAGAGGACGAATCCCAAAGCGGCCTTGACCGGAACGAGCAGGGACCGGAAGACCAGCAGCAGCAACACCACGGCCAAGCCGCCCACCACGGCCAGGTACGGCACCAGTGCGGACTGCACCTTCGCCGCGATATCGATGTTCAGCGCGGTGGTGCCGGTGACTTCGTACGTCGCCGCCGCCTGCGCCTCCACCGCCGGCCGGTCGCGGCGGATCCGCTCCACCAGCGTCTTGGTCTTCTCGTCCGTGGGGCTGGTCGACGGGGTGGCCTTGAACACCGCCGTGTCGCCGGCCTCGTTGAAGCGGGCCTGCGAAACCGACACGATGCCGTCCGTGCCGCCGATCCGTTCCCCGACGGTACGCGCCGCCGCGCGCGGGTCGGCGGCTCCCCGTGCGTCCACGACGATGGTCAGCGGCCCGTTGAAGCCGGGTCCGAAGCCCTCGGCGAGGGCGTCGTAAGCCCGCCGCTCGGTGGTCGCGGTGGACTTGGCTTCGTCGCCGGGCATGCCCAATTGCAGCGACGCCATCGGGACGGCCAGCGCGCCGAGGCCCGCGACCCCGAGGACGAGCACCGCCACCGGGCGCCGCAGCACGAACCGGGCCCAGCGCGTGCCCAGGTTGTCCCGCACTCCCGCGGCACGGTCGCTCGACCCGGCGCCGCCGTCACCGGCACTGGCACCGGCACCGGACCGGCGCGCCCGGCGCGTCTTGCGGGCCAGCACCGCGTCGGGCAAGAACCCGAGCAGGGCAGGCACGACCGTCAACGCGACCAGCACGGCGACGGCGACGGCCCCCGCCGCGGCCAGGCCCATCTTCGTCAGCGTCGGAATCCCGACCACCGACAGGCCCGCCAGCGCGATCACCACGGTGACCCCGGCGAACACGACCGCCGAACCGGCTGTGCCGACCGCCACTCCGGCCGCCTCCTCCGCGGCCCGCCCGCGCCCCCGCTCCTCCCGGTATCGGGACACCACGAACAGCGCGTAGTCGATGCCCACCGCCAAGCCCAGCATCATCCCGAGCGTGGCCGTGTCCGAGGACAACCCCAACGGGCCGGACAGCAGCACGATCCCGAACAGGCTCACGGCCACGCCCACGATCGCCGTCAGCAGCGGCAGGCCCGCGGCCGCCAGCGACCCGAACGTGCACAGCAGCACGACCGCCGCCGCCGAAAGCCCGACGATCTCCGCGGTCCCGTCCGGCCCGCCGCCCGCGTCCATCGCCGACCCGCCGGTCTCCACCGTCAGGCCCGCCGCCCGCGCCCGGTCGGCCGCCGCGTCCACGGCGGCACGGTCGGCGTCGGTGACGTCGGAGGACTCCACGGTGTAGGTGACGGTCGCGTACGCCGTCGCACCGTCCCCGCTGACCGCACCGGACGCGAACGGATCGGCTACGCCCGCCACTTGCGGGCCGCCACCGAGCGAGCGCACCGCGTCCTCGACCGCCTTCCGCGGGTCGCCCGCGGTCACCTTCTGCCCGTTCGGGGCGACGAAGACGACCCGGGCGGTGGCGCCGTCGGCGGCCGTCCCCGGAAAACGCTCCTCCATGAGATCGAACGCCTTCTGCGACTCGATCCCCGGCATCGAGAATTCCTCGTCCGACGCCTCCGGCGCCCCCATGGCACCCACCGCGACCGCGACCAGCACCCCCAGCCACACCAGGAGGACCCGGCCGCGCCGCCGAAAGGCGCCGCGGCCGAGCCGATACAGAAAAGTCGCCACGTCAGGGTCTCCCTCTCCACAAGCGATGACCGCTCAAGGCTCGCCGGGAGAGACCCCGCCAGTCGTCATGCCGTTACGGACAATGCGGCCTGCTGAAACCACACGACGGCCTACTGAAATCGCCGTAGGCGGCCGTCCATTCCGAGGCAGACGACAGACCTCACGTCTCCATCAGCCGCCGCCGTTCCTTGTCCACGTCGACGCTGGCCTTTGGGTACTGCGGGTCGATCTCCTCGAGGTGTTCGAGCAGCAGGCGGCTTATCGCCCAGTTGCGGTACCACTTGCGGTCGGCGGGGATCACGTACCACGGCGCGGTGTCGGTGGTGCACTTCTGCAGCACGGCCTGGTACGCCTCCTGGTAGGCGGGCCAGAACGCGCGCTCGTCGATGTCGCCCGGGTTGAACTTCCAGTGCTTGTCGGGGTTGTCGAGGCGTTCGAGCAGGCGCTTGCGCTGCTCTTCGTACGAGATGTGCAGGAAGACCTTCACGACGGTGACGTCGTCGTCGTGCAGGTCCTGCTCGAACTGGTTGATCGCCGCATACCGCCGCGACCAGGTCGTCCGCGGGACGAGGTCGTGAACCCGGACGATGAGCACGTCCTCGTAATGCGACCGGTCGAAGATGCCGATCATGCCCGGGTCCGGCACGTGTTGCTTCACCCGCCACAGGAACGGGTGCGCCAGCTCTTCCTCACTGGGCGCCTTGAACGCGTGGATCTGGCAGCCCGACGGATTGAACTGGCCGATCACATGCTTGACGACGCCGCCCTTGCCGGACGTGTCCATGCCCTGCAGCACCAGCAGCAGACGCTTGCGCGACCCGCCCGCGAGCGCCTGGGCGTAGAGCTTCTCCTGCAGGACGGCGAGCCGCGCCCCCATCGCCGCGGTATCCGCGAGGGTCTCCGCCTTGCCGCCGGGGGCGTGGAGCGTCGCCCGGCAGTCGGCGGCTTCCAGGTCGACCGCGCCGCCGTGCAGCCGCAGCATGTCGCGCAGCGGCGCCACCCGCGCGATGGGCCCGGGCAGCCCGCCGAGAGCGGGCGCGCCGCGCACCCGGCCGTTCCGCACCTCGGCGGGCGGAGACGCCTCCGGCTTCGCCGGCTGCGCCTTCGTCACCTTCGCCTTGTGCGGCCTCCGCTCGTCCTGCTTCGGCTTGTGCCGCTTCGGCTTCTCCGGCTCGGGCCGGTCCGGTCGCGCGGCAGCCTTGTCCGTCGTGTGCGCCTTCTTGGCCACGGTTCGCCCTCCCGGTCCGCCGGATCACCAACTTTCCTGTGATCCTGCCCGGTCGGCCGGGTTCCCGCAGGTCGACGCCGTCAAGCCTGTGGACGACGCTTCGGGGTCACCCGCACGGGCGTGCGCCTGTGGACGAACGGCGAACCAACCCGGCGAACCGAACCAAGGTGCCGAGCCGACGAGCCGGACCGATGCGGGACCGACGTCGAACCGAAGGCGTAGGACCGCCCTCATCAGACCGCCGGAGGCACCCGCTCCGCCCCGTCCCGCGCCATCGCGACCAGCCGCGACACCGCCCGCAGGTACTTCTTCTTGTAGCCGCCCGCGAGCATCTCCTCGGAGAACAGCGCATCGAACGGCACGCCCGACGCCACCACCGGGATCTCCCGGTCGTACATGCGGTCCGCGAGCACGACGAGCCGCAGTGCGGTCGACTGGTCGGTCACCGGGACGACACCGCGCCAGAACACCGCGTGGACGTCCTCCAGCAGCGCCCCGTACCGGCTCGGGTGCACGCGCGCCAGGTGGTCCAGCACCGCCGGGAAGTCGTCGAGCGCCGCACCGGTGACGCCCGGGGCGTAGGCGCTCTTGGTGACGACGTCGTCGTCCGCGGACGGTGCCGGCGCCTCGGGGAGGCCGCGGTGCCGGTAGTCGTCGCCGTCGATGCGCAGGGTGTCGAAGTGCGCGGACAGGCCCTGGATCTCGCGCATGAAGTCGATCGCGGCGAAGCGTCCCTCGCCGAGCTTGTCCGGCAGCGTGTTCGACGTCGCGGCCAGCTTCACCCCCGCGTCGACGAGCTTGCCGAGCAGCGTGGACACCAGCACGGTGTCGCCCGGGTCGTCGAGTTCGAACTCGTCGATGCACAGCAGGCGGTGGCCGGAAAGCGCGCGCACGGTCTCCTGGAAGCCGAGCGCGCCGACGAGGTTGGTCAGCTCGACGAACGTGCACAGCGACTTCGGGCCGGGCACCGCGTGCCACAGCGACGCGAGGAGGTGGGTCTTGCCGACGCCGTAGCCGCCGTCGAGGTAGATGCCGCTCTGCGCGGGCGCCGCGGCACCGCTGCCGCCGCGGCGGAACCAGCGGCGCTTGGGTTCGGCGCCGCCGCCGTTGTTGAGCGCGGCGGCGAACTGCTCCAGGCGCTGCACCGCGGCGGCCTGGCTGGGCTGCGTGGGGTCCGGTATGTAGGTGTCGAAACGCACCCCGTCGAAGCGCGGCGGGGGCACCATTTCGGCCACCATGCGGTCGGCGGGGACTACCGGCTGGCGCGAGGCGAGCGACACCGGCTCGGGGGCGGGACTCGCCGAGGACATGTTGGACACGATCATCAAGCCTACGGTGCGTGGGAAACTCGGCCGCATGCGACGTCTGCTTCCCCCCGTCAGCCCAGCCGACAGCCCCGTCGACAGCCCCTCCGACAGGGAGGCCGGGCCGGGGCTCACGACGCCGGACGGCGAGGTCGACCTGGACGCGGTGTACGCGTACCCGGAAGACGTCGTCGGAGCGGGCCGCCCCTGGCTGCGCGCCAACATGGTGGAGAGCCTCGACGGTGCCTCACAAGCCGGCGACGGCCTCTCCGCGGGCCTGTCGTCGCCGGGCGACAAGAAGATCTTCGGCGTGCTGCGCGGCCTGGCCGACGTGGTGCTGGTCGGCGCGTCCACGGTGCGCGCGGAGGGCTACCGGCCGCCGCAGCCCAAGGCCGGCTACGCGGCGGCCCGCGAAGCCGCCGGGCGGGCGCCCGTGCCGGTGATCGCCATCGTGAGCCGCAGCCTGGAGCTGGACCTCACCGCGCCCCTGTTCACCGAGGCGATCGTGCCGACGGTCGTCCTGACCGGCCCGGACGCCGATCCCGAGCGACTGGAGGCCGCCCGCAAGGCCGCGGACGTGATCGTGGCGGGCCCCCCGGGTGCCACCGGCGTCGACCCGGGCGCGGCCGTCGACGCACTCGCCGCGCGCGGCTGGACACGCCTCCTCACCGAAGGCGGCCCGCACCTCCTCGGGCAGCTCGCCTCCGCGGGGCGGGTGGACGAGCTGTGCCTGGCCCTGAGCCCCCAGTTCGTCGGCGGCACCGCCCGGCGGATCCTCGCCGGCACCGACCCGATGGTTCCGCAACCGATGGAACTGCGCACGCTTCTGGAAGACGACGGCTTCCTTTTCGCACGCTACGTCCGCCACCCGGACCGGTAGCGGGCAATCAGCCCGAACCGCCCCGGCGGCTGGCATCGTGGAAAAGGTCACGGCGACCCGAGGGAGACATACGCGTGTACACGATCGTGCTGCTCATCGAGAAGGTCATGGACGAGGCCGATGTGCGGCTGGTCACGGGACTGCACGAGGACGAGCCGACATCCTTCGTCGTCGTACTGCCGGGCAAGGCCGACCACCACCGCCTCGTACGCGCACTGGACGACGTCGCCCTCGGCCACCTCGAAGAGGCCGCCGAGGAGGTCGAGCACGACCCGGGCAAGGAAGGCGACGAGGTGACCCGCCGCACCCTCGACCTGAGCGTCGCGGAACTGCGCGCCGCGGGGGTGAAGGCCATCGGCGAGACGGCACCCGGCGAAAACCCGCTGGACATCCTCACGGACGTCGTCGACCGGCACTCGGCCGACGAGGTGATCGTGCTGACCGACCCGCACTTCATCGAGGAGTTCTTCCACCGCGACTGGGCGTCGCGGGCCCGCCACAAGGTCGGTGTGCCGGTGCTCAAGCTGTTCGCGCACAGCACCCCCGAGGCGAAGTAAGCCCGGACGGGAGGCCGCCGGGGAAGAAGTCGCTCCGCGCCCGGCGCGACGTGCGCGGCCCGGTCATCCGAACCAGTAACGTGTGTGACCGGCCGCGCCCGCCCCGGCCTCCCCTGATCCCACCCGTTCTCACGCGTTTTCCAAGGAGCCTGCATGGCAGCCCCCGCCGCGCCCGCGGACCGGCCCGCGACCACCCCGGCGATCGACCTGGGCAGCCCGTACTTCGTCGGTATCGGCGGGGCCGGCATGTCGGGGCTCGCGAAGATCCTGGCGGTGCGCGGCGCGAAGGTCGCGGGCAGCGACGCGAAGGACTCCACGGCGCTGCTGGCGCTGCGGCAGCTGGGCTGCCAGGTGCACGTGGGGCATGCCGCGGAGAACCTGGGCGACGCCACGTGCGTCGTCGTGTCCAGCGCGATCCGCGCGGACAACCCGGAGCTGACCGCGGCGCAGGAGCGGGGCATTCCGGTGGTGCACCGGTCGGACGCGCTGGCCAGCCTGATGGTGGGCCGCCGCGCGGTGGCGGTGGCGGGCACGCACGGCAAGACGACGACCACGAGCATGCTCGCGGTGAGCCTGACGTCGCTCGGCCTGGACCCGTCGTTCGCGATCGGCGCGGACCTCAACGAGGCGGGCAGCAACGCGCACCACGGCGACGGCGAGATCTTCGTCGCCGAGGCGGACGAGAGCGACCGCAGCTTCCTCAAGTACTCCCCCGAGGTCGCCGTCGTCCTGAACGTCGAGCTGGACCACCACGCGAACTACGCGTCGCTGGACGAGGTGCTCGACGCGTTCGAGGCGTTCGCGCACCGCATCGTCCCCGGCGGCACGCTCGTCGTGTCCGCGGACGACCCGGGCGCGGGCGCGCTGCGCGAGCGCCTGGCGGCCTCCGCGCCGGAGCTGACGGTCGTCACGGTCGGCGAGAGCACGGACGCCGACCTGCAGATCGTCAAGGTCGAGCCGCAGGGCCTGGCGAGCAAGGTGACGGTGCACGCGGCCAACGGCGCCGAGCACGTGTTCGACCTCTCGGTCCCCGGCCGGGTGAACGCCTCCAATGCGGTGATGGCCCTCGCCGTCGGCCGCGCCCTCGGCATCGACCCGGCCGCCATGGGCGGCGCGCTCGGCAAATACCAGGGAGTGCGGCGGCGCTTCCAGATCAAGGGCGAGGCGGGCGGCGTCCGCGTCGTCGACAGCTACGCGCACCACCCGACGGAGATCGCCGCGGACCTCGAGACCGCGCGCGGCGCCGTCGGCGCGGGCCGGGTCATCGCCGTGTTCCAGCCGCACCTGTTCAGCCGCACCCAGCAGCTCGGCACCGAGATGGGACGCGCCCTGGCCGCCGCCGACATCGCGCTGGTCATGGACATCTACGCGGCCCGCGAAGACCCGCAGCCCGGCGTCACCAGCCACATCATCGCGCACAGCGCCCTCGACAACGGCGGCCTCGTGCGCATGGAGCACAGCTGGTCCGAGGTGCCCGCGGTGGTCGCCGCCATGGCGCGCCCGATGGACCTGGTGCTGACCATGGGCGCGGGCGACGTGACGCTGCTCGGTCCGGAGATCCTCGAGGCCATCAACCAGCGCTGACGCCGCCCCCGGTCATCACGGCCCCGGCCGCTTTCCCGACCCCCACCAGGGTCCGGGAACGCGGCCGGGGCCGTGCGTGTTGGATGGAGTTATGGCAGACACACCGAAGTACAACGTCGTCAAGTCCGTCGACGAGTGGCTCTCCGCGCTCACCCCGGAGGAGTACCACGTCCTGCGCGAGGCCGGCACCGAGCGGGCGTTCACCGGCGAGTACACCGACACCAAGACGGTCGGCGTGTACGCGTGCCGCGCGTGCGGCGCGGAACTGTTCCGGTCCGCGGACAAGTTCGACTCGCACTGCGGCTGGCCGTCGTTCGACTACGTCGACGAGGACCGCGTGGAACTCCGCGAGGACCGCGGGTACGGCATGGTCCGCACCGAGGTCCGCTGCCGGAACTGCGGCTCGCACCTCGGACACGTGTTCGACGGCGAGCGCCTCACGCCACGCAACCAGCGGTACTGCATCAACTCGATCAGCCTGCGGCTGGAGCCGGCGGAGGGTGAGGGCGGCGAGGCCTGAGGGGCCGCTGTCGGGGCGGGCGCGGGGGCCTCGCGTGCGCCCCGGGGCGCGCGTCGGGCGGCCTTCCGCAAGCGGAGGACGGGGCCACGACAGGCGTCGGGTGACCTCCGGACGCGCGTCGGGTGGCCAACGGACCGGCCCGGAAGGCGAGGGACCTCCATCGAATTGCCTCCTGGGTTGACGGGGGGCGCCCGGCGTCCGGTACATACGAAATATGAACTCGAATGCCGCACTCCTCGTCTACATCGCGTGGATGGTGTTCGTGGTGGCGTTCGCCGTCACCGCGCTCCGCCGCCGTGGCCGCCCCGCGTCCCCGCCGCCGCCCGTCGAGCGGCTGGACCTCTACCAGGCCGCCTTCCTGGCGGGCGGCCCCGCCCGTGTCGCCGACGTCGCGCTGCTCGGCCTGCGGGCCACCGGAGCGGTGCTGATCGGCCGGGACGGCCGCGTCACCGCCACCGGCCGGAGCGGCGTCGACCACGTCGCCGCCGGGGTCCTCCGCACCGTCGAACAGACCGGCGGCAACGCGCAGCTGGTCGACGTCCGCTACCTCGCCGCGCGCTGCCCGGAAGTCCAGGCGGTCGGCGACCGGCTGCTGGACTGGGGGCTGATGCGCCACCCGGGCGGCCGGAACCCCTTCCGCATCGCGAAGTGGCTGCTGGTGTTCTCCCTGGTGCTCAGCATGGGGTCGATCTTCCTGCCCGGCGTCCTCGACCCGGAGAGCGGCGGCATGTTCGCCCTGGTGCTGCTGTCCCACATGGCCGGCTTCGCGACCTGCCTGGTGCTGCTGATCGTCGGATCGTTCTCGCCGCAGAGGCCGCAGACCCGGCTCGGCACCACCTACGTGTTCCGGCTGCGCTCGAGCCGGCAGCTGCAGAACGGCCTGGACGCGACGGCGGCGGGCGGCGCGGGACTGGGGCGGGTCGCGTCCCACGGGCTGGCGGTGCTGACGGACCCGGAACTGCTGGAGGTGTTCCGGCATGCGCGGGTGCCGGCGGGGGCCGGTTCGCGGACGTCGTCCTCCCTTCGATCCTCGTCGTCGGACTCGTCGACGTCCGACAATGCGTTCCTGTTCTCCGTGTACGCCGCGTCGGACACGTCGTCCGCGTCGTGGTGCGGGTCCTCGTCCTGCGCGAGCTCGCACCATCACGGGACGTCGTGCGCGGGGCCCACGGGGTGCTCGTCGTCGTCGTGCTCCTCGTCTTCGTCGTGCTCGTCGTCCTCGTGCTCGTCCGGGTCCTCCTGTTCGTCGGGATCGTCGTGTTCCTCGGGGTCGTCGTGTTCGAGCTGACCGGACGCGGAGCGGTCGGTATCGGTTGGCGGCCGGAGATCGACCTGGTGGTGGAACGGCTCGACGGCGTCGGCTTCGTCGAGGTGATCGCCGAGAACGTGTGCGACGGGCACGCGCTGCCCGCGTCCCTGCGGCTGCTGCGCGAGCGCGGCGTTCCGGTCGTGCCGCACGGCGTCTCGCTCGGCATCGGCGGCGCGGAACGCCCCGACGCGGCCCGCCTTGCGCGGCTCGCGTCGGTCGCGGAACGGCTGGACGCGCCGTTGGTGAGCGAACACCTGGCGTTCGTACGCGCGGGCGGCATGGAGGCCGGGCACCTGCTGCCGGTGCCGCGGACGCGTGCGGTGCTGCGGGTGCTGGCGGAGAACATACGGATCGCCCAGGACGCGCTGCCGGTGCCGCTCGCGCTGGAGAACCCGGCGACGCTGCTGTCGTGGCCGGAGAACGAGCTGACCGAGGGCGAGTTCCTCGCCGAACTCGTCGCGCTCACCGGGGTATCGCTGCTGATCGACGTGGCGAACCTGCACACGGAGCGCGTCAACCACAGCGCGGACCCGGCCCGGGCACTGGCCGAACTGCCCTTGCAGTCGGTGGCCTACGTCCACATCGCCGGGGGCGAACTCCGGGGCGGGCTGTGGCACGACACCCACGCGGCGGCCGTACCGCCGGCGGTCCTGGAGATCCTGGCCATGCTGTGCGAGCGGCGGGTTCCGCCGGGGGTGCTGCTGGAACGGGACGGGGCGTTCCCGCCGCCGGACGAGCTGGCGGGGGAAATGGCGGCGATACGGCGGGTGGTGGAGGGCGCGGGGGTGCGGGGATGAGCGGCGCCTCGGAGTCCGATCGCGACGAACTCGCCCGACGCCAGTCCGAGCTGCTCGGCGCGCTGGTTGCGGGCGGCCCGATCCCGGCCGGGTTCGACCCGGGCCGGGTCGAGGTCCAGGTCCTGTCGCTGGCCGCGAAGCGGCGGGACGGGGTGGAACGGGCGATGCCGGGGCTGGTCGCGGCCCTGGGTCCGGAGCGGTGGCCTGGCGAGTTCACGGCGTGGGCGCGGACCCACCCGAAGCCGGCCGAGGGTGGGAGTCGCGCGGACGCGGAGGCGTTCGCGGTGTACATGGCGGGGATGCAGGAAGGCGGCACCGTCGTGCCCGGCACCGGGCGGCGGGCGACGTGGCGGGAACGTCGCCGGGCGCGGCGGCAAGCCGGAGGGGGCGGCTGGAACCCGGACGTCCCCTACTGACGCCGGGCGTTGGAGCAGCGGCCGCTTCCGCGGCCGGACGGAGAACGCGCCGGGCACCCGGCCCCGGCAAGGCGGGCAGGGCCGGCCACAACCACGGCCACGGCCACGGCCACGGACAAAGGGGGCATGATGGCGACGTCCGGATCGGGAGTCGGGGGCGGACGGCAGGGGGCGGACGGAAGCGGCGGGCGCTCCGCGTCGGGGCAGCGCGGCGCGGAAGACTCCGCCCCGGAGTGGCTGTACGCGCTGTGGGCGGACGAGAAGTGGCAGGCCGCCGAAGAGGCGGCCAAGGACAGCCTGGAGCAGGCCGGCGCGATAGGGCAGCAGGTCCGCACCCGGTTCGCGGCCGAGCTGGGGGAGGATCACGAAGCGGTCCTGCACATCCGCGGCGTACTCGCGGCGTGGGGGGCCCACGGCCCGCACGGCGCCGGACGGGAGTACGCCGCGTTGTTTGCCGACCGCATGCGCATCCAGGGCCCTGACCACCCGGCCACCATCGACGTCCGCGGCCGGATCGCCGAGGGGCGCCGCAGAGCGGGTGACGTGGCCGGTGCCACCACCGCCTACACCGAGTACCTGGCCGACCTTGTGCGGGTCCACGGCCCCGACCACGAAAGCACCTTCGGTCCCCGCTTCCAGCTCGCCTACCTGCGCGCGGACGCCGGGGACACGGCCGGCGCCGCCCGCGACCTGGCCGGCATCGTGGCCGACGAGGCCCGCGTGATGGGCCCCGACCATCCCCGGGTCCTCGCCAGTCGCGCGGTCGTCGCCACCTGGCGCGGCCAGAACGGGGACCCGCGCGGCGCTGCCGGGGCGTTCGCCGACCTCTTGGCCGACAGCCGACGGGTCCTGGACCCCGACGACCGGGACATCGGGATCACCCGGTACCGGGCGAAGTACTGGCGCCGCCAGGCGAGATGGTGGCGGCGGGCCGGGCGTCCCACGCGATAGGCGCCTCACCCCACCCCGGCACCCCGCCGCTCCAACCCCAACAACATCTCCTTCTTCCCCAGCCCCCCGGCATACCCCGTCAACGCCCCGTTCCCCGCCACCACCCGGTGGCAAGGCACCACGATCGAAATCGGGTTCCGCCCATTGGCCGCACCCACAGCCCGGGACGCCGTCGGCGACCCCAGCTCCGCCGCCACAGCTCCGTACGACGTGGTCACGCCGTACGGGATCCGCGTCAGCTCCCGCCACACGGACCGCTGGAACTCGGTCCCCCGCGGCGCCAGCACCACATCGAAATCCCGCAGCTCCCCGGCGAAGTACCCCTCCAGCTGCTGCTCCACCTCCCCGAAGGGTCCCGCGTCCCGGTGCCAGTCCGCGCCGATCTCGGGCACGTACTTCGCGTCCGGCAGCATGAACAGCCCGGTCAGCGCGCCCTCCGCGTCCGCGGTCAGCAGCAGCTCCCCTACCGGCGAGCCCACCACGGTGTACCGCGGCGCCCCCGCCGCCGGCCGGGCGAACTCCACGGCCGCCGCCCGAGGGGTCTCCACATCCAGCGGCAGCGCGTCCTGCACCAAGGTCTCCGTGTCCACGGCACCCATCCCTTCACTCCGCAATGTCACGTCCACCATGCTGCCGCCCCGCACACCCCGACACCGGCGGTTTTCGGACATGGCGATGGGCCGCCCCCGACCGGGAACGGCCCATCGCCACGCAGAATCAGCCGCCTCAGACGAGCCCTGCCAGCAGCTCCCCGACGGTCCGCCGCCGCCCGGTGTAGAACGGCACCTCTTCCCGCACGTGCCGCCGCGTCTCCGACCCCCGCAGGTGCCGCATGAGGTCCACGATGCGGTGCAGTTCGTCGGCCTCGAACGCCAGGATCCACTCGTAGTCGCCGAGCGCGAACGACGGCACCGTGTTCGCCCGCACGTCCGGGTACCCGCGAGCCATCTGCCCGTGCTCGGCGAGCAGCCGCCGGCGCTCGGCGTCTTCGAGCAGGTACCACTCGTACGAGCGCACGAACGGGTACACCGCGACGTAGTTCCGCGGCGTCTCCTCGGCGAGGAACGCCGGGATGTGGCTCTTGTTGAACTCCGCCGGGCGGTGCAGCGCCATGTTCGACCACACCGGCTCGAGCGAGCGGCCCAGTTCGGTGCGGCGGAACAGGTTGTACGCCTCCTGGAGCGCGTCGGAGGTCTCCGCGTGCCACCAGATCATCACGTCGGCGTCGGCGCGCAGGCCCGAGACGTCGTACGTGCCGCGCACCACGACGTCCTTGTCCAGCAGGCGCTCGAACAGGTTCTCGACCTCGCCGGCGAGCGGCGTGCGGTCGTCCGGCAGCGGGCCGCGCAGGCGGAAGACCGACCACATCGTGTAGCGGATGACCTCGTTGAGGTCGCGGGCCTTGCGGCGGGGCGGGGTGCGCTCGTCGAGCGGCGCCGGGATGTCCGGGTCCTGCATGGTCGCGTCTGTCATGGCTCGATTCTCTCCCTTCACACGGACGCGCCTTCACCCTGGTCCGCGGCCGGACCGAAGTGGCCCAGGCCCGCGGCGACAGGGGCCGGCGCGGGGCCCGCGTCGATCCCGAAATGGGTGAGGACGGCGGCGGCGGCGCGATCGCCGCTTGCGATGCACGCGGGGATGCCGACGCCGTCGTACGCGGCGCCGCATACGGCAAGGCCGGGCAGGCGTTCGACGGCATCCTGGACGCAGGCGACGCGGCCGCGGTGGCCGATCGCGTACTGGGGGAGGCCGCCGCCCCAGCGCGTGACGAGGCTGTCGACGGGTTCGGCGGTCAGGCCGATGGCGTCGTGGAGGTCGGCGAGGGAGTCGGCGACGAGGTCGGCGTCGTCGCGTTGCAGCGCTTCGGCTTCGCCGGCCCGGCCGAGCGAGGTGCGCAGCACGAACACGTCGGGGTCGGCGGCTTCGATCCAGCCCCACTTGTTGCCGGCGAACGTGCTCGCCTTGATGCGGCGGCCGTCGACGGGCGGGACGAGGAATCCGCTGCCGGACGGGACTTCGGCGAGGTCGGCGCGGCGGAAGGCCAGGGTGACGATCGCCATGCCGGCGTACTCGATGGAGCCGAGTTCGACGGCGGCGACGTGCGAATGCGGGGCCAGCAGTCGGCCGGCGGGTGCGGCCGGGAGCGCGACGACGACGGCGTCCGCGTCGAGGAGTTCGGGGCTGCGAGTGTCGCCGATGACGAGCTGCCACGCGTCGGGGGTGCGGCGGATCTCACGGACGGTCGCGCCGGTGCGGACGGTGCCGTACCCGCTCGCGGTGACGGCGTCGGCGACGGCGCCGGGGAGGCGGCCGATGCCGCCGGCGATACCCGCGAACACCGGTCCGGCCTGCGCCGGGTCGGGCGCCTTGTCGAGGAGGTCGCGGACGCCGACGAGGAGCGATCCGCCGGCGCGGGCGATCGGCAGGAGCTGCGGGACGGCGGCGGCGAGGGAGAGGGCGTGCGCGTTGCCGGCGTAGACGCCGCCGAGGAGGGGTTCGACGAGGCGGTCGACGACTTCGCGGCCGACGCGGGCGGCGACGTACTCGCCGACGGTGACGTCGTCCTCGTAGGGGTGGGGCGGCAGCGCGTGGTCGACCGGGACGCGGGCCAATCCGGCCGCGGACAAGACGCCGGACGCGGCGAGCGAGGCGAGGTCGCCGGGGACGCCCATGACCTGGCCCTGCGGCATCGGCCGCAGCGCGCCGCGCGTCCAGATCGCGGCTTTGGCGGTGGTGGGCGGCTGGAGTTCCGCGCCGAGGCCCACTTCGCGGGCGAGGCGGAGGCCTTCGGGGCGCCGCGCGAGCATCGATTCGGCGCCTTCGTCGACGGGGACTCCGGCGATGCTCGTCGCGGACAGCTTGCCGCCGAGCCGGGCGGCGCCTTCCAGGACGGTGACGCGGATGCGGCCGCCGCCGTCGCGGCACAGCACGTGCGCGGCGGCGAGCCCGGCGATGCCGCCGCCGACGACGGCGACGTGGCGCGGGAGTGCGGACCCGGAAGTGTCGCGGGGGGTCGAACGCATAAGCCCACCCTCTCACGCCGGGCGGGGGCGCCCCCTACGCCGCCCGCCCGCGCGAGAGGGGCCGTCAGCGTGCCGACGCTTCGTGCACGTATTCGACGAGTGCGGTCAGCCGTTCCGGGTCGGTGTTGGGCATGACGCCGTGGCCGAGGTTGAAGATGTGGCCTTCGGCGGCCCGCCCTGCGGTGAGGACCTCGTCGGCCTTGGCGCGCAGCGTTTCGAGGGGCGTGAACAGCAGCGCCGGGTCGAGGTTGCCCTGCACGGCCTTGCCGGGGCCGATACGGCGGACGGCTTCGTCGAGCGGCACCCGCCAGTCGACGCCGACCACGTCGGCACCGACCTCGCCCATGGCGCCGAGGAGTTCGCCGGTGCCGACGCCGAAGTGGATGCGCGGCACCCCGTAGCCGGCGACGGCGTCGAGGACCTTGGCGCTGGCCGGCATGACCGACGCGCGGTAGTCCTGCAGCGGCAGTGCGCCCGCCCACGAGTCGAACAGCTGGATCGCGGACGCGCCCGCCTCGATCTGCACGCGGAGGAACTGCGCGGTGATCTCGGCGAGCCGGTCGAGGAGTTCGGCCCACAGCGTCGGTTCGCCGTACATCATGGCCTTCGTGAACTCGTGGTTCTTCGAAGGCCCGCCCTCGACGAGGTAGCTCGCCAGGGTGAACGGCGCACCGGCGAAGCCGATGAGCGGCGTACCGCCGAGTTCGGCGGTCAGCTGGCGCACCGCCTCGGTGACGTACGGGACGTCCTCGGGCGTGAGGTCGCGCAGCTGCGCGAGGTCGGCCTTGGTGCGGATGGGGTTGGCGACGACGGGGCCGACACCGGGCTTGATGTCGAGGTCGACGCCGATGGCCTTGAGCGGCACGACGATGTCGCTGAAGTAGATGGCCGCGTCGACCTTGTGGCGGCGGACGGGCTGCAGGGTGATCTCGGTGATGAGGTCCGGGATCATGCACGATTCGAGCATCGGAATGCCCTCGCGCACCTTGCGGTACTCGGGCAGCGACCGGCCGGCCTGACGCATGAACCACACGGGGGTGTGGGGGACGGTTTCGCGGCGGCAGGCCCGCAGGAACGCCGAGTCGCGGACGTCGGCGGACGGCTTCGGGGCCGAGGTGTGCGTTTCAGTCACATGGCCCATCCTCCCAGACCTGCCGACACGGTCCGGCCACGCCTGCCGCCGGGGCCGGGCACGGGGGCGGTGACCGGCCCGGGCGGGTCTGCGGAACGACCGCCACTCGTCGGTACGGCGGAGCGCGCATTCCTCCTTTCGGCCGGTCCGCGCGCCTCCCCGGTCGGCGGTTGTGCCGCACATACGCTGCCGTGCATGGCAGCAGCAGTCGGCGAGACCGAGGAACCGGCGGAGTTCCGACGCGCGGTGGAGGAGATGCGGGCCGCGGTGCTGCGTCCCGAGATCGAGATCGAGGAATTGCCGCGGCCGCGCAATCTGGCGCCGTTCTCCGCGGCGTTCTCCGCGGACGTCGTGGTGGACGACGACGAGCTGGGGAGCGGCCGGATCGTACTGCTGCACGACCCCGCGGGGCACGAGGCATGGGAGGGCACGTTCCGCTGCGTGACGCTGTCCCGGGCCGAGCTGGAACCGGAGATGGCGACCGATCCGCTGCTGCCGGAGGTCGGCTGGACGTGGCTGACCGAGGCGCTGCATCTGCACGGCGCGCGCTACACGGCGCCGAGCGGCACGGTGACCCGGGCCACGTCGCAGGGTTTCGGCGGGCTGGAAGGCCAGATCGCCCGGACGGAGATCGAGGTCCGCGCCTCGTGGACGCCGGTCGACGGGGATCCGGCCCGGCACATGGCGGCCTGGCTGGATCTGCTATGCACATGTGCGGGGCTGCCGCCGCTGCCGGCGGGCGGGGACGGCGTGGTGCCGATGCCGTCGCGTTCGGGGCAGCGCGACCGCTGAGCCGCGCATCCTGCGCGGCGGGCAGGGCGGGCGTACCTTACGCCGCCCCCCGCGGGGCTCCGCCGCCACCGGCCACTCGATCGGGTTAATCCGGTGGCGCCCGCCGGGGACCCCCCGCGCGGGCCCCCGAAGGCCGACAACCGCCGCGTTGCGGGCTTGTGGCGGCACCGCGCCTCCGATCGCACACTCTGCTGCGGCAAATTGGGGCAAACGGATCTGGATCTTCTTCTAAAGGCCGAGCGCGGATCTGCCGAAGGAGACAGTGACCACCCCGATGGAGCAGCACCGATACCGCTTCTCGGGAATCGCGATCACTGCGCAGGAGGCCCGGTGTCGGTACTTCTCGATCACCCCGCAAACCTGCTCGCCTACCGTTCGTCCAAGCCCACGGCGATGGTCGTCGTTGCCGACCCCCGGGTCCGCGACTCCGTCATCCGCCACTTGTGGGCTCTCGGGGTGCGCGACGTCGTCGGGACGTCGACCATCGCCGAAGCTCGATCCCGTGCCGGCACGCCGCGCGATCTGTGCATCGCCGACGTGCACCTGCCCGACGGTTCCGGCCTGGCCCTGCTCACTGAGATGCGGGCCTGCGGCTGGCCGAACGGTCTGGCGCTCTCCGCCGCCGACGACATCGGTGCCGTACGATCCGCGCTGGCCGCGGGCGTCCGGGGCTATGTCGTGACCGGTGCGCGGGCGGGATTGACTCCGGGACACGCTCGGCAGGCGGGCATCAACGGTATGGCGGGCATGTCGCCCGCGGGGCGCATGCGCCCCGACCACAACGGAACCGATCCCACGTCGGGCTGCCGCGAGCTGTCCGCACGGGAGATCGAGGTTCTGCGACTGGTCGCGGAGGGCCGGTCGAACAAGGCGATCGGCCAGGCCATGGGCCTGTCGGCGCTGACCGTGAAGAGCCACCTGGCGCGCATCGCCCGCAAGATGGGCACCGGCGACCGTGCGGGCATGGTGGCGCTCGCGCTGCGGGCGGGCATCATCAGCTGAACCGGCTCCACTGCCGCTCCCCGGGCGGCAGCCCATCCGCGCCCCGGCCGATTCGGCCGGGGCGCGGTGCGTTGCGGGGGGGGTGGGACAGGTCTTCGGATGGCGTTCTCGGTGCCGTCCCAGGTGACGATTTCGACGCCATCGGGTGCCGAAGTGGTCGCCGGAGGGGCTCTCCGTGCTGGGAATCCCGGAACCACCACCCCCGAAGACCCCATAAAACGGACAAATTGCCGAACGGTTCGGCGGGCGGCGTCATCGGCCGCCGGGGTTTCGGCGTATTTTGTAAACGTGACCGACGCCTTCCCTTCCCTTTCCGAACAGCCGGCGCCGGTCCCTTTGCTGGCACCCCGTGAGGGCATCCCGCCGGTCGTGGCGGATCCGGAGGCCCTCGCCGGGACGGTCGCAGCCTTCGCCTCGGGCGACGGTCCCGTGGCCGTGGACGCCGAACGGGCGTCGGGCTACCGGTACGGCCAGCGCGCCTACCTGATCCAGCTGCGCCGCGCGGGAGCCGGCTCGGCACTGATCGACCCGATCGCCTGTCCCGACCTGTCCGAGCTGGGGACCGCGATCGCCGACGCCGAGTGGGTACTGCACGCCGCCTCCCAGGACCTGCCGTGCCTGGCCGAGGTCGGCATGGTGCCCACCCGGATCTTCGACACCGAACTGGCCGGACGGCTCGCCGCGTATCCGCGGGTGGGCCTCGGCGCGATGGTCGAGACCGTGCTGGGCTACTCGCTCGAGAAGGGACACTCGGCCGTCGACTGGTCG
The DNA here is from genome assembly GCF_049534875.1 of Uniformispora flossi. NCBI lineage: Bacteria > Bacillati > Actinomycetota > Actinomycetes > Kitasatosporales > Streptomycetaceae > Uniformispora > Uniformispora flossi. The sequence continues at coordinate 80,314 of NZ_JBMULZ010000018.1, forward strand.
ACGCGCCCGCTCCCCGAGCCGTGGCTGCGGTACGCGGCACTCGACGTCGAGGTGCTCGTCGAACTGCGCGACGAGATCGAGAAGGTCCTCGACGAGCAGGGCAAGCTCGGGTGGGCGCTGGAGGAGTTCTCGGCGATCGCCGCCGCTCCCCCGCCCGCACCACGCGTCGACCCGTGGCGCCGCACGTCCGGCCTGCACCGGGTCCGGCGCCGCCGCCAACTGGCGATCGTCCGGGCGCTGTGGGAGGCGCGGGACCGGATCGCCCGCACCAAGGACGTCTCGCCGGGCCGGGTCATCCCCGACTCCGCGATCGTCGAAGCCGCCCTCGCGGGCCCCGCGTCGGCCGCCGCGCTGCTCGCGCTGCCCGGCTTCACCGGCCGGGACAGCCGCCGCCAGGCGCAGGCCTGGCTGTCCGCGATCGAGGCCGGGCGGGCGGTGCCCGACGACGAGCTTCCGCCGTCCACGCTCCCCCACGAGGGCCCGCCGCCGGCGCGCGCCTGGGGCGACAAGGACCCGGCCGCCGCCGAGCGCCTGACCGCGGCGCGTACCGCGGTCGCGGCCATCGCCGACGAGCACGGTGTGCCGACGGAGAACCTTCTGGCCCCGGACTCGGTGCGCCGCCTCGCCTGGTCGCCGCCGCCGGCCCCGTCGGCCGACGCGGTCGCCGAGGTGCTGCGCGCGCAGGGGGCCCGGGCCTGGCAGATCCACCTGACGGCGCACGCGCTGTCGGGGGCGTTCCTGCGGATCGCCGCGCACCAGGGGAACGGCGGCACGGCGGGCTGAGCCGACGCGGTCGGGCGGGTCCGCGAGGGCCCGTTTCGTCCGGGGTGGCGCGTGCCGAACCGCTGGTCGGGTCCGGCTCGGTAAAGGTCTTGTTATGCCCGGCTTCGGTGACCTCTCGCACGTTGACGCAGCCTCCGCGCAGGTGATTTGGTAAGGCTTGCCTAAATCCTCAGGCTCGCCTGAATCCTGCCCCCTGCCGCCGTTTCGGCGGCCCGACCCGCCGTTCGCGCACGCGCACGCGAGGAGACCCGGTGTTCGCCAACTACCTGATAGGCCTGCGCGAAGGTCTGGAAGCCGCCTTGGTCGTCAGCATCCTCGTGGCGTACCTCGTCAAGACCGGGCGCGGCGACCGGCTTCCGCCGGTGTGGGCGGGCGTCGCGGTGGCGGTGCTGCTGAGCTTCGGCTTCGGCGCGATGCTCGAGTTCACCTCGGCGGAGATGACCTTCGAAGACCAGGAGCTGTTCGGCGGGTCGCTGTCGATCGTCGCGGTCTGCCTGGTGACGTGGATGGTCTTCTGGATGCGCCGCACCGCGCGGCACCTCAAGGCCGACCTGCACGGCAAGCTCGACGCGGCGCTGGCGATGGGCACGGGGGCGCTGGTGCTGACCGCGTTCCTGTCGGTGGGGCGCGAGGGCCTGGAGACGGCCCTCTTCGTGTGGACGGCCGTGCGGTCGACGGGCGACGGGACGGACCCGCTGGTCGGCGTGATCCTCGGGCTGCTGTCCGCCATGGTGCTGGCGTTCTTCTTCTACAAGGGCGCGGTCAAGATCAACCTCGCCAAGTTCTTCACGTGGACGGGCGGCGCGCTGATCGTCGTCGCGGCCGGTGTGCTCGCGTACGGCGTTCACGACCTGCAGGAGGCCGACTTCCTGCCCGGCATCAACGACAAGGCGTTCGACATCTCGGACACCATCCCGCCGGACAGCTGGTACGGCACCGTGCTCAAGGGCATCTTCAACTTCCAGCCGGACCCGACGGTCACCCAGGTGGCCGTGTGGGCGGCCTACCTGGTGCCGGTGATGGCGGTGTTCCTGTTCCACAAGCCGAAGGCGAAGGGCAGCGCGCCCCAGGCTGCCGTGGACACGACGGCGGAGACCGCGAAGGCCTGACAGCAGGTCATTCCCTCACCCGCCGCGCAGCAGGCTGCGAAGCTGACGAAACCGCAGATCACCGCCGTCCCGGCCCGGCACCGCCGACGTGACCGGGACGCCAAGGCCGCAGCGATCCAGGCCGCGCGGCGCGAACCGCAGTTGGAGGTCACCGCCCCGCAAAGTGCTGCCTACGCCGCCGCCGTGACCGCGCTCGCCGGGCTGACCATCGCCCTGAACGAGCAGATCGACGTGCTGGAAGACGAGGTGAAGGCGCATTTTCGGGCGCACCCGGACGCTGAGGTCTACCTGTCGATGCCCGGCATCGGCGAGATCACCGGCGCCCGGGTCCTCGCCGAGTTCGGCGACGACCCCGACCGCTACACCAGCGCGAAGCCCGCAAGGGCTATGCCGGGACCAGCCCGATCACCCGCGCCTCCGGCAAAGCCCGGACCGTCCAGGCCCGCTACGTCCGCAACCACCGCCTCGACGACGCCCTCCAACGCCAAACGTTCTACGCCCTGCAGACCTCGCCCGGAGCACGCCGCTCCTACGACAAGCAACGCGCCCGCGACCTCGGTTACAACCCCGCCCCACACCAACTCGGCAACCGCCTCGTCGGCATCCTCCACGGATGCCTCAAAACCCACACCCCCTACGACGAGGACACCGCCTGGGCCCACCACACCAAACTCGCCGCAGCTTGACACGCAACGCCGTGGGATGTCTCCCACCGTCTTCGGGAGTCTGTCCAGCGTCGAAAGGCCCTTCCCCCGCCACCGGCCGGATCTCTCCGACCCCGCCAGTCTCCCCCCACCTGCTCCCACCGCCCCGAAAACCCGAAAGGCCTGTGGAAAACGCCCGCACCAAGCGGCGTCATCCACAGGCCGTCTTCACGTCCTCAGCCGAACAGCCCCCGCCCCCAGTAATCTTCCGCCCCTCGCACCCCCGGCGGGCAGGCAAAGATTGCCGAGCCCACGTGCTGGATGTACTCGTTCAGCCGGTCCTGCGACGCCAGCTTCTGCTGCAGCGGAATGAACCCCCGCCGCGGATCCCGCTGATAGGCCAGGAAGAACAGCCCCGCGTCGAGTCGCCCCAAACCATCCGACCCGTCCACGAACGAATATCCGCGCCGCAGGATCGTGATCCCGTCGTTGGAGTCCGGGTGCGACAGCCGCACGTGCGAGCGCTCGTCGAGGACCTTCAGCGGCACCGGGTCGTGCTCCTTGACGGCCCCCATCGGCGCGCCCTCGCCCTTGGTCCGCCCGATGACCGTCTCCTGCTCCCCCAGCCCGGTGCGGTCCCACGTCTCGATGTGCATGCGGATCCGCCGGGCGACCAGGTACGACCCTCCGGCCATCCAGTCGGAGCCGTCGGCCCACACGAACTCGTTCTGCCGCGAGGTCTCGTCGCTCGCGATGTTCCGCGTGCCGTCCTTGAACCCGAAGAGGTTCCGCGGCGTCTGCGCGTCCGGCGTCGTCGACGACGTCTTGCCGAACCCGAGCTGGGACCACCGCACCGCGACCGTCCCGAACCCGATGCGCGCCAGGTTCCGGATCGCGTGCACGGCGACCTGCGGGTCGTCCGCGCATGCCTGCACGCAGATGTCGCCGCCCGACCGGTTGGGGTCGAGGTTGTCCGCCGGGAACGGCGGCAGGTCCGCCAGCGCCACCGGCCGCTTCGCCGCGATGCCGAACCGGTCCTTGTTGTCCTTCACGAACAGCGTCGGCCCGAAGCCGATCGTCAGCGTCAGGTTCGCCGGCGGCAGCCCCAGCGCCTCGCCGGTGTCGTCCGGCGGCGCCTCCGGGATCCCGTCGACGGCGCCCTTGCCCACCGGCTGCCCCTGTGTCATCGCCCGGGCCGCGGCCGTCCACTGCTGCAGCAGCCGGACCAGCTTCGCCCGGTCGTCGGTCAGCACGTCGAACGTGACGAAATGCAGCCGGTCCTGAACCGGCGTCACGATCCCGGCCTGGTGCGGTCCCTCGAACGGTACCGACGTGACGGTCGAGTTCGCGACCGTCTCGGTGCCGCCCCCCACCGCGGCGGCCACGCCCCCGGCAGCCCCCGCGCCCACGGCGAGCGCGCCGCCGGTCCAGCCGATGAGCGCGCGGCGGCTGACCCCGCGGCGCGCGCCGGTCTCGGCCGCCGCGGAACCGCTGTCGTCGTCCGAAGGCGCGGCGGCGGCCTCGTCCTGCTCCGGTGCGTCGGGCTTCTCGGTCATCGGGTACTCCCCTCGGGGTGTCGGACCGCCGCGCGGGACGGGGCCGCACGGGCGCGAGGCGCACGTACGGCCCCGGGCTGCGAGGCGGAGCGGTCGGCTGAAGCGGTTACTGCGCGACCGCGCCGGCGAGCTTGGACAGCGGCTCGGCGAGCGAGTTGACCGCGTCCGAAAGCTCCTTGCGCTGCTGGTCGTTGACGGTGTCGTAGGAGACGTAGCCCTCGCCCTGCTTGTACTTGTCGAGGACCTTCTGGATGTCGGCGAACTCGCCGTCGAGGGTGGCGCCGAGGCCGGCGTCCTTCTCCAGGACGTACGGCTTGAGGAGTTCGTACGCCTTCTGGGCGCCCGCGACGTTGCCGGCGAAGTCGACGAGGTCGGTGTGGCTGAACGCCTCTTCCTCGCCGGTGACCTTGCCGGTGGCGACCTCGTCGAGGAGTTCCTTGGCGCCGTTGGCCATCGAGGTCGGGGTGATCTCGGCGGTGCCGACCTTGGCCTGGAGGGTCTTGTAGTCGGCGAGGAGCTGGTCCGCGTACTTGGTGTCGTCGGCGGTGAGCTGGCCGGTGGTCCACAGCGTCTTCTCGAGGCGGTGCCAGCCGGAGAATTCCTCGCCGGGCTGGAGGTCGGCCTCGCGGGCGTCCATCTTCGGGTCGAGGTCGCCGAAGCTCTCCGCGACGGGCTCCATGGTTTCCCAGCCGATGCGGGACTTGGCGTACAGCTCCTTGGCCTTGGCGGTGTCGCCGGCCTTGACCGCGGCGACGAACTGCTCGAGGACGGGGAGCGACTGGTCGACCTGGCCCTGGACGTAGGCGCGGTAGTCCGCGACGGCCTTCGACAGGCGCGGGTCCATGGGCTTCTCGGAGGTGGCGCCGGCGACCTTGATGTCCTGCCGGATGCCATCGCCCTTCTGGCCGGGCTTGCAGGCGACCTGGTAATCGCCGGGCTTGATGTCGAAGTGGATCTCGACGCTGAGCCCGGGGCCGATGTTCTCGCGCTCGGTGATGATGCGGTCGCCCTGGGCGTAGACGTAGACCTCGGTGACCGAGCCGCCCTTGTTGGAGACCTTGAGGGTGTTCTTGCCGGCGGTCCAGTCGGTCTTGCCGACCTCGCACTTCTTGTCGGTGGCCGTCACCTTGATGGCGTCCCCGCCGCTGTCGCTGCTGCAGGCGGCGAGCGCCGGGATGCCGAGGAGGGCGGTGCCGGCTATGGCGGCGAGCGTACGGCGGGCGGCTGGCATGGACACTCCGGTGGGGACGTTCGGGGACATCCACACCGGAAGTCCCATGGGTGTTAGGTGAGGCTAAGTAAGCCAAGGCTTCGCTGCATTGTGCCAGTCGGCCCCCGGGCAGTCACCAGTGGGCGGTAAAGAAAGAGCAAGGTGCGGGGTGTGTGTTGTGACACCCCGTCAACAACCAACCGGACGCCGTATGGGACGATCCGTGGCGCTCGTCACGGCGGCGCCGCGACCTGACTCGACGTATCCACGCCGCCCGCGCGCCGCCTCCGCTCTCCCGCCCACGGCCTGCCGCCGCGGACGGACGTTCCTGGGGGTTGTGTTGGGGGTTTCACCGAGATTCCGCACCCGCGGCCCGGTCCGCGGCCTGGTCGCCGCGGCGGCCGCCGCGCTGGTGCTGACCGCCGCGACCGGCTGCGGCGCGAGGGTGGCCGGCAAGGCCGTCGAGGCGGCGGGCGACACGGCGTCGCCGAGCCCGACCGGCAGCGGCTCGACCGGCGGCGGCTCGAAGCCGACCGGCAGCCCGTCGCCGACGAAGCCGCGACTGGTGCCGACGGACGCCGAGGCCATCTCCCTCCTGAAGGCGCTCGACGTGTCCCCCAAGACCGCGTCCGGTGAACTGGACGAAGCCGAGGCCGCAAAACGGCTGGCCGAACCGATGCTGTCGGTGGTCAAGGCGTCGTGGCGGATCGCCAAACCGTCGTTCCGGATCTCCGGGGGGATGCCGACGCCGTACCAGCCGCGGGTGTACCGGCCGGCGCCGTCGGCGAACGGGGACCGCTGGTTCGTCATCGCGGACGGCGAACCGGACCTCTCGGAGGACCGTTTCATCTACGTCTTCCGGGCCACGGCTGCGGACCCTGCGTGGAAGCTCGCCATGACGACGATCCTCGTCGAGAACCAGCCGTTCCCGGGAATCGACGAGGACGCCTCCGGGCTCGCCCAGGTAGTCGCGTCGCCGTCGGGCCTGGCCACCGATCCGGCGGCGGTGTGCGCGCAGTTGGCGCAGCCGGAGAAGCAGCGCGGCGTCACGTGGGGGCCGAACCAGAGCAAGGCCGACCGCCAGGTGGCCGAGCTCATCGCGCAGCAGGCGCGTCAGTCGGTGTCCGCGAAGGTGGCGCGCGAGGTGCGGCCCGAAGCGGTCGGGCCGGTGTGGCGGACCCCGACCGGCGGCGCGATGGTCCCGTGCGTCCTGACGAACAAGTGGACGAACACCGTTGTGGACGGACGGCCGCCCATGGAGTGGAACGGCAAAAGCCGGTACAAGGCCGAGACCCCCGGCTTCCGGGTGACGTCGTTCGTGGACACGAACATCGGCATGTCACTGGTGTGGATTCCGCCCGCCGCGGGCGCCGCGGCGACGACGCCGGACGTGGCGGCGGATGTCGTCTACCCCCTGGACTTCACTTACCAGAAGGCGAAGAGCTGAACATCCGCCGCCGAACGGGCGGTCCTCGGAGACACGCGGTACCGCCGGTAACAGCCCCTAGGCGATCTGGTTACCGGCGAGTAGCATGGGCGTGTAACCCTTCCACGAGGAGTGCTGCCACTGTGTCTCGTCACCCCAGGGACGTCGTCTTCGTCGACGGTGTCCGAACCCCCTTCGGCAAGGCCGGCCCCAAGGGCATCTACCACGAGACCCGCGCGGACGACCTGGTCATCGCGTGCATCCGCGAGTTGCTGCGCCGCAACCCGCAGCTGCCCGGCGCGAAGGTGGACGAGGTCGCGATCGCGGCGACCACGCAGATCGGCGACCAGGGGCTGACGCTCGGCCGTACCGCCGCACTGCTGTCCGGCCTGCCGAAGTCCGTGCCCGGCTACTCCGTCGACCGCATGTGCGCGGGCGCGATGACCGCGGTGACCAACGTCGCGGGCGGCATCGCGCTCGGGGCGCTGGACATCGCGATCGCGGGCGGCGTCGAGCACATGGGCCGGCACCCCATGGGCGAGGGCGTCGACCCGAACCCGCGGATCATCGCGGAGAAGCTGGTCGACCCGTCCGCGCTCGTCATGGGCTCGACGGCGGAGAACATCCACGACCGCTTCCCGCAGCTGACCAAGGAGCGCGCCGACGCGTTCGCGGTCGGCAGCCAGGAGAAGGCCGCGAAGGCGTACGCGGACGGCAAGATCCAGTCCGACCTGGTGCCGGTCGCGACCCGCTCGCAGGAGAAGGGCTGGGGCCTCGCGACCGAGGACGAGCCGCCGCGCCCGGGCACCACGATGGCCGACCTCGCCGCGCTCAAGACCCCGTTCCGGGTCCGCGGCCGGGTCACCGCGGGCAACGCCGCGGGCCTCAACGACGGTGCGACCGCCGCGATCATCGCCTCCGAGGACGCCGCGCGCGCCCTCGGCCTGCCGGTCAAGATGCGCCTCGTGCAGTACGCGTTCGCGGGCGTCGAGCCGGAGGTCATGGGCATCGGCCCGGTCCCGGCCACCGAGAAGGCGCTGGAGCGCGCCGGGCTGACGATCGACGACATCGGCCTGTTCGAGGTCAACGAGGCGTTCGCCGTACAGGTGCTGTCGCTCCTCGACCACTACGGCATCGCCGACGACGACCCGCGGGTCAACAAGTACGGCGGCGCGATCGCGTTCGGCCACCCCCTCGCCTCCTCCGGCGTGCGCCTGATGATCCAGCTCGCGCGCCAGTTCGAGGAGCACCCCGAGGTCCGCTACGGCCTGACCTCGATGTGCATCGGCCTCGGCATGGGCGGAACGGTCATCTGGGAAAACCCCCACTGGGAGGGCGACAAGTGACGGACCTCAAGCAGCTCGCCCAGGAGATCTTCCCGGACGAACTCGTCACCCATTTCCCGGTGCGAGTCCTCGACCTCCCGGACGGCGCGGGCAAGTTCGCGCTGATCTCGATGGACAACGGCTTCGACCACACCAAGCCGACCACGTTCGGCCCGGCGGGCCTCGCCGAACTCGGCGCGGCGCTCGACCAGGTGGAGGGGCTCGCCGCCGCGGGCGAGATCGCCGCCGCGGGTGTGACCGGCAAGCCGTTCATCTTCGCGGTCGGCGCGGACCTCAAGGGCGTCGGCGTCATTCAGAACCGCGAGCAGGCGCTGGCCATCGGCCGGGCCGGGCACGACGCGTTCCGCCGGATCCGCAACCTGCCGGTGCCGACGTTCGCCTTCTACAACGGTGCCGCGATGGGCGGCGGCGTGGAGATCGGCCTGGCGTGCGACTACCGCACGATCTCGTCGGCGGTGCCCGCGCTTTCGCTGCCGGAGTGCTTCCTCGGCCTGGTGCCGGGCTGGGGCGGCTGCACGCTGCTGCCGAACCTGATCGGGCCGGACAAGGCCGTGACGGTGATCCTGGAGAACGCGCTCAACCAGAACAAGCAGCTCAACGGGCCGAAGGCGTTCGAACTCGGCATCGCGGACGTGCTCCTGGAGCCGGCCGACTTCCTGGCCGAGTCGCTGCGCTGGGCGGCGAAGGTCGTGCGCGGCGACGTCACCGTCGAGCGCGCCGAGTTCGACCGTGGCGAGGGCTGGGACAAGGCCGTCGAGACCGGCACGTTCATCGCGGACATGAAGGTCGCGGGCGCGTCGCCGGCGCCGTACCGCGCGCTGGCGATCATCGACGCGGCCCGCAGCGGCGACGTCGACGCCGGCTTCGCGCTTGAGGACGAGGCTCTCGCGGACCTCATCATGAGCGACGAACTCCGCGCCGGGCTCTACGCGTTCGATCTCATCCAGAAGCGCGCCAAGCGGCCCGCCGGGGCGCCGGACCGGTCGTTGGCCCGTCAGGTGACCAAGGTCGGCGTGGTCGGCGCGGGCCTGATGGCGTCGCAGCTGGCGCTGCTGTTCGCGCGGCGTCTGGGGGTGCCGGTCGTGATGACCGACATCGACCAGGAGCGCGTGGACAAGGGTGTCGGCTACGTGCACGCCGAGATCGACAAGCTGCTCGCGAAGAAGCGGATGAGCCGGGATTCCGCCAACCGCTACAAGGCGCTCGTCACCGGGTCGCTGACGAAGGACGCGTTCGCCGACGCGGACTTCGTCATCGAGGCGGTCTTCGAGGAGCTGTCGGTCAAGCAGCAGGTGTTCGCCGAGGTCGAGGCGGTCGTCTCGGCCGAGTGCGTGCTGGCGACCAACACGTCGTCGCTGTCGATCACCGACATGGCGTCGAAGCTCGCGCACCCCGAGCGGGTCGTCGGCTTCCACTTCTTCAACCCGGTCGCGGTGCTGCCGCTGCTGGAGGTCGTGCGCGCCGAGCAGACCGACGACGCGTCGCTGGCCACCGCGTTCGCGGTCGCCAAGCAGCTGAAGAAGACGGCGGTGCTGGTCAAGGACGCCCCGGCGTTCGTGGTCAACCGGATCCTGACGCGGTTCCTCGGCGAGGTGCTCGCGGCGGTCGACGAGGGCACGCCGATCGAGGTCGCCGACAAGGCGCTCGCTCCGCTCGGGCTGCCGATGTCGCCGATGGTGCTGCTCGAACTCGTGGGCCCTGCCATTGCCGCGCATGTCGCCGAGACGCTGCACGGGGCGTTCCCGGACCGGTTCGGCGTGTCGGAGAACCTGGCGCGCGTGGTGAAGGCCGGCAAGCGGTCGTTCCTCACGTGGGCGTCGGGCGCCCCCGAGGTCGACGCGGAGGTGACCGCGCTGATGGAGGTCGGCTCGTCGCCGTCCACCGCGGACGAGGTCCGCGCGCGGGCGCTGGCGGCGCTGGCGACGGAGATCCGGCTGATGCTCGATGAGGGCGTCGTGCAGGCCGCGCAGGACATCGACCTGTGCATGATCACCGGCGCGGGCTGGCCGTTCCACCTGGGCGGCATCACGCCGTACCTGGACCGCGAGGGCATCGCGGAGAAGGTAACCGGGAAGCGGTTCCTGGAGCCGGGCGTCGCGTCGGTCGCCTGAGCCGTGCCGTGGCGCCGTGCCGCGGTGAGGCATGGCGGTAGGGCATAGGTCCGCCAGGTCGTAGGTGCTACGACGGAGGCGCCGTGCGCCCCCCTTGGTGAAGGGGGCGTGCGGCGCCTTTGTGCGTGGGTAAGGGCAGGGAATCGTCCGCTGTGAAGGAGTCCGCGAATGTCTCGTGACTGGCGCAAGACCGTCCGTTCCGCCGGCGCCGGGTGGGGTGCGGCGCGGGCGCTGCTCGGGGTGATGGCGATCACCAGGCCGCCGTCGGTGTCGCGGCCCTGGATCGGCGAGGACGCGTACACCACGGGCGGGACGGTGTTTGCGAAGGCCCTCGGGGCGCGCGACGTCGCGCTGGGCGCGGGCACCGTGGTGGCGGCGTTGTCGGGTCGCGGGTTCCCGCTGTGGGCATTGGCCTCCGCCGCCGCCGACGTCGGCGACACCCTGGCCACGCGGCAGCACTGGCACGAACTCCCGCGGACTCGTATGTTCATCGCCGCTCTGGCGGGCGGCTCGGCCGTGGCGGGTACGGCCCTGGCGGTCGCGGACGCGGCCGGGGCGATGTCGGGGCGATGCCGGGAGACCCGTTCCGGCGAGAACACGGCGGAGTAGGGAGCCGGCGCGGCCGCACATGCCATGGCCATCACGAATCGAGGCAATTGCCCGAGCACTTTGCCTTCTCCCGGCAACCCACCGGCCACCGGATGACCTGCCTCACGCACAACGCCGACGGCCTCCCCGACCTGTGGGTGCGCGACACCGCGAACGGGACCGTCTCCGAATACGGCGGCCGAGACCGGGCCGGCGGGTCGGCGTTGAAGGCGCCAGTCCTGTACGCGCAGTTCTGACTGTCGCGATCGGTCCCGATGGTTCTTGATACTTCACGCCGCCGCGGCTAGATCTGACGGGATGACAGATGCCCCGAAGGACCTCGCCGCGGCGGCTCGTGCAGCCGTGCACGCCCATGTCCGCCACTGGAACAACCAGGACAAGGACTCCTGGCTGAAGATCCTCGCCGACGACGTCCGCTACGAAGACCCGCCCGGCACCGTCGCCGCCGTGGGCCGCGACGTGATGTCCGTCCAGGCGTGGGACAAGTCGTTCACCGCCGACAAGGTCTGGACCCTCGAACCCGTCCTCGTCATCGCCTGCGGCCGCGAAGCCCAGGTCTACATGCGCAACCACGGCTCCGTCGCCGGCAAGCCCGCCTGGGTCGACAGCATCGAACTCTGGCGCGTCAACGACGAAGGCCTCGTCGACTCGGTCCGCGCTTTCTGGGAGCCCCCGGCGGAAATCCGGGAGCACCTGGGGCTGTCGACGTGGGAGGGCGAGACGAGCTTGGCGGCGGAGGCGTAGGCATCTGCCCCTGGGCCTGCCCCATCCAAGTGGCCGGCCTGCACCTGTTAACTGGCTCAACAGAGGCCTGCTTCGGGGCCCGGACCGCGGGTGATCGCCGCGAGCTGGGCCTCGAACGCGGGCATCTCGTGGTGCTCGCAAGCTGACGGATGACGTCAGCCGGTTCGACCCGGCATCGCCCCGGTGGCCAAGTGCAAGCCCTGAGCCGATTCAGCCGTTCTGTTGTGCTTGTCTCCCACAGCACGTGACGGCTGGACGGTCTCGCGGGATATCAACTTCTTCAGATGCGCACGCGTTTCCTCGTCACAGGCGTAAATGACCGTTCCAAGGCGCCCGCGTGTGAGAAGAACCTTGTAGACATGCTTCACATAGCGCTCGAACAACAGGGGGTCGCGCTTGGGGGCTTTGCGGTCGGAGCACTTGCCTGGGTCCGTGAGCCAACGCCCGTCCCGCCACACCAGGTCTTCCCCAATGATCACCCCAGCCCAGTCGTACTCGAGGCCTTGAGCGGTGTAGATGCATCCGATCTGGCCGGTACCCCGGTCGTCGACGGCCCAGAGCGGCGCAGGCGGGAACGGGTCGCCTTGGCTCGCTTTGTAGGTGTTCCACGGGCGACGCCAGTTGCCGATCACGATGTCGTCGACCGGCTTTCCGTCCACCCACATCTTCGTCCAAGGCCAGCAGAATCCGGCGGCAATCCTGGTCGAGGCCCCGCGCTGGCGCTCCTTCGCCAAGACGGCGTCCATGTCCTCGGGTCTGTCGACCACCTGGACCTGCATGCCGCGGCCGCTCCAGGGGCCGGCCGAGTGGTGCTCATCGAGTCCGAGCAGCCGATGCGTCCATTCGACGTACTCCAGGCTGCCGCTGCAACGGAACTGATGGTGGAGGTCAACCGTCCACAACGTCATGCCGCGCGCCAGCGCGGTCTCGCATATGTACTTGTTCGTGCCGATCTCGTCGGCCCGCACCGTTTGGTAGGCGTCAAGCAAGAACACTGTCACCGGCGCGGCATCCATCAGTTCGGCCAGCTGTGACTTGCCCGAGGGTGATGTCCACCATGCAGTCTTCGAGACCTCGGATATTCGGTGTGCTTCGTCGCAAATGATGACGTCCAACGCACCCGGCGCTGCTTCGGCGAACGCCCGAAGAGAGACGAACGGCGCGCGGCGTCGCGTGAGTTCGCGTCCAGTGATCGACACCTTGCGAATCGCGTCAAGCAGCGCGCTGGATCCCGTCGCGTACTTCACCTTGGCGTCGTCGGCGAGAAGGTCTGCGACCGCTTGGATGGCTATCGCGGTCTTCCCTGTGCCCGGGCCACCGGTCACGACCACTGCGTGCCGTCCACCGGTCATCCGCGCAGAATTTACGGCTTTCATCACCGCGCCATATGCCAAGTTCTGATCCCCCAGCAGTTCGAACTGTTCCTCTCCGGCCAGCACACCTGCCAGGACGGCGGATTGGGGGCGCGGCGTGCGCAGTTCGACAGAGGAGAAGGGGTCATCGGCAACGTGGGTGGCCGACTGCGGCGCAAACCGCCGCGCCAGTGCCTCGACCAGTAGGTCCTCGGTGTCCGCTGTGTAGAGCATCCCCGAGAGGTCTTCGGGCTGGCTCGCGATCGCGGCCGCATCCTTGGCGCCGGCGTTGTGCAGATAGGCGATCCCGACGATGCCGTCGGGATCTTCGGCGATGTCGGGATGGTACGCGAGGTAGCGGTGCACGTACTTGCGCACCTGGGCAACGGGGTGCGGCTTCGGCCTTCGGTAGTGGGGGACTCGGCAGAGTGCCGAGCGGGGCCCATCCAGCGTCACGTCGGTCCACTGCTTGAGTTCGACGACGACGAACGAGGCCTTGCTTGTCTGCGGATGGACACCGTGCAGTACGGCGTCGGCCTGACCGCTGAAGTGCGGCACATCGACCTCGATATAGATCTCGACGTCGGCACGATCCGCACGCACCAGGATCTTGGCCAGGGCCGGCAAGCTGTTCTCCCAGGACGCCTGCTCGTTTGCCCCGGCGCCGGTTCCGTCCCGCTCCACCTTGGCGCGCAGAAGCAGGGGCACGAGAGCCCCACCTGCGGATGCGTCAAGCACTTCTTGCGCGGTCATACGCGCGAGATACCCGAGCGCCACTGTTCCCCCGTGTTCTGTTGTTCGGCCGCAGGGAAGAATCGTTGCGCCCTCCCCGACTGCTTGACCCTATCGAGGAGTTGCGGCAACGCACGTGAATTTCGGACCACCTGAAGGCGCCCCCGGAAGGCCCGACGCAACCGCGCACACCCGCTTGGGGCACTCCGGCATCAGGCGGCCTTTCGGATCCGTACGCTGGTCACGTGCCGCAGGCGCTGCGCCCGCCGACCGGCCACCAGTGCAGACCATGGGGGGAAGGACTCCGAATGATCGCGCCTGCCATCCTGCAGGGCTACCTTCTCGAGGAGGCCATCGCAGCCATGCTCGGGGCCAGCGGCTACCGGCTCATCATGGACGCTTCGCCGGACGAGCCAGAACTGGACATCCGCGGAAACGGGCTCGTCGTGCGCGGCCGCGGCGCGTGGCACCAGGCGGATGTCCTAGGCGAGTTCTGGTACGTGCCAGCCTTCTCCCTGCCTGTCCGGCTGTTCGTCGAGGCCAAATGCCGGGAGGCACGGGTCGGTCTCGACGTCGTCCGCAATGCGCACGGCGTTCTGGACGACGTCAACGAGAACCACGTCGTCAAGCGCTTCGGCGACGCCCCGAAGCGCCGCTACCAGTACACCTACACCGTGTTCTCCACGTCGGGGTTCAGCAAGGACGCCCAGGGATATGCGCTCGCCCACCAAATCTCCCTGGTGGACCTGTCGGGTCCCGCCTTCGCGCCGCTCCGGACGCTCGTCAAGACGCTCGCCAAGGACATCCGCACGATCACGGCGGACGCCGGCAACGACAGCGTCGATGTTCTGATGGTGCGTCATCTCATGCGTGACACGCTCGGGACCGCGGATCCAGGTTCGGCCATTGACCCGCCCGGCGATGCGGAACTTGCAAACGCGCTCCGGCCTTCTGTAGACGCGTTCGCCCGAGGACTCCAGCGGTCGATGCGCACCGAGTTCCTCCTGGCCTTCCCGTCCGCCCCTTTCATGCTCACGCTCGCCCCCGAGGACCCGCGCGCGTTCCTCACCTACGCCAGGGAGCAGCCCGCACACGACGTCATGATCCGCCGCGTCGCCACGACCTCGGGCCTGGGCAACTGGGAGATCACCCCGCGCTCGGCGCCGGGTGCGTACCGGCTCTCCTTCGGGCTGCCCGAGCAGGTGGAGAAGTGGATCGTCGCGGTCGAGGAGCAGGAAGCGTCCCGCGCACGGCAGATGAAGCGCACGCTGCTCTCCGAAATCACGGTGTATCGCTTGGACGAGGACCGGCCGCAGCTGTTCCAGCTCCGGTACACCCCGCGCGAACTGCAGCGATGACACAGACGGCGCCCTCAACCTCGAACAACCTTTCGTTTGGTTCGTGACGCGCGGGTATCCGCTGGCAAGATGGTGGCGGATCGCCCACAGTCCACGAGCGATGACACACCAGGAACAGGCGGGGAGCAATGGACGAGGGTCGCTGGACGACGGTCACGCGCACCCACTACGACCACGAGCGCGAGGCCCTCGAACACGTCCGGGCACTGCTGCCCGACGCGGAGCCGTACCGTGCCTGGTCGAACTTCACGTTCACCGCCGAGACCGGCCACGTGTACGAGGTCGACCTGCTGGTCGCCACCCGCAGCGGCCTCTACCTGATCGAGATCAAGAGCCTCAACGGCCGCCTGACCAACAGCGGGGCCAACTGGATCCTCAGCCACGGCAACAGCGCACGCACCCGGACGTTCGACAACCCGCTGCACCTCGCCGACGCCAAGGCAAAGCGGCTCAAGTCGCTGTTGCAGCGCGAGGCGACCAAACGCGGCGTCCGCGAACGCATTCCGTTCCTCCAGGCCGCGGTCTTCCTGTCCGTGCCCACGCTGCAACTCGGCCTCGCCGACCACCAACTGCACTGGGTGTTCGGACCGGAACCCTCGGTCGGCCCGAACCCCAACGGGCTTCCCGGCATCTGGAGCGGACTCCTCGGCACCAACCCGACCGACGCCGGCAAGGCACTGACCCCGTCGCTGTCCAAGCAGCTCCCGGACTTGCTCAAAGGTGTCGGCATCTCCAAGAGCCACGCCCACCTCAAAGTCGGCTCGTGGAAGATGGCTGCCCGCCCGTTCGATGCGGGCCCCACGTGGCAGGACCACCTCGCCGAGCACACGCAACTGCCCGCCGAGAAGCGCCGCATCCGCATCTACCTCGTCGAGCGCAACGCCGCCCGCGAAGACCGGACCAGCATCGAGCGGGCCGCCAAACGCGAGATGCTTGCACTACACGGCATCGACCACCCCGGCATCGTCCAGGTCGACACGCTCGAGCCTCACGAGGCCGGCCCTGCGCTGATCTTCCGGCACGACCCGCGGTCGTTGCGTCTCGACCACTACATGGCGCAGTACGGTGCGCAACTGAGCCAGGCCACCCGGCTCGGCCTGATCCGCCAACTGGCCGACGCGGTCGCGTACGCCCACCGGCGCCACCTGCACCACCGTGCCCTCTCGGCGCGGGGCATCCTGGTTACCCCGGCATCGCGGCGCGATACCCCGGAAGCGACAGACACTGAGACCGCGTGGCTCAAACCCACCCTGCGCATCAGCGACTGGCAGGCGGCCACTCGCGGCCCGGACTCCGTCGGCGGCTCCGGCGCAGCCAACGCTCAGATCTCCGCGACCGGTCATGCGGCGAACCACCTCGAACCGTCTGCCCACCCATACCTTGCACCGGAGTTCACGAACCCCGAGGCCGATCCGGTACGCCTGGACGTGTTCGGCCTTGGCGCGCTGACCTACCTGCTGCTCACCGGGCAGCCTCCTGCAGCGTCACGCGCCGAGTTGCTGAACCGGCTCAGCGCGGAGGGCGGGCTGCGTCCGTCGACAGTCGACGACACGGTCACCGAGACCATGGACGAGCTGGCGTACTGGGCTACGCCCCCGGTCTGGGACGAAAGGCTCGCCTCCGTAGCCGATTTCCTCGAAATCCTGGACGAGGTCGAGCACGAGCTGACGGCACCGCGCGCCGAGAGCGACTCCGTCCATCCGGAGCCCGAGGAATCCTCGGACGACGACGAACCGGACCCCCTCGAGGCCAAGCAGAACGACACCGTCGGCGGCGAGTGGATCATCGACAAGCGGCTCGGGACGGGGTCGACGTGCCGGGCGTTCCTCGCCATGAACGCCGAGACGGGCGCCATGGAGGTCCTCAAGATCGGGCTGTCCGACGAGAAGGCGTCGCGGCTCGAGCACGAGGCGTCCGTCCTGCGCGGTCTGATCCTCGACTCCCGCGTCATTCACCTGGCTCGGCCAGAGCCGCTGCGCATCGGCGGACGTACCGTCCTGGTGCTGGAACATGCGGGCGAGAAGACCCTCGCACGGCAGATCCGCGACGAGGGCCGACTGGCCGTGGACGAGCTGGAGACGTACAGCGACTACCTGTTCGGCGCCATGGACTTTCTCGAAGGCGAGGGCGTCACCCACCGCGACATCAAGCCGGACAACATCGCCATCCGGATCCGCCCCAATCGCACCAAGCAGCTCGTGCTGTTCGACTTCTCGCTGGCCGGTATCTCGGTCAAGGAGCTGGAGGCCGGTACGCCGCGCTACCTCGACCCCTTCCTGGGCGAGCCGCAGCGGATGGTCTACGACGAGTACGCCGAGCGCTATGCGCTGGCGGTCACGCTGCACGAGATGGCCTCGGGCGAACTACCGGTCTGGGAAGACGGCGTCACAGAACCGCGGTTCACGACGGTGGAGAGTCCGACGCTTGCGGTCGAGGCGTTCGACAGCGCGATCGCGGACGGCCTGACCGGGTTCTTCGCCCGCGCGCTGCACCGGGACGCCCGGAAGCGCTTCGAATCGTTGAAGCAGATGCGAGCTGCTTGGAACCAGGTGTTCCACGCTGCGGACGAGAAGCGCCCGGTCAGTTCCCGGCAGCCGGTCATCGCGGAGGACGAGACCGCGCAGGAGTCCCGCAACGCAGCCGCGGCTGCCGTCACGTCGCTGGGCGTGACACTGGAGGCAGCGGGCCTAAGCGAACGGGCGAAGTCGGCGGCTTACCGACTCGACGCGAGCACCGTCGGCGACCTGCTGGCGCTGCCGTCGAAGTCGATCCTGAGTCTGGCAGGCGTCGGAGCAAAGACACGCCAGGAGTTGCAGCAGCGCATCAAGGAGTGGCGGGAGCGGCTCCACCAGCGGGAGTTGCCGACGGCAGGCGAACCTGCTGTCGCTGCGGTCGACGGGGCGTTGTTCGACGCGTCCAGTATGGGCCTGAACGAGATCGCCAAGATCCTGGTCCCCGAGCTGGCCAAGAACAAGCGCAACGAGACCGAGGTCAAAGCGACGCGGCTGCTGCTCGGTCTGCCCGACCCGGGGACGGGTGATCTGCCCAGCCTGGGCGCATGGCCGGTACAACCCAAGGTCGCCGCTGTGGTCGACGTGACGCCGGGGCGCATCGCCCAAGTCCTCACCAAGCAGCGCAAGCGGTGGCACGAACTTCCCGAGGTGCGCAGCCTCCACGCCGAGGTCGTGGCGTTGCTCGAGGACAACGGCCGGGTGATGGGCTGGCTCGAGCTGGCGGATGCGTTGCTGGCGCATAGGGGGTCGACGTACCACGGGGAGCGGCTTCGTCGCGCGGTGGCGATGGCTGCCTTGCGGGCGGCTGTCGAGACGGACTCGCTGTACGACGAACCCCGGCTGCTGCCACGGCGACACGATGCAGGGGCGGCCTCCGACCGGATCCTCATTGCCTTGGAAGTCTGCGAAGACGACGGCCCGGACACTCCGGCGGCGCCGGCCTTGCTCGACTACGCCGACGAGTTGGGCAAGGCCGTCGACACGCGGCTGACTGACGTGGATCCGTTGCCGACGCCGGCGGCGGTACTGCGCGAGCTTTCCGCGGTGTCGACGGCGCGTCTGGGTGCTGAGGCATGGCTGGACGAACGGCGCTTGGTGCACTTGGCTGCGGCGGCTTCGACCGGGGCGGCGGCCACGTCGCGGTTGGAGATCTACCCACGCGCGCTGAAGCCTGTCCGTGCGCTGCGGCTTGCTCAGGCAGGGGTGATCCCGATCGGGCAGGATCCATCGGGTCGTCCGATCGGGCTCACGCCGGAGCAGATCCGCGACCGGGTGAGGTCGCGGTTCCCCGCGTTGCCGCCGATGCCGGATCATCCGGGTCTTGACCGGCTGTTGGACCAGGCGGGGTTCGAGGTCGTCTGGGACCGCGACCGGTATATCGCACCGCGGACGCCGGGGTCGTCGTCGGGGGCGATGTACCGGACGAATCGCCTGTCCGGTCATTTGGGTGCCGCCGCATGGGCGTCTTCCAGCCCCGACAAAGCGTTGGCGGCCCGTACTGAGCAGCGACTTCTCGGCGCAGCCGACGAGGGCGGCTTCCGCGCACTGACGGTACGTCTTGCACTCGCGGACAAGGCACGCCGCACTCTGCTCAGCCGTTTCGGCGCCGAGCCTTTGAACGTCGCCAAGCTCTTCCTCGATGCGTTTCACGAAGTGATCGCCTCCCGCACGAAGCCGACATGGGACACGATCCTCAAGGCGGACGCATCGACTGACGAGCGCGCGGTCCGCAACCTCGCCGCGAAGGTCCGCGAGGCCTGGGAGGTTGCGGAGCCGCGTCTCGCCGGCGCTCGGAGCGGATTGCTCCTGCTCCACGACGCGGGACCGCTCGGCCGCTACGACGGCATGCACTTGCTGGAGTCGCTGGCGAACGAGTCCCGCCACGGCGGACGCCCGGTCTGGGTCCTGTGCCCGGTGGACGACTCCAGCCAGTTCCCGACTCTTGATGGGGTCTTGGTCCGCACCATCACCGAGAACGAACGAATCGCGCTGCCCGATAGTTGGGTCGCCGACATGCACCACGACCGCAACACCGTTGAGGACGAAGGGAACGCCGTCTCGTGATCAAGCGTCAAGATCTGCTGTCCGACCTGCAGAAGCAGGTCAAGACGCTGGAGACGGACCTGCGCGAGCAGGTCGACACAGTCTCGGAGGTCTACGACCGCCTTCGCCCCGAGTACGACCGCGCCTTCAAGTTCGGCCGCACAGCGGCAACGTGGTCGGCCTGGCGTGACGAACGCGTCACCCAGGCCGCCGTGGCTTGGGTCCTCGGCACCGTCTTCGTCCGCTTCTGCGAAGACAACGGCCTCCTCCCCGAGGCATTCCTGGCAGGCCCCAATCCCGACCGCATGGCCGAAGCCATGGAGGCCCAGGAACAGTTCTTCCGCGACCACCCCGCCGAAACCGATCGCGGCTGGCTCCTCGCGTCGTTCTCCGAGATCGGCCGCACTCAGGCTGGCCACCTCCTCTTCGACGAACGCCACAACGCGCTCTACCAAATTCCTCTCTCGCACGACGCCGCCAAAGAACTCATCAAGTTCTGGCGCCGCAGCAGCAACGATGCCTTCCTGGTCCACGACTTCACCGACCCGGAATGGGACACCCGGTTCCTCGGCGACCTCTACCAAGATCTGAGCGAGTCGGCACGCAAGACGTACGCCCTGCTGCAGACCCCGGAGTTCGTCGAAGAATTCATCCTCGACCACACTCTGACTCCGGCGATCGAGGAGTTCGGCTATGACGTAGTCAAGATGATCGACCCCACCTGCGGCTCCGGCCACTTCGTCCTCGGCGCCTTCCACCGCCTCCTGGCCGATTGGGAAAAGCACGCCCCCGGCCGAGACATCCAACAGCGAGTCCGCCTATCTCTGGAGGCCGTCCACGGCGTAGATATCAACCCCTTCGCCGCTGCAATCGCCCGATTCCGTCTCCTTGTCGCAGCGTTCCAGGCAGTCGGTGTATCGAAGATCGGGGACGCAGCACAGTACATTTTGCCAATCAACATCGCTATCGGCGACTCTCTTATCAGGTCTCAACAACTCGCACTTTTCTCCACACCAGGAGACGATCAGGATTACTTCGCCTTCTCCACAGATGATGTATCGGATTACTATCGAATCCTCCAATCAGGACGATACCACGCCGTAGTCGGAAACCCGCCGTACGTCACGGTCAAGGATCGCAGCCTAAATAAGCTATACCGAGAACTCTACGACGCCTGCTCCGGCTCGTACTCACTTTCCGTGCCATTCTCGCAAAGATTCTTTGACCTCGCTATTGCTGCGAATCACCCGAAGACCAAAGGCGGGTACGTGGGCCAAATCACAGCCCAGTCGTTCATGAAACGCGAATTCGGCAAGAAGCTAATCGAAGAGTACTTTCGCGAAAAAGTCGAACTCACGCTCGTTGTGGACTCTTCGGGCGCCTACATTCCCGGCCATGGGACCCCAACGGTCATGATCTTTGGTCGACGGAATGAAGTCGATCGCAATATGACCGTGCGTACAGTTCTGGGAATTCAGGGCGAACCTTCAACTCCAGAAAACCCCCGGGACGGGCACGTCTGGAATTCCATTGTTTCGCAGGTCAATCGACCAGGCACAGACAGTGCATGGACCTCGACGCGAGATAGCTCTAGAAGTCTCCTGGCGACACATCCGTGGAATCTCACAGGCGGTGGCGCCGTTGAACTTCAGGCACTTCTCGAGAAGAATTCAGAATACACGCTCGGGTCGGTTTCCGACCTCGGAGCAGTCGCCGTAACACGAGAAAATGATGCGTTCATCGTAGGCGGTTTCCCTCTGGAGGGTGCAGGGATTCCGCAAACGTATCGCCGCCCCATCGTGGCTGGCGACTCCATTCGGGACTGGTCGTACACGAACGTCCCTGTCGGTCTCTGGCCATACCAAGAGGACGGGCTAGCCCCGGCCAACGAACCCAGCATCAGGAAGTTCCTATGGCCCTTCAGGGGGCATCTTTCGGGGCGGGTCGCCTTCGGCTTGTCCCAACAAGAGCGAGGGATTCCCTGGACTGCCTACTCGATGTTTTTCGAGAAGCGATTCGGAATCCCTAAGATTGCACACGCTTTCGTTTCAACGCATAATCATTTCGTTCTCGACCGCGAAGACAGAGTTTTTATCCAATCCGCCCCTGTTGTTGTCCCAAATGGGTCGATCAATCCGATCCACCTACTTGGAGTGCTAAACAGTTCCGCAGTCTGCTTTTGGCTCAAGCAAGTGAATTACAACAACGGGAACGGCGGGATCGGGGGCGGAATCTCAGACGAGGCATGGGAACTTCGATACCAGTACAGCAGTACTCAGCTTGGAAAGCTACCGCTTCCCCGACAACTCCCAATCGCCAAGAGCGAGCGGATGCAACACCTGGCCGATATGCTACAAGACGCAATTTCCAGCATCCGAGTCAATGAGGTGAAAGAATCAACCGAAAATCAAGAGGCTAAATGGGTGGGCCTCCATGAAGAAATGATCGCCCTGCAAGAGGAAATCGACTGGGAAGTCTACTACCTCTACGGCGCGGTAGAAACTCATCTCAATTCCACGGAACCACCTCCGCGGATAAAATTGGGAGAGCGGGCATTTGAGATCGCGCTCGCCCGCAGGGAAGCCCGCGGAGAATTGAAGACCGAATGGTTTTCTCGACACAACACAACTGCGCAGGTGAATATCCCCGACCATTGGCCGGAAAATTACCGAAATCTAGTTGAGGAGAGAATTCGCGCGATTGATTCAAACCTGAATATCAGAATCCTTGAACGGCCAGAGTACAAACGTCGCTGGACCCTCGAGAGTTGGAAGGAGGCGCAGGCGAACGCCTTTCGAGAATGGATCCTGGGCGAACTTGAGAATCCGATGGTTTGGCGCACCGAGATTGATGGCGCTAGCCATCCTAGAGTCCTGACTGCCGCTCAGCTTGCCGATGAATTCAGGAAGCGCGAAGATTTCGTTCAGATTGCAGAAGAGTACACCCCTAATGCCGATCTGGAACAGACCATCTCTCTATTGATCAGGGATAACAGCGTCCCCTTCTTGGCCGCTCTTCGATTCAAAGAGGCTGGCTTGCGCAAGAACGCCGACTGGGAGAAAGCTTGGGAACGGCAAAGGGAATGGGATTCATCGCCTGCCGCCCGGATCAGCGGGCATGACCAAAGCGCCCCCCTCCCACCGAAGTACGCAAGCTCGGACTTCGCGAAAACATCTTATTGGAAACATAGAGGTAAGCTGGACTTGGCGAAAGAGCGGTTCATTTCATATCCCCATCTCGGCCGTGGCGGGGATTCCTCGCCACTGATCGGTTCGGCAAGCTGGAACCATCAGGAACGCGCCCAGGCGCTTGCGGCGCTGTCGTACACGCGAGAGCACGAGGATGGATGGGGGGCAGAGGAGCTTACGCCGGTGTTGGCCGGGCTTCGGGAGTTGATGCCTTGGGTGAAGCAGTGGCATGGGGAGTTTGATCCGGTGTTTGGTGACAGCCCGGCCAATGTGTATGAGGCGCACCTGACCGAGATGATGACTCGGCTACATCTCACCGAGGAAGATCTGGTGAATTGGAGGCCGCCGAAGGTGGCGTCGAAGCGGGCGAAGAAGAAGTAGTCGGTTGTGGGCCGGCCCGAGTGGTTGTTCGGGCCGGCCGAATTGGATGCGGCGTCAGGCGTTGGTCCAGCGGGGGTTGAGCGGGATCGGGATCTCCGCCCAGACGACCTTGCCGCAGGAACGACGCTCGGCGCCCCACTGGCCGAGGGATTCCAGGATCGCGAGGCCTCGGCCGTCCACGTCGCCCAAGCCCGCGTCGCAACGTGTCGGTACGAGAGGGTCGTCGTCGATGATTTCCAGGCGAACCGCCTTGCCGGTCCACGCAACCGTGATACCGATCATCGAAGTCCAAGCGCGGTCAACGCCGTTCGTGATCAACTCCGACGCGCATACAGCGACTCCATAGAGGGAGTCTTCGTCGGGGCACACCTTCCACTCACGTACCGCGTCGACCACTTGCCGACGCATCACGGGCACTGATGCCCGTTCGGACGCTACCCACCACTGCCTGGGCTTGGGGTCTACTGAACCCATCGATCACCCCTCAGCTTGCGCGCTGATTGACCGACACTCACCGGATTCATCACGCTACGATGAGTGCTGAATACGAGGCTAGTTGCATCCTATGCATTCAGCAAGTCACGCGCTGTTATCGATCGGAGGGTTCATGCCGGCAGGAGGCAAGCCAACGGTGCGATCCCGCCGCCTGGGTGGGGAGCTGCGCCGTCTTCGCGAGGCAACTGGTATGAGTTCACTCGAAGTTGCGGACGTGCTGGGCTGCAGCCAGGCCAAAATCAGCAGGATGGAGAACGGCATCGTCACCACACGAGTGGGTGATCTCCTACTGCTCCTGGACACCTACTCGGTGTCGGATCCTCAACACCGCAAATACCTTGAGCGCCTCGCTCGCGAGAGCAACAAGCAAGGCTGGTGGGAGTCTTACAGCGACACGATCGCGCCGCACTATGCCGAGGTCATCGGGCTGGAGAACGACGCAACCTACATCCGGACCTGGCAATCCGCAGTGGTGCCCGGACTGTTGCAACTCCCGGACTACACCCGCGCCCTCATGCTCGCGAACCCTGCCATGATCTCGCCGGACAAGATCGAGTCCATGATCCAAATCCGCGAGGCGCGTCAACGTCGGCTGCATGACGCCGAACACTTGAGGTACCACGCGATCGTCTGGGCGCCGGTCCTGCTCAGTTGTGTGGGCTCCCCCGAGGTGCACGCCCGGCAGCTCGAATCGGTCCTTGAGACCGCAGGCCTTCCCACGGTGAATCTGCAGGTACTCCCCATGAACCCGGCCGAGTTCGCCTGCTTGTCGACGCCCTTCACCATGTTCTCGTTCGGAAGCGATGCCGTCACAAGCACGGTCTTCCTGGAGAACGCGACCAGCAGCCACTACCTGGAGAGCGCCGACGCAGTGATGGGCTACACGTTGATCTTCGATACCTTGCGCTCGGCGGCCCTGAGCACGACGCAATCGATCAGATTTATTGAGAAACTGGTTGCCGGTGTGCGCAAATGAAGGATGAGCATGTCGCGTACGCCCCGCGCCTGTACTTGGGTCAAGTCCTCGTACTCGGAGACGCTGGCCAATTGCGTTGAGGTGTCGGCAAGTCCGAGCACCACCGCAGTCCGGGACAGCAAGCGTCCGGACGGGCCGATCGTCCGTTTCAGTCCGAGCGCGTGGACTGCGCTGGTTCGATCAAAGGGTGGCTGCGCGGTCCAGGCCTGACCAGGCGACTGGGCGAACCATCCGCAAGGGTTCGGACGCCCAGCCACCTCGTCTGCTTCGAAAGCGTCCTCGGTCGTTCGAGGGTCCACGCCCCTTGCCCGGGCCGCTCGCGCCCCGCTCTCCTCCCCCACACGGCAGCGGCCACGTTTCGCCTTGCCGGCCCCGAGGTACGCAGCACAGAGTCCCGAGCGGCGGCGTACCCGCGTAGCCAGGAGGCCCATGTGGACGACACCGAGCTGTACGTGGAGCTGCTCCGTCTCCTGAACCTCGGCGGCTCCGTCGCCGCGGCTCAGCCGGGCAACCACGGAATCACCGTCAGCCGCTGGGCCGTCGGCGACCGGAACGTTCCCCCGCTCTTCGAAGTCGATCCGCCTCGCTGCGCCACCGCGTACGGGTGACTGCCACAGATGCCGCGGAGGCCTTCCCCTACTACCAACCCCCTGATGGCCGCACTCCAACTGCTGGTGCTGCACGCCCAGGAAGCAATCGACACGCGGACGCCGCACGCCCACAAGTTCGTCCTGGCAGCTGGCGGCGTTGGTGCGAACTGGCGCCGGAAGCGCGGAATCTGTCAGTGCTCTCCGCCAAAATGTGTACAGGAAGGAGGCATGATGTCCCGCAGTTCGCAACGTCCTGACCAGGCAATCACACCTCCGAACGGCTGCCGCTGGTGCGGTATCGGCCAGTACGAACACGCCCAACGCTGGATGCCCGAGGTGGGTTGGCACGAGTGGACCCCACCCACCGATGAACAGCGCAAATCCCGCATGAAGGCCCGTCTGCACCGCAAGCTCGACAAGAACCCGCCGCACACGGCGCTATCCGTCTGCTAGCTGCCGGAGCTCGTCGAAGATGTCCCTCAGCTCCTGCGGAATGTCCTCAGGCCCGTCCAAAGCACCGGCCAGGTCGCTCATCATCTGGGGCTTGCCTCCGGGGCCCTGCAGGCTGCTGCTCTGCAGCATCTGCTGAACCGCGGAGCTGAACTTGCCGGTGCCCCTGAGGTCATCGAAGTCCGACGGTTCCCAATCGGTGTCCTTCGGCCAGATCCGGTTCGCGGTCTTGGCCCAGACAGTGGAGTCGAACAGCGCTTCCAGTTCGGCGACCTGCTTGGTGGCACCGACATACCTGACGATCTTCCGATAGCCGTCCGCCCCGAAGACGTCCTTCAGCCTGTCCACCTTGAAGAGCCGCAGGCCCTGACTGTCCGCGTCGACCACGAGCATCACCGAACGCTTGTGCTCGACGAGGTAGCGCGCCAGGTGCAGCGCGCCCTCGTTGTTGTTGCACGCCCACAGCGCAATCCCGGCGGCCTGCAGCGACAGACCCGTCGCCTTCCGGAACAGCGTGGGGAACGCCTGCTGCTCGGTGTCACCCTCCACCGCGAGGAAGCAGCGTTCATGAAGCAGCACTGTGTTCCGCAGTCCGACCGCCGCGGCGATGCGGGCGAGGTGTCCGTCGATCTCGTCGTGGGTGTCCGCACCGAGCCGCTCGACGACGGTGCGCTCGTCGACCAGCTTGAGATGCACGACATCGTCGATGTCGACGCCGTCGATGAGGTTCATTGAGTGCGTTGCCACGACCACGCGGACGTTCGGAATGCTGCTCTGGTCGTGGATGAGCCGCATGATCTTGCGCTGGTGCTTGTAGTCGAGGTGGGTATCCGGCTCGTCGTACACGACGATGGTCTGCAGCGGCGGCTCCGGCGCCTGCTCATCCGGGACATCGGCCGCGTTCGGCTGCACGGCGTTGTTGCCGACCAACAGGTCGTTGTTCCACTCCCAGACGGCCAGCAGCACACGGCGGGAGCTGCCCAGCCCGGACCGGTCGAGGCCGACCGCCTCCCCGGAGACCTTGGCGATACGTATCGGGGTTCCGGCGAGCCCGTGCCTGAAGGACACTTCGGGGTTCACCTCGACGCGCGCCAGGTCCGGGCAACGTTCGCGGATGTGGTCGACCAGGGACTTCGCGTCAACGCGCAGCAGGTCCTGGACCTCGCCCTCGATCTCACGGAGTCTGCCCTGCAGCGTCTCGTCGGCCATGTGTGCTTCGTAGCGACCGGCGAGGGCAGTACGCACAGCTTTGTCAGGCGTGGTGTCACGGCCGTCGAACGCCAGGATCCGTGGCAGCCGCTGCACCAACGCGACAGGCATCACGACCCAACCGGGAGCGCCCGAATTGGCTTTCGCGTGGTCGTTGAGCGCGTCGATCAGGTCCAGCTTCTTCGATGACGCGGCACTCAGGCCGAACTCGTTCACCAGTTCCCGAAGCGGACCGACGAGCAGCTTCGACAAGTCCCCGCGCAAGCGCTCGTCGTGCGGCACGGGGAGCAGGCACTGCCACACAGGATCGGCGTCACCTGCGACATACCGCCGCAACCTCAACGTCTCCGGCAGCAGAAACTTGTCCTGCTCCCACGGGTCGAGGGCGAACTCGCCCTCGACCCACGTCTCGTCGCACCGCTTGGATCCGGCGTCCCTTCCAGGCGCAACCAGGTATGTCCGGTCGTCGTCGACCAGCCGGTACTCGCCGAGCAAGAACGCCAGTGCGTCGAGTACCGCGCTCTTTCCGCCGTCGTTCTGGCCGGCGAGGATCGTGGGCGCGCTGATCGGAATCCCGCGTACCTCACCCAGGCACCTGAAGCCCGCCGCGCTGATGTTGTTGAGGTGCAAGGCGAACGTCGCTCCGTTCCTGCTGCGGCCCAGGCGGACCCCACTGCCCGCCGGCCATCTCCCGGGACGTCACACATGCACCAGGACTCCCGTGCACCCCATGCTAGTTCTTCCTTCTTGGCCGGTTGGCTACTTTTCGCGGGTCGGCAGGGCCGGAGGCTTCGTGGGACTGTCCTGGGTATGTCCGGCGACCGACTTCGCGCAGGCCGCACCCACGCGCCCCAGGCGCCCACTAAAGTTTTGGTCATGACCACGCCGGGCCAGCAGCCATTGCTTCGCGAGTTCATTCGGATCCCCGAGCGCACGAGTATGAGCGACTTCGTACTCAAGCTGACCGAGGGCGTCGGGGACGCGGATGCGACGCTGCGCGAGTACGTGATCACGCCGCGGCTCGTCGGCAACTTCGACCAGGCCCTCGGGCTGATCCAGGCGGCGGTCGAAGGCGGCGGGTCGAAGGCCGCATACCTGCATGGGTCGTTCGGCTCCGGTAAGTCGCATTTCATGGCGGTTCTGCACGCGCTTCTGCGGGGCGAGAAGGCGGCGCGGCAGCGGAACGAGTTCTCCGGGCTCGTCGACAAGCACGACGCGTGGCTCGAGGGACGCCGGTTCCTGCTGGTCCCGTACCACCTGATCGGCGCAAAGTCGCTCGAGCAGGCAGTTCTCGGCGGGTACGTCAGCCGCGTCCGCGAGATACACCCCGAGGCACCGATCCCCGCGGTGCACCGCACCGACGCGCTGCTCGACCAGGCACGGAAGCTCCGCAGTCGTATGGGCGACGAAGCCTTCTTGGCGGCGCTCCCGGCCGGCATCGAGGAGGGCGAGGATGACGAGTGGGGTGACGCCGAGCCCTTCTGGACCTCCGACAAGCTGGACTCCGCGCTAGCCGCCACGAACGGAGCCGTCGACGAGCAGCTGCGCCGCCAACTTGTCGGTGATCTGCTCAAGGACCTGCTCGCCGGGTTCTACACGAACGCCAAGGAAGATGCCGAGGGGTACATCTCCCTGGACCCAGGGCTCGCCGAGATCAGCCGGCATGCCGACGAACTGGGCTACGACGGGCTGGTCCTGTTCCTGGACGAGCTGGTGCTGTGGCTGGCCAGCTCGATCGGCGACCAGCAGTTCGTCGCACGTGAGGCGCAGAAGGTCAGCAAGTTCGTCGAGGCCGGCGACGTGCACCGGCCCGTCCCCATCGTGAGCTTCATCGCCCGGCAGCGTGACCTCCGGGAGCTGGTGGGCGACGACGTCTCGGGCGCCGCCGAGCAGTCGTTCCAGGACGTCTTGAAGTTCTGGGACGGCCGATTCGACACCATCACGCTCGAGGACCGGAACCTTCCCGCCATCGCTCGCGAGCGCATCCTCAAGCCGCTCAGCGACGAAGCCGCGGAACGCATCGCGCGCGAGTTCGACCGCACGACGCAGATTCGCCGCGACGTCTGGGACACGCTCCTCGACACGGACGGCGGCACGGGTGCGGACCTGGAGTCGTTCCGCAGTTCGTACCCGTTCAGCCCGGCGTTCATGGACTCGCTGGTGCACGTTTCCAGCGCCCTGCAGCGTTCCCGCACCGCGCTCAAGCTGATGCGGGCGATCCTCGTCCAGCACCGGGACGACCTCCGGCTCGGCCAGCTGGTCCCGCTGGGCGACCTTTACGAGGCCCTCGCTCAGCCCGGGGACGCGCCGTTCACCGAGAAGCTCAAGGCGGAGTTCGAGGCCGCCCAGAAGCTCTACGAGGCCAGTCTCCGCCCCCACCTGCTGGGCCAGTACGGCCTGACCGAGGACGACGTCAACCTCGCGAAACGCGCGGCGGCCGGGCACCTGGCCGCCGATGAGGATCCGCCGGACCAGCAACTGGCGGCCAAGATCCGCGAGTTCAGCGGCGACGACCGCCTCGTCAAGACGCTGCTGCTGTCCGCGCTGGCGCCCGTCAGTGCCCTCAAGAACCTCACCGTCCGGCGGCTGTCCGCACTGAACCACGGCAGCATCACCAGTCCGATCCCGGGCGGCGAGGTCACCAAGGTCGCCAAGAAGGTCCGCGACTGGGCCGGGCAGTTCGGCGAGATCAAAGTCAGCGGCGACGACGACCCTGCAGTCGCACTTGAACTTGTCGGCGTGGACGTCGCTTCGGTCATCGCGACTGCGACGTTCGCCGACAAGCCTGGCGCCCGCAAGGCCCTGGTGAAGCGGCTGCTGTGGGAGGATCTGGGGGTCACCGAGACCGGTCAGTACGACGGCGACCGCTTCGACCTGGTGTGGAAGGGCAGCAAGCGGTCGGTCGAGGTGGTGGCCGGCGTGATCCGGGACGAACACGACCTGGTGTCACACGCGTTCCACCCAGCGGACTCGGCGGGCTGGCGCGTCGTCGTCGCCTATCCCTTCGACGAGGGCCACGGCCCGGCGGACGCCCGTGCCCGTATCCAGACGCTGGCCAAGTCCGGCGAGCACCCCCGAACGGTGTGCTGGGTTCCGGCGTTTTTCACCCCGGACCGCAATGCCGACCTGCGCAAGCTCGTGATCCTCGACTACATCCTGGCAGGCCAGCGCTTCGACGAGCACGCGCAGCACCTCAACCCGACCGACCGGCACCGGGCCCGACAGACGCTGTCCAGCCAACGCGACGCGTTGACGAACCGCATGCGCGACACGCTCCGGGAGGCGTACGGCCTCGCTCAGAAGCAACAAGGCGACGTCGTCCTCGGGTTCGACGACCACTTGTTCTCGCTGGACCCGGGCCTGCAGCCCAAACTCCCGTTCGGGGCGTCCCTCAAGGACGCCATGCGCCGACTCGGCGATCAGGTGCTCGACCACCAGTTCCCGGGCCACCCGGACCTCGACCAGGACCGGACCGGAGCGGTCGTTCGTGCAGCCGACGCCAAGACCGTTCTCGAGTACATCCGCAGGGCCGTCGAGTCCGACGAAGGCCGCGTCGAGGTGGACAAGAAGGACCGCCCGACGATGCGCCGCATCGCCAATCCTCTTAGCCTTGGCGAGATGCACGAGGCGGCATTCGTCATCGGCACCGAGTGGCGGCAATTCTTCAACCAGAAGATCGCGCAAGCGGGCAGCCAGAGCGAGGTTCGTGTCGCCGACCTGCTGCGCTGGCTGGACGAACCGAGGCCACGCGGGCTCGACAAGCTCGTCGCGCACCTGATCGTCTCGGCGTTCGCCGAGCAGACCGACCGCGCGTGGACCCGGCACGGGGGGCTTGTGGCCCCGTCGCCGGAGCTGACCTCCATCACCGACGACATGGCCCTGCGCGAGCAGCGCCTCCCGTCGGGCGAAGCCTGGGACCGCGCGCGCGAGCGGGCCGTGCACATGTTCGGAATCCCCGTCCCCGCCAGGCCGCTCGCCCGGCTGGTCAACAAGTTCGTCCGTGAACTGTCCGACCAATCCCGACGCTACCGCGACGCGGCGCACCAGCTCCTCGGCGCACTGGAAGAGCACGCAGACCAGCTCGGGCTGGCACTGGCGGCCAAGGACGGAAGGCTGCACAGCGCCCGGGTGGCGGCCGAGGTCCTCGACGGACTCACCTCGCGGAGCAACAACCTCGACATCATCACGCATCTCGCGTCCGTCGACTTGGGCGGCCCCGCGGAGCGGATCGGCCGCAGCATCAAGAGCGCCGACAAGGTGTACGCCGCGCTGCGTGACGCCGGCCAGTGGGACTCGTTCGAGCTGATCTCCGGCCTGCCCGATCCGTACCGGGCTCCGGCACAGCGAATTCTCGCCGCGTTGCACGACGCGGCACTCACCGACGAACTCGTCAGGCCCCTGCAACCCGCGCTCGAACAGGCCCGCAGGGAAGCGACGACGTTGCTCAAGAAGGCGATGGCGGCCCGTACCCCCGTACCGCCGCCGGTGACGCCGGTCCATCAGGACGGGACGGATACCCCCGGCAAGTCGGCAGTCCCCTCTGGTGCGCTCCCGCCCGCCGGCCGCGTCGTCGCGACATTGCCCCCGACTGCGGGTTCCGGGGTGGAATCGCGTGTCGTCGCCGCGAACGAACTCAACGCGGCGGTGAGCGAGTTGCGTGCGTTCGTGCAGAACGTCACCCGTAATGCGCCCGAGGCGCGCGTGGAGATCACGTGGAAGGTGGTCGAGGGCCCGTGACCGTCTCCGAGGCGGCGCGGTCGAAGGCCGCCCGGATCAAGCCGGCCACGCTGGAGCAGGAGGTCCTGCGCCTCCTGAAGCGGCACGGCAAGCACGGCGAGCGTGTGCTGCTGCTCCGCGCCGATCCGGTGTGGTCCGGTCTGCCCGCGTTCACGCTCGGCCCGTACGCGATCCGGGTCGAGGCGTGCGTGTCACGGCTGGCGGTCCTGGAACAAGTGACCAGGCACGTCGCCGCGGACGACGACACCTTCCTCGTGCTGCTCACCGACCGCGAGGACACCGACCTCGGCTCGGGAATCCTCAGCAACGTGCTGCGCCAAAAGGTCTTCGATGTCGAACCGTGGCGGCTGATCGAGGACAAATTCGGGGTGCAGCGGGTAGACCCGCGGCTGGCCGCAGACGCCTGGATCGCCGAAGCACTGGTCGATGCCATGCCCGACAATGCCCCGCGGATGGCCGGCACCGTACTCAGCCGTGACGTCGCGCTGCGTCATCTCGCGCTGCGCCGTCTCGGCCTGCAGGACCGCCTCGCCGCCGAAGACCTCGATGCCGCGGCGCTGATCCGCTGGAGCGCCGAACCTTCGCTCGTGGCCAACTTCCTGACACTCCGCCAGGTCGAGCGGGAAGGGCTTTCCGCATGGCTTGCCGAGAGCACCGGTCCGGCGGGGCGCGTCCTACTGGCCTACCTCGCGAATCGCAGTGTCGTGGAAGGTCCCGAACGCGCCGGCGGCCCGGAAGCCATGGCACTCGGGCTCGTCTCCCAAGTGCTGTGGGCGCCGGCTGCCGGGGACGACACCGAGCGCGCGCGCGGCGGGATCATGTACCGCTTCGACCTCGGTGACTTGTCCGACACCGACATCCGGACGTACGCCGCGGCGGCAGCAAAGACCGTGGGCGAACTGCTCGAGGCCGGTAGCGGCACCGACGACCATCTCGCACATGCGGTACTCGAACGTGCGGAAGCCTTGCTTGCGCTGCTCAACGCCCGGGACGCGGCGCAGTACAGCGACATCATCCGCTCGGGCTTCGAACATCGCATGGGCACCGTCGCCAACCGCCTCGAGTCTACGCTCGATGCCCTCGGCTCCCCACAACCCGGCGGCGAGCCCTTCATCGCACTGGCCGAGGCAGTGGCCGCTCTGCGCCGGCATCGCTGGGCGCGCGTCCACGACCACCGCGCGGTACAGGCCGAGATGGCCCAGCGGCTCGTGCAATGGCTGCGTGCCGACCCCGCCGACCCGGCTTCGGTCAGCGACGTCGGAACCGGCATCCATCAGCACATGGACGCATGGGCGTGGGTCGACCGCGCCGTCGGGCACGTGTGGACTGGCGAGGATGTCAATGCCGAGCTGAAGCAGGCGTACCGGAGGCTCTATCAGGAGGTCCGCGCCCGACGCAGCGCCCTCGACCACGCCTTCGCCGACCGGCTGGCGACCTGGACGTCGGCCGGCAGCCACCCGGGAAGCATGCTCACGGTCGAGCGCGTGCTGCCCGAAGTTCTGGCGCCGCTGGTCGCCGGGCCCAAGGACCGCCGCCGACCATGCCTCTTCCTGGTGTTGGACGGTATGAGCGGCGCGGTGGCTACGGAGCTGGCGGAGCAACTGCGGGAGCGACGTTGGGAGGAGTACGACCCCTGGGGCGAGGGGAGCACCCCCCGTCGCCGGGCGGTGGTGGCGGCGCTGCCGACGTTGACGAAGTACTCGCGAGCCAGTCTCTTCGCGGCAGCGCTCACCGAGGGGGGGCAGGAGGACGAGCGCCGTGCTTTCGATGCACACCCCTTCTGGAAGGGGCGCCGGGTGCGGCTGTTCCACAAGGGCGGTGTGCTGGGCGACGCCGGTGAATCGTTGGGTGCCGAACTCGAAGAGGCACTCAACGACACGGACACGGCAGTCGCGATCGTCCTCAACACCATCGACGATGCGTTGGACAAGGGGCGCGAACGCGCCGATTCCTCCTGGCGGATCGCCGATATCGGGGTCCTGCGGACGGTCCTGGACCATGCCTTCTACCTCGGCCGTGCCGTCGTCGTCACCAGCGACCACGGCCACGTGCTCGACCGCGGCGCAGTGCATCGGCCGGTGAGCGACTCCGCGTCGGCACGCCATCGCACGGGTGAATCCGGCCCCGCGGGGGCCGGGGAGGTCACGTTGGCCGGTCCCCGGGTCGCCGCCCGGGGGCAGCAGGTCGTGGCGTTGTGGGACGAGCAGGCCAGATACACCGCCAAACACGCCGGATACCACGGCGGCGTCTCTTCCGCCGAAGTAGCCATCCCGCTCATGGCATTCCTTCCACTGGGTGCCGGCGTGCCCGCCGGCTGGAGCTGGCTGGAAGACCAGAAGCCGTCCTGGTGGTCGCTGAATGCGCCGGAGTCCACGGTCGAACGCCGACCGGTGCCGTCCGGGAAGCCCGCCCGGCGTTCCAGGACCAAGGACGCGGACGAGCAGCAGATGACGCTCATCGAGGTTGCCTCCGCGCCCGCCGACCACACCGCCGACGGAACCGCGGAGGTCGTATCGGACTCGGCGGCGGCCACGGCCGCCGCGCTGCTCAAGTCGCCGGTCCTGGCCGCGCAGCGGGAACTGATGTCCTCGCGGGCCGTCCCACTCGACCAGGTCGAAGCTGCCGTGACAGCGCTGCTGCGGGCGCAGGGCAACCTGCTGCCCGCCGCGGTGCTGGCCGAACGCGCCGGTGTGCGTGCCGCGCGCGCCGGTGGGTTCGCGATCACCCTGCAGCGACTCCTGAATGTGGAGAACTACTCTGTGGTGACGGTCGAGGACGGCGGACGTACCGTGCGCCTCGACGTCGCGCGGCTGCGCATCCAGTTCGGCCTTGGAAAGGGCACAGGCACGTGAGTTCTCCTGCGGGCGGCGAGGTCAGCGCCGCGCGTCGCCGCGACGTTCTGGATGCCTTGCGCCGCGGGGCCGTGCCGCAGTCGGGCCTCGACCTGCTGGCTGTGGGGCTTGGTCGGTTCGAAACCGCGGTGGACGAGGATCTGGCCGCCGTCACATCCGGCGGTTCCGTGTTCAAGGCCGTCCGCGGCGAGTACGGCTCAGGCAAGACGTTCTTCACCCGGTGGCTGGCCGACCGCGCCAAGCGGCGCGGCATGGCGGTCGCCGAAGTGCAGGTCTCGGAGAACGAGACACCGCTGCACAAGCTCGAGACCGTGTACCGGCGCCTCACCGAGCGCCTTGCCACCGCGAGTTTTCCCCCCAGTGCGCTGCGACCGGTCGTCGACGCCTGGTTCTACGCGCTCGAGGAGGATGCACTCGCCGACGGCGGCTTCGACCCGGACGATGCAGACGCCCTCCATCAGGCCGTCGATGCTCTTCTCACCCTGCGCCTCGCTGAAGTAAGCCGCAATGCACCGATGTTCGCCGGTGCCCTGCGCGGTTACCGGGCGGCCGTGACAGCCTCCGACCCGGCGACGGCCGATGCCATCCTGGCCTGGCTTGGAGGGCAGCCCAATGTGGCTGCTGCCGCGCGCCGTGCGGCCGGGGTGCGCGGCGACATCGACCACTTCGGAGCCTTGGGATTCGTCCAGGGCCTGCTGTCGGTGCTGCGCGACAGCGGTCATCCGGGCCTGTTCGTGGTCCTTGATGAAGTGGAGACGCTGCAACGCGTTCGCTCGGACGCCCGCGACAAGGCGCTCAACGCGCTCCGGCAGCTCATCGACGAGGTGCACTCCGGCCGGTTCCCCGGGCTGTACCTCGTTATTACCGGCACCCCGGCGTTCTTCGAGGGGCCGCAGGGAGTCCAGCGGCTCGCGCCGCTGGCGCAGCGGCTGGCCACGGACTTCTCCACGGACAGCCGGTTCGACAACCCGCGCGCGATCCAGATCCGCCTATCCGGCTTCACGGTGGCGTCGCTGACCGAGCTGGGAGGTCGCGTAAGGGACCTGTACGCCTCGGGCATCGAAGACACGACGACCGCGGAGCGGCTCGGCAAACTTGTCGACGACTCATACCTCGCCGATCTCGCCCGTGCCGTCGCCGGCGGGTTGGGCGACAAGGTCGGTGTGGCACCGCGGCTGTTCCTGAAGAAGCTCGTCGGCGACGTCCTCGACCGCGTCGACCTCTTTCCGGAATTCGACCCGCGGCGCGACTACGCGCTGACCCTCGGCATGGGCGAAATGAGCGAGGTCGAGCGCAACGCCGCAGCCTCCGCCGGCGACGTTCCGCTGGATCTGTAGGCTTCCGCACCATGCCGACCCCGCAGCGCTGAGGGGCCCGATGTCCGTCGATTCGCTTCATCCCGTCGTGCTCCACCACATCGTCAACACCCTCGGCTGGCCGGGGTTGCGGCCGTTGCAGGAGGCGGCGGTCGATCCGCTTCTGGCCGGCGACGACGCCCTCTTGCTCGCTCCGACGGCGGGCGGCAAGACCGAGGCCGCGGCTTTCCCGTTGTTGTCGAAGATGGCGGCGGAGAATTGGCAGGGCACCTCGCTGCTCTATGTGTGTCCGCTCAAGGCACTGCTCAACAACCTCGAGCCCCGGCTTGCCGGGTACGCCGACTGGCTGGGGCGCCGCGCCGAACTGTGGCACGGTGATGTGTCCACTCCGCGGCGAAAGCGGATCCTGCGCAGCCGTCCGGACATCCTGCTCACGACCCCTGAGTCGCTCGAATCGATGCTGGTGAGCGTCAATGTCGACCACCGGTCGTTCTTTTCCGGGCTACGCGCAATCGTCGTCGATGAGGTGCACGCTTTCGCAGGGGACGATCGGGGCTGGCATCTGCTGGCCGTCCTGGAGCGGCTCACCCACCTGATCGGCAGGCCGATCCAGCGCGTGGGGCTCTCGGCCACGGTCGGCAACCCGGAAGCACTGCTGGGCTGGCTGCAGGGTTCCGCGGTCGGCCACCGAACCGCGACAGTGGTAGCGCCGCACCTGACGGCCCCCGAGCCGACCCTCGCCGCCACTCCGCCGCCCGGTGACATCCAGTTGGATCACGTGGGCTCGGTCGACAACGCAGCCAAAGTCATCGCGGCGCTCCACCGTGGCGAGAAGCGTCTCGTCTTCTGCGACTCGCGTCGGCTGGTGGAAGAGCTCGGGCAGTCGCTGCGCGCCAAAGGCGTCGCCACCTTCCTGTCGCACGCGAGCCTGTCCCTCGACGAACGGCGTCGCTCCGAAGAGGCGTTCGCCGAGGCACGTGACTGTGTAATCGTGTCCACCAGTACGCTGGAGCTGGGTATCGACGTCGGCGATCTGGACCGGGTGATCCAGGTCGATGCGCCGACGACCGTAGCTTCGTTCCTGCAACGGCTCGGCCGCACCGGACGTCGCCCGGGCAGCACGCGCAACTGCCTGTTCCTCGCACTGGACGAGGATGCCGTCTTGGAAGCGGCCGGCCTGCTCCACCTCTGGGGTCAGGGCTGGGTCGAGCCGGTCGTCGCCCCGCCGGAGCCGCGACACATCGTGGCCCAGCAGCTGATGGCACTCTGTCTGCAGGAGAACAAGGTCGGCGATCGGTCGTGGGCGCCGTGGTGGAACGGCCTCGCACCTTTTCGGCAGGCCGGAGTGGAGCCGATCCTCAGGCATCTCGTCGCAGCCGGATTCCTCGACGAGGACGGTGGCATGTTGTTCGTCGGGCCGGAAGCCGAGCGCAAGTTCGGGCGGCGGCACTTCATGGATCTCACTGCGGTCTTCACCGCAGCACCGGAGTTCACGGTCCTGTCCGGGCGCACCGAGATCGGCACGACAGATCCCGCACTGCTGACCGAGCAGACGACAGGGCCGCGGCTGCTGTTGTTGGCCGGGCGCAGTTGGCGTGTGACGTACATCGACTGGAACCGAAAGCGCTGCTTCGTGGAACCGGTCGACGGCGGGGGCAAAGCCAGGTGGCATAGCGGCACGCAGTCGGGATTGTCGTACCGGATGACTCGTTCGCTGCGTGACGTCCTGCTGGGGGCGGATCCGCCGGCCCGGCTCACCACCAGAGCGGCGGAAGCCCTCGCTTCGGCACGTGAGCACTATCTGGCGCAAGTCCACCCTGGTGGGACGACGATCGTACGCTCGCCGAACGGCGACGTCCGCTGGTGGACTTGGGCGGGCTTTCGCGTCAACGCAACGTTGGCCACAACGCTGTCGGCCGTTACGGATCCGTCTCAACGTTTCACGGACAACTACCTCCGGCTGCGGAGCGACGTGTCTCCTGCCGCATGGCGCGGAGCCGTCCAGGACGCCGCCGAGCGGTTGTGCCAACCGGACGTGGACCGGAAGGCACTCGCAGGACTGAAATTCTCGACAGCACTGCCGGAACGTCTGGCGGTGGCCACGTTGGCTGCGCGACTCGCCTCGTTCGAGGCTGCGGAGGCTGTCCTTCGGGAGCCTCAGCGGTTCGTTTCCCTTGCAGAGTGACGCGCCTGCTGCTCGAAGGATGCGCTGTGCCAGGCGAAGTACGCCGCGCTGATCTCACTGTGTGCGGTGCAGCGGCGTCCGTCGAGGGCCCGGGCGGCCGCCGCGAGGTCGTTCGTCGCGGACGGACCGTCGGAATACGCGTGGATGTAGCCTTCCGTGTCCACACGGACATATCCGTACTCGAAGAGCGCATCGCAGCCCAGGACACAGGCCTTCATCGTGTTGACGGTGTCGACGAGTTCGCCGGCGTCGCATTGCGAACGCTTCTTGACATGGGCGACGTGCAGCATCCGTTTGGGCAGCCTGCGGCCGCACAACGCGCAGTCCCCTTCCGACTTGCCGCGGGGGAAGTGCCATTCGCGGAGCTTCGGCTGCTCACACCGGACGACGGCCTGGACCAAGCGGCTCAGACGCCCCTCGACGTCGAGGATTCGCTCAGGGGGAGCTTCATCGTCCATGTATGTGTCAGCCGCAACCGCGTCATAGCGATCGGCATCCGTCGCAAACTCATCCTCCGGCAGCAACACGGCCACGCCCTGTTTGTTCGCGGACATGCGAAAGGCTTCCATGGCTTGCGGCGCCCACGTCACCCGGTCCTCCGTGGTGAGAATCCGGAAGTCCAGGCGCTCGGGGAAAACCTCGTCCCGGTTCGGCCACACGGGCGTCGTGTCGCGGTAAGGAGGCCTCGTGACTTGGGCCAACACGGTGGTGGCCAAGGCAGCGCCTGCCCATCCACCGGCCGAAACGCGCGGCTGCGGGCCTCCGTACCCCAGCAGAAGCAGATCGCCGGTGCGGAGCTTCCGGAGTTCCGCGCGAGCTCCGGCCTTGTCCAACGCGGAATCTCGCCAGCCCCAGATGCTCCTGCGGCAGCCGATCTCAAAGTTGCCTTTCGACTTCTGCGGTACGTACACGACTGCGACGAGCGCCATCGAACTGCCTTCCCCTTGTGTGGCGAACGCAGCCATCATGCTGCACATCACCCACAGCGCGGCGCATCGGCCGCTTGGGGATGCCCAAAGGCGGACTCCCTTACCTGGATAGGGAATCCGCCGTGGAAATGGGCTTGCCTTGCGTCCCTACGCCCAAGTCGGGCCCGCCGTCATCCCCCCGTCGATGACGAACTCCGAGCCGGTGGAGTAGGAGGAGTCGGCGCAGGAGAGGAAGAGGGCGAGTTTGGCGACCTCTTCGGGTTGGCCGACGCGGCCGGCGGGGAGGGCGGCGTAGATGTCGCCGGAGCTGGTGTCGTCGGAGACGAGGCCTTCGACGTTGTCCGGGCGGACCATCGGGGTGTCGATGCCGCCGGGGTGGATCGAGTTGACGCGGATGCCGGAGTGGCCGAGTTCGAGGGCGGCGGCCTTGGTCATGCCGCGGACCGCGAACTTGGTGGCGGTGTAGCCGATCATGCCGGCGACGCCCTGGAGGCCGTTCGTCGAGGACGTGTTGACGATCGTGCCGCCGCCCGCGGCCACGAGGGACGGGATGGCGGCGCGCATGCCGAGGAAGACGCCGACCTGGTTGACGTTGACGATCTTCAGGTAGTCGTCGAGCGAGGTGTCCACGATGGCGCCGAACTGCAGGATGCCGGCGTTGTTGATCAGGCCGTCGAGCTTGCCGAAGGCCGCGTTGGCCTCGGCGACGGCGGCCGTCCAGTCGGCTTCCTTGGTGACGTCGAGGTGGACGTAGCGGGCGGCGTCGCCGAGGTCCTTCGCGACTGCGGCGCCTTCGTCGTCGAGGACGTCGCCGAGCACGACGGACGCGCCTTCGGCGACGAACAGGCGGGCTTCGGCTTCGCCTTGGCCGCGGGCCGCGCCGGAGATGAGGATGACGCGTCCGTCGAGCTTGCCCATGGGACGTCCTTTCGGGTCGGTTCGGTCGTGCGGTGCTGCGGGGTGCGGGGTGCGGGGTGCGGGTGCAGGGTGCGGGATTCCGGTCAGCCGAGCGCGATCTTGAGGTGGTGGCTGAGGTCGCCCAGGTGTTCGGTGATCATGTGGCGGGTCGCGAAGCGCCACGCGCCGTCGACGCGGACGAAGGTGTCGCGGTAGCGGCCGGTGATGATCGGCTGGAGCGGCAGGCCGGTGGTGGCCTGGAGGACCGTGAAGTAGGAGCGGGCCGCGGCGGTGCCGGCGTCCTCGTCGACCTCGAGGATGATGTTCGTGGTGACGTGCTTGGTGCGCGGCGTGCCGTCCTCGTAGCGGAGCGTCCAGTCCTCGTACATGGCGAGGACGGCGGCGCGGCCCACGGTTTCCCGGTCGGTGCCTTCGCTGGTGACCACCGCGTCGGCGAGGATGTCCGCGACCTTCTCGAAGTCCCCGTCGTCGATGGCCTCGGCGTACAGGCCGATCAGGTTCGGGACGGCGATGTGTCCGGGCATGCGTTCGGGTGACACGTGTGAACCTCCGGTAGGCCGCCGTTGACTGGCGGTCACAGTACGGCCGCGTGCCGACGGAATCCAGACCCGGATTCCGCCCGCCCCGTGCTTCCGCCGGGCTGCGCCCGGGGTCGGCAACGCGATCGAAATCGCGTCGCATCGCTCTTTAGTGACGCCGCGTCAGATGGCATGGTGAGCTGTGCGCCGCGGCACCCGTGCGGCGCCGCCGCCTGCCAGAAGAGGTACGACGTGGTTCTCGATCCTTCCTCCGCCCTGCTCACCGGCCGTGTCGCCGTCGTCACCGGCGGCGCCCGCGGCATCGGCGCGGCGACCGCCGCCGCGCTGGCCCGATTCGGCGCGGACGTGGCCATCTGCGACCGCGAAGACCAGTCCGAGACCGCGAAGGCCATCGCCGACGCGGGCCGCAAGGCGCACGTCGGGACGCTGGACGTGCGCGACCGGGACTCCGTCGCGGCGTTCCTCGCGGACGCGCAGCGCGAGCTGGGCAACTTCGACGTCCTCGTGAACAACGCGGGCGGCGGCTTCTGGTCGCCGTTCCTCGACGTGCGCGGCAAGGGCCAGACCGCGCTGGTCGACGAGAACTTCACCAGCGTCACGCACGTCGTCCGGCACAGCGTGCCGCTGATGAACGACGGCGGCTCGATCGTCAACGTGACCAGCATCGAGGCGCACCGCGCCGCGCCCGGCTTCGCGGTGTACGCGGCGATGAAGGCGGCCGTCGAGCAGCTGACGCGGTCACTCGCGCTGGAGCTGTCGCCGCGCCGGATCCGGGTCAACTGCGTGGCGCCGGACGCGATCCCGACGCCGGGCGACGCGGGCCTGTCCGAGGCGGTCGGCGGGCAGGACTACGGCAGCAAGGTGCCGCTCGGCTGGGGCACGCCGGACGACTGCGCGGCGCCGATCGTCTACCTGGCGGGCGACATGTCCGGGTTCGTCAACGGGACCACGCTGCACGTGGACGGCGGGGCGCTGGCCGCGTCCGGCTGGGTGCGGCGCGAGGACGGGGTGTTCGTGCTCTGAGGCCGCGGGGGGCGGGGGCGACTGCGGTCGTCCCCGCGCCGAGGGGGGTCTGTGGTGACCCTGTTTCCTGCGTCTCCCGGTTCTCTTGTGTCTCCCGCGTCTTCCACGTGTCTTGCGTTTCCTACGTATCCGTCGTCTCCTGCGTATCCGGTGTTCCGGTGTTCCGTTCCGGTGTTCCGGCGCTTCGGTGTTTCGGCGTTTCCCGTTCGAGTGAACCCCGGAACGGCCGCGCCTCTCCCGCCCTCTTCCAAGACGTCGATGCTCACGATGCCCGCCACGGTCGGTCCGGCGTCGACGACCTCCACCCCGGCAAGCCACCACGAAGAAGGGACGACGAACAATGGAGTTCGGGATCTTTATTCAGGGCTATGTCCCCAAGAGCGCGCAGGAGGCCGATCCGCTGGCCGAGCACCGCGCGATCATGGGCGAGATCGAGCTGGTCAAGGCGG
The DNA here is from genome assembly GCF_049534875.1 of Uniformispora flossi. Taxonomy (NCBI): domain Bacteria; kingdom Bacillati; phylum Actinomycetota; class Actinomycetes; order Kitasatosporales; family Streptomycetaceae; genus Uniformispora; species Uniformispora flossi. Next base: position 122,087 of record NZ_JBMULZ010000018.1, read on the forward strand.
CCGACGCGGCCGGATTCAAGTACGTGTGGGTCACCGAGCACCACTTCCTCGACGAGTACAGCCACATCAGCGCCAACGACGTGGTGCTCGGCTACCTCGCGCACGCCACCGAACGGATCCACCTGGGGTCCGGCATCTTCAACCCGCTGCCCAAGGTCAACCACCCGGCGAAGGTCGCCGAGCGCGTCGCGATGCTCGACCACCTGTCGGGCGGCCGGTTCGAGTTCGGCACCGGGCGCGGCGCGGGCTCGCACGAGATCCTCGGCTTCCACCCCGGCATGACCGACATGGGCGGCACCCGGCCGATCTGGGAAGAGACGATCGCCGAGTTCCCCAAGATGTGGCTGCAGGACGAATACGAGGGCTTCGAAGGCGAGTACTGGTCGCTGCCGCCGCGCAAGATCCTGCCCAAGCCGTTCGCCAAGCCGCACCCGCCGATGTGGTACGCGGCCGGCAACACCTCGTCCTATGCGATGGCCGCCCGCAAGGGCCTCGGTGTGCTGGGCTTCTCGGTGGGGTCGCCGAAGGAGCTGGAGCCGGTGCTCACGGCGTACAAGACGGAGATCGCCAACGCCGAGCCGATCGGCGCCTTCGTCAACGACAACATCATGGTGACCAGCAGCGCGATCTGCTTCGAGGACCGCGAGCGGGCGCGCGAGGTGATGATGCGGCCGGCGAACACCTACCTGCAGAGCCTGGTGTTCCGGTACCACGACACGTTCCCGCACCCGCCGCAGGTGCCGGCGTGGCCGGAGCTGATACCCGACCCGGACCCGGCCGCCGTCGACTGGATGCTCTCCGAAGGCATGACCATCGCAGGCGACCCGGACGACGTGCTGCGCCAGTGCAAGCGCTGGGAGAGCACCGGCGTCGACCAGCTGACGTTCGGGCTGCCGGTGGGGCAGACGATCGACGAGGCGCTCGAGTCGATCCGGCTGATCGGCGAACACGTCATCCCCAAGATCGACACCGACCCGGTGCACCGCACCACGCGCTTCCGGGACGCCGCCGCGGGCGGCGGAAACAGCGCGGGGTGAGACCGGCGCCGGGAAAGTCACCAGGTGCTGACAGCGGTGTCGTTTCTGACGTAGTGTCAGGTCCTTCGCACGAAAAGGAATCGTTCATGGGCTTCAAGGAGTACCCGATCCGCGCGACCGGGATGCTGTTCACCGCGGTCGACCCGGAGCGGGGGCACGAGGTCGAGTACCACCGCTGGTACGAGCGCGACCACTTCTATGCCGGCTGCATGATCGGCCCCGGCATGCTGGCGGGCAAGCGCTGGGTCGCCACCCGCGAGCTGAAGGACCTGCGCTTCCCGGCGGACAGCGACGTCGTCCCGGCGATCGACGCCGGTTCGTACCTGGCGATCTACTGGGTCAACGACGGCCAGTGGGCCGAGTGGAACAACTGGGCCGTGGAGCAGGTCAACTGGCTGTACGCCAACGACCGCGGATTCCCGAACCGGATCCACGCGCACACCGCGATGTACCTGCACGACAAGCGCTGGTACCGCGACGAGGACCCGGTTCCGCTGGAGCTGGCCCTCGACCACGGCTACCAGGGCATGGTGTCGCTGGCCGTGCAGCGCGCCGAGGGTGTCTCACAGTCCGACCTCGAAGCGTGGTTCGACGCGAACCTGCCCAAGTTCCTGGACGGTTCCGCCGTCGAGTCGGTGGCCGCCTGGACCGCCGAACCGCTCGCCGACGACGCCCCGGCCTTCGTCCCGCGCGACCCGAACGCGGCCACCCGCAGCATGCAGCTGTACTTCCTGTCCGGCGACCCCCGCGACAGCTGGGACGCCTTCCATGCCTGGGCCGACCAGATCAACGCCTCGGGCATCGGCACGGTGACCTTCGCCGCCCCGTGGATCCCGACCATCCCCGGCCGGGACACCTACACCGACCAGCTCTGGTAGAACCACCCCACCGCCACCCGGCGGTGACGGGCTCACGGGCTCACGGGCTCACGGGCTCACGGGCTCACGGGCTCACGGGCTCACGGGCTCACGGGCTCACGGGCTCACGGGCTCACGGGAAGGCTCGCACGCTCGCGGGTCGGCGCGCTGTCGCCGCCGGTTCGCGGGCCGCGCCCCAGACCGGGCGCGCGGGGAAGACGGTCAGGCATCCACCGGCTTCCCCCGCACGTCCCCGGGGGGCGCGCGTCGACTGTCCCGCGAGTGCGGGAACGCGCTGGGGTGTGGGCTGTTCGAATCCGCGGGGGCGCAGGACGGGGATTACCGCACGACGCTGCTGCGCGGCGCCCGCCCGGCAGTCGCGTGGTCGACGATGCGCGGCGGGAAGCCCGGACGCCCCGCGCGGGCCGCCGCTGGGCCGCGACCGCTCCACGCGCCCGGAAGGCGCCCGGAAGGCGCCCGGAAGGCGCCCGGCCGCGCAGAGCCCACGGTCATGGACAGCCACAGCCAACAGCTCGGCACCCGGCGCGCCCACCGCTGGAGGACACCACGGCGGGCCGTCACCGAACGCGCCTTGGTACACCGCGGGAAAGCCGAACTCGCCGTCACGCTCTCGCCCTCGCACTCGCACGCTTGCCCTCACGCCCCTCGGCCGTGTCGTCGCCCCTCGCCCTTCGCGCTCGCCCGCTCACCGTCGCCGTCACACTCGTACTCGTACTCGTACTCGTACTCGTACTCGTACGCGCACTGTCACCTTCACACCGCCCCGCCCTGCCCCGTCTCACAAGCCTGGTGTCAGCGCTCGGCCACGACCTGCCCTGAGCCCAGTTCTTTGATGAGGCGGCGGTAGGTACCAAAGCCCTCCTTCGGCGTGTAGTCGTCGCGGAGCAAGCCGAAATGGCCGAACAGGCTGTCCCCGTTGCTGTCCGCGTCGCGGAGGGCGAAGAGCGAGTAGCCGTCGACCAACAGTTCGTTCTCGCACGCGGCCACCGCCCGGATGACGGTTTCGAGCGTCTCCGCTTGGCGCCGCTCCGTGCGGTCGGGGCCGGTTGGCCAGCCGTTCTCGCACACCCGCAGCGGCACCGTCCCGGGGATGCCGGCCTGCGGCAGGAAGCCGGTACGGAACATGCCGAGGACCGCGGCAACCGTCTCCGCCAACCGATCCGCGGCGACGGGCCGGAACACGTCGGGGAAGAAGTCGACTCCCACGTAGTCGAGACTCTGCCGGAACCGGTCGTCGCCCAAGGCCCCGAGGTCCGCCCAGAAGGTGTCGGACGGGTCGAAGCTCGGCACCGCGTTGAAGCCGACTGCCGCACCGAGGCCGAGCGAAGCAACCTCCTCCTTCGCCGCGACAACACCCCGAACCAACGCCACCAAGACGTTCGGGACGCTGCCATCAACCGACGGGAGGTCGAGGTTCGGCTCCTCGCAGATCTGTACCGAGGCCAGCCGCGGGCCCGCGGTCCGCACGGCTTCGCGGACATAGTCCGTCCAGCCGTCCAGGCTTCCGGTCGGTTCGCGGAATTGGAGGACGAGGTCGAGCATCCGGCCGCGCCGCAGGTACGAGTGCGGGTCGGCGGGTGTCGGCGGTATCCGCGGCGTCGCCGTCGGCGCGAACGAGCGGTACGCACGCACCGTCAACAGGTCGGCGTCGCCTTGGAGTTCGTCGAGTGCGGTGTTGATGAGGTCCGGCGCGTCCGCGGTGACCGGATGGACGATGCCCTGGTCGTCGCCGAGGAGTCCGCCGGGATAGATGCCGAAAGTGAAGGCCATGAACACACCTCAAAAAATCTTGGTGTCACACCAAATTTGTGGTGACACTATCATCTGCCCATGGGCCTTCGAGAGACGAAGAAGCAGCAGACCCGGACGGCCATCGCCGACGCGGCACTGGGGCTCTTCCTGGAGCACGGCTTCGACGGGGTGACCGTCGCCGAGGTGGCACGGCACGCGGGCGTGTCCACCAACACGGTGTTCAACTACTTCGCTACCAAAGAAGACCTGTTCTTCGACCGCCAAGCAGAGGTCGAAGACCACCTCGCGGCACTGGTCCGCGACCGTGCCCCGGGCACCTGCCCCGTCGCGCCGGTCCGCGACGATCTGCTGGCCGCACTGGACCAGGACCACCCCATGCTCGGCCTCCGACCGGGCGCCCCGGCGTTCTGGCAGGTGGTCCTGGACAGCCCGGCCCTGCGCGCCCGCGAACGCGAAATCGGCGAACGCGCCGAAGCCGCACTGGCCGCCGCCCTGGCCGCGGCACCACCGGCTCCCGCCGCAGCGGACCTCACCACCACCGCCGCCACCACAACCCCCGCCGACGCCCCGATCCCCCCTGTCCTGGCCGGCACCATCGCCGGCACGCACCGGGCGCTCCTGCGGGAACTCCGACGGCGCGTCATGGCCGGCGAATCGGCGGCACACGCGCGCGACGCCGTCGCCACCGCGGCAGACCGGGCTTTCGCCGTGCTCTGCGCCGGACTTCACCCGGGCGTCGGCCACCCGCGGTCCGGCCATGCCGAACACCGCCCCACCCACCGGTGACACCACACGAGCGCCCTACGACACGTCACGCTCAAGGGTCGATCCGGCGGTAGATCACCGTCGCCCCCTGGCGTTCGAGTTCGCGGTAGTGGGCTTTGAGGAACTGATCGAAGCGGGGGATGCGTTCCGGGCGGTAGGCGGCGTTGCCGGAGTCGTCGATGACGAGTTCGGGGCGGGTGCGGGCGAGGTCCTCGGTGAACTGCGCCCACGAGCCGGGCACGGCATACGCTTCGCCGATTTGGGAGTCCGGGCGTCCGCCGGCGAAGTTCGTCAGGAAGCCCGCGGTGAGGAAGCGGGTCGCGGGCGGGCGTTCGGCGAAGTAGTACACCGCCGGGTTCATGCCCCAGACCAGCAGCGGTTCGCCGGGGCGGGTCTCGGCCCGTACGGTCGCCGCCACCCCGCGGATGTGGTCGAGCCGGACCTGGGGCCAGGTCGCCGCGAGGTACACGAACACCGTTGCGGACAGCGCCGCGTACCCGGCCACCGTCCGCCAGCGCAGCGCGCCGCGGACGACGCCCGCGACCCCGAGCAGGACCAACGGCGGCAGCAACTGGAGGAAGTAATGTCCGAAGAACCGCGTCCCGGCCGCGACCCCGACCGCGGACGCGGCCAGCCATACCCACAGGTCGGCGTCCGCCCGGAACCGCCGCCCGCGCCACGCCGCCCACACCAGCGGCAGCCCGGCCGCCGCGACGATCCCGAGGTTTCCGGACGCCCGCGCCACCGCCCACAGCCACCCGCCTTCGAGCGACAGGTAGCCCCCGGACCCGGTCACCACCCAGAACACGAACCGCCCGGCACCGAGCAACAGCGCCACTCCGACCCACGGCACGATCGCCCCGAGCAACACGCAGGCCACGGCTTGCAGACGGAGCCGGGTCGCGGCGCCCGACACCCCACCACGAAGCACACCGTCACCCGACGCCACCGCGCTGCTGTCGTCCCCGGCAACACCTGGCGCCCCACCGCCCCGCCGACCGCCGACACCCCACGCCGCATGTCCCGACGCGATTTCGTCCCGAGCCGCCGAGCCGCCGAATGCGGCAGCGTTCAACGCCACGCCACCCGGCACCGCACGACCCCACAGCACGCCACCCATCGCCTTGCCGCCGGACGCCGCCCCACCACCGACCCCGCCCCGGCGCAGCCCCAACGTCCTCGGCCCAACCACCCCAACCGCTCTGCCACGACACCGTCCCCACCACGGCACCCACCGCCCGCCGCGGTCCCGCCACCGCCCACCACCAACGCCGCCCCGGCCCAGCCCCCTCCCCGCCGCCACCACAGCCACCCACAGCACCGGGAGCACGACCGCTCCCCCGGACTGCTTCGTCAGCGCGGCCACCGCCGCCGCGAACCCCGCCGCCGCGAACCGGCCGCGATCGGCCAGCACGATCGCCGCCACGGACGCGGGGAGCATGAACGTCTCGAAGTTCGCCGCCATGGCGTCGGGGGGTGCCAGCCCGATGCTGGCCACGAGGTAGAGCACGCCGGCCATCAGTCCCGCCGTCGGGCCGAACCGGCGTCGGGCGAAGACCGCGAGCAGCACGGCGGTGGCCAAGTGCGCCGCCACCGCGAGCACTTTGACCGGCCACAGGGTGCCGGAACCGAAGAGCTGGAAGGCCGCCGCGTACAGGTAGGGCACGACGGGCGGTTTGCGGTCCACGACTCCGCCGTACAGGTGCGCGCCGTCGCCGAGTATCCGGGCCTGGGTGGCCAGGAAGCCTTCGTCCGGGTTCCAGAACGCGCGCTGGAAGACCGCGACATGCGTGATCACCGCGACCACCGCCAGCAGTACGGCAGTCGGCACGGCACGCGTCGGCCACCACGGTCGCCCCCGTCCCGACGACGGCGCGGCGACGGTCGCGCCCGCGGCCGTGCGCGGCGCGGATCCGGCGGAGGCCCGGCGGCGCGGCGGCCGCGGTACCCGGACCGGCCTGGCCCCCGGGGCCGCGGCCCGTGCGGCGGTGCGGCGTCGAAGCTGCGCGGGTCGCGCGATACTCGGCACCCGTCCACGCTACCGACGTACGGCCACCGAGAGTAATCTCCCGACTACCGTTTCGCGTGACCGAATGTCCAGGCCCGCATTCGGACGGCCGCGGCCGCGCGGAGCGGCACAAGGCAACAGGACTGCACGTGGCTGCCGCCCGCACCACCGGCGTATTCGGACAGCGCTGAATCCCGCGCGGCGGTCCACCACCGCGGCAACGAACTCCGCCGACTGCGACGGTCCCGACCTCGACCCGACCTGACCGAGCGACAGGCGGCAGGTGCCGAGTGGCAGCCATACGCCGACGAGAGCTTGGTCCGAGCGGTCGCGCATACCGCGGTAGAGGGTGGCAGGTGACCGATGGCAGGTGGCCTGCGGGCCAATGGCGGAGTTCCGGCGGCCGGTCGTAGTTGCGGATCGTCATCGGCCAATGGCCGGTCATCAGTGGCGGGTCATCGATCGCGGGTGCTTGGTGGTCAGTTGCGGTGGTCAGCAGCGGCCGCCGATCGCGAACAGTCGACAGTCAGCGACCGACGGCCGATCACGGGTCCTGCGCGGTGAGGCACCCGCGCCCCGCCGGCGACACCTTCACCCGCGTCCGTCCCCTGCCCCCGCAGCAGCCGCCGCCCGCTGCCCCAACCGGCTCTTGCGGTACCCGTAGCCGTAATAGACCACGAACCCGGCCAGCATCCACACCAGGAACCGCCACCACGTCTCCGTCGGGAGGTTGATCATCAGCCACAGGCAGGCCAGCACCGACACGATCGGGAGGACCGGGACCCACGGTGTCCGGAAGGCGCGGGGCAGGTCGGGGCGGGTGCGGCGGAGGACGATGACGCCGATGGCGACGACCACGAAGGCGAACAGGGTGCCGATGTTGACGAGTTCGGCGAGCTGCTTGAGGGGGATGACGCCGGCGACGACCGCCACCACGGTGCCGAGGGCGATGGTCGAGCGGTAGGGCGTCTTGTAGTGCGGGTGGACCTGGCTGAAGAAGCGCGGGATCAGGCCGTCGCGGCTCATCGCGAAGAACACGCGGGTCTGGCCGAGCAGCATGATCATCGTGACCGACGTCAGGCCGGCGACGGCGCCGATGTTGATGACCCACGCATAGCCGCCGTGGCCGACGGCTTTGAAGGCGTCGGAGAGCGGGGCTTTGATCGACAGTTCGGTGTACTTCTCCATGCCGGTGACGACGATCGAGACGCCGACGTACAGCACCGTGCAGATGGCCAGCGAGCCGAGGATGCCGATCGGCAGGTCGCGCTGCGGCTTCTTGGTCTCCTCGGCGGCGCTGGCCACGATGTCGAAGCCGATGTAGGCGAAGAACACGGTCGCCGCGCCGAAGAAGATCCCCATGACGCCGAAGTTGCTCGGTTCGAAGCCGCTCAGCCAGGTGATCAGCGGCTGCTTGAGTCCGGAGTCGGAACCGGTGGACGCCTGCTTGGGCGGGATGAACGGCGAGTAGTTGTCGGCCTTGATGAAGAACAGCCCCGCGATGATCACGACGAGCACCACGGCGACCTTGATGCCGACGATGATCGCGGTCAGCCGCGACGACAGCTTGACGCCGAAGATCAGGACCGCGGTCAGCAGCAGCACGAGCAGCGACGCGGGCAGGTTGAAGCCCCAGTTGCTGTCGGTGCCGCCGTTGATGGCGTTGGGCAGGTGGACGTCCGCGGACGCCAGCAGCGACTGCACGTAGCCGGACCAGCCGACCGCGACCACCGCGGCGCCGAGGGCGAGTTCGAGGATGAGGTCCCAGCCGATGATCCACGCGGGCAGTTCGCCGATGGACGTGTAGGCGAACGTGTACGCCGACCCGGCGACCGGCACGGTCGACGCGAACTCCGCGTAGCAGAGCGCGGCGAGCGCGCACACCACCCCGCTGACCACGAACGACAGCGCGACGGCGGGCCCCGCGGTGTCCCGGGCGACGGTGCCGGTGAGGACGAAGATGCCGGTGCCGATGATGACGCCGACGCCGAACACCGTCAGGTCGAGCGCCGACAGCGCACGCCTGAGCCCGTGTTCGGGGTCTTCCGTGTCGCGGATCGACTGTTCGACGCTTTTGGTCCGGAACGGACTCGCAGTGACCATCGGTTGCACCTCCTGGCCCGCCGGTACGCAGAGACCAGGTCATGATTTACCGATGTGCGGCAATTGAACGGCTCTTCGTTCGGCGCGTCCGGGTGAATGCCCGACCGCGCGGCGCCCCGGCACGGCAATCGGCCCCGCCCGGAAGCTCTTCCGGGCGGGGCCGATCGTGCGGTGCGGACGCTGGGAAAACCCCGACGGCCGTGCCGCCTTGCTACGACACGGGCTTCGCCGTCTCCCCCGGCGGCGTGTCCGCCGCCAGCCGGGCCACCTCGCCGACGACCTGGAGCGAGATGTCCTGCGCGTTCAGACCGATGCGGGACAGGATCGAGCCGGGCGCGGCGTGGTCCAGGAACTCCGGCGGGATGCCGAAGTCGCGGAGCGGGACGTCGACGCCGGCGTCGCGCATCGCCTGCGCGATGGCGGAACCGACGCCGCCGATGCGGCTGTTGTCCTCGAGCGTGACGACCAGGCGGTGCCGGGCGGCCAGCTTGGGGAGTTCCGGGTCGACCGGCTTGACCCAGCGCGGGTCGACGACGGTGGACACGATGCCCTGGTCGGCGAGCCGGTCGGCGATCTCGATGCCGGCCTCGGCCATGGTGCCGACGCTGACGATGAGGACGTCGCCGCCCTCGCCGCCGCCGTTGCGCTCCGGTCCGGTGCGGCGCAGCACGTCCATGCCGCCGATGCGGCCGACCGCGGGCACCTCCGGGCCGACGGTGCCCTTGGCGAAGCGGACGACGGTCGGCGCGTCGTCGACGTCGAGCGCTTCGCGGAGCTGGGCGCGGACCTGGGCGGCGTCGCGGGGTGCGGCGAGCCGCAGGCCCGGTACGACCTGGAGGATCGACATGTCCCACATGCCGTTGTGGCTGGGACCGTCGAAGCCGGTGACGCCGGCCCGGTCGAGCACGAACGTCACGCCGCACTTGTGCAGCGCGCAGTCCATGAGGACCTGGTCGAAGGCGCGGTTGAGGAACGTCGCGTAGACCGCGAAGACCGGGTGGAGGCCGCCCAGCGCGAGGCCGGCCGCGGACGTGACCGCGTGCTGTTCGGCGATGCCGACGTCGAACGTGCGGTCCGGGTAGGCGGCGGCGAACTTGTGCAGGCCGACCGGGATGAGCATGGCCGCGGTGATGCCGACCACGTCGTCGCGTTCGGCGCCGACCTTGACCATCTCGTCGGCGAAGACCGAGGTCCACGACGCGCCGGAGGCCTTCGCGATCGGAAGGCCGGTTTCCGGGTGGATGGGGTTGACGGCGTGGAACTGGTCCGCTTCGTCGTTGCGCGCCGGGTCGTAGCCGCGGCCCTTCTGGGTGAGGGCGTGCACGATGACCGGGCCGCCGAAGCCCTTGGCCTTGCGGAGCGCCTGCTCCATCTGCTCGGGGTCGTGGCCGTCGACCGGGCCGATGTACTTGAGGCCGAGGTCTTCGAAGAGGCCCTGCGGGGCGACGAAGTCCTTCAGGCCCTTCTTGGCACCGTGCAGGATGTCGTAGACGGGCTGGCCGACCACGGGGGTGCGGCCGAGGACGCCCTTGCCCCAGTCGAGGAACCGCTCGTAGCCGCGCGTGGTGCGCAGCGTGGCGAGGTGGTTGGCGAGGCCGCCGACGGTGGGCGCGTAGGAGCGCTCGTTGTCGTTGACGACGATGACCACCGGGCGGTCCTTCGCCGCGGCGATGTTGTTGAGGGCCTCCCAGGCCATGCCGCCGGTGAGGGCGCCGTCGCCGATGACGGCGACGACGTGCCGGTCGTCGAGGCCGCGGACCTGGAACGCCTTGGCGAAGCCGTCGGCGTAGGAGAGGACCGTGGAGGCGTGCGAGTTCTCGATGACGTCGTGTTCGGACTCGGCCTGGCTCGGGTAGCCCGAGAGGCCGCCTTCCTGACGCAGCTTGGCGAAGTCGTGCCGGCCGGTGACGATCTTGTGCACGTAGCTCTGGTGGCCGGTGTCCCAGAGGATCTTGTCGTGCGGCGAGTCGAAGACGCGGTGCAGCGCGAGGGTCAGTTCGACGACGCCGAGGTTGGGGCCGAGATGGCCGCCCGTGCGGGACACCGAGTCCACCAGGAATTCGCGGATCTCGCCGGCGAGCACGGTGAGCTGCTCGGGAGAGAGCGCCTTGAGATCACGGGGTCCTCGAATGCTCTCCAGCAGGCCCACCCGTACCTCCTCAATCGGTCGATCGCGGTTCGCGCCCTCCCCCGGCCGGATCGGTCGGGCACCCCGCCCCACCCGGTCGGGTAGCCCACCGCGCGGGCGGAGGGGGAAAACGCACTCAATGAGTCTAGACGCGTGGCACGGCCCTGCCGGTTCGCGGCGGTCATCAAGCGGTGATTTGTCGGTGGTCAGGCGCGGCCGCTGGCCTTCTGGCTGCGCCTGGAGACCGAGTCGAGGACGACCGCGGCGAGCAGGACGGCACCGGTGATCATGAGTTTCACCGACGAGTTGACGGACTGGAGGTCCATTCCGGAGGAGATGGAGCCGATGACGAGCATGCCCAGGAGGGCCGAGTAGGTCGATCCGCGGCCGCCGAAGAGGCTGGTGCCGCCGATGACCGCGGCGGCGATGGCGTTGGTCAGGACGTCCCCGCTGCCCGTGCTCTGACCTGCGGAAACGATGCGCGAGGCGGCGAAGATGCCGCCGATCGCGGCCATCGTCGAGCAGATGACGAAGGCCGAGATGCGGATGAGCGGGACGCTGATGCCGGCCCGGCGGGCGGCTTCGACGCCGCCGCCGACGGCGTACATCTTCCGGCCGTAGGCGGTGCGTCGCAGGATCAGGTCTCCCACGATCACAAACGCGAGGAAGATCACGAGGGCGAGCGGCGTGCCGTACCACTGGTTGAGGACATAAGCGACGGCGAACGCGATGACGGCGAGGACCGCGGTGCGGAAGGCGATGTCCTGGATGGGGATCGTCGGCAGGCCGGCTTTGGTGCGGCGGTTGTACTGCAGGTAGCGCGAGACCGCGTAGACGAGGACGCAGGCGCCCGCGATGCCGTAGCCGACCGCGACGTACTCGAAGTAGTAGCTGGTCAGCTTGTGGATGCTGCTGTTGTAGCGCAGGTTGATGGTGCCCTGGGAGCCCAGGATGTACAGCTGGAGGCCCTGCCAGCCGATGAGCCCGGCGAGGGTGACGACGAACGCGGGCACGCCGATCTTGGCGAAGAAGAAGCCTTGGATCAGGCCGATGCCGCATCCCACCCCGACGGCGGCGGCGATCGCGGCGGCGTCGCTCCAGCCGTGGTTGATGTTGAGGACCGCGAGGATGGCCGCGCTGACGCCGCTGACCGAGCCGATCGACAGGTCGATCTCGCCGAGCAGCAGGACCCAGACGATGCCGACGGCGATGAGGCCGGTGGAGGCGATCTGGATGGACAGGTTGGACAGGTTCTGCGCGGACAGGAAGCGGTCGTTGAGGCTCTGGAAGACGATCCAGATCACGATGAGGCCGCAGATGACCGGCAGCGAGCCGAGTTCGCCGCCGCGGACGCGGCGTTTGAACTCGGTCCAGTAGCCGGCGAAGCCTTCCTGCCGCATGAGGATCCGGGGGTCGACCTGGCTGACCGCGGCACCGGGCGGCAGTTCCGCGCCGCCCGGTTCGGGCTGTTCGGGGCCTCCGGGGGTGACGGGGACGTTCGGGACGTCGCGCGGCTTGTCCGGATCGAGGCCGCCGCGGCGGTCGTCCGGGTCGCGGGGGTCGACGGGTTCACGCGGGTCAGGCATTACGGCCGCCTTCCTCCTGATCGCGGCTCTTGCGGGCTTGGCGGCGCGAGACGACGTTGTCGCTGGCACCGGTGATCGCCGCGAGGAGCTGTTCCTGGGTCACGCTGCGGGTGTCGAAGACGCCGTTGTTGCGGCCGAGGCGCAGCACCGCGATGCGGTCGGCGACCGCCATCACGTCCTCCATGTTGTGGCTGATGACGATGACGCCGAGCCCGCGGTCGCGGAGCCGTTCGATGAGGTCGAGGACCTGCGCGGTCTGTTCGACGCCGAGGGCGGCGGTGGGCTCGTCGAGCATGACGATCTTGGGTTCGCCGAGCAGCGACCGGGAGATCGCCACGCTCTGGCGCTGGCCGCCGGACAGCGAGGCGACCGGGATGCGCACGCTGGGGATCTTCACGGACAGCGTGCGCAGCAGTTCGGTGGCCTGGCGTTCCATCCCGACTTCGTCGAGGATGAAGCCGCCCTGCTTGATCTCGCGGCCGAGGAACAGGTTGCCGACGACGTCGAGGTTGTCGCACAGCGCGAGGTCCTGGTACACGGTGGCGATGCCGAGCGCCTGTGCCTCGTGCGGCTTGCCGATGTTGACCTTGCGGCCCTCCCAGCGGATTTCGCCGCTGTCCGGCGGGCCGACGCCGGCGATGACCTTGATCAGGGTGGACTTGCCGGCGCCGTTGTCGCCGACGAGCGCGACGACTTCGCCGCGGCCGACTTCGAGTTCGACGTCGCTGAGGGCCTGGACGGCGCCGTAGCGCTTGGAGATGCCGCGCAGCGACAGGACCGGGTCGGTGGGGCGCGTGGATACGTCGGACATGGTCACCGCCTCCTCGTCAGCCGATGCCTGCGGCTTTGCAGGCCGCGGCGAAGTCGGGTGTGCAGATTTCGGCGACCGTGTAGTACGGCGGCTGTGCGACGGTCGTCGCGACGTTGCCCTTGGTGACCGGGATCGGGGTGAGGATGGTCGCGGGCACGGTCACGGTGCCGTTGTTCTTCGTGGTGTTGGCGGGGATCTTCTCGCCGGTGGCCGCGGCGATCGCCATCTCGGCGGCGGCGTTCGCCTCGGGGAGGTACGGCTTGAAGACGGTCATGTACTGGTCGCCGACCACGATGCGCTGGATGGCGGCGAGTTCGGCGTCCTGACCGGTGACCGGCGGGACGGGGTTGAAGCCGGCCGCCTTCAGCGCGGCGATCGCGCCGCCGGCCATGCCGTCGTTGGCGACGTACGCACCGATCACCCGGCCCGGGCCGCCGAGCGCGGTGATCGCCTGCTCGGTCTCCTGCTGGGCCTTGTCGTTGGACCAGTCGGGGGTGTCGTATTCGCGGCCGATGATGACCTGCCCGTCGAGGACACTGTGGGCGCCGCGCTTGTACTCGGCGGCGTTGGGGTCGGTGGGCGATCCGTTGATCATGATGATCGGGCCGCGCTTGGGGTCGCCGCCGCGTTTGAGGGCGTCCACCAGCGAGGTGCCTTGGAGCCGGCCGACGGTCTCGTTGTCGAACGAGACGTAGCCGCTGATCGGGCCCTCGGCGAGGCGGTCGTAGGCGATCACCGGAATGCCCTTGGCTTTGGCCGAACTGACGATCGACGCGGCGGCCTTGGTGTCGACGGAGTCCAGCACGAGGACGTCGATGCCGTTGGTGAACAACGCTTCGGCCTGCTGCTGCTGGATGTTGGTCTGCTGCTGGGCGTTGCCGTACAGGACTTCGCACTTGGGGCAGAGCTGGTGGACCCGGGCCTCGAAGAACGGCTTGTCGAACCGCTCGTAGCGCGCGGTCTTGCTCTCCGGCAGCAGGAGGCCGACTTTGAAGCCCTGTTCGACGCTGGCGCCGGTGCCGCCGCCCTTCTGCGTCTTCTCCGCCTGCTTGGCTTTGCCGCACGCGCCGGCGGACAGGACCAGCGCGACGGCGAGGACCACCGCCGGGCCGCGCCGGAGCAGCCGCCGGACGGGTAGTAGAGCCGTCGTCACGCAGGCCTCCCTGGCACCGGGTACGGAGAGCGGATCCGTTGCTGCCGGATCCCTCCGGGTTCAGGGGAAGTGCATGCCCGATCCTGCACGGAAAATCAGACAATCCACCCAACACGACCTGTTTGGCGGACAGCGGGAGGCCTAACGGGGGTACCGGTTCACAGGCGCGGGTTCCAGCGCTTTCCGATCAGCGCCTGCTCGACGAGGGCGACCTCGCGTTCCAGGGCGGCGGCGCGGGAGCCTTCGTACTCGTACATGCGCAGCAGGGCTTCCACGACGTGGATGTCGACGCGGTCGCGCAGGTCGGCGCGCGCGGTGCCGTAGCCGTGCCGGGCGGCCTGGAGGGCCGCCTCGACGTGCTGGCGGGCCATGCGGGCGAGCAGCTCGGGGTGCCGCTTGAGCACGTCGTGGCGCCGGTAACCGGGCGGGCACAGGTCGTACAGCCACGTGACGGCCGTCTCCGACCAGCCCTCCACTCCCGGCGGCCGCACCCCGCGCGGCCATCCGGCCGGAGCGACCCCGTCCTGCCCGCCCCCGGCACGCTCGAAGCGCCCAGGCCGCTCCCACCCGGGCCGCTCGTCGGCGCCCCCGGCCGCACCCTGTCCGCGCTCTTCGTACATACATTCGATTATGACCCCTCCCTGACCGAAAACCCACCGCACCCCGACCGAAAACCACCGCCGGGAACGTGCCGTGACGAGGGGAAACGGAGGGTGGCGGGCAGCCGGGCGCGACGCGGACACGGCAGGGGAAGCCGCCGCGCCCGGTCGGTAACGCAGCCGGGCCGGCTCCCCCGTGAGGGAGCCGGCCCGGTGTGGAGCGGGTGGTGCTCAGGGCGCGGGTGAAAGCGCCCTTCGGGTCACAGGGTTACTTGGTGACCAGGGAGCGGAGGACGTACTGCATGATGCCGCCGTTGCGGTAGTAGTCCGCCTCGCCGGGGGTGTCGATGCGGACGACCGCGTCGAACTCGACGCCGGTGTCCGTGATGACCTTGACGGTCTTCGGGGTCCGGCCCTCGTTCAGCTCGGTGATGCCCGCGATCGCGAAGGTCTCGGTGCCGGTCAGGCCCAGCGTGTCGGCGGTGTGGCCGGCCGGGAACTGCAGCGGGACGACGCCCATGCCGATGAGGTTCGAGCGGTGGATGCGCTCGTACGACTCGGCGATGACCGCCTTGACGCCCAGCAGCGACGTGCCCTTGGCCGCCCAGTCGCGCGACGAGCCCGAGCCGTACTCCTTGCCCGCCAGGACGACCAGCGGGATGCCCGCCTCCTGGTAGTTGACCGAGGCGTCGTAGATCGTCGACACCGGACCGTCGGCCTGGGTGAAGTCGCGGGTGAAGCCGCCCTCGGTGCCCGGCGCGATCTGGTTGCGCAGGCGGATGTTGGCGAACGTGCCCCGGATCATCACCTCGTGGTTGCCGCGGCGCGACCCGTACGAGTTGAAGTCCTTGCGCTCCACACCGTGCTCGGCGAGGTAGGTGCCCGCCGGGCTGTCGGCCTTGATGTTGCCGGCCGGCGAGATGTGGTCGGTGGTGACCGAGTCGCCGAGCTTGGCGAGCACGCGGGCGCCGGAGATGTCGGTGACCGGCGTCAGGTCCATCGTCATGCCTTCGAAGTACGTGGGCTTGCGCACGTACGTCGACTGCGGGTCCCACTCGAAGGTGTCGCCCGTCGGCACCTCCAGCGACTGCCAGCGGTGGTCGCCCGCGAACACGTCGGCGTAGGACGCGATGAACATGTCCTGGTCGATCGAGGACGCGACGGTGTCCGCGACCTCCTGGTCGGACGGCCAGATGTCGGCCAGGTACACCGGCTTGCCGTCGGCGTCGACGCCGAGCGCCTCGGTGGTGATGTCGATGTCCATCGACCCGGCGATCGCGTAGGCGACGACCAGCGGCGGCGACGCGAGGTAGTTCATCTTCACGTCCGGGTTGATCCGGCCCTCGAAGTTGCGGTTGCCGGAGAGCACCGACACCGCGGCCAGGTCGGACGCGTTGACCGCGGCGGAGACCTCCTCGGGCAGCGGGCCCGAGTTGCCGATGCAGGTCACGCAGCCGTAGCCGACGAGGTTGAAGCCCAGCTTCTCCATGTACGGGAGCAGGCCGGCCTTCTCGTAGTAGTCCATGACGACCTTCGACCCGGGGGCGAGGGTGGTCTTGACCCACGGCTTGACGCTGAGGCCGCGCTCGACCGCCTTCTTGGCCAGCAGGGCGGCGCCCAGCATGACCGACGGGTTCGAGGTGTTGGTGCAGGAGGTGATCGATGCGATCACGACGGCGCCGTGGTCGATCGTGTAGGTGCTGCCGTCGGCCGCCGTGACGGTGGTCGGCTTCGACGCGCGGGTGCCGTTCAGCGCGGGGGCGTCGGACGCCGGGAACGACTCGACCTCGGCCTCGTCGATGTCCTTGACGTAGTCCGGCAGCGCGGCGCGGAACTTGGCCTTGGCCTCGGACAGCACGACGCGGTCCTGCGGGCGCTTCGGGCCGGAGATCGACGGCACGACGGTCGCCACGTCCAGCTCGATGTACTCGGAGTACTCCGGCTCGCGGGCCGGGTCGTGCCAGATGCCCTGCTCCTTGGCGTACGCCTCGACGAGCGCCAGCTGCTGGGCCGGACGGCCGGTCAGGCGCAGGTAGTTGATGGTCTCGGCGTCGATCGGGAAGATCGCGCAGGTCGAGCCGAACTCCGGCGACATGTTGCCGAGGGTGGCGCGGTTGGCCAGCGGTACCGCGCCGACGCCCTCGCCGTAGAACTCGACGAACTTGCCGACCACGCCGTGCTTGCGCAGCATGTCGGTGATCGTGAG
The DNA here is from genome assembly GCF_049534875.1 of Uniformispora flossi. Lineage (NCBI taxonomy): Bacteria > Bacillati > Actinomycetota > Actinomycetes > Kitasatosporales > Streptomycetaceae > Uniformispora > Uniformispora flossi. Next base: position 139,113 of record NZ_JBMULZ010000018.1, read on the forward strand.
GACCAGGTCGGTGGCGGTGACGCCGGGCTGCAGCTTGCCGGTCAGCTTGAAGCCGACGACGCGCGGGATGAGCATCGAGACCGGCTGGCCGAGCATCGCGGCCTCGGCCTCGATGCCGCCGACGCCCCAGCCGAGCACGCCGAGGCCGTTGACCATCGTGGTGTGCGAGTCGGTGCCGACGCAGGTGTCCGGGTAGGCCTGGCCGTTGCGGACCATGACGGTGCGGGCGAGGCGCTCGATGTTGACCTGGTGCACGATGCCGGTGCCGGGCGGCACGACGGCGAACTCGTTGAACGCGGTCTGGCCCCAGCGCAGGAACTGGTAGCGCTCCTTGTTGCGGCCGTACTCGATGTCGGTGTTGATCTCGAACGCGTCCTGGCGGCCGAAGACGTCCGCGATGACGGAGTGGTCGATGACCATCTCGGCGGGCGCGAGCGGGTTGATCTTGGCCGGGTCGCCGCCCAGTTCCTTGACCGCCTCGCGCATGGTGGCGAGGTCGACGACGCAGGGGACGCCGGTGAAGTCCTGCATGATCACGCGGGCCGGCGTGAACTGGATCTCCTCGCTCGGCTCGGCGTTGGGGTCCCAGCCGCCGAGCGCCCGGATGTGGTCGGCGGTGATGTTGGCGCCGTCCTCGGTGCGGAGCAGGTTCTCCAGCAGGATCTTCAGGCTGTAGGGCAGGCGGGCGCTGCCTTCGACCTTGTCCAGCTTGAAGATCTCGTACGACTCGTCGCCCACGTTCAGCGTGGTGCGGGCGTCGAAGCTGTTCGCGGACACGAGTGCTCCTATCTCGGACACCTTGCCGCGGCTCCCGGGGCGGCCGGGGCAAGGCCCTACGTTTATCTTGATGTCGAGAGAACTCTACTCTACGACGCCGGACGCCTGGACCGCGGACCGCCGTCCGGCGTGCCGCCGGGCATGTCTTTCGCACCCGCCCGGCCCTACGATGCCGCGGACGCCGCCGAAGGCGGCGCGGCATCGTGGATCGCGGCGGTTCCCCGCAGGATCCCAGGCCCGTAGGGGGCGGCATGGAGCGGATGCGGATCGGGGTGCTCGGCGCGGCACGGATCGCGCCCGCGGCGCTGGTCAAACCGGGACGGCTGATACCCGAGGTGACCGTGGCCGCGGTCGCGGCCCGGGACGCGGACCGGGCCGAGTCGTTCGCGCGCAAGCACGGCATACGCACCGTGCATGCCTCGTACGCCGACCTCCTCGCCGACCCGCAGCTGGACGCCGTCTACATCCCGTTGCCCAACGGCCTGCACGCCGAGTGGACGATGCGCGCCCTGGAAGCGGGCAAGCACGTGCTGTGCGAGAAGCCGATGACGGCGAACGAGACGGAGGCCCGCCAGGTCGCCGCGGCCGCCGAGCGCACCGGACTGGTGTGCATGGAGGCTTTCCACTACCGGTACCACCCGGTCGCCCGGCGCATGCGCGAGATCCTCGACGAGGACGAGATCGGCCCGGTCCGGCACATCTCCGCGAGCATGTGCTTCCCGCTGCCGGCCCTCGGCGACATCCGCTACGCCTACGACCTCGCGGGCGGCGCGCTCATGGATGCGGGCTGCTACCCGGTGAACGCGCTCCGCATGCTGGCCCCCACCGCCGCGGGCGCGCGGATCGAGGTGGTCGACGCCCGCGCGACGACGCTGCGCCGCGACCGGCGGATCGACCGGGCGATGGAGGCGACGTTCGCGCTGCCCGGCGGCGCCACGGCCGAAGTGCGGTGCTCGATGCTGTCGCGCCGGATGCTCGCGATGACGGCGAAGGTGTTCGGCGAGCGCGGCACCGTCTCCGTGTCGAACTATGTGGCGCCGCAGTACCGCTACCGGTTCACCGTGGAGGCGGGCGGCCGCAAGCGCCGCGAGCATCTGGGGCAGGCCGCCAAGACGTCGTCGTACCAGTACCAGCTGCAGGCGTTCGCGGACGCGGTACTGCGCGGGACGCCGCCGGCGACGCCCGCGGCGGACGCCGTGGAGACGATGCGCCTGATCGACGGGATCTACCGCAAAGCGGGACTTCCGGTACGCGGCGCTGCGTGAACCTCCCGTCACCCGGCGCGAATTTCGGCGGTCGCCGAGGGTATTTGCTTGGCCAACGATGCGGACATCGGGACGCCACTGCGGTAGAACGTGTTTCCGCAAGCCGAACCGACGGAGCCGCCGGGGGCCCTCCATGCGCGACGAACCCACCACTCTCGTCTCCCGCCTCGCCCAGCTCGACCAGAAGATCGCGATCAGCGTCGTTTTCGTCGCCGCGATGTTCATGACGGTGCTGGACTCCACGATCGTCAACGTCGCCATTCCGGCGATCGCGACCGAGTTCGGCCAGTCCGCGTCGTCGGTGGCCGGGGTCAACGTCGGGTTCCTGGTGAGCCTGGCGGTGTTCATCTCGGCGGCGGGCTGGCTCGGCGACCGCTTCGGCATGAAGCGCGTGTTCCTGTTCGCGCTCGCCTTGTTCACCGTGGCGTCGGCGCTGTGCGGGCTCGCGCAGAGCCTCGGCCAGCTGGTCGCGTTCCGGGTGCTGCAAGGCGTCGGCGGCGGGCTGCTGACGCCGGTCGGCATGGCGATGATGTTCCGCGCGTTCCCGCCCGCCGAGCGCATGCGGGCGTCCCGGGTGCTGATCGTGCCGACCGCGCTGGCACCCGCATTGGGCCCGATCATCGGCGGCCTGATGGTCGACCACGCGTCGTGGAACTGGGTCTTCTACATGAACGTCCCGATCGGCGTCGCCGCCCTCGCGTTCGGCGCGCTGTGCCTGCGCGAGCAGCGCCAGCCCGGCGTGGGGCCGTTCGACCTGCCCGGCTTCGTGCTCGCGGGCGCCGGTCTGGCGAGCGCGCTGTACGCGCTCACCGAGGGCGCGCAGAAGGGCTGGTCGTCGCCGCTGATCGTGGGCACCGGCCTGGGCGGCCTGGCGCTGCTCGGGCTGCTGGTGGTGGTCGAGTCGCGCACCGAGCACCCGATGCTCGACCTGTCGCTGTTCCGCAACCGGCTGTTCTTCACGTGCACGATGGTCACGGTCACCTCGTCGGCGGGCTTCCTCGGCACCGTGTACGTGCTGCCGGTGATGATCCAGAAGGCCCGCGGCCTGGAGGCCACGGACAGCGGACTGACCACGTTCCCGACCGCGCTCGGCATCATCTGTGCCACCCAACTGGTGTCGCGCTACTACGCCAAGGTCGGCCCGCGCCGGCTGATCGCCGCGGGCCTGAGCGGCACGGCGGTGATGATCGCGCTGCTCACGCAGGTCGGCCCCGACACGAACCTGTGGTGGGTTCGAGCCATTCTGTTCGTCACGGGTTTGTGCCTCTCGCACGTGTTCATGCCGTCCCAGACGGCGGCCTTCGCGGCCGTCCCGCTGCCTCGAATGGGCGCCGCCACAACGCTGTTCAACGTGCAGCGGCAGCTCGGAGCGGCGATCGGCGTCGCGGTGCTGGGCAGCGTGCTGTCCGGGATCGGCATCTTCACCGTGACCCCGCACGGCCTCCAGCCCCAATACTCGGCCTACCACTGGGCGTTCGCAGCCGCGGCGCTCATGGCGGCGGTCGGCGTGGTGTTCGCGCTGCTGATCCGGGACCGCGACGCGGCGTCCACGATGGCGGCGCCTGACGCGAATTCGACCCCCGTGGCCGAAAAGGCCGCGGGCGCCCGCTGACGGGCCCCGGCGTTGATCCCCACCGGGACATCACCCCATAGGGTGAGCGCTGTGACGCGGCAAGGACTGGAAGAGTGCACGGACGACGCACCGTCGTCGGACCGGCCGGCGCCGGGTGCGGCGCCGCCGGACGGCGCCGTCGTCGAAGGGCCTTCTGGTACCGCGCGCCGCGGTTGGCCGCCGGCGGCCGTGTCCGTGGCGGCATATCTGATGCTGCTCTTCCTGTTCGTGGTGGACGTCGTCGCGGACCGTTCGGTTCCCGGCGCGGTCGCCTTGGGCGTCGTACCACCGCTGTTCGCCGCGCTGTGCCCGGTGGCCGCGACGGTCCGCCTGGCGACCGCGGCGACCGCGCTGGCCGCCGTCCTCATCCTGCACTTCGAGCACACCACGCCCGCCGCGAAGGCGATCCATCTGGGGGTTGTCGTCGGCCTCGGCGCGGTCGGCGTCTGGGGGTCCGCGACTCGCGCCAGGCACGCGGCGCAGCTCGGCAAAGCCCGTTCGGCCACGCTGATCCTGCAGCGCGCGGTGCTGGAGCCGATACCGGCCGAACTGCCCGGCTACGAAGTGTCGGCGCTGTACCTGCCCGCCGACACCGACGCCAAAGTCGGCGGCGACATGTTCGCCGTCGTGCGGTCCCGGCACGGCATGCGCGTGCTCATGGGCGACGTGCGCGGCAAAGGCATCGGGGCCATCACCACCGCGGCCACGCTGATGGCGTGCTTTCGCGAAGCGGCGCACTACGAGCCGAGCCTGCCCGGTCTGGCCGCCCGGCTGGAGGAGCGAATAGCGCAGCTCGACGAGGACCGCGCCGGACCCGCCGACGAACGTTTCGCCACCGCCGTCCTGTTCGCTTTCGACGAGCCTCGCCATCTGCGCATGCTGTCGTGCGGGCACACGCCGCCGGTGCACCTGCGCGGCGGACGCGCGGTCGAACTCGAACTCCCCGTCAACGCCCCGCCGCTGGGCACCGCGGGGCTGTACGACGACATCGAGTACGCCGAATACCGGGTGAGTTACGTCCCCGGCGACGTGCTCGTGGTGGTCACCGACGGCGTGACCGAAGCGCGCGACCCGGCCGGCGGCTTCTACCCGTTCGGCGAACGCCTGGCCCGCTGGGCGCACCACGGCTCGCAGCGCATCGCCCACGAACTCATCACGGACGTGACGATCCACACCGGCGGCCGCATGTCGGACGACGCCGCCGTGCTGGTGGTCCGCCGGGCCCCGCACGACCCCGGCGACCCGGGCGACCCGCTGACGAAGGCGGCCTGACCCCGGTGGCCCACATCGACCAGTTCTCCGCGGGGCCGGTCACCCCGATCGCGGCGTATCTCGTCGCCTGCGTCGGTTCCGCGCTCGGCCTGGTGTGCACCACGCGGGCCCACGGCGCGCACGGGTGGGCCCGCCGACGCTGGTTCGCCCTCGGCGCGTTCGCCATCGGCGGCACCGGGATCTGGGCGACGCATTTCGTCGCGATGCTCGGCTTCGCCGTCGTCGGCACCCCGATCCGCTATGACGTCGCCCTCACGCTGGCCGGCCTCGTCGTCGCCGTCGCGGTGGTCGGCGCGGGGCTGAGCATCGCCGCCCGCGACACGGGGCGGCCGCTGGTCCTCGCGGCGGGCGGCACCGTCACCGGGTGCGGCATCGCGACGATGCACTACATGGGCATGGCGGCGCTGCGCATGCGCGGGCATGCGTCGTACGCTCCGGGCACCGTCGCCCTGTCGGTGATGGTCGCGGTGGTCGCCGCGACGATCGCCCTGTACGCGGCGCTCAACGTGCGCAGCCTCGGCTCGATCGCGGGCGCGGCCCTCGCGATGGGCGTCGCCGTCGGCGGCATGCACTACATGGGCATGACGGCGATCTCGGTGCGTCTGGCACCCGCCGACGCGCCCCTGACCGGCGCCGACTCGCCGCACCTGCTGCTGCCGCTGGTCATCGGGCTGACGGTGTGCACGGTCACGGCGCTGTTCCTGGTCGGCTGGCATCCGGCACCGGTCGAGGACGACGAGGGCGAGGACGAGGCGGTGGAGCCGCCCGCGCCGGAGGCCGCCGGGCCGGTCACGATCGAGCGGATCCCCGCCGGGGAGTAGCTCAGGTCACGGCGTAGGCGTCGTACACGACGGCTTCGGGCGTCTTCATCGCCGAGGCGATCCCGAGGGTCGTGTTGAGCCAGGCGTAGCGCTCGTCGCCGGTCTCGAACCGCAGCACCAGCCGGAAGTAGTACTCGGCGGGGTCGACGTCCTCGCCGCGGGCCACCTGGGCGAGGACCTCGGCCGGGCCGTGCCGCAGTCCGGTGGTGGTGAGGTGGACGAGCGCGTCGTCCTTGGTGCGCAGCGTGTACCGCGTGTCGATGTCCGCGGCGCCGTCCGCGTGGATCACCTGCCAGTCGCCGCCGCCGGGCAGGATCTCGCCGGACAGCCGGGGCCCGTCGAAGCTGCCGCCCGCGATCGGCACCACGCGGCGGTTCCCCCACGGGGTTTCGCCGAGGTTCTGGATCGGGTCGACGTGGATCCGGAAGCGGGCCAGCAGGTCCAGGCCGGGGCGCGCCGGGTCGGCGGTCACCGGCGGTCCTCCGGCGCGACGGTGTACGAGGCGCGCGAGTTGAGGATCTCCGGGTCGAACCCGGCGGTCTTCTTGTACGCGGCCGCGACCGCTTCGCGCTCCGCCAGCGACAGCACGTCGTCGATGTCGGCGAACCCGTCCGGCGCGCGCTCGGCGACCGTGCGCATGACGATCTCCGGGCCCTGGCCGCGGTTGGCCTGCTGGATGGCCGCGGTGGTCGGGCGGCGGTCGGCCTCGTAGGCGGCGAGCGCCTCGTCGATCGGGCGGGTCGCCAATTCCCGGGCGAGGACGCGTGCGTCGAGGATCGCCTGGGAGGCGCCGTTCGAACCGTTCGGGTACATCGCGTGGGCGGCGTCGCCCAGCAGGGTGACGCGGCCGTGCGTCCAGCGCGGCAGCGGGTCGCGGTCGACCATCGGGTACTCGAACACGGCCTCGGCTCCGGCGATGACGGTGGGGATGTCGAGCCAGTCGAACCGCCAGCCGCCGAAGTAGCGCAGGATGTCCGCCGGGTCGGCGGGCCGGTTCCAGTCGCCCGGGGCACGCGGCGCGGACTCCAGGGGGCGCTCGGCGATCCAGTTGAGGAGGACGGTGCCGTCCGCGTCGGGGGTGTCGGTGAGCGGGTAGGCGACGAACTTCTCGACGCCGTCGCCCGCCATGATCATCGTGCGGCCGCCGAGGAACGCGGGCGCGGGGACGCGGGTCGTGCCGCGCCACAGGACCAGCCCGTTCCACGGGGGCGCGCCCTCGTCCGGATACAGCTGGGCGCGGACCGCGGAGCGTATGCCGTCCGCGGCAATGAGCACGTCGCCCTCGACGGTGCGGCCGTCGGCGAGCTTGACCCGGACGCCGTCCGGGGTGTCCTCGAAGGCGGTGACCGCGGCGCCGGTGTGCACGGACTCCGTGCCGAGCCGCTCGTTCACGGCCTCGAACAGCATCATCTGGAGCGTGCCGCGGTGCACCGAGTACTGAGGCCACGTGTAGCCCGCGGCGACACCGCGCGGCTCGGACCAGATCGCCTGCCCGTGCCGGTTGTGGTAGGCGAGTGCGGCGGTTGCCACACCCTGTCCGGACAGCCGCTCGGCCAGGCCGAGTTCGGTGAGTTCCCGGACCGCGTGCGGCAGCACGTTGACGCCCACGCCGAGCGGGCGCAGCTCGGGAGCGGCTTCCAGAACTGCCACGTCCGTGATGCCCGCGGCGTGCAGCGACAACGCGGCGGTCAGTCCGCCGATCCCACCTCCGGCGACGACGACGCGCACGGAGCCTCCTTGGAACACTGTGTTTTTTGTCCGGCGGTTTTTGTTTCAGCCATAACAACATGGCCATGGTGGTGCGGGCGCGCCGATTGCGCAAGCACGGTTGGCAGGATGAGACGCGTGCCCCACGACACCCCCGCCGACCAGCCGCTCCCCGAGCCCGCGCCGACCGCCGCCGGACTGCCGGACCTGCCCGACGTCCGCTACGCCGCGCATGCCCGCGACCGCCTTCCGGCGCTGGCCCCGGGCGCGGATCCGGACGTGTTCGAGCTGGGCTACCAGCTGCTGCACCTCGCGTCGATGCTCATCGCCGACCTGGAGGCGGCCGTGCACCGGCCGCGCGGCTGGACGCTGCCGGGCTTCCGGATCATGTTCAAGCTGTGGATCCTCGGCCCGACCCAGCCCGCCCGCCTCGCCGAATTGTCGGTCATGTCCCGCTCGGCGCTCACCAATGCCGTCAACACCCTCGAACGCGACGGCTACGTCGAACGCCGCCGCACCCCCGCCGACAAGCGCGCCGTCTTCGTGGCCCTCACGCCTACCGGCCGGACAGCCATCACCGAGGCCTTCACCGCCCACGCCGCCCGCGAGTCCACCTGGTTCACCGCCCTCACCGCGGACGAGCGCACGCAGCTGACCGAGCTGCTGCGGATCCTGGTGGCGGGCCGGCCGAACTGAGGAGCAGAGAACCGGATGACGCCCGGAGAACGGCCTATCGGGCGAGCGACCGAGACCAGACGGCGTTGGGCGAACGCGGAATGGCGTCGGCCGCCACCCGCCGGCGGCCGGCTACTCCGGCGGGGCGATGACGTCAGGCCGGGTGCGAAAGGCTGCGGCAGTGAGCAGTCTGGGGCGACGGCCGGGCGGGCGCCGGAGCTCCGGAGCGCAGCCGCTGGGGCTTGGACCGGCCGCGTCGCCTGCACACCCGCACCTCGTGCGCTGGGTGGAAGGTCGCGGACGGCCCCGGCCGTCGTCGCGGCTCCGCTCCGGCGATCACGTGCGCGCAGGAGCGCAGCAGCATCCGGCGGCGCCCCCTGGCGAGCCGAGGGCGTGGGCCGGGCCGCGTGCACTGCGACGCCCGTCGCCCGGATGCCTTCTCGGCTCCCCGCCCCGCTCCGGTCGCGCCGGTCTCCCCGCCGATCCCCCGTCCACCCGTCGCTCGGCTCCCCGAGCCTTCGTTGGCCGCCTGCGCCCGCCGGGGTTTCCCGCCCGGGCCTCAGCCCGAGATGTAATGCAGGATCACGTTGTGGACGTGCTTGCTCTTCTCCTCGCCGCGGAACTCGACCTCGTAGTTGTGGTGGCCGACGCCGATCGCTATGTGGCCGGAGGAGAAGAACGAGCCCGCGAAGGACTTGTTCGACACCATCGAGATGCTGCTGATCTTGGAGTAGGGGATCGACGTGATGGCGATCTTCTTCCCCACGAAGCTGTTGTCCTGGATGATCACGCGGCGGTCGGTCAGGCCGATGAAGCCGGTGCCCACGCCGATCGCGTCGTAGACGGCGATCACCTGCTCGCCGGGCATGAGGCCGCTCTGGATCTTCTCCAGCTGTTCCCGCCGGTCGTACGCGATATTCCCGCTCATACCCGGCAGCGTAGCGGCGAGTTCGGGCTCCCCGTCAGGGTGCCCGCCACTCCCCCGTGGCCTGGAGGTGTTCCAGCGCATCGGTGAACGGGCCGATGTCCAGGCCCTGTTCGGCAAGCCAGTCGTCGGAGTAGTAGGAGTGGGCGTAGCGTTCGCCGCCGTCGCACAGCAGCGTGACGATGGACCCGGTGCGTCCGGCCGCCCGCATTTCCGCGACGAGCTGCAGCGCGCCCCACAGGTTGGTGCCCGTCGACCCGCCCGCCTTGTGGCCGGTCAGCCGGTGCAGGTGCCGCATCGCGGCGATGGACGCCGCGTCCGGGACCTTGAGCATGCGTTCGACGACCTCGGGCACGAAGCTCGGCTCCACGCGCGGCCGGCCGATGCCCTCGATGCGGGAGGCGGCGTTGACCGTGTAGTCCGGGTCGTGGCCCGTCCAGCCGTCGAAGAACGCCGAGTTCTCCGGGTCGACGACCATCAGGCACGTGTCGTGGCACTGGTAGTGGACGTACCGGCCGATCGTCGCGCTGGTGCCGCCGGTGCCCGCGCTGACCACGATCCACGTCGGGATCGGGTGCCGCTCCTCCGCCATCTGGCCGAAGATCGACTCGGCGATGTTGTTGTTGCCGCGCCAGTCGGTGGCGCGTTCGGCATACGTGAACTGGTCCATGTAGTGGCCGCCGGTCTCCTCGGCGAGGCGCCGGGAGACGTCGTAGACCGTCGCCGGATCGTCGACGAGGTGGCAGGTGCCGCCGTAGAACTCGATCAGCTCGATCTTCTCCGGGCTGGTCTTCTTGCTCATCACCGCGATGAACGGCAGGCCGAGCATGCGCGCGAAGTACGCCTCGGACACCGCGGTCGACCCGGACGACGCCTCGATGACCGTGGTGCCCTCGCGGATCCAGCCGTTGCACAGCCCGTAGAGGAACAGCGAGCGGGCCAGGCGGTGCTTGAGGCTGCCGGTCGGGTGCGTCGACTCGTCCTTCAGGTACAGGTCGATGCCCCACTCGGGCGGCAGCGGATAGACGAGCAGGTGGGTGTCCGCCGAGCGGTTCGCGTCCGCGTTGACCTTGCGCACCGCTTCGCTGACCCATCCGCGGGTGCGGCTGCAGACGCGGTCCACGTCCTGTCCGGCCACCGGCTGCATGCCCACTGCGACTCCTCGAGGATGATCGATTGCGCACCAGCGTACGACCCGGCGGAGAAATTTCCGCCGACCGTGTGACACGCCTCCGCCGTCGCAGCGTCGGAACGGGTGTAGGCCCACAGCGGCCCAGAAAGCACCACAACGAGCCATACGGCGACGAGGGCGAGGCGATGACAACAGACCCGGACGAATTCCTGGAATTCGCCACGGCGCGCAGCGCACAGCTTTTCCGCACGGCGTGGCTGCTGAGCGGCGACTGGCATCTCGCGGAAGACCTGGTGCAGATCACGCTCGGGAAGCTCTACCGGTCGTGGAAGCGCGTGAAGGCCGCGGACAGCCCCGACGCGTACGCACGCACCGTGCTGACCCGCAGCTACCTGTCCTGGCGGCGGCGGCGCAGCAGCACCGAGACCGCGTACGGCAGCATCCCCGAGGCGGCGGGCCGGGAACTCGACCCGGCACTGCGGATGACCCTGCTGAAGGGACTGGCGCAGCTGTCCCCCAAGGACCGCACGGTCCTGGTGCTGCGCTACTGGGAGGACCTGAGCGTCGAGCAGACGGCCCGGCAGATGGGCTGCTCGCAGGGTGCGGTGCGGAACCGGACGATGCGCGCACTGGAGCGGCTGCGCGGCGTCCTGGGCACCGACCTCCAGCACCTGGCGGCGGCGTGAGCGCCGACCGCCCCACACGAGACAGCAGTGGCCGCGGCCCGGGTTCCGGGCGGGCCGGGCCCGCCGGAACGGCCGTACGGCGGGACCACACCCCGAGCACTTCCGCGCGCCGTGCCGTACGGCAGCGCGCGACCCACGCATCCGGACGCACCCAGGAGACGGTGACCCGATGACCAACCAGTACGAAACCCCCGAGGCGGAAAGCCTGTCCTCGGCCATGCACGCGGCGACGTCCGCGTTCCAGCCGCCGACGGCCGCCCTTGTGCGCGGCGGTATGGCGCGCGGCAAGAAGTTCCAGTCGCTCCGCCGCATGCAGGTGGCGGGGGCGGCGTTCGCGGTCGTCGCGGCGGCGGGCGTCGGCACGGCCGTGCTCTCCACGAGCAGCGGCGGCGACCAGAAGGCGTCCGTCGCGGCGCAGCCCCCGGCGGCCGCCCAGGCCGCGCCGCAGCCGGCCAAGCTCACCGCGCAGGCGGCGCTGGACGCGCTGAAGCAGCTGCTGCCGGCCGGGTACACGGTGTCCGACGTGCAGCTGCGGGACGCCGACACCGGGCCGCGCGGCGACACGAGCGTGTCGGTGCAGGCGCTGGTCGACCCGGGCGACGGCAAGGCCACGACGCTGTCCCTGGCGCTGCGTCCGGGCGCGACCGCGGGCGACAACACCTGCTGGACGTTCACCGCGGGCACCGGCATCTGGTGCAAGAACGAGACCCTGCCGAACGGCACGCTGCGTCTCGAGCAGAATCGCGAGTACCCGGCGTCGGAGAGCACCGCCGACGGCAAGGCCGGCATCAACGGCCGGGGTGCCAAGGAGTGGAGCGCGAGCCTGTCCCGCACCGACGGTGTGGCCATCTACGCGAACACCAGCAACGCCGCGGGTGAGAAGACCGGCAAGGAGGTCCGCACCGACCCGCCGCTGACGACCGACCAGCTCAAGGCGATCGTCACCGCGCCGGTGTGGAACACCCTGGCCGCTCCGGGCAGCATGGCCGCGGTCGAAATGCCGAAGACGGGCGACCGGCCGCAGACCAAGGACCTGCCGGACTCGACGAAGGCGGCGGCCGGCGGCGCGGCCGCGAACGGCGGGGCCGGCAAGAACGGCTGACCGCCTGATCGGCCGGAGGGCCCGCTGCGTGTGCTGTCCGCACGCAGCGGGCCCTCCGCATGCGCCCGTCCGCACACGCTGCTGGGCCGGACGGCGCACTCGGGCACTACCGGTACGCCATGGCGACGTCTACCCGGATCAGCCGCTGGGGCACCCGGGACGGCGTCGACGTCCGGCTGTGACCCGGCAGCGCGTCTCCCCCGGCGTTCTCCCGGCGCGCCCGCGGTGACAAGCTGTGCCTCCGGCAGACCGGAAGGGGCAGTGGACGGGTGTTCGACCAAAGCAGCGACGAGCGGGCCGCGCGGATACTGGAGGTCTTCGACACGGCCTTCGGCGGCCTGATAGCCGACGACCCGGCCGCGTTCCGGGTCAAGTTCCGCAAGATGGCGGCGTCGGCGTTCGCGTTCTACCGCGGCACGGCGTGCCTGTACTACGCCGACATGGACGGGCTCGCCGGGCTCGCCAACCCTTACATCGGCGACCGCACCGGCCGCGTGTGGATCCACGGCGACCTGCACGCGGAGAACTTCGGCACCTACCTCAATGCCGACGGGCGACTCGTCTTCAACGTCAACGACTTCGACGAGGCCTACGTCGGTCCTTTTGTCTGGGATGTCCAGCGTTTCGTCGCGAGCCTCGCGCTGATCGGGTACGCGAAGGCGCTCAGCGACGAGGTGATCGGCGACCTGGTCGGCGCGTACGCGCGCGCCTACCGCAAGCAGATCATCCTGCTCACCGACGACCCGGCGAGCGCGCAGACCGCGCTGACGCTGAGCACCGCGTCCGGCCCGCTGCTCGACGTGCTGCACCAGGCGCGGCTGCAGACCCGGGTCGGGCTGCTGGACCAGCAGACCGTCGTGGCCGGCTACGACCGCCGCTTCGCCATGTCCGGCGGCGCGTTCCCGCTCGACGACGAGACCCGCAAGACCGTTCTGGAGGCCTTCGGGCGCTATCTGGCGACGACGCCGGACTCGACCCGGGACCGGCCGGAGCGCTACGAGGTCAAGGACGTCGTCGGGCGCCGCGGCGTGGGCATCGGCAGCGCGGGCCTGCCGTCGTACAACCTGCTCATCGAGGGCAACACCGAGGCCCTCGAGAACGACGTGATCCTGTACATGAAGCAGGGCCAGGTCCCGGCGGTGAGCCGGCACGTCACCGACCCGGCGGTGCGCTCCTACTTCGCGCACGAGGGCCACCGCACGGTGATCTCGCAGCGGGCGCTGCAAGCCCACGCGGACCCGTGGCTGGGGTACACGGACATCGGCGGCATCGGCCAGCTTGTCGCCGAAGTGTCGCCGTACGCCAACGACTTGGACTGGTCGGCGCTCAACGAGCCGGCCGCGATCCGGGACGTCGTCGAGTACCTCGCCCGCGCGACGGCCACGATGCACGCGGTGGCCGACGAAGCGGGCAGCGGGCACTCGCTGGTGCCGTTCTCCACCGAGCACGCGATCCGCGACGCGATCGAGCCCGACGAGGAGGCGTTCGTCGCGCACCTCACCGCGTTCGCGCACGACTACGCGGCGCGGACGCGCGCGGACCACGCGCTGTTCGTCGACCTGTTCCGCAACAACCGGATACCGGGCCTGTAGGTCCGCACGCCGGCAAGGCGGGGGCGGTGCGCGGCAAGCGCACCGCCCCCGCCGCGGTTCACGCGCCGATGGCGCTCAGGAGCATCGGCAAGGCCGTCCAGATCTCCGGCTCCCAGTAGTCCCAGCCGTGCTGGCCGGCGGCGGCGCAGACGGTGGCGGGGATGCCGAGGCTGCCGAGTTCGGCGACGAAGTCCCGGTTCTGGGCGCGGATGTTGCGTTCGACGAACGCGGCGATGCCGTCGTTGCCGGCGGCCGGACTCGTGCAGCGGGCCGCGGGCATGCGGGGTGTGGTGGCGGTGCCGGTCCAGGTCCAGTTGCGCGGGGCGTCGGAGCCGTTGCCGTAGTAGACGTACAGCGGGGTGCCGCGCAGTCCGGCCGCGTTGCCGATCGCGCTGTTCTCCTTCCACAGGCGCTGCTGGCGCAGGTCGGTGGGGTCGGTCGTGTAGAACGGGTAGCCGGGTTCGCCGTTGATGCGCTTCCAGTCGACCGGCACGTCGCACGCCGCCGCGCCCCACTTGACGACGCTCGGGCCTTGCAGGAGTTCGTCGGCGTCCCAGTGGAGCATGTTGACGGCGCCGCTGAGTTCGGCGACGGCCTTGAAGTGGCCGGGGTGCTTTCCGGCCAGCATCATCGCGCCGCCGCCGCCCATGGAGATGCCGAGGACGGCACGCTGGGCGTTGGCGCGGTACTGGGATTCGAGGATCTGGCTGACCTCGTCGACGACGTAGTCCTCCCAGTTGGGCGGCTGGGATTCGTCGCCGTAGTTCCACCAGTTGGTGTAGGAGCTGCACTTGCTGGTCTGCGGCATGACGACCATGGCGTCCTTGTCCGCGGTCATCTCCTCGATGTGCGTGTTGGTGGTGTAGCTGGTGTGGTCGTCCCCGCCGCCGTGCAGCAGCCACAGCGTCGGCCACGTGCGGGTGGCGGTCTTGGACCAGCCGACGGGCAGCAGGACGCGTACCCACTTGACGGCGGCGTCGGTCGACGGCGAGTTGATGCCGATGTCGATGACCCGCTTCACCGGGTCGGTGCTGTTGTGCGGGTACGCGTCGGTGTCGGGATAGGCCTCCCACACCACCGATGCGGGATTGGCGTTGGTGGCGGCATGCGACGTCGTCGCGGTGCCCAGACCGAGGAACGACGCGAGCAAGGCGAGCGCGAGGGACAGGCCGACACGTCGGCGGGGAACGGCGGATCCGGGAGGCATGACGATCTCCTTCGGGCATGGGGACGGCTCCGGGGTATCCGTGCGCACCGCAGCCTGGTGGCGTCGACACGTGTGACACAAGACATGATTCAGTCGAGCGCTTGAGAGATTTACCCGGGCGAGACGACGGCGTTCCGTGCCGGTGAGCGGGAGTTCAGCGTCCGACGAACGCGTCGGCGAGATAGCGGCGGAACGTCAGGCGCCCGCAGGCGGCGACCGCCACCGAGGCGAGCCCGAGCCGCGCGTGGGCCTGGTTGACCGCGGCTCGCGCTTCCGCGAGCCGGTCTTCGGCGGCGCGCACGACGGAGGCGGCGGCGCTTGTCTCGGCGACTTGCAGGCGTTCGAGATGCCGCTGTCGGTCGTCGGCGTCCGCGTCCAGGTCGGCGAACTCGCGCAGCGCCGCGGTCCGGGCGTCGTGGCTTTGGCGGGCGAGGTCGAGGCGGTGCTCGGCACGGCGCCGGTGCAGGGCTTGCGCGTCGGCGTAGGGCAGCGCGCCGGGGAGGCGGGTGCGGATGTCGTCGGCGAGGTTGTCCCGCCACTCCTGGAGGGCGCGGGCCAGCGCGGGGACCATGCCGTCGACCCGCACCGACCCGCGCGGTCCGGTGACCACGACTTGCAGGCGCTCTTTCGCCTGCGTCGGGACCACGGACGTGACGCGCGTGAAGTCGGCCGCGGTGGAGATGCCTTCGTCGGCGAGCCGGGCCGTGCGGCGTTCGCCGAGGAGGTCCGCCGGCAGCGGCTCGGCAGCCAGCGCGTCGCGCAGCAGACGCTCCTGGAGGTCGCGCAGGGCCTGGAGTTCCTCGCGGGCGGCGGACGCGTCGAGGGCGTCGCGCCGGCGCTGCAGGTCGCGGAGCCGCCCGTCGAGGCGTGCTTGGGCAGCGTCGCGCGCGGTCCGGCTGCGCGCGGCGAGTCCGGCGGCTTCGGCGTCGAAGCGGGCCACGGTCTTGTCGAACTGCTCCTGCGCTTCGTCCAGCAGGCGCCGATGCCGCCGCGCGACGCTCAGGGACACCGTGTGGTCGGTCTCGGCGGCGGCCTGCTCGGCCGCTATGGCGTCCCGCGTCTGCATTTCGGAACTCGCCACGTAGGCCGCCCGCAGCCGGTGATGCACCACGGGCACCGCCGCCGACGCGGCGAGGATCACGACGATGTCGAGAACCAACGACGGATAGGCCCCGGCCATGGCGAACACCGCCGCCAGGACGAGAACGGGAAGACCGACGGCGGCAAGGCGGGCAGTCCAGCGGACGGAGGCGGGGATGTGGGAGAAGGAGGTGGGCGGGGAAGGCGCGGCGGACCGGCCGACGAAGGGCGGGGATGCGGAGGCACCGGCCGACGACGCGCCGGACGAGCCCGCGGGCGAGGGCCCGGCAGAGCTGCCTCCCGGCGCCCGCAGACGAGGCGCAATCGGCGGAACCGCCCAGCCGGCGGACGAGGACGGCGGACCGGACCGGGAAGCGGCGCCGCCGACCGGTGTCGAGCCGGCCCCAGGACCGACATGACTGCTCGTCCGGCCCGACGAACCACCCGACTCGCCTGCTTGTGCGGGTGAACCACCCCGGGGCCCCGCCTCGGGCCCGCCCCCCGGGCTTCCTTGCCCACCGGCCACCGGGCTTGGACGCCCGCTGGCCGTCGAGGAATTCGAGGCCGTGGGCGCGGGGAGCGTCGGACCTGCTGCCCCCGCCCCTGCTTGCGCGCTCCCCTGTCCCCGCGCTGCCGCAGGCGTTCGCTCGCCGCCCGAGCCGCCCGGGGACGCGGGCGAACCGCCGCCACTCCCGCTCCCTGGGGTCCGGCGTCCGCCCGCCGTCCCCAGCCCCGCCGCCCGCGCCGGCTGCGAACCGCCACGCTCCCCCAGCCCTGTCGCCTGGGCCAGCCACCCGGGCAACCCCGGCGCCGCCGGCGTCGCCGCTCGGACAGGCGGAACCCCGAGTCCGCCCCCGCGTCCCACCGCCTCGCTCCGCAGGTCCGGCGTCCCACCCCCACCCAGCGCCCCCACCTCTCCCACCGGCCGCGCCGCCCAGAACGCCAGTCGTGCGTAGGCGTCGGCAAGCTCCGGTACGGCGCAGGCAATCGCCGCCCAGCGGTCCGACGCAGCCGGGGACGTGTAGTCCTCCGCCTTCAGCAGGAGGTGCTCACCGCCCTCCTCGTGGAACTGCTTCCACAGCTGCGGTTTGCGGGCGAGAGTCCTCAGGCTCAGGTGGATCACGTGGGCCGAGAAGCGGTCGAGGCCCGGGCCGAAGTCGCCCGAACCACGCTTCGGGTGCTGGTAGTTGCGGTGGCCCTGCTCGGCGGCCGGGAGTCCGGCGAGTGACGGCACGTACATGCCGTCGTAGTCGATCAGCTTCAGTGCGCCGTTCGGTTCGACCACCACGTTGCCGTGCTGCAGGTCCCCGTGTGCGATCCCCGCGGCCTCCAGCTCACCCACGACCGCGGCGAACCGGTCGGCCAGCGCGTCGATCGACGCAGCGTCGCCGAGATGGCTTTCCAGCCATGTGATCAGCGCCGTGCCCTCGATCCAGCGCATGAGGATGACCGGGTACCAGTCCCCCCGCACCAGCACACCGTTGGGCACGTACTCGACGTCGACCCGCCAGCCCCCCGGCAACGACGCGACCGTGTCGCCGATGGCGCGGTACCGGCGCAGCCGGTCCGGCACCGCGCGGGTGAAGCATTTGACCGCGTAGGTGCCCGTCCCTCGCGCCGACGTCACCCGGAAGACGCTGCCGAAGTTCCCGGACACCGCCCGCGGCATCCGCAGCGGCCCCATCTCGACCGTGCCCTGCGCGATCGCCGGATGGGCGAAGCACAGCGTCGTGTCCCGCAGCGACTCGCTGTAGTCGGCGCCCGTCGGAAATGCCCGAGCCTCCCCCTGGCCGGCCACGTTCACCTCACCGCGGCTCGATGCGCACGAGTGTCACGTCGTCGTTGGGCAGCCCGCCCGACGCACGCTCCCGTTCCACCCACGTCGTCCACTCCCGCGGGGTCGCGTAGTCGAGTGCCCGCAGCAGGTCCCACGGCTTGCGCCCGTGTTCGCACTGGCGCAGGAACCACGCGGCCATCGCGTCCGTGGCCAGGTAGAAGCGGTCGCCAAGCAGCCACGTGCCGCGCGCCAGCGTCGCGTGCGACGCGGCCAGGTCCCGGTCTTGGCCGGAACTCGCCGCCAGTGGTGGTGTGTTGCCGAAGTCCTCGGCCGCGTCGACCGGCATCGCCACCCGCACCGCGTCGTTGCGGACGTGGAACAGGCACGAGTCCCCCAGGGCCACCGCCGACCACGTGCCCCGCCCCGGCTGCCACCGGTGCGCCGCCAAGTGGGCGACCAGTAGTGTCGCGTGCGCGCCGCGTTCCAGGCCGGGGCGTTCGAACCACGTGATCGGCTTGCCGCGCAGCTCCCGCAGCCGCGTGTACTCCTTCATGTGGTCCGGCCAGCGGTCCGCCGCCCGGTTGAGGACGTCCGCGAACCCGGCCTCGGTGCGCAGCAATCCGCTCGGCGCGGCGCCCGCCTCCCGCACCAGCAACTGCGCCCAGCGCCGGGCCAGCAGGCTCGACGACGCGCCGTCCGCGACCGCCGCGCGGAGGGTGGCGACCCGGCCGACACCGCCGCGCCGGCACGTCGGCCCCGGCGGCGGCATGATCGACCGGGCCTCGCCGGTGGCGGTGCTGCTGCCGACCCACGCGGCGTCCTCGTATTCGTGCGGTTCGCCGCCGCCTTTGTGCAGCGCCAGAACCGTCACATGGGCGCGCATGCCGCTACCGCAGGTCGGCGGCGCGGGTGCCGATGTCGAGGAACTGCACGACCGCCGACAAGTCCGCGTTGAACACGAAGCCGCGCGCCCCGTCGGCCACGTCCTGGCCTTGTTCGGCGGCATAACGGCGCATGCCGGGCGGGAGTTCGCTGGACATCGTGGACAGCAGCGTCGCGTACTGGTCGGGCAGCGGGTCGCCCGGCGCGGGGAACTGGATCGGGTCGGTGCGGTTGCCGGAGATGTGCAGGTTGAACAGGAGCGCTTCGCCGTCGCCGGTCACGTGGTAGCGCAGCCGGGTCGCGGCCTCGGCCGGGTTGCCGTCGGTCGATTCGCCGTCGGTCAGGTTCAGCACGATGGGCGGGAACCCGTCGGGGTGCTGGTCGACCCAGCCCTGCACGAGCTTTCCCGCGTAGCGGAGCGCCTCGCACATCGGCGTGCCGCCGGACGCGACGGGTTCGACCCAGACGGGGAATTCGATGGTGCGTTCGACGAGCCCTCCGGCGCCGTCCGACACCTTCTTCAGCCGCGAGTCGAAGCGGGCCGGGAAGGCGACGATTTCGCTGAGCGGGACGACGTCCCGTCCGGCCAGCAGGCCGGTGAGTGCGGGCTGCACGGCGGCGCCGTAGCCGATGACCGCGATGTGGAAGTAGTCGCGGACGCCTTCCTCTTTCGCGCACCGCACCGACAACTCGAACAGCAGCCGGTTCAGCGAGTCGGCGACCACGTCGGCCTTGCGCGGCAGCGCCGCGCCGTAGTCGCTGCCGGGCGCGGTGCCGATCGGGTCGGACATCGAGCTGGACTGGTCGACGAGAAAGACCAGGCAGCCCGGGTGCGCCCGGCTTATTTCGGCGGTGTACGGCATGCAGTCCCCCTGGTGTGCCCGCGCGGTTGCGGTACGCCGTCCCAGAGTAGGTAGCCGAATTGGCTTGCGTCCAAGGGACTTTCCGCAACCCGGGAGGGCTCGATCGGGCCGAAGAGGGCATGGCGTTCGGCGAGGTCGGGGAACCGGCTGCGGTACCCGTCGATCTCGTCGTCCGCCAGTTCCCGGAAGTCCTTTTCGGATACTTCGAGTTCGTCGACCGCGAGGGCCGCGATCCGGCGCATGGGGCCGTCGAACAAGGCGGCCGCGAGGAGCCGGGCACCGTCGGCGGGACGGCTGCCCGGCAGGGGCAGTCCGGCGGCTTCCGGAAAGGGCAGTCCGCCGGCGCCGTGGCAGAGCAGCGGCGCGCTTCCGGCACCGCGCAGGACCAGGCGCGCGGGCACTTCGGCGGCGTCGGACACCAGGACGAGCGAGGTTCCGGTGACCGGGAAGGCCAGCCCGTAGCGGTAGAGCAGGTGGATCAGCGGCGGCATCGTGGCGGTGCACAGCCAGCGCAGCCATTCGCGAGGGGCCAGGCCGGAGCGCCGCACGAGTTCGGCGATCAGCGGGGTCCCGGCCGGGTCGCGGTGGGTGAGCGCGGCGAGCGGGCGGGCCCGCTCCCCCGGTTCGAGGCGGGCGGCGAGCGGTTCGCGCCAGGCGGCGGCGAACAGGCCGAGGTCGGCGTGCGGATCGAGGTCGGGGTGGCGCACCGCGGCCGACGCCAGGTCGGCCAGGACGACCGTGCGGGTCTCGGCCAGGAACGCGTCGGCGCGCAGGCGTTCGGCGAACCACGCGGCCGCCGCAGGATGCGGCGGTGCGGTCCGGGCGGCCGGGTCCGCGCCCGGTTCGGCGAGCGGCAGGACGACGTCGCGGCGGCCGGGCCGGTCGAGGTTGGTGAACACCCGGCCGCCGTCGTGCGGCAGGTAGCGGTCGGGGCCGCCGTCGCCCAGCGGCACGATCCGGCCGTGCGCCACGTCCGCGGCGAACAGCGGCAGCACGGTCGCGTCCCAGTGCCACGGATGCACGGGCAGCCAGCGGTAGTCCGCCGGGTCGAGGCCGCGGTCGCGGAGCTTGGCGGTGAATCGGCGGCGGGTGGACGGTTCGAGTTCCTCACCGAGCAGCCGCTGTTCGTCGGCCTCGGCACCGCCGCGCCACAGGCCGATGCCGCGGTGCACGGCCGCCCACGGCAGCCGGACGGGGTTGCGGGCGGCGGGCGCCCAGCGGGCCGTGTCGGTGGCCGCGAACGCCGGATCGGCACCGTCCGGCCGCGGCAGCGTGCGCAACCATGCGGCGAGGTCGAGGTACGGGAGTTCGGCCGCCTCGGCGGCGCTCGGCCGGTCCCGGGCGGTGTCGCGGACCGCGGCGACCACGGCGGCGTTGACGTCGCGGACCAGGCGGGCCGCGCCGCCCTCGTCCAGGCCGAGTTCGGCGCGTGCGTCGACGACGAACCGGGCCGGGTCCTCGGCGGCCGCCGCACCGCCGTCGGCGACCCGCAGGACCGAGCCCGGCTGGATCCGCCACGTGCCCCAGGCGCCTCGCCGGGCGCGGAACGAGTAGACGGCATGGCTCGCGAGGTGGAGGCGGTAGCGGGCCGGGCCGGCCTCGGCATCCGGGTCGGGTCCGGGGGCGAAGTCCGCCGGGGCGCCGGATGCCGGAGCGCCGTCGGCCTCGGCTCCCGGCTCGTTGCCCGGCTCCTTGCCTCGCTCTTTGCCTCGTTCTTTGCCCGGCTCGGCGCCCGGCTCGGCTTCCGGCGCGGTTCCGGGCCCGGTTTCCGCCGTATCCGCCGACCCGTCGCCGTCCGCCGCCGGGTCCGTCCCCGTGGCCGGTTCGTCCGGCTGCGGGACGAGCAGCCCGGTCTCGGCGTACTCGGCGAGCAGCGCGATCAGGAGTCCGGCGGCGGCCTCCTGCCATGCGGGTCCGTTGAGTTCGGGGTAGTCGGGCAGCGGCACGTACCCTCCTGGACGTTCGGCGCGAGCCGGTCGGCACACGCCGAACGTAACCCAGAATCCTCCCGCCGCGCGTCCCTCGTACGGGCTTTCGGCAGGTCAGCCCTCCGCGATCGGGTTGCGGACGGCCACGTACACGGTGCGGTTCGCGGCCGGGTCGCACGGGTGCGCGAGCCCGGCGACGCGGGTGCGCAGGTTGGCCTTGCAGCGGATCGTGGGCGCGTCCAGGAGCGTCGCGATGAGGTCGCCGGCGTCCCGGTCCGCCTGCCCGGCGCGGACCCGCGCGAGGAACGCGCGCACGTGGCCGAGCAGATGCTCCTCGTCGGCCAGGCCTTGCGAGCCCATCGCGCCGACCAGGCCGAGCACGTTGTTGACGCCGACGCAGTAGCCCAGGCGTTCGTCGACGACCGCGTCGGTCGCCCACGTGGCGGGGTCGTCGCGGACTTCGGCGGGCAGCCAGCGCGCCAGCGTCGTGCCGCGTGTCGCGGAGAAGTGGTGGCCCTGGTTGCCGCGGTAGCGGCCGCCGATCGGCCAGCCGTCGCCGTCCAGCACGACCAGCATGTTCTGCTGGTGCGCTTCCAGACCGAGCCCGTAGTCGGCATACAGCCACAGCACCGGCGCCACCACGACGTCGAGGTAGCGCCGCAGCCACGTTTCCGCGACCTCCGTCAGCGGGCGGCCGGTGTGCAGCGCGAGGGCATGGATGGTGCGCCCGAGCAGCGACCGCCCGGAAGGCGCGTCGGGGCGCGCCGCGGTGAGCCCGGCCACGCACAGCACGCGGTCGCGTGGTCCGAACGGGTTGTCGCGCACCACGAGTTCCAGGCCGCTTTCGCCCTCCGCGCCGGGCCCGCGCAGGGTGAGCCAGCCCAGGTCGCGCAGCACGTCGAAGCCGGGGTGCGCGCCGTGCAGGACGCGTTTCAGGCCGGCGTCCAGGATGCGGTGCACGGCGAGGCCGCGGCGCATTTCGGCGTGCAGGTTCTCGCGCCGCGAATCGGCGATCTCGGCGCCGAGCGACGTCTTGAGCATCACCGGGGCGTCGGCGCGGTACAGGGTGCGGACCGACGACGTGGGCGACCATTCGGGCCCGGCGGGGCCGAGGTCGTGCAGGTGCCCGGCGTCGAGGAGCGCCCGGACCCCCGGCCGCACCACCGCTTCGCGCGCCTGCCACGGATGCGCGGGGAAGACCACGGTGCCGGGCGGGCGGTCGAGACCGGGCCCGGCGAGCGCGGCGAAGATCTCCGGAAGAGGGCCGAGGAGGTCCGCGTCGAGGCGCACGACGTCCGGGTCCGCAGCGAACCAGTGCAGCGGGAAACGCCCGCGCAGCTCCGGGGAGAACCGTTTTGCCTCCGGCTCGTCGACGTACTGCCGACTGTGCGGTGTCGGGTGGAAAGGGTGCCCGAGCACGAGCGCCTGTTCGGCGTCGAGGAACTCGGATCCGGCCGCCGACACATGTGCCGACGCGGCCCCGCCGAGCGCGAATTCGGCGCGCCGGACGACCAGGTGAGACGTGGTCCGGGCCACCGAGTCCGCGACGCGCGCGGCGAACTCCGCGGCACTCTGCGGTGCGTGCTCGGCGGCCAGCAGCGCGGCGAGTTCCGCGGCGCCGACCTCGGCGGTGCCGCCGGCCTCGGTGCCGCGCCGGACCGCGCCGAACCGGTGCCATCCGGTGGGCGACCGGTAGGCCAGCGCCGCGGCGAGCACCACCGGCGCGCCGCCGGGCCGCTCGCCGCCCAGCGCGAGGCGCACCTCGGGGCCGTCCGGCACCGGTGTGTTCTCTTCGCGCAGCCGGCAGCGCAGCAGCGCTTCGACGGCGGCCCGGTCCGCGGCGCGCGCCGCGTCGGCGGGCCGCTCGACTTCGGGTTCGTCCGGTTGCGGGGGCAGCGTGGGCGAACCGGCGGACGGGCCGGGACGCGGGGCCGCCGCGACGTTGGTCGTCGGCGCCTGACCGGAAAGCGACATCTGTGCTGCAGACCTCCCCTGATCGACAACGGCCGTGCGGTGGGGCGGTGTTCACGGGGGCGTGCGGAAAATCTCGCGCAGTGGCGTTCGGCGCACGTGCGTCGCGGTCGGGCTCCCGTGTGCGGCACGGGTGACCGGCCGGTGACCGGACGAAGACTTCGGAGAACCGTAACCCATACCTTCCCCGCCGATCAGCCGCAGCCACCTGCCGTGTGCCCGACGGCTCAACGCCCGAACGGGCCGAGGAGTTTCGCGGAACGGCAGAGTCACCCGTCCGGTGGATCATCGGTGGGTCGGAAGCGGTGCGGAAGGGGGCCGGCGGGGGTGGGCCGGGCGCGGCGGGGGGGGTGCGGCGGCGGCGGGTCAGGCGACCGGCCACGGCAGGATGACCCACAGGGTCTTGCCGTCCGGGTGCGCTTCGATGTGGATTTGCCCGCCGGTCTCGTCGACGATCTGCCGCACGATCAGCAGGCCGCGGCCGGACGTGTCGTCGACGGTCTCCAACAGCGCCACCGGGCGGTAGGGGTGGCGGTCGCGCACCCCGAGCCACAGCCAGCCGTCGTGCACGGTGAGCGTCACGACGATCTCCGGCGACACGACGGCGGCGTGCTCGACGGCGTTGGTGATGAGTTCGGAGGCGATGAGGCGCAGCCCGTACCCGAGGTCGTGGCTCTGCGGGAGGCCCCAGTACGCCAGATGGTCCGCCAGTGCCCGGCGTGCCTGGGGCACGGCGGCGGGCTCGGCAGGCAGCGTGAACCAACAGGACCTGTCGTATCCCAGTGTCACGGGGCCCACCTCCTCGCGCGGTGGTCCAGCCTAATGCCCCGAACGGGGGTCGGATCATGACCGACACCAGACCTGCGGTGTTCGGCAGGAAACAGCACGTAGGGTGACCGGTTGCCTGCGCATCGCCCGCAAAATGCGCGTGTGGGCGCGCCAGGGCGTACGCCACGGCGCATGCGGGACCGCGCCGGGGCGCAAGCAGATTGACGGATCGTCACATGTCCGCGAAAGGTTGATCGATCGCGTGTGTGAACCTCACTGTTCGTGGGCAAGACCGGAGCGTCTGCGTATGTGGCGGCGCATCCAGGAGGGTGCGCCCATAGCCGCGCGTGGCGGTGTCGGAGCCGGGGGCCAGGATGGTCGCCGCGGTCTCTCGAAGCCGCCGCTCAGTCTCACGGAAGGGTGATGCGGGTGGACGACAACCTGGACGCGCTCGAACGGCTCATGCTGGCGAACCTGCTCGAAGGCCGCCAGCCGCGCCGCCGCGCGACCCCGATGCCGCGGTCCCAGCGCAATTCCGATTCCCGGCAGGCGAACCTGCCGCAGGGCCGCAATCAGCCGCGCAACGCGCCGGCGGGCCGCGCGTCGATCCCGAGCCCGTCCGTCTCGCACCAGGTCCCCGACCTGCGCGCGAACCGGCAGCTCGACATCAGCCGGGTCATCAAGCAGATCGACCCGCGGACGACCCCGGAGTGGCGCTCCGAGATGGCCGCCGCGTGGGTGCGCCTCGACCTGAGCGCGGCGCAGGTGCACGCGTGGCTGACCGCCGGGCTGCTGCCGAACCAGCACGAGCTGGCCAAGGAATGCATCGCCCGCGGCCTGAGCCCGGCCGACATGAAGGCGCGGATCGACGGCGTGCGCGTCGTCGAGCGGCTGCGCGGCGACGGTGTCGACGGCATCGTCGACCTGCTCCGCCAGAAGGGCTGGCAGCCCGCTCCCACCGCCGCCGCGTAGTCCGGGGAACGGCTGCCTCCTCCCCGACGCGGCCGTCCCCGCACCAGTGAAGCGGCAGGTCGGCGCCGGTTTCCCCGTTCCGCGCCACCGCATCGGTTCGTTGACTTCGTTGCACACTGCAACTAGCTTGCGGCCATGCCCCCAGGGAAATCCGCCGGCGTCACGGCACCGCCTCCACCCCTGACCCGACGCCAGATCCTGTTGACGTTCGGCGGGTTGATGCTCGGCATCCTGCTCTCCTCACTCGATCAGACGATCGTCGCCACCGCGCTGCCGACGATCGTCTCGGACCTCGGCGGCCTCGACCGCCTGGCCTGGGTGACGACGGCGTACACGCTGGCCATGGCGATCTCCACGCCCGTGTACGGCAAGCTCGGCGACATCTTCGGCCGCAAGTACCTGTTCCAGACGGCGATCTGCGTGTTCCTCGCGGGTTCCGTGCTGTGCGGCGTCGCGGGGAGCATGACGGCGCTCATCGCGTTCCGCGCCCTCCAGGGGCTCGGTGCGGGCGGCTTGATGAGCAACGCGCAGGCGATCGTGGGCGACCTCGTGCCGCCCGCGGAACGCGGCCGTTATCAGGGGCTCATCGGTTCGGTGATCGCTCTGTCGTCGGTGTCCGGTCCGTTGCTGGGCGGTCTGATCACCGAGCAACTCTCGTGGCGCTGGGTGTTCTACGTCAACGTGCCGCTCGGCGCGGTGGCGCTGGTGGTGACGAGCTTCGTCCTGCGCCCGCCGACCCAGCGGCGCGAACGCAAACCCCTGGACTTCCTCGGCGGCCTACTGCTGGCGGGCGGGACGGCGGCGCTGATCCTGTGCACGACGTGGGGCGGGACGACCTATCCGTGGCTGTCCGCCCCGATCGTGATCCTGGCGGTGTGCGCGGTCGGGCTGCTGGGCCTGTTCGTGTTCGCGGAGACGCGGGCGGCGGACCCGTTGGTGCCGCTGCATCTGCTGTCGCGCAACGCGGTGGTGCGGATTGCGTGCCCGTTGACGCTGGTGACGGGCTGCCTGTTCGTCGGCATGGGGACGTTCCTGCCGATGTACGAGCAGATCGTGCACGGCAGGGGCCCGACGGCGTCCGGCCTGCTGCTGGCCCCGATGCTGCTGTCGATGCTGGTGTGTTCGACGGTGTGCGGCCGGATCATCACGCGGATAGGGAAGTACAAGCGCTTCCCGGTCGGCGGCACGCTGCTGGCCGCGGTGGGCTTGGCGCTGCTCACGACGCTCGGGGTGGCGAGCCCCTACTGGCGGCTGCTGATCGCGCTGGTCGTGCTGGGCCTCGGGTTGGGGACCATCGGGCCGGTGACCACGTTGGCCGTGCAGAACGCGGTCGAGCACCGCGATCTCGGGGTGGCCACCGCACTGAACTCGTTCAGCCGGTCGATCGGCTCGTCGTTCGGGGTGGCGATCCTGGGGGCGGTGTTCACCCATCGTCTCGCGGCGGGCCTGCCGGATTCGGCGGCCGACGCCCTCGGCGGCGATCATTCGTCGCTGACCCGCGACCGGATCGACGCGCTGCCGCCCGACGCGCACGCCGCGGTGCTGTCGACCTTCGCGGACGCGCTGTCCTGGGTGTTCGCAACCGGCGTGCCGGTCGCGCTCATCGGATTTGTGCTGGCCCTGTCCCTGCGAGAACTGCCGTTGCGGCGCGGGGCGAGCCCAGTGGCGCCGGCATCCGCATCGGCGGACGCCCGGTCCGCGCGCAAGCCGTAGCGTGCAGGTCGGCGAGGTCGACGGCGGCGTCCCACACCCAGTCCTGCGGGTTGGCGGCGAGCGCCGGATTCGCCGCGAGGTGCCGGACGGCGAGTTCGCTCAGGTCGGCGACGAGGGCGTGCCGCCCCAACTCGGCCAGCCCGGCCAGCAGGAAGGCCAGTTCGGACACGCGGCGCAGCGTGTCCGCCCGTCTGCCCGGCCCCGCCAAGGCGGTCGCCATGGACCGTATCCCGGGCAGATCGGGCCCGGCCCCCGGCGCGAGCACCGGCTCCAGACGCACGAGTTCGACACCGGGGCGGTGCGCGGCCCGGTCGCCGACGGCGGCTTCGGCAGCAAGGAGGTCGGCCAGGGCGACGTCGAAGGCGTCCGCCGTCAGGGAGGAACCCGTCTGGTGCGCCTGTTCGTTCACCGGAACCTTCACAAGATTTCCCATGAATCCATGCAAGCCGACCACGACGGCCCCGACCCGACGCCTTGAGCCGAATCACCCGAACGAGGGACCGCCGCCCGTTGGCCCGGCAGCGGCGCGGACGGTCCATAATCCGTGCATGGAGAAACCGATCCGCTGGCAGGTATGGCGCCAGGACGACAACGGCGCCCGGTTCCTGCTCGCCTCGTACGAAACCGAGGACGAAGCAAGGACCCGCCTCGAGGAGATCGAGAAAACCGGCGGGCATCACAAGCAGCTGTACTGGATGTCGCGGTCGGACCGGCCGCGGTTGTAGGGGTTGACGGGGTGACGACGGCGGACGGGCACTCGCCGGCCGGACTGCCGGCCGACCCGCCGGGCGGGTCGTCGCTGCCGCACGCGCCACCGCCTCGGCCGCTCGTCGCGCCCACGCGTCAACGGCAGGCGCTCGGCGACGACGCGACCCCGGCCACTGTGCGGCGCTACTCCTACGTCGGTCCGCCCGAACTCCGGCACGCCCCCGGCCCCGCCGGGTTCCGCTGTGCCGAGCCCGGCGACTTCGCCGAGTGGCTGTCGACGCAGACCCCGCAGGACCTTGCCGAGCCGTTCACCTACGTCGTCACGACCGACGGCTTTCTGCGCCTGGCACCGCGGCGCAGCGAGCACGTCGCCTGCGCCGGGGGCGAGCCGGTGGGGGCGGCCGGGGAAATCGCCTTCACCGGCGCTTGGTCCGCCTCGTACGTCACGAACCACTCCACGGGCTACTGCCCTGACATCACCTCGTGGTCGGTCGTGGCAGCGGCACTCGGGCGTCTCGGGATCTCCCACCCGGGAGGGTTCACCCCGGCGGTGGTCTTCCGCCGTTGCGTCGATTGCCGCGAAGTCAACGTGGTGCGCGACGACTTCTATGTCTGCGTGTTCTGCGAGGCGGACCTGCCGACGGCGTGGAACGTCAGTCCGCCGTAAAGCCCGGCCTCGTCGTCGCCCTGCCTCAGCCCGTCGCCCCCGACGGCTTGGGGCCGGCCCCCGTCGGTTCCGGCGACGGGTTGCCGGTCGGTGGGGCCGGCGGGGTCGGGGGTGCCGCCGTGGGGGCCGGCGGAGGTGCGGCCGGGGTGGGTGATGCGTCGGGGGTCGGGGCACCTGCCGGCGGGGCGGTGGGCGGGACTTCGCCGGGGACGAACGACGGTTCCTCGGGGCGTACCGACGCGGCTTCCTGCGGGGGGAGCGGGACGCCGCTGTGCAGAGGCTGGGGGCCCGTCGGGTGGCCCGCCGGGCGTCCGGGGGCGCCGCCGCGCGGGAGTTGGGCCTTGGCGCCCTCGTCGGCCGCGGCCGGGGTCGCGCCGGACGGCACGCTGCCTGCCGGGGCGACGCTGTCGCGCGAACCGCCGCACGCGGAGGCCCCTCCGGCGGCCAACAGGACCACGGCACACCAGGATCCGACGCGGCGCCGATCCATGAGACAGCCTCCCGAAAATACGAGTGACGGGACGCCAGGCGGCGACCCGTCCGCCAGTACGCTCGCGCTCCCGCCCGCCCCGCGCCAGCCGGAACGCCCCTATTCATCCGCACGAGTGACGAGGCGTTCGGCGCAAGGGGTGAGTGCGGGTGATCGTTCGCGTGCCCCATAAAACGTGTGCGTCCGACACGTCGCGGATCATGCGGACATTCCGTGCAGAATCGTTATTCTCCGGAGCAACCCGACGGCGGTGCCATCGCGTCGTCACGGGTACGCGGGCCCCGCCACGGCCTCCGCGTCCGACGGCGACCCCGTCGGAATCCACCGGCACCACGCAGCAGGAGGACTCATGCTCCCGCCCACGTCCCGCCGCACCCGATCCCCGTACCGCGGCCGCATTCGCCCTCGCCGCGGCGGCGTTCCTGCCCACCGCGGCCGGCGCGGCGCCCGCCCGGACGGCCGTGTCCGTCGCCGCGGCGGACAGCTACCTGACGAACATCCGCTCCGGCGCGCACCCGACGTTCGACCGTGTCGTCCTCGACTTCTCCGGCGGCGTCCCGGCGTACGGCATCTCGGGCGGCCCGGCCCCGCTCACGAACTGTGCTTCCGGCGCCGAAATCCCGCTGCCCGGCGACCAGTTCTTCGAGGTGCAGGCAGCGGGCACGGCACACGACGCGTCGGGCAACCCGACGTACACCGGTCCGCGGCTGGTCCTCACGCCCGGCCTGGCGCGCGTCACCGGCTTCGCGGTGACGTGCGACTTCGAAGGCCACCTCAACGTCGGCGTCGCGACCCGCGGCACGGTCAAGGAAGTCCGCACGATGCCGCTGACGAACCCGAGCCGGATCGTCGTCGACGTGTACCGCTGACCCCGCGGCACGCCCGAGCCGGCGTCGTCAGTTCGGGTAACCACCGCCCGAGGCGACGCCGGCGACGACGACCCAGATCATGACGAGGGCCACGCCCCACGCGAACACGGCCCACCGGCGCGCGGTGCCGCGCAGCGTGAACACGGCGATGGTGCCGCAGGTCGCGACGACGGGCGCGCCGAGCAACGCGGCCGTCATCGCGGCGACTTCGCCGCTGCCCGCACCGTCGTGCGCGGCGGATAGTCCCGCGAGCATCGGCAGCACGAGCATTTCGAAGAGCGTGGCGGGCCACAGGGCCAGCAGGGTCGCGACGACGGCGCCGGTGCTCCCGGAGCGCTCGGGCGCCGCGTGGTCGTGCGCGGGATCGGCGTAGGCCTGTGCGGGGTCCACCGGATAGACCAGGAACGCTCCGCGCTCGGGGTCGAATTCGACGGTGTAGTGGCCGTGCGGCCGCGGCGCGCCGGGCGGCGGCGAGCCGGGGTCGCGGGGGCCGTACGGTCCGTCGGCAAAGCGCGCGGGGTCCCGGTAGACATCGCCGACCGCGTGTTTCGTCATGCGACCAGTCTGTGCCGGGGCGGCGTCGGGGCGCCTGGGTACGCGTACTCAACTCGTCCCGGTTCACCCCTGCGGGTGGCGGGGTCAGCCCTGCATCCGGGCTTCCACGTCCGCGAGTTCGGCGTCGTCGAGGATCCGCGGCGTGCCCATGCCGCAGGCGCGGACGTAGACCTCGCACAGCCATTCGAGGATGCTCGTACGTTCGAACGCCTCGTCGAGATCCGTCCCGAGCGTGACCCCGCCGTGGTTGGCCAGCAACGCCGCGGTACGCCCGCCGGCGAGTGCGCCTCGGACATTGCGGGCGAGATCCGCGGTGCCGTACGTGGCATAGTCCGCGACCCGCACGTCACGCCCGCCGAACAGCAGCACGTTGTAGTGAATAGCCGGGAGGACCTCGCGGGTCGTGGCGACGACCGCGCCGAACACCGAATGCGTGTGCACTATCGCGCTCGCGTCGGGTGCGGTGTCGTACAGCGCCAAGTGCATGGGCGTCTCGGACGAGGGCGCAAGCCGTCCGTCCACGACCCGTCCCGCCGGATCCACGACCGGGCAGTCCTCGGGCCGGAGCCGGTCGAGCTGCACACCGGTCGGCGTGACCGCCATCAGGTCGCCGTCCCGCACGCTGAGGTTCCCGGAACTCCCGACGACGTACCCGCGCTCGACCACCCGCCGCCCGTAATCACACAGCGCGGCGCGCGCGTCCCTCATGAGCACGGCGGTTCTCCCTCGTCGTCGATCGCCCGGGCGAAGGCAGCAGCCCGACCGCCGAGCAGCGGGACCACCCCGCCCTCCGGGCATCCGACCCCGGCGCCGGACACAAGGGGCCAACCTACCGTTCCAGGACGCGGGCACATGCGGAGGTAGGGCACTTCCCGCCACACCGGGCACCGACGCTGAGACCGACACGACCGGCTCGACAGTGCGGGCAGGCGGAGGCTGGCAGGGCTCCGGGGCGCGCGGGGGCGGCGACGCGGGGGCGGCGACGCGGGGGCGGCGACGCGGGGGCGGCGACGCGGGGGCGGCGACGCGGGGGCGGCGACGCGGACCGTTCCGGCCCGCGCCCGCCGCCCGTCCGACAGCACCGCCTCACTCCCCCTGCTCGCCCGCGCTCACCACAGCGACCCGCCCCATCACCCCACGCCCCGTTCACCACTCCACCTCACGCCGCCACGTATCAGCGCGCCGCCACCTCCCAGGCCCGCACATACAGCCGAGCCGCGACCTCCCCACGCCGCCGAGTGCAGCCCGGCGCCGTCACGCCCCCGCGTACAACCGACGCACGGACGCCCTCCCCGCTGCCGCACACCACCGAGCCACCGCCCGCTCACGCCGCCGCATACAACCGAGCCACCACCTCCTCGATGTCCGGCTCCTGTACGGCGACGTCGCGGAGGCCGCCGAGCTGGGCCAGGCTCGCGATGAGGGCGCCGGCCGGGACCCCGTCCAGGGTGAAGACCAGCCGGTGGCCGTCGTCCTCGACCTGCTCCACCTTCACCCCGGCGACGTGCGGCAGCTCGTCGTAGGGGCGGTCGAGGTCCACGACCACCCGGCGGCGGGAGCCGTAGCGGGTGTGGAGGGCGGCGAGGGTGCCGTCGTGGACGACGTGGCCGTGGTCGACGACGATCAGGCGCGGGCAGAGGCGTTCGATGTCGGCGAGGTCGTGGGTGGTGAGGACGATGGTGACGTCGCCGGTCGCGCCGAGGTCGCCGAGGAAGGTCCGCAGGGACTGCTTGCTGACGACGTCCAGGCCGATGGTCGGTTCGTCGAGGAAGAGCACGTCGGGGCCGTGCAGCAGCGCCGCGGTGATCTCCCCGCGCATCCGCTGGCCGAGCGAGAGCTGGCGTACCGGGGTGTCGAGGAATTCGTCGAGGTCGAGCATGTCGCGGCATTGGGCGTAGCGGCGGGCGTGGTCGGCTTCCGGAACGCCGTAGACGTGCCGGAGCAGGCGGAACGACTCGCGCAGCGGCAGGTCCCACCACAGTTGCGAGCGTTGTCCGAAGACGACGCCGATGCGTCGGGCGAGCTGCCGGCGCCGCGGTACCGGTTCCAGGCCGCAGACGCGCAGGTCGCCGGCGCTGGGGGTGAGGATGCCGGTCATCATTTTGAGCGTGGTCGATTTTCCGGCGCCGTTCGGGCCGATGTAGCCGACGGTTTCGCCGTGGGCGACGGCGAGGTCCACGCCGTCGACGGCGGAGACGGTGCGGGTTTCCCGGCGCAGCCGACCGGTTTTGCGTTTGACCTCGAAGTCTTTGCGCAGGCCTTGGGCGTGGACGGCGAGGGTGTTCGTGGTGGTCGTGGTGGTCATCGTCGGGTCCTCCTCACGAGCCGGTGCTGCGGTAGTGGCGGATGCCGGTGTTCCAGAGTGCGAGTGCCGCGGCCCAGGCGACGGCGGCGACCGCGGGGCTGAGCCAGGCCGCCCATGCGGGGGTGCCGAGCGGGTCGGGGCGGCCGAGCAGGGCGAGGGCGGGCTGGTAGCCGGCGAAGGCGATGCCGAGGCCGTAGGCGAAGACGTCGCGCAGCCACAGCGGGTAGATGCCCATCGGGTACGAGCCGAACGTCCGCCCGCCGTAGGTGAACGCGTTGGCGAATTCGCCGGAGTCGATCCACCAGAACGCGACCGTCGCGCCCGCGACGAAGACCGCGGCGAACAGCGTCGTGGTGGCGGCCGGTGCCACGACGGCCAGCACGGCGCGCGGGGGTGTCCAGGCGACCCCGGCCCACCAGAGCGCGACGGCGTAGATCACCACGCCTTGCACGGCGCGGCCGACTTTGCGGAACGGGAAGTCGAGGGCGAGGAGTTGGCCGAGGCTGCTGCGGGGCCGGATGAGTACCGAGTCGAGCAGTCCGGTGCGCACGTACTTGGAGACGAGTTCCACGTTGCCGACGAGCAGGTCGGCGCAGTAGAAGCCGCATTGGCACAGGGCGGCGATCAGCAGGACTTCGCGGACGTCGAATCCGCCCAGTCCCGGGGTGACCCGGAAGATGACGAGTACGGACACGATTTCCATCGCGCAGAAGAGCGTGGTGAAGCCGACGTCGAGCAGGAAGGACGCCCGGTACTGGCTCTGGCTGCGGATCTGCGCTCCGACGAGTGCGCGGTAGACGCGCACGCTGTCAGCCACCTTGCACCACCAGCCGTACGACGCCGCGCCGCTGCACGCGCACGCACAGCGCGTACAAGACGACCGCCCACAGCGCTTGGACCAGGACGGTCGCGGAGGCGGCGGCCACGGACGTGCGCTCCACCGCGACGTCCAGCGGTGCCTGGAACAGGCTCGGGAACGGGGTCGCCACCCATGCCAGCCACTGCGTCCACTCGGGCAGGAAGCGCAGCGGGAAGTAGTTGCCGGACAGCACGGCCGAGGCGATGCCCCACACCATCAACGGGCCGCGTACGTCGAGCAGCCAGAACGCGGTCAGGTTGACCAGGTAGCGGCCGCCGAAGCTGACCACGACGGCCAGGATGACGGAGGCCGCGAACAGCGGGTAGGTGGCGACGCGGTGCGGAATGTACATGTCGTACACGAGCAGGCCGAACACCACCGGCGGAAGCCAGCGCCACAGCATCGCCTGGGCGGCGCGGCCGAGGTCCGCGGCGGCGTACGCGGCGATCGGGTCCACCGGGCGCAGCAGGTCCGACGTCACGTCGCCGGAGGTGATCCGGTCGGAGAATTCGCGCCAGCCCCACATGTAGACGACGTTGAGCAGCCCTTGTCCGATCCAGACGAAGGCGACGAGCTGGGCGGCGGTGTAGCCGCCGGGGGTGTTTCCGCCGTGCGCGGCGGCGAGCATGATGGCGCACAGCATCGCGCCGAAGACGATGTTGGTGAACAGTCCCGCGACGGCGGCTTGGCGGTAGGTGGCGTAGCGCCGGTAGCCGGCGGCGGCGAGCGCGCCGAAGCAGCGCGCCTTCTCGGCGGCGGGGGCTAGGCCCCGGCGGGCGGCGGGTTGCGGTGGTCGGTCGGGTCGGTCCGTTTCCGGACATGCGGCGGCGAACGGCATGACGAACTCCTCCCGCGCCGGGGGCCCGCGGCCGCGCGCCGACATGTGCGCGCGTAGGCGGAACGCCCGACGCGCGGCGTCGGTCGGTCAGGGGAATCGCTCGCTCTTGGTTTCGCCGCGGGGTCCTGATGCGGTTTCCGAACCGCCGGACCCGCCCGCGGCACCCCGGGCAAGGCCGTTCACGCTACACGACGGGTCGGGCCGTCGCCGAGCCCTTTCACCCCCTCGTGCAGCGCACGCCGACCCGCCCGCTCACACGTTCGCCTTGCAGACGCGGCGGGCTTCCTTGGCGAAGGCCTGTACGGTGGAGCGCTCTTCGAGGAAGTACACGCCCGGTCCCGCAGTGAGGTCGCCCGGCGCGAACGACACCGTCGCGGCGCCGAGGCCTTCGCCGTCGACATCAAGCCACGCCGTGTACAGGAAGCCGGGCCGGAATCCGCTCGCGAAAGGCAGATCCAGGCGCGCTCCGTCGGGCGCCGCGCCCAGCGGAACCGCGCGCAGCGCCGACGCCGGGTCAAGGGTGATCCGCCAGACCGGGCGTTCGCCGGAAACGTCGGGCTGCCACTCCACCAGGCCCGCCGCGCGCACGCGGCCCGCCGAAAAGCCGAACGCCACCGCACCGTTCCGTACCGCCCCCCGCCGAGCGCGGGCGGCGCGGCGGCTCATCGTACGTCGTCGGGGTGGGCGCCCTCCGGCCGAACTCCGAGGCCGGGGAAGTCGACGTAGCCGCCGCTGGTCCACGAGCGCACGCGCATGGCGGAGGCCGTGGTGATGCCCCACTCGGCGAAGGCGTCGAGCAGCAATCCGCCCGCGCGGCGCCCGTGTTCGCCGCCGGGGCGGAGCCACACCTGGCGGGCGAGGCCGGGGACGCCGCCGAGTTCGAGCCGGTCTTGGCCGATGCGGAGTTCGACGGTGCGGCTCGGCCGGGCGATTTCGCCGACGACCAGCAGGATCGGTTCGATCCAGCCGACCAGCGGGAGGTCCGCGACGGTGGACGCGAGAAGTTCGGGGACGGCGCGGGCGAAGTCGGCCCAGTCGTTCGGGTCGGGGCCGAACGGCAGGAACAGTTCGGCGAGTGCCAGGTCCGGGCGGCTCACGCACCAGTCGTAGGGCAGGCCGGTGAGTCCGTCGGCGTCCGCGAAGCGGCGCTGTTCGCGTGCTTCCCACGGCCGGGTCGGGAACAGCTCCATGGTGAGCGCGCCGCGCTCGTGGTCGCGGGTGATCCGCAGGGTCGTGCTGCGGTTGCGCCAGCGCAGCCATGCCCCCGGTCCGCCGCGCCACGGCGCGGGGCCCAGCGCGGCGGTGACGGAGGCGACCAGCCGGGTGTGTGCGGCGTCGAGTTCGCGGTCGCGGTCGCGCGGGAATCCGGTGCCGGGCAGCCCCCACGATTCTCCGGAGAGGCCGGCGCCGAACCCGAGGCTGCGGCCCGGTCCGGCGGACGGCGGCAGGTCGGGTCCTGGGGTGAGGGCCGGTACCAGGACCTCGAAGCGCAGGACCGGGCATTCGTCGTCGCCGGTCCAGGTGCAGGCCAGTCCGGGGACGCCGGGATCGAGTGCGTCGTCGCCGAGGCCGTCGACGCGCCACGACAGCGATGCGGCGACGCGTTCGAGATCGGCGCGGGTCCACGTGCGCCAATCGGCGTCGCGGGCGGCCAGGAGTGTGCGGGTGAGGGTGTCGGCGGCAGGCATCACGGAGGCAGCCATAGGCCGATGGTGACACTCGGCGCCCCTTTTGGGCAGTCACGCCGAAGAGTGGACTCGGGTCGCGCGGGTGCGCAAACCCGTTGGCTGCGGGACAAGTTCTTCCCCGCAAGGCAGCGCAACATCGTTGACATCAACGTTGTGCGCACGATTCACTCCATCCATTCCGTGCGCGCTCCACGTTTTCGATCCGGGTCGAACCACCTTCACACCGCCGAGAATCGCACCGTCCGCAGCCTCGGCACGCGAGCGTCTCCGGCGTTCGCGCACACCGGAACACGACCGGACAGACGAGGGGAAGACTTGCCCATGAAGTCCGCAAAATCGTTGCTGCGTTCGAGGACCCGCGTCGGCACCCCCGACCCGCTCGGCGCCGCGCTCTCCCTGCACCGCGAAGCCGAACGCCGCGGCATGCCCGCCGCCGAACTCGCGGGCGTGTTCGCCGCGAACACCGAACGCCGCCGGGAACGCGAGGGGAACGACGAGGCCTCGCGCACCGGGCTCGGCCGCCGCCGCTTCCTCGGCGCCGCCGGCCTCACCGCGGCCGCCGCCGCACTCCCCGGCACCGTGCTGTCCTCGGCGCACGCCGCCGGCGCGACCGCCCCGCGCGTGGTCGTGGTCGGCGCCGGCCTGGCCGGCCTGCGCTGCGCCCACCAGCTGTGGACCGGGCCGCGTCGCATCGCGTCGACCGTCTACGAGGCCGACACCACCCACGTCGGCGGCCGCTGCTGGACCCTCCGGGACTACTTCTCGGACGGCATGGTCAGCGAGCACGGCGGCTCGTTCGTCAGCACCGAGGACGTCGAACTGCTGGCTCTCGCGCAGCGCTTCGGCATCGAGAAGGAACGCCACCAGGGGGGCGCCCTGGACACCGGCGAGTACTACGCCTGGGTCAACAACAAGAAGTACCTCGGCTACCCCGCCGACCTCGCCGAGTTCATGCCCCAGATCAGCAAGGACTTCGCGGCGATGGGCCGGCCGCGCTGGAACGACTCCACGCCGACCGCGCGGCGTCTGGACCGCATGTCGTACCTCGAGTACATGGACAGCATCGGCCTGGACCCGCGCTCCTCGATCGGCCAGATGATGCAGACCCGCCAGCTGGAAAGCGGCGGCGAGGCCTACGAGGTGTCCGCGCTCGAACTCGTCGGCTTCTACGGCTCCGGAGGCGACGG
The DNA here is from genome assembly GCF_049534875.1 of Uniformispora flossi. Lineage (NCBI taxonomy): Bacteria > Bacillati > Actinomycetota > Actinomycetes > Kitasatosporales > Streptomycetaceae > Uniformispora > Uniformispora flossi. Next base: position 176,006 of record NZ_JBMULZ010000018.1, read on the forward strand.
AGCAGGCGCCCCGGCCGCCGCGACCGCCGCCGCCGACGAAGGCGGCTTCGACGAGCTGTACCACCTCAAGGGCGGCAACGACCAGGTCGTCTCCGGCATGGTCCGCGAACTGCCCAGCGGCGCGGTCAAGCAGGGCTACGAACTCGTCGCCCTGCGCCGCAACGGCAACGGCAGCTACACGCTCACCTTCAACCACTTCGGCCGCCTGGTCGACGTCCAAGCCGACCACGTCGTGCTGGCGCTGCCGTTCAGCACGCTGCGCTTCGTGGACCTGAGCGGGTCGGGGCTGTCGCCGCTCAAGCGCCGGGCGATCGCCGAGCAAGGCATGGGCGCGCACGCCAAGCTGGCGCTCGAACTGGACCACAAGACGTGGCCCGCGGCGGGCAGCAACGGCATCACCAACACCGGCCCCGGCGGCTACCAGACCGCATGGGACGGCTCCGTCGAGCGCGGCCCGGACGGTGCCCCGGCACTGCTGGTCAACTTCCCCGGCGGCGACACGGCGCGCACCCGCTACACCGGCCAGGCGCACGGCCCCGCGCCGTCGGCCGACGTGCGGTGGTTCCTCAACCAGATCGAGAACCTGCTGCCGGGCACCCGCGCCGCGTACACCGGGCGGGCCTGGGAAGACCAGTGGACGATCGACCCGTGGCACTACGGGGCGTACCACTTCTACAAGATCGGCCAGACCACGACCTTCGGCGGTTACGAAGGCACCCAGGAAGGCCGCATCCATTTCGCCGGCGAGCACACCAACGGCTACGGCGCGACGCTGAACGCCGCGGTGCAGAGCGGCGAGCGCGCCGCGGGCGAGGTCGCGAAGCAGGTCTGAAACGTCCGACGGCACGGAACGGCGGCGGTGCCCCGGACGCCGCCGCCGTTCGCGCCCACCCGGCCCGGCTCAGAGCAGCCCGCGCTCCGGGTACTGCCCGCTCGGCGTCACGATGGTGCCCGCCTTGCCCGCGAGGATCTCGGTGGCCTGCTCGAGCGAGCCGATCGCGGCCATGTCGCCGGTCATCTCGACGAAGTGGCACACCGCGTCGACCTTCGGCCCCATCGACCCGGCCGGGAAGTCCTCGGCGCGCAGCTGCGCCGGTGTCGCGTTGCGGATCTCCTCGGCGTTCGGCTGCCCGAAGTTGCGCATGACCCGCTGTACGTCGGTGAGCAGCAGCAGCGCGTCGGCTTCGAGCGCCTCGGCGAGCAGCGACGCGGTGAGGTCCTTGTCGACGACCGCTTCGACGCCGACGAGCTGGCCGAGTTCGTTGCGCATGACGGGCACACCGCCGCCGCCCGCGCACACCGCGATGGCGCCGGAGGCGAGGAGTTGCCGGATCAGCCGGGTCTCGATCACCCGGCGCGGCCGCGGCGACGGGACGACCCGGCGCCAATACTGCCCGTCCTGCTTGACGACCCAGCCGCGTTCCTCGGCGACCTGCTTGGCCTCGGCTTCGGTGTAGACGGTGCCGACGAACTTCGTCGGGTTGTCGAACGCCGGGTCGGCGGCCGACACCAGCGTCTGGTTGATGAGCGCGCACACCTGGCGGCCGGGCAGCGCGTTCTGCAGCGACTGGAGCAGCCAATAGCCGATCATGCCCTGGGTCTCCGCGCCGAGGACGTCGAACGGGTACGGGATGGTCAGCGACTTGTCCGCGGCCGACTGCAGCGCGAGGACGCCGACCTGCGGCCCGTTGCCGTGTGTCACGACGATCTCGTGCTGTTCGGCGAGCGGTGCGAGGGACTTGACGGCCTTGCGGATGTTGGCGAGCTGGACGTCCGCGTCCGGCTTTTCCCCGCGCTGAAGCATGGCGTTTCCGCCGAGAGCGACAACCACGCGCATGGCAGTTCCCTTGATCGAATATGCGAACAAATCGGGCGGATCAGAGAAACGTCAGGCCCGGGTGCTCCAGTCGTCGGCGGTCCGGGCACCCGGGCCTGAGGGTGTTCGCCCCCGCGCGCCGGTGGGGGCAGGTGGAGCGGGAAGTCAGTCGCCGAGCGTGGCGACCATGATCGCCTTGATGGTGTGCAGGCGGTTCTCGGCCTCGTCGAACACGATCGAGAAGTCCGCTTCGAAGACCTCGTCGGTGACCTCGAGGGCCTCCATGCCCGTCTTCTCGTAGATGTCCTCGCCGACCTGGGTGTGCCGGTTGTGGAACGCCGGCAGGCAGTGCATGAACTTGACCTTGGGGTTCTCGGTCGCCTTCACCACGTCCATGTTGACCTGGTACGGCTTGAGCAGCGTGATGCGCTCGTCCCACACCTCCTTGGGCTCGCCCATGGAGACCCACACGTCGGTGTAGAGGAAGTCGACGCCCTTGACACCCTGCTTGACGTCCTCGGTGTGGGTGATGGTGGCGCCGGTCTTGGCCGCGATCTCCTTGGCCTTGGCGATGATCGCGTCGTCGTTCCACAGGGCCTTGGGGGCGACCATGCGGACGTCCATGCCGAGCATGGCCGCGGTGATCATGAGCGAGTTGCCCATGTTGTTGCGGGCGTCGCCGAGGTAGGCGAACGAGATGTGGTGCAGCGGCTTGTCCGAGTGCTCCTTCATGGTGAGCATGTCGGCGAGCATCTGCGTCGGGTGCCACTCGTCGGTGAGGCCGTTCCACACCGGCACGCCCGCGTACGCGCCGAGTTCCTCGACGTACTCCTGCTTCGACCCGCGGTACTCGATGGCGTCGTACATCCGGCCCAGCACCCGGGCGGTGTCCTTCATCGACTCCTTGTGGCCGATCTGCGAGCCGCTCGGGTCGAGGTAGGTGACGTTCGCGCCCTGGTCGTGGGCGGCGACCTCGAACGCGCAGCGGGTGCGCGTCGACGTCTTCTCGAAGATCAGCGCGACGTTCTTGCCCTTGAGGCGCTGCTGCTCGATGCCGGCGTACTTGGCCGCCTTGAGGTCCGCGGCCAGGTCGATCAGGAACTTGAACTCCTGGGGAGTGAAGTCGAGTTCCTTGAGGAAGTTGCGGTGGCGCAGGTTGAAAGCCATGACTCCGGGGTTTCTTTCGTACGTGCCGGCCGGGCCGGCGGGGGCTCCGTCGGATTGTCTTCAGATCGCCACTGTGTCAGGAGACCGGCTCGCGCTCCACCGGGCAGCTCATGCAGCGGGGGCCGCCGCGGCCCCGGCCGAGTTCGCTGCCGCGCACCGTGACCACCTCGATGCCGTTCTTGCGCAGGAAGGTGTTGGTGGTGACGTTGCGCTCGTAGGCGAAGACCACGCCGGGTTCGACGGCGAGGACGTTGCAGCCGTCGTCCCACTGCTCGCGCTCGGCCGAGCGCACGTCCTGGGTCGCCGCCAGCACGTTGATGCCGTCCAGGCCGAGCGCCTTGGCGATGGCCGTGTGCATGTCGTCGGCCGGGTGGTCGGTGACCTTCAGCTCGTCGTCGTTGTCGCCGGGCTCGATCGTGTACGACGGGAGCATCCCCATGCCGGCGTACTTGGTGAAGGTGTCGCCGTCGAGCATCGTCATGACCGTGTCGAGGTGCATGAACGCGCGGGCCTTCGGCATCTTCAGGGCGACGATCTTCGTGGCGGAGCCGTGCTGGAAGAGCTTCTGGGCGAGCGCTTCCACGCCCATCGGGGTGGTGCGCTCGCTCATGCCGACCAGCACCGCGCCGTTGCCGATGACCAGGACGTCGCCGCCCTCCATGGTCGCCGGGTAGGAGGACTGGCCGGGGTTCCACACGTTGAAGTCGCCCTTGGCGAACATCGGGTGGTAGCCGTAGATCGCTTCGAAGTGCACGGTTTCGCGGCGCCGGGCGGGCATCTGCATCGCGTTGATGCTGACGCCGTCGTACACCCATGCGGACGTGTCGCGGGTGAACAGGTGGTTCGGCAGCGGCTTGAGGACGAAGTCGTCCATGTGCATGGTGTGGAACGCGACCGAGTGCGGTTCGTCGATGCGTTCGAGGATCTCGCGCTTGGTGATGCCGCCGATGAGGTGCTTGACCAACGTCTGGATGTCGAGGCCTTCGAACAGGCCGCGCAGCTCGTCGACGGCGAGGAGGCCGTACTGGCGTTCGTCGAACACCCGGTCGAGAACCAGCTTCTTGGCGGCCGGCTCGTTGCCGAGCGTCTCCCTGAGGAGGTCGGCGAACAGGTAGACGGTGATGCCCCGGTCGCGCAGGGCGTCCGCGAACGCGTCGTGCTCCTCGCGGGCCCGCTTGACCCACAGGACGTCGTCGAAGAGCAGTTCGTCCTTGTTGGTCGGGGTGAGGCGCTTCAGCTCCAGGTCCGGCCGGTGCAGGATGACCTGCTTGAGCCGCCCGGTCTCCGACTGGACATTGAATCCCATGGGAACCTCCTTGGCAGTGCGGGGATCTCCCGCGGATGTGGGGGCCGTTGAACCGAGCGGCTCGGAGCGGCTCGAAGCGGTGAAGAGCCGCTCGCAGCGAGCCGGAGCGGGTCACTCCTCGGTGGAGGACGCCGTGCCGACCGCCTTTCCGGACTTGTCGTGGACGACTTCGTTGGGTCCGTACTCACCCCGGGACGCTTTCACCCAGATGTAGACGGGGATGCCCAGGAGCAGCATGATCAGACCCTTCAGGACCGCGTCCTCGCCGGCGCCGTAGACCATCCAGAGCGTGAACGCCATGCCCACGATCGCGATGGCCAGGTCTCTGGCGAGGGCACCGCGGCTGACCGCCCGCTCCCGGGTCACCAGCCAGAACAGCTGGGCGGAAGCGGAGAACAGGTACGGGATGACCGTGGTGACGGTGGCCAGCAGCAGGATCGTCTCGAAGGCGTCCTCGGACCACAGGTAGTTGACGGCCATGACGATGATCGTCAGGACGGTGCCGACCAGGATGCCGACCGTGGGGACGCCGGCCTTGCTGAGCTTGCCGAACGCCTTGGGGAACATGCCGTCGCGGGACGCCGCGTAGGGCATTTCGGCGACCAGCAGCGTCCAGCCGTTGAGCGCGCCGAGGCCGGAGATGATCGCCATCGCAGCCATCACGCCGCCCCACACGCTGCCGCCGAACATGTTGTTCAGGGCGTCGGAGAACGGGGCGGTCGAGCCGACCAGCTGGTCGTGCGGGACGTTGCCGAAGATGGCGACGGTGGACAGCATGTAGACCACCGCGCAGGCGAGCGTGCCGTACACGGACGCGCGGCCGATGTTCCGCTCCGGGTTCTTCACGCGCTCGGCGGCGATGGAGACCGCTTCGATGCCGGAGTAGGCGAAGACGACGAGTGCGGCGGACGTCTGGAGGGCGTGCAGGAAGCTGCCGCCGGCGGCGTTGAACGGGCCGAAGTTGGCGCTCTGCATGAAGAAGAGGCCGACGACGGCGACGAACAGCAGCGGCACGAACTTCAGCACCGTGGTGACCAGCTGGAACGCGCCCATGTTCTTGACGCCGGAGACGTTCACCAGCGCGGGCACGGCGAGACCGACCAGGGCGATGACGATCTTCCCGATCGTCGAGTCCCAGTGCAGGAAGTAGTTGACGTAGCCGACCCAGGCGACGGCGATGCCCGCGTTGCCCGCCCACGCGGTGATCCAGAAGGACCACGCGTTGAGGAAGCCGGGGAACTCGCCGAACGCGTCGCGGGCGTAGGCGTACGGGCCACCGGACGACGGGATGCGGCGGCCCAGCTTGCCGAAGATGACGGCGAGGCAAAGGGCACCGATCGTGACCAGCCCGAAGGCCAGAATCGAGACGGTGCCGTATTTGGCGAGGGTCGCCGGGAGCAGGAAGATGCCGGTTCCGATGACACCGCCGATGACCAGCGCGGTGGCTTGCGGAAGCCCGAGAGTACCTTTGCCTGCGTCGGGGATGTCCGCGATCGGTGCGTCGGCGACCGGCGCGCCCGACGGAGCCGCTGGTTGGCCCATCTCGATCCTCCTGAAATCGGCGCTCACGAGCTGGCGCGACCGCACGCGGGAACGTACGGACGCGCGACGAAGAATCACGTTGTGGAGAGTTGCGAAGACTCCTGTGGTTCTTTGTGATGTTTTGTGGTGCTTTGAAGAAGATTCGACCAGATATCGGCGAATCCCTCTACTCGCGATCCCGCTCCCGAGCGACCGCCCCGACGTCCCGCAGGAGTCACGGCCTCGGCGGACCGTCGACTCCCGGCGACCGGGACACCGGCCCCGACCGGCGGCATATCCGGACAATGGCGCATCAATACCCGCACTAATACGCACAAACCCCCGGCCCTCGACCACGCGGAATGCCGCATGGCCGAGGGCCGGGGGTACGTGCCGGAAGGCGAGCCCCGCGCCCCGGCTACAACCGGGGGTCGACCGGCTCGGACTCCAACGCGAGGACCGCGAACACCGGTTCGTGCACCCGCCACAGTCCCTCGCCCGCGCTGAGCCGGTCGAGGGACTCCAGGCCCAGCGCGTGCTCGCGCAGCGCCAGCGACCGCTTGTGCCCGAGGTGCCGGTGCCGCAGGCGCTCCACGTGCTCGGGCTCGGCGTAGTCCGGGCCGTAGATGATCCGCAGGTACTCCGGCCCGCGCACCTTCACACCCGGCTGCACCCGCGTTCCCGCGGGCCGATCGCCCTCCGCGGCCAGCGGCTTGACGACCATGCCCTCGCCCCCGGCCCCGGTCAGCTCCTCCCACCAGGCGATCCCGGCGGCGACCTGCCCGGGATCGCGCACGTCCACCACCAGCCGCCCGGTCGGGGCCAGCAGCCCCGACGGATCGGCGGCCACCAGCCGGTCGGCGAGCGCCAAATGCCAGTCGTGGCCGTTGCCGGTGTACGACGCGCCGCGCCCGGCCAGCACCTGGAACGGCGCGAACCGCAGCCCGTCGAGACCCTCGACCGGCCAGCAGTACTGGCGGTACGCCTCGGTGAACGCCCGCGCGTTCGCCTCCCGCGTACCGATACGGGCGGACAAATCCGCGACGTCGACCCCGCGGGCGGCGGCGCGCGCCAGCGCCGCCGCGGCCGCGGGCAGCGCCGAACCCGCCGCGGCACCCACCGCGGCGTACTGGCGGCGCAGCAGCTCCACGGCCTTCGCCGACCACGGCATCAGCTCGGCGTCGAGCAGCAGCCAGTCCGTCCCCAGCTCGTCCCACAGCCCGGCCGCGTCCACCGCGGCCCGCAGCCGGCCGAGGAACTCCTCGGTCAGCTCCGGCGACGGCAGGAACGACCGCCCGGTGCGCGTCCACAGCGCACCCGTGCCCTCGGCGATGCCGAACGCGTCCAGCGCCGCCTCCTGGTCGCGGCACACCAGCGCCACCGCACGCGACCCCATGTGCTTCTCCTCGCACACCACCAGGCCGATGCCGTCCTCGCGGAACTGCGCGAACGCCTGCTCGGGATGCTCCAGCAGCCCCGGCCGGTCCGACGTGGCACACGGCGCCATCGTCGGCGGCAGGTAGACCAGCCACCGCGGGTCGATCGCGAACCGGCTCATCACCTCCAACGCCGCCGCGTTCTCGCCGCGCACCATCACCCGGCCGCCGGTCCGGGTCTCCACGACCCGGCGGCCCATCGGGTCGTCGGGCACAAGCACGTCGGACAACGCCAAGGGGCGCCCGTCCCGGCCGCCGGGAGCGGCGGCGCGCAGCGGCCGGACCGGCTCGTACCAGACCTGCTCGGCGGGCACCGCCACCAGCTCGCGCTCCGGGTACCGCAGCGCGGTCAGCTCACCGCCGAACACACAGCCGGTGTCCAGGCAGATGGTGTTGTTCACCCATTCGGCGCGCGGCATGGGGGTGTGGCCGTACACGACGGTCGCGCGGCCGCGGTACTCCTCCGCCCACGGGTAGCGGACGGGGAGGCCGTACTCGTCGGTCTCGCCGGTCGTGTCCCCGTACAGCGCGAAGCTGCGCACCCGGCCCGACGTGCGGCCGTGGTACTTCTCGGGCAGCCCGGCATGCGCGACGACGAGGCTGCCGCCGTCGAGCAGGTAGTGGCTCACCAGCCGGTCGCAGAACGCCACGACCTCGGCCCGGAACTCGTCGCTCTCCGCCTCCAGCTGCGCAAGCGACTCGGCGAGCCCGTGGGTGACGCTCACCTTGCGGCCGCGCAGCGCCCGCAGCAGCTTGTTCTCGTGGTTGCCGGGGACGCAGACCGCATGCCCGGCCGCGACCATGCCCATCACCAGACGCAGCACGCCCGGCGTGTCCGGACCGCGGTCGACGAGGTCGCCGACGAACACCGCGGTACGGCCGTCCGGGTGCACGGCATCGACGGCCCGCCCGGTGTCGTCGCGGACGAGTGCGTAGCCGAGCCGCGCCAGCAGCGTCTCGAGTTCGGCGCGGCAGCCGTGGATGTCGCCGACGATGTCGAACGGCCCGGTGAGGTGCCGGAGGTCGTTGTACCGCTTCTCGAGGACGATCCGCGCGGCCGCGATCTCCTCGACACCCCGCAGGTGATGCACCTTGCGGAACCCTTCGCGCTCCAGATGCCGCAGCGACCGCGTCATGTCCCGGCGCTGCCGCGTGATCACGCTGCGGGGCAGGTGCTTGCGGTCCTCCCGCTGCGCGTTCCGCGCGAAACACTCGTCTTCCGGGACGTCCAGCACGATCGCCACCGGCAGCACGTCGTGCTCCCGCGCCAACTGCACCAACTGCGCCCGTGCACCCTGCTGGACGTTCGTCGCGTCGACCACGGTCAGCCGCCCGGCGGCCAGCCGCACCCCCGCGACGTGGTGCAGCAGCGCGAACGCGTCCTTCGACGCGGCCTGGTCGTTCTCGTCGTCGGACACCATGCCGCGGAAGAAGTCCGAGGAGAGGACCTGGGTGCCGCGGAAGTGGGTACGCGCGAAGGTCGACTTGCCGGCGCCGGTGGTGCCTATGAGGACGACGAGGGAGAGGTCGGGGACGGGGAGGGGGCGGTCGGCGGGGTGGTTGGTGGGGCTGCCCGAGGCGCGGTTGGAGGTGCGGTTGGAGGTGCGGCGGCCTCGGGTGGGGCGGTCGGGGGTGGGGTCCGGAGCGTGCTCTGCCAGGTGGTTCGGGGTGCGGTCGGGGGTGGGGTCCGGAGCGTGCTCTGATACGAGTATCCGAGATCAGTCGACGGTGTGGACC